>NZ_JANCOF010000009.1:0-34130 GCF_024295845.1 Streptococcus sp. CF8-6 | reverse complement strand
AACAGGATAAAAATTAAAAATAAAAAAGGAGTATTTGTCATGAATACAAAAATGATGTCACAATTTAAGATTATGGATACTGATATGCTCGCTTGCGTTGAAGGTGGTGGTTGCAATTGGGGAGATTTTGCCAAAGCAGGTGTTGGAGGAGGAGTAGCAAGAGGTCTTCAACTAGGCATTAAAACAGGAACATGGCAAGGTGCTGCAACTGGTGCTGTGGGTGGAGCTATACTTGGAGGTGTAGCCTATGCAGCAACATGTTGGTGGTAATTATGGATTTTAAAAGTTTTATAATTGGTTTAGTAGTTGGTATATTTGGTCCTTATATGGATGATTTAATTAGAAAAATATTTTCAAAATCTCCCAAAAAGGATACGGATAGTACCCCGTAAAAAATAAATTTCTCCCCTGTATTTGCTAGCTTAATTTACAGGGGAGTTTCTTTAATTTTGTTTAGCCTGTCAAAATGATATGTGATAGCAGGATGAAAAGTCTACAAACAAGTTGGTATCAATACAATATAAAGAGGAAAGTATGTTTTTCATACTTGCTTTTTTAATTTTTTTACAATTCAAGACGTTTCGATGACCATTTAAGATTTAGATGAATTTGTAATCTTAAATAAGGTAAGATAGAGATAACAAATGTAAAGGAGTATTCCTATATGAGGAAACAAAAGATAAAATCGCTATTACTTGTACCACTTGTATTTGCATCTATTACTACGGGTGTTGTATATGCAGAAGAACAGACTACTTCTTCCTCTATTCAGGCTAATGATAGTTCTGTTGTGGCACCAGATTTGCCATCGGCTAAGGAAAATGTGGAGCATAAACCTTCCGTTGTAACTCCCGAGGAGTATGAGCAGAATGTTGCGGAATTTAAAAAGATAGATATTGAAGCCGTTCGTCAATCTTTTACAGAGGATCAATTGGAACATACTATATATTTTGGTAGAAAAACTTGTTCTCATTGTCGTCAATTTTCTCCTGAATTGAAAGAATTTAATAACTTGATTGAAAAGAAGTTAGAATATTATGATTTGGATGGTAAAGATTTTGACGGGGAAGCGAGAGAGTTTCTATTTAAAAAAGTCGGTATTCCAGGAACACCAACAATTTTGTATTTAAAAAATGGACATCCGATATCTGGATGGGTTGGTGGGGGAGCGACTGCACAACAGGTGTATGATTATATGTACTCTAGAAACTCACCTAAGCAAACGGAAACAATAGCATCTTCTGAGGATACAGTAACAGAAAGTGTGCATGATGAGAAAACTAGAAATGACAGCATGAGTACTAGTGATAAAGTTGTAAGTGAAAGTAAAGGTATGAGTGATGAAAAAAGAACCGAAATGAAAATATCCAATGATAATCCCAATTCTAATAGTGAAAATAGTGGGAAAGTGGAGAGTATAAACTCAACTTCCAAAGCTAAAACTACTCAATCTGGCGATTTAGCAATGTTAGACAATAAGAATCAATTGGAAACTCTCAAACCTATTTTTGATGCTGCTCAAGAAAATAAAACTCCTTTAACCGATGTTAAGGGGCTTGATTATGTAAGCCAATCTATTACTTCTAATGAAAAATTATTACCGAAAACAGGAGAGGAAGAAAGTTACCAACTGATTCGGCTAGCTGTCGCGTTTTTTATGGCTTCTATAATGATTAAAGTGAAACAAAAAATTCATAAATAAAAATAGATGGTAAACAGGTGCAATGATATTATTTGTTTGTAATAACATATGGCTAGAATTTTCCTATAGACAAGAGTGAAAGGGCAAGTATGTTTTTAATGCTTGCTTTTTAAATTTTTTAACAATTCAAGACGTTTCGATGACAATTCAAGATTTGGATGAAAAAAATTAATAAACGATGATATACTAAACTTGTCAAAGTTGCAACAAGACAAAAATTAAAAATTAAAAATAAAAAAGGAGTATTTGTCATGGATACAAAAATGTTGTCACAGTTAGAGGTTATGGATACTGAAATGCTGGCTAGCATTGAGGGAGGAACTGATTGGGGAACAGTAGGAAAAGGAGCTGTCTATGGAGCAGGTATCGGAGTTGCTATGTGTACGGTAGGAGGACTCCTTACTGGTGGTTCCGCATGGGCTATGACTGCTGGCTGTGCTTGGGCTGGAGCTAAACTTGGTGGTGCTTTTACTGCAATTGCTGATAATATTTGGCCATAGAAGGGAGTAGAAATTATGTTTGATTACAAAATAGTAGACAATCAAGAATTAAGTAATATTTCTGGAGGTGGATTGGGAGGAGATGTAGTTGTAGGAGCCTTGTCGGGTGCATTTCAGGCAGGACAATCTTGTATTGCTGGAGGCCCTCAAGCTTATTTGATTTGCGCAACAGGGGGCGCTATAGTAGGTGGCATTATAGCTTTTGGATTGAGACCCCCAAAATAGTTTAAAAAAGGAATGGGTATTAATATGTTAAATGGAACTATGATTCAGCTTATACTCATTGCAATTTGTTGTGTGTACATTATTTTTAACACCAAGGCTGATAAAAACCCAAAGAGAGGATATCGTACAGCTTTGTACCTTTTCGTTATGGCTGGTATTATATCCTATATTATGAATTATCTGAATTGGTTAGATTTTTTCTTACTGATAACTCCGATAATGTGTCTATTTAAATTTGAAGATAAATGGAGTTAGCAACATTTGACACTTCAATAGGTTATTAACTATCCTTTGGCTCATTGTCAACTGTAGTGAGTTGAAGAAAAGCTAAGATCGAGAAAGGACTAATTTCGTCCTTTCTTTTTTGAGTACGACGGGCATGACGTTTATTTGATGTGTAAGTCCTCCGTGTGCACCCGCTACCGGTGAATTCAATAGCGATTCTCAAGCCCGACTATCGTGAGGTAGCGGGGAGAAGAAGGCATAGCGAAATCATGGCTTAAAGAACAGTAGTAAGACACGTTTAGAGGATAAAGTGGCTTCACACTCTAAAGCACAAATAGGTATACCTAATCCATATATTTAAATCACGAGAGTGTACGAGAAAAGATGTACGACTTATCTATTGATGTGAGGTTCTGATGAGAGCTGAAAGCATGGTAACAACGAATCATGAGAAGTTAGTCAATCCTATAGTAGTCAGGAAAATTCTATATTGGAAGTGGAGCGAAAGGTGAACAATTGAAAGTAGAATTGTCTGTTTTGATTATTTGTTTGATAGGATGGTAGTATGAAAATATAAATGGTGACTATTCAGATCTATTTAATTTGTGCAGCTGGTGGGGGCGGCAGTTTCGGTTTTATGGCCACATTAGAGGATTTGATTGGTATATAGAGTTATTAATCCAGGTATTTCTTTGAGTTTATACTCTCTATGCTGTATAGGAATACATCATGTATAAACACTTATTTTTCCTAGATTCAAAAACCTTAGACTGGTTGACGCCCTATATTCTAGTCTTGGCTTCTGACACCATTGCCTTTAATGTTTTTGTGCTAACCTTTATATCTGTTGTGATCTTTTATTTCCTAAATCCCATGTTAGCTTTAATGGCTATATTCTTAGGGGCTGGTTATGTGGTCGGATTTTGGTTACTCAAATGGTTTGTTTTGGAAAGGCTAGAGCTAAAAGATGACGTGTAGGGAAGTCTGTTTGGTGGGGAGGATAGTTTTATGAGAATTTTTAATAAATGTCATGCCTTGTTTTTGGGATTTTTAGTCTTTGCAATCGTTGGTGCAGCGGGATATTCCGTCAATCAAGGGGATTATTTTCAACACCAGTATACATTCATTGTTGTAAAGAGTCTCTTGCTTTTCCTTAGTTTTGGCTATGCGAAATGGTTTGACATGATTTCTTTTGGTATGTTAAGCAAGAAACAACTCTTGCTGTTCATTGGAATCTTTCTTCTTACGGTGCTGGTAAATATAGGCTATCATGCTTTTTTCTCAGTTGTTTCTGGTGCTTCGGCTCAACACCTTGAGGAAACGAGTAAAGGACTGTCGCTTTCCTTTATTGTTAGTGCTACAGTTTTGGCACCAATCCAGGAGGAACTCATGTTCAGAGGACTTTTTCAGGGGGCTATATTTGAAAATTCTTGGTTAGGGCTTGTACTGACTTCCTCTCTCTTTTCTTTCATGCATGAACCTTACGATGTGCCTTCGTTTTTCTATTATCTACTTGGGGGCTTGTTGCTGGGGGTTGCTTATAAAAAGAGCCAAAATTTGTGGGTTTCTACTCTAGTCCACATGTCTTACAACAGTTTGCCACTTTTAACTTATTTCTAAAAATCATGAAAAGGTAAGCAGACGATGATGCTTGCCTTTTTCTTTTCATAATAATGGCTAAAGCCAATCTAGAGGCTTTTCTTTGAGAATTGGGTGTGGACTGGTTGACGAATAGACCAAAAACTAGTAGAATAGTAAGGAAACTTTATACGGAGGAAATAAATGGACTTGGGTGATAATGAGCTAACGCTGACCCCTATCCCTGGGAAGAGTGGCAAAGCTTATATGGGAAGCTACCCTGATGGGAAGCGCGTCTTTGTAAAAATGAACACCTCTCCAATCCTACCTGGCCTAGCCAGAGAACAAATCGCTCCTCAATTACTATGGACTCGTCGTTTGCCAGATGGCCGTGATATGTGTGCTCAGGAATGGCTGACGGGTAAAATCTTGACCCCTTACGATATGAATCGCAAGCAGATTATCAATATCTTGAACCGCCTTCACCGCTCGCGTCCTTTGATGAAGCAGTTGAGCCGTTTGGGATACACCATGGAAACACCAGTTGATTTGCTACGTTCTTGGCAGCAAGGAGTTCCAGAAATCTTGAAGCAGAATCACTATTTGAACAGTGTGATTGCTGAGCTAGGTAAGACGGTTCCAGGTTTTAGGGAAGACCATGCAACGATTGTGCATGGGGATCTTCGTCATAGTAATTGGATTGAAACAGAGAGTGGACTCGTTTATCTAGTAGATTGGGATTCGGTTCGTCTGACGGATCGTATGTTTGATGTGGCGCATTTGCTATGTCATTACATTCCGGATCATCAGTGGCGCCAATGGTTGAGAGACTACGGCTATAAGTACAATCAGACAGTGTTAGATAAATTGTATTGGTATGGTCAGTATTCTTACTTGAACCAGATTGCCAAATACTGTGAAAATCAAGATTTAGACAATGTAAACCGGGAGATTTACGCCTTGCGCGTCTTCCGTGACAAGTATGGAAAGAAGAGATGAGAGTTAGAAATCGTAAAGGGGCGACAGAATTACTAGAGGCCAATCCTCAGTATGTGGTCCTCAATCCCTTAGAAGCTAAAGGGAAATGGCGAGACTTGTTTGGAAATGATCATCCTATTCATGTTGAAGTTGGAAGTGGGAAAGGGGCCTTCGTATCTGGAATGGCCAAGCAAAATCCTGACATCAACTACATTGGGATTGACATTCAAAAGTCGGTCTTGAGTTATGCCTTGGACAAGGTGCTTGAAGTTGGAGTGCCCAATATCAAATTGCTGTGGGTAGATGGTTCAGATTTGACAGACTACTTTGAAGACGGTGAGATTGATCGTCTCTACCTAAACTTTTCAGATCCCTGGCCTAAAAAACGCCATGAAAAGCGTCGTTTGACTTACAAGAGTTTCTTGGATACCTTCAAGCGCATCTTACCTGAGAATGGGGAAATCCATTTCAAGACAGATAACCGTGGCTTGTTTGAGTACAGTCTAGTGAGCTTTTCTCAGTATGGTATGAAACTCAACGGTGTTTGGCTGGACTTGCATGCTAGTGATTTTGAAGGCAATGTCATGACAGAGTATGAGCAAAAATTCTCCAGCAAAGGTCAAGTGATCTACCGAGTTGAAGCAGAATTTTAAGAAATAGCTTGAAAACCAGCCGTTTGAGTGCTTATGCTTTACATAAATTGATAAACGTGCTATACTGATAGTAAGAATATGAGAAAGAGAGGCGGGGAAATATCTTCGCCTCTTGCTTATGAGGAGGTGGACGCAATCGCAACAATCGTAGAATTAGTCAGAGAAGTTGTGGAACCTGTCATCCAAGCGCCTTTCGAGCTCGTGGATATCGAGTATGGAAAGATTGGCAGTGACATGATTCTCAGTATTTTTGTAGATAAACCTGAAGGAATTACCTTGAACGACACGTCAGACTTGACAGAAATCATCAGTCCTGTCCTAGACACTATCAAGCCTGATCCCTTCCCAGAACAATATTTCCTAGAAATTACCAGTCCAGGCTTGGAACGTCCTTTGAAAACCAAGGATGCTGTCGCTGGAGCGGTTGGGAAATACATTCATGTCGGGCTCTACCAAGCCATTGATAAGCAAAAAGTCTTTGAAGGAACCTTGGTATCCTTTGAAGGGGATGAGTTGACTATGGAGTATATGGACAAGACACGTAAGAAAACCGTCCAAATTCCATACAGTTTAGTATCAAAAGCACGTTTAGCAGTAAAACTATAGAAAAGAAAGGATAGCTTTTGAGGATTCAAAAGTAAAAAGAACATGAGTAAAGAAATGCTAGAGGCCTTCCGCATTTTGGAAGAAGACAAGGGAATCAAAAAAGAAGACATCATCGACGCAGTAGTAGAGTCGCTTCGTTCCGCTTATCGCAGACGCTATGGTCAATCTGACAGCGTAGCTATTGACTTCAATGAAAAGACAGGTGACTTTACAGTTTATACTGTCCGTGAAGTTGTTGATGAAGTATTTGATAGCCGTTTGGAAATCAGCTTGAAAGATGCTCTTGCCATTAATTCAGCCTATGAGCTTGGTGACAAAATCAAGTTTGAAGAAGCACCTGCTGAGTTTGGTCGTGTAGCAGCCCAATCTGCCAAACAAACCATCATGGAAAAAATGCGCAAGCAAACACGTGCCATCACTTACAATACTTATAAAGAACATGAACAAGAAATCATGTCTGGTACGGTAGAACGCTTTGACAACCGTTTCATTTATGTTAACCTTGGCAGCATCGAAGCCCAATTGTCCAAACAAGACCAAATCCCTGGAGAGGTGTTTGCTTCCCATGACCGTATCGAAGTCTACGTTTACAAGGTTGAAGACAACCCTCGTGGTGTCAATGTCTTTGTTAGCCGTAGCCATCCAGAAATGATCAAACGCTTGATGGAGCAAGAAATTCCAGAAGTCTACGATGGAACTGTTGAAATCATGAGCGTAGCCCGCGAAGCTGGTGACCGTACGAAAGTTGCCGTTCGTAGCCACAATCCAAACGTGGACGCTATCGGGACAATCGTTGGACGTGGTGGTGCTAATATCAAGAAAATCACCAGCAAATTCCACCCTGCTCGTTACGATGCTAAGAGCGATCGCATGATTCCTGTCGAAGAAAATATCGACGTTATCGAGTGGGTAGCAGATCCAGCTGAATTTATTTACAATGCCATTGCTCCTGCAGAGGTTGACCAAGTTATCTTTGATGAAAATGATAGCAAACGTGCCTTGGTTGTAGTTCCTGATAACAAGCTTTCTCTTGCAATCGGTCGTCGTGGACAAAACGTTCGTTTAGCAGCTCATTTGACGGGTTACCGTATCGATATCAAGTCTGCAAGCGAGTTTGAAGCTATGGAAGAAGCAGGTCAAGTGGATTACGCAGCTGCGGATGAATTGATCGAAGAATAAAAGCTGCTAGAGGAGGGAAAGATGAAAACAAGAAAAATCCCTTTGCGCAAGTCTGTTGTATCCAATGAAGTGATTGACAAGCGTGATTTGCTCCGCATTGTCAAGAACAAAGAAGGACAGGTCTTTATCGATCCGACAGGCAAGGCCAATGGTCGTGGCGCTTATATCAAGCTAGACAATGCAGAAGCCCTAGAGGCCAAAAAGAAGAAAGTCTTTAACCGTAGCTTTAACATGGAAGTGGAAGAAAGCTTTTATGACGAGTTGATCGCCTATGTGGATCACAAAGTGAAAAGAAGAGAGTTAGGACTTGAATAAGCAAAAGATAAGTAATCTCTTGGGACTTGCTCAACGAGCAGGCCGGATCATATCAGGTGAGGAATTGGTGGTCAAGGCCATCCAAGACCAGAAAGCCAAGCTAGTCTTTCTAGCACAGGATGCTGGTCCCAATCTGACCAAGAAGATTCAAGATAAAAGTGACTATTATCAAGTAGAAGTTATAACCGTGTTTTCAACACTGGAATTAAGCATAGCAGTCGGAAAATCGCGAAAGGTTTTGGCTGTGACAGATGCTGGATTTACAAAGAAAATGAGGTCTCTTATGGAATAGAAGAGGAGGACATGATTTGTCTAAGAAAAGATTGTACGAAATCGCAAAAGAACTTGGAAAAGAAAGTAAAGAAGTTGTAGCGCGTGCAAAAGAGTTGGGCTTGGATGTGAAAAGCCACTCATCGAGCGTGGAAGCTGCTGCTGCTGAGCAAATCGCAGCTAGCTTTAAACCTGCACCTGCTCCTAAGGCAGAAGCAAAACCTGTAGCACCAAAAGCAAGTGTAGAAAAGAAAGCTGAAAAACCTGCATCATCTAAACCAGCTGCCGCAAAGGAAGAAAGCAAATCAGCTACACCTGCAGCTCCTAAGGAAGAAAAAGTAGTGGCCGCAAGACCACAGAGTCGAAACTTCAAGGCGGAGCGTGAGGCGCGTGCCAAAGAGCAGGCAGAGCGACGCAAACAAAACAAGGGCAACAACCGTGACCAACAACAAAACGGCAACCGTCAGAAAAATGACGGCCGTAATGGTGGTAAACCTGCTCAAGGGAACCGCGACAATCGCCGATTTAACGACCAAGGGAAAAAACCACAAGGTCAAGGGAATCGTGGCAATGATCGCCGTCAGCAACAAGACTTCCAGCCAAAACAAGCTGGTCCACGTGTTGACTTTAAAGCCCGTGCAGCAGCCCTAAAAGCAGAGCAAAATGCAGAGTACGCACGCTCAAGCGAGGAGCGCTTCAAACAATCGCAAGCAGCCAAAGAAGCCTTGGCTCAAGCTAATAAACGCAAGGAACCAGAGGAAATCTTTGAAGAAGCTGCTAAGCTAGCTGAACAAACGCAGCCAGCAGTAACAGTAGCTCCTGTAGCGAAAGAAGCGCCAGTGGATACACGTCGTAAAAAACAAGCTCGACCAGACAAAGAACGTGATGATTATGATCACGAAGAAGATGGTCCTAGAAAACAACAAAAGAATCGAAGCAGTCAGAATCAAGTGAGAAATCAAAGAAATAGTAACTGGAATAACAACAAGAAAAATAAAAAAGGGAACAAGCAAAACAACCGTAACCAGACTCCAAAACCTGTTACAGAGCGTAAGTTCCACGAATTGCCAACAGAATTTGAGTATACAGATGGTATGACTGTTGCGGAAATCGCAAAACGTATCAAACGTGAACCAGCTGAAATCGTAAAGAAACTCTTTATGATGGGTGTGATGGCCACACAAAACCAATCCTTGGATGGAGAAACCATCGAACTCCTCATGGTGGATTACGGTATCGAAGCCAAACAAAAGGTTGAAGTGGATAATGCCGACATCGAACGTTTCTTCGTCGAAGATGGTTACCTCAATGAAGATGAATTGGTTGAGCGTCCACCAGTTGTAACCATCATGGGACACGTTGACCATGGTAAAACAACCCTCTTGGATACCCTTCGTAACTCTCGTGTTGCGACAGGTGAAGCAGGTGGTATCACTCAGCATATCGGTGCCTACCAAATCGTGGAAAATGGCAAGAAGATTACCTTCCTTGATACACCAGGACACGCGGCCTTTACATCGATGCGTGCGCGCGGTGCATCTGTTACCGATATTACCATCTTGGTCGTAGCGGCCGACGACGGGGTTATGCCTCAGACTATCGAAGCCATCAACCACTCAAAAGCGGCCAACGTTCCAATCATCGTAGCTATCAACAAGATTGATAAACCAGGTGCCAACCCGGAACGCGTTATCGGTGAATTGGCAGAGCATGGTGTTATGTCAACAGCTTGGGGTGGAGATTCTGAATTTGTTGAAATCTCAGCAAAATTCAACCAAAATATCGATGAACTCTTGGAAACAGTCCTTCTTGTAGCTGAAATCCAAGAACTCAAGGCAGACCCAACAGTTCGTGCGATCGGTACCGTTATCGAGGCTCGCTTGGATAAAGGAAAAGGTGCGGTCGCAACCCTTCTTGTTCAACAAGGTACCTTGAATGTCCAAGACCCAATCGTTGTCGGAAATACCTTCGGTCGTGTCCGTGCCATGACCAATGACCTTGGACGTCGTGTCAAGGTTGCAGGTCCGTCAACACCAGTTTCTATCACAGGTTTGAACGAAGCGCCAATGGCGGGTGACCATTTTGTTGTTTACGAAGATGAAAAATCTGCGCGTGCAGCAGGTGAAGAGCGTGCGAAACGTGCCCTTATGAAACAACGTCAAGCTACTCAACGTGTCAGCCTTGAAAACCTCTTTGATACGCTTAAAGCTGGTGAACTTAAATCAGTTAACGTGATCATCAAGGCCGACGTACAAGGTTCTGTTGAAGCCCTTTCTGCCTCACTTCAAAAAATTGATGTGGAAGGTGTCAAAGTGACCATCGTCCACTCAGCAGTTGGTGCCATCAACGAATCTGACGTGACCCTTGCCGAAGCTTCAAATGCCTTTATCGTTGGTTTCAATGTACGCCCTACACCACAAGCGCGTCAACAAGCAGAAGCCGACGATGTTGAAATCCGTCTCCACAGCATTATCTACAAGGTTATCGAAGAGATGGAAGAAGCTATGAAAGGGATGCTTGACCCAGAATTTGAAGAAAAAGTCATCGGTGAAGCAATTATCCGTGAAACCTTCAAGGTATCTAAAGTGGGAACCATCGGTGGATTCATGGTTATCAACGGTAAGGTTACCCGTGACTCTAAAGTCCGTGTTATCCGTGACGGTGTCGTTATCTATGACGGCGAACTCGCAAGCTTGAAACACTACAAAGATGACGTTAAGGAAGTTACAAACGGTCGTGAAGGTGGATTGATGATTGATGGCTACAATGATATCAAGACTGATGATGTGATTGAGGCGTATGTCATGGAAGAAATCAAACGTTAAGATTTTTGCTCCTTTCTTAGGTGGTGAGGGACGCAAGCAAACCGATGGTTTCATTGCTTATTTTTGAGCCTAGAGTCTCAAAAATCCCCTGTGATGGGACTGATAAATTAGTCCCATCACTTTCACCACAGCGAAAGAAGCGGATGAGTTCAAATTGAACTTCGTTTCAATTTGAGCTGAAAATCAATAAATTTAAAAATAGCTAGGTCTGCTGGCCTAGCTTTTGGTTCAAAGTAGAGAAAGGAATATCATGGCAAATCATTTCCGTACGGATCGTGTGGGCATGGAAATCAAGCGTGAAGTCAATGAGATTTTGCAAAAGAAGGTCCGTGATCCGCGTGTCCAAGGTGTGACCATTACAGATGTTCAGATGCTGGGGGATTTGTCTGTTGCCAAGGTTTACTACACCATTTTGAGTAACCTTGCTTCGGATAACCAAAAAGCTCAAATCGGGCTTGAGAAAGCAACTGGTACGATCAAACGTGAACTTGGTCGCAATTTGAAATTGTACAAAATCCCAGATTTAACCTTCGTCAAAGACGAGTCCATAGAATATGGAAACAAGATTGACGCAATGCTACGCAATCTGGATAAGAACTAATACTCTTCGAAAATCAAATTCAAACCATGTCAGCGTCGCCTTGCCGTACTCAAGTACAGCCTGCGGCTAGCTTCCTAGTTTGCTCTTTGATTTTCATTGAGTATAAGAAAGAGGGTCACCCCTCTTTTTTGTTTCCAGAGCATGATTATTACTATTTGACGATGTATTCATCTGCTAAAAATCGGTTTAAAAAATTTGTAAATTTCAAATAGTATGATATGATAAAGTCTGATATGAATGAAAAACGGAGAGACATATGGCTAAACAAGATATAGCTATGCAAGTGCTGCAACAAGTAGTAAAATTACCCGTGGTCAAAGTTGATCGGGAGAAATTTTTAGTAGAAAAGTTTTCAAAGGAATTAGATCGTAAGGATATTCCAACTTTGATTGAACAAGGACCGACTTCTTTGTTGCCTCAAGAAAGCTTGGATCGCGTGGCCAAGGCCTGTATTAAGGACAATGTCCTGTTAGCCAGTGGAACATCGGTGTTAGCAGGTCTACCTGGAGGTCTTGCTATGGCGATCACTATCCCGACAGACGTAGCCCAGTTTTATGCTTTTTCATTGAAATTAGCTCAAGAACTAGGGTATATTTACGGATTTGATGATCTTTGGGCATCGCGCAATGAGTTGAGTGAAGATGCTAAAAACACGCTTTTACTGTATCTCGGTGTGATGCTGGGAGTAAATGGTGCAGGTGCCCTACTTCGATCAGGCGGTGTGACAGTAGCCAAACAAGTCATAAAAGTAGTGAACAAGAAAGCTTTGACAAAGACGCTCTGGTATCCTATTTTAGAAAAAGTTTTGAAAATTTTTGGTGTTAATCTGACAAAAGGAGGCTTAGTTAAAGGGATGGGGAAAGTGATTCCTATCTTAGGTGGAGTCATTTCTGGTGGCCTAACCTTTGCGACCATGAAGCCAATGGGAGAAAGATTGCAACAGGAATTGTCCAAGCTAGTCAACTACAATGAAGTGCAATATCAAAGAGACGTTGATACTATTCGAAAAGAGGTCGAAATCATCGAAGGAGAGTAATATGGGATTCATTAAAATTCTAGCCAAGACTTACGGGAATTACTTTTTTGTGATGCAAAGCCTCAAAGTCCTGAAGAACATGAAAAAAGATGACAATGCTCTAGTAGGTTTCGGGAAAGTACTGCTTGCTGACAAGTTGATGGATGTAGCCCAGTGGCTCGCAAAACCAGACGATAAGGAATAACTTGAAATGAAAGAAACTAGCAGGAACTCCGCTGCTAGTTTTTTAATCTCTTCCCATATGGTATAATATAAGCAGTAAAATCATTTTATACTCTTCGAAAATCTCTTCAAACCACGTCAGCTTCACCTTGCCGTAGGTATAGATTACTGACTTCGTCAGTTCTATCCACAACCTCAAAGCAGTGCTTTGAGCAGCCTGCGGCTAGCTTCCTAGTTTGCTCTTTGATTTTCATTGAGTATTAGAACATACATGGAGGTCGTCATGGACAATATCATCGATGTGTCAATTCCCGTTGCAGAAGTGGTGGATAAGCATCCAGAAGTCTTGGAAATCCTAGTGGAACTGGGTTTTAAACCACTTGCTAATCCCTTGATGCGCAACACAGTCGGTCGCAAAGTATCGCTTAAGCAGGGTTCTAAACTTGAAGGAACTCCTATGGACAAGATTGTCCGCACACTGGAAGCGAATGGCTACGAAGTGATTGGATTAGACTAATGGCAGATGAACGGATTCATATCCTACGGGATATTTTGCTAGAATTGCACAATGGCGCCTCTCCCGAGTCAGTTCAGGAGCGTTTTGATGCAACCTTTACAGGTGTCTCAGCTATTGAGATTTCCCTCATGGAGCACGAGCTGATGAACTCAGACTCAGGTGTTACCTTTGAAGATGTCATGGAGCTCTGTGATGTCCATGCCAATCTTTTTAAAAATGCTGTTAAGGGCGTTGAAGTGGAGGATACCGAACACCCTGGCCACCCAGTTCGCGTCTTCAAGGATGAAAATCTGGCCCTTCGTGCAGCCTTGATTCGCATTCGGAGATTGTTAGATACCTATGAGACTATGGAAGATGAGGAAATGCTGGCAGAGATGCGCAAGGGTTTGGTCCGTCAAATGGGACTTTTGGGGCAATTTGATATCCACTACCAGCGCAAGGAAGAGCTCTTCTTTCCCATCATGGAGCGCTATGGTCACGATTCACCTCCAAAAGTGATGTGGGGAGTGGATGATCAGATCAGAGAACTCTTTCAGATAGCTCTAGCGACGGCTAAGGCACTACCAGAAGTTACAATTAGCACTGTAAAGGAAACTTTCGAAGCTTTTGCGACAGAGTTTGAAAGTATGATTTTCAAGGAAGAGTCCATCCTCCTCATGATTCTTCTTGAGTCCTTCACCCAGGATGACTGGATTCAGATTGCGGAAGAGAGCGATTCCTATGGCTATGCTATCATCCGTCCGTCTGAGAAATGGGTTCCAGAAAGACAGAGCTTTGTTGAAGAAAAGAGTGCAGAGGAGCCAGTACAACTAGACACGGCAGAAGGTCAAGTTCAGCAAGTCATCAATACGCCTGAAGGCCAGTTTACTATTACCTTTACCCCTAAGGAAAAGGAAGCGGTGCTGGACCGTCATAGTCAACAGGCTTTTGGGAATGGCTATCTCTCCGTCGAGCAGGCCAACCTCATCCTCAATCACCTCCCTATGGAGATCACTTTTGTTAATAAGGACGATATTTTTCAGTATTACAATGACAATGCGCCAGCTGATGAGATGATTTTCAAACGGACGCCGTCCCAAGTCGGGCGCAATGTAGAACTCTGTCATCCGCCCAAGTACTTAGACAAGGTAAAGGCTGTTATGAAAGGTCTTCGTGAAGGGGTCAAGGACAAGTATGAGATGTGGTTCAAGTCAGAGTCGCGAGGCAAGTTTGTCCACATCACCTATGCTGCGGTACACGATGAAAACGGAGAATTCCAAGGAGTGCTGGAGTATGTTCAGGATATCCAGCCCTACCGAGAGATTGATACGGACTACTTCCGTGGATTAGAATAAGGAGAATCAATGAGTTACGAACAGGAATTTATGAAGGAATTTGAGGCCTGGGTTAATACCCAGATCATGATCAACGACATGGCGCACAAGGAAAGTCAAAAAGTCTACGAAGAAGACCAAGACGAGCGTGCCAAAGATGCCATGATTCGCTACGAAAGCCGCTTGGATGCTTATCAGTTCTTGCTGGGTAAGTTTGAAAACTTCAAGGCAGGCAAGGGATTCCATGATTTGCCAGAAGGCTTGTTTGGTGAGCGAAACTATTAAAATACAGATACTTTCTTGATTTTTTGCCAAAATCTTGATAGAATATCTTTATTAAATCCTTGTCAGAGCAGGGATTTTTTATTGAAAGGATTTTATCATGTCAAAGAAACTCCAACGGAAAAAACAATTGCGAAATAGCCTTCGTCGCTCAGGTGCATTTTCAAGTACGGTGACCAAAGTTGTCGAAGAGACCAAGAAAGTTGTGAAACACGCAGAAAAATCTGCTAGCGAAGCAGGAAAAGTTGTCTCTAAAAAAGTGGAACAAGCAGTAGAAGCGACCAAGGAACAAGCTCAAAAAGTAGCCAATTCAGTAGAAGATTTCGCAGCGACTTTGGGTGGCCTTTCAGTAGATCGTGCTAAGACTTTCTACGATGAAGGAATCAAGTCAGCTTCTGACTTCAAAAACTGGACTGAAAAAGAACTCCTTGCCTTGAAGGGAATTGGTCCAGCTACCATCAAGAAATTAAAAGAGCACGGAATCAGCTTCAAGTAATCTTTCTTGAGCCTTGCATTTCTGAGAAAAACTTGCTACAATAGAGCCATTAGAGGTGTTTTGGATCCCACATTTTACAGAAAGTGGCGGTGCTGAGAAGTCCACAAATGTGTCAAAACTGGTTGCTGATGGATGAAAATGAAATAAAAGTGTCTTTGTATATCCTTCAAAGACAAGAGTTGCGGGCCTTGCCCGAAATTGGGTGGTACCGCGGATAAACACATTCGTCCCTGTCATGTAGATGGCAGGGGCGATTTTTTGTAGAAAGCGAGGTAGAAGGATGACAAGAGCAGAGTTACCAGAACGAATAGAGACCGAGCGTCTGGTCTTGCGAGTCCGTACCGTGGCTGATGTTGTGGATATCTTTGACTATGCCAGTAGGCCAGAAGTTTCCTATCCAGCAGGCTTTCACCCCGTCAAGAGCTTGGAAGATGAGATTTATTATCTGGAGCATATTCTGCCCGAGCGTAATGAAAAGAACAATCTCCCAGCGGGCTATGGAATTGTCGCTAAAGGAACCGATAAGGTCATCGGCTCTGTTGATTTCCCTCGTCGTCACGAGGATGATGTCTTGGAGATTGGCTATATCTTACATCCAGACCATTGGGGTCTAGGTTATGTTCCAGAAGCAGCGCGTGCCTTGATTGACCTAGCTTTTAAAAAATTGAATCTGCATAAGATTGAACTGACTTGTTTTGGCAACAATATCAAAAGTCAACGAGTCGCAGAGAAACTTGGCTTCACCCTCGAAGCTCGCATAAGAGACCGCAAAGATGCCCAAGGCAACCGCTGTGACAGTCTGATATATGGCTTGCTAAGGAGTGAGTGGGAGGTGATTTGATGCATCTTTTCATCATTGGGGCTCCAGCTTCTGGGAAAATGACGATTGGGCAAGAACTATCTCGAAAGACAAATGCTACCCTCTTTTATAACCATCAAGCCATCGATTTTGCACTAGAAATCTATCAGGACTATACAGAGGAAATGTGGGAATTTGTTCGTGGAATTACCTTTTCTTTTCTTGGAGCAAGTGCTAGGAATCAGCGATCTGTGATTTTAACAGACGTAATTGATTTTTCAAATCAGTACCAGCTGCTGTATTTGAAGCAAATTCAGGATTTGTTGGATGATTATCATCAAGAGATTCTGTTTGTTGAGTTGGAAACGACACTTGAAGAGCGCTTATGTCGAAATCGAACGGAGAATCGATTAAAGCATAAACCCTTAAAACGACATATTGAGGTATCTGAAAGAGAAATTTTGGAGACTGCTGAAACACTTCAATTAAATTCTCAACATCAACCGAATGAGTTGCACCACTACTTTAAAATAAATAATACGAATCTGTCTGCAGAAGAAGTTGCCAAGCAGATTCAAAATAAAATGAATACAATAGAGAAAGGACAAACACATGTCTAAACAACTTTCACCTAAATACAATCCAGCCGAGGTTGAGGCTGGTCGTTACCAAAAATGGCTTGATGCGGATGTTTTCAAGCCTTCAGGCGATCAAAAGGCTAAGCCTTATTCAATCGTGATTCCACCACCAAACGTAACTGGGAAACTCCACCTTGGTCACGCTTGGGATACAACTTTGCAGGATATCATCATTCGTCAAAAACGGATGCAAGGCTTTGACACGCTTTGGCTACCAGGAATGGACCACGCGGGTATCGCAACTCAAGCTAAGGTTGAGGAGCGCTTGCGTGGAGAGGGCATTAGCCGTTATGACCTCGGTCGTGAGTCTTTCTTGACGAAAGTCTGGGAATGGAAAGACGAATATGCCACTACTATCAAGGAACAATGGAGCAAGATGGGACTCTCTGTAGACTACTCTCGCGAACGGTTCACTCTTGACGAAGGCTTGTCAAAAGCCGTCCGCAAGGTTTTTGTCGAACTTTACAAGAAAGGCTGGATCTACCGTGGTGAGTTTATCATCAACTGGGACCCAGCAGCTCGCACAGCCCTTTCTGATATCGAGGTGATCCACAAGGATGTCGAAGGTGCCTTCTACCACATGAACTACATGCTGGAAGATGGTTCACGCGCCCTTGAAGTTGCGACAACTCGTCCTGAGACTATGTTTGGGGACGTTGCTGTTGCGGTCAATCCAGAAGACCCACGCTACAAGGACTTGATCGGTAAAAATGTCATCCTTCCAATCGCTAATAAATTGATTCCAATCGTTGGAGACGAACATGCCGATCCCGAGTTTGGAACTGGTGTCGTGAAAATCACGCCTGCCCACGATCCAAACGACTTCTTGGTTGGACAACGCCACAACTTGCCGCAAGTCAACGTCATGAACGATGACGGAACCATGAACGAGCTTGCCTTCGAGTTTGCAGGCATGGACCGTTTTGAAGCTCGTAAGGCAGTCGTTGCTAAGCTAGAAGAAATCGGTGCCCTTGTTAAAATCGAAAAACGTGTCCACAGCGTTGGTCACTCAGAACGTACTGGTGTAGTGGTTGAACCACGCTTGTCTACTCAGTGGTTCGTCAAGATGGACCAATTGGCGAAAAATGCTATTGCCAACCAAGACACAGAGGACAAGGTTGAATTCTACCCACCTCGTTTCAACGATACTTTCCTCCAATGGATGGAAAATGTACACGACTGGGTGATCTCTCGTCAGCTTTGGTGGGGTCACCAAATCCCAGCTTGGTACAATGCTGAGGGTGAAATCTATGTGGGCGAAGAAGCACCGGAAGGTGACGGATGGACTCAAGACGATGATGTACTTGATACGTGGTTCAGTTCTGCCCTTTGGCCATTCTCAACCATGGGTTGGCCGGATATAGACTCAGCAGACTTCAAGCGTTATTATCCAACATCAACCTTGGTGACTGGTTATGATATTATCCCATTCTGGGTATCTCGGATGATTTTCCAAGGTTTGGAATTTACTGGCAAGTCGCCATTCAAAAATGCCTTGATTCACGGTCTCATTCGTGACGAGCAAGGCCGCAAGATGTCCAAGTCTCTTGGTAACGGGATTGATCCAATGGATGTTATTGATAAATACGGAACAGATAGCCTGCGTTGGTTCCTTTCAAACGGTTCTGCCCCAGGGCAAGATGTCCGCTTCTCTTACGAAAAAATGGATGCTTCTTGGAACTTCATTAACAAGATCTGGAACATTTCTCGCTACATCCTCATGAACAATGAAGGCTTGACCCTTGAGCAAGCAACGGCCAATGTGGAAAAAGTTGTTAACAAGGAAGCTGGTAACGTCACTGACCGCTGGATTCTCCACAACCTCAATGAAACCATCGGAAAAGTCACTGAAAACTTTGACAAGTTTGAATTTGGTGTCGCTGGACACATCCTCTACAACTTCATCTGGGATGAGTTTGCGGACTGGTACGTTGAGTTGACCAAGGAAGTCCTTTATAGTGATAACGAAGAAGAGAAAGTTATTACACGTTCTGTTCTCCTTTACACTTTGGACAAGATCCTTCGTCTCCTTCACCCAATCATGCCATTCGTGACAGAGGAAATCTTTGGACAAATTTCAGAAGGCTCTATCGTTACAGCAGAATACCCAACTGTTAATCCAGCCTTTGAAGACCTTGCGGCTCACACTGGTGTGGAAAGCCTCAAAGACTTGATCCGCGCCGTTCGTAATGCGCGTGCGGAAGTGAACGTAGCACCAAGCAAGCCAATCACAATCCTTGTTAAGACAAGCGATAGCGACTTGGAAGCCTTCTTTAACAGTAATGTCAACTACATCAAACGCTTCACAAATCCAGAACACTTGGAAATTGCATCAACCATCCCTGCACCAGAACTGGCTATGTCAAGCGTCATCACAGGAGCAGAAATCTACTTGCCACTGGCAGACCTCCTCAATGTCGAAGAAGAACTCGCTCGTCTCGACAAGGAACTGGCTAAATGGCAAAAAGAACTGGACATGGTCGGCAAGAAGCTCTCTAACGAACGCTTCGTAGCCAATGCCAAACCAGAAGTCGTCCAAAAAGAACACGACAAACAAGCCGACTACCAAGCTAAGTACGACGCGACCGTAGCACGTATTGATGAGATGAAGAAGTTGGTGAAATAAACATAGAAACACGGTGGTAAGCCGTGTTTTTTTGGTATAATATCTATAATTTACAGTTGACATGCTGTTTCAAAAATGAAAAGGATTATCTTATGTTTTTTTATTTAATTCTATTACTATTCATTTCCATATTATGTTCATCTATAATATATTTTATTCCTTACCACATAATAAAATATTTTCAAAAAAGGAAGGCTATTGTAATAAATAATATTAACAAACTTTTAAATGGCGGAATTGGACAGTTTCCTAGAACAAATTTTGAAAAAATATTATTGAATTATAATGGATTTTCTAATAAGTTAAATGATATATATAATTTATATTTTAAGAAAAATCTGCATCACATAATCAAACTGAGCGTTATTTTTTATTATGTTTCATCTGTTTTGATTCAGAAAATATTTCATGTAAAATTTTTAAATTTATCCTTACTATCATTTCTTGACATTTCTTCTTTTGTTGTTGGTGTTTTGGGAATGTATGGCATTTATATTGGTTTTTTACAGTATACTACAGAGAATAATGAACGAGGGAAGTATCTTGGAAAAAATAAAACAAGCTATGTGTTGAAAGATTTTTTCTGGTATCGTTTTAGTCAAAGTAAAGCGTTTATATTTTCATTGCTAGTTCTTACAATAGTTCCAAATATTATAAAGTTATCACTTCTAACTAATGAAGTGAATCTATATCTAGTTTATCTATGGCAAAGTTCACTACTTTTGTTATTAATTGCTTTTGTATTTCTTCTGAAAATGAGTTTATTTTTGATTAGTATTATATCGACAATAAATTCTGGAGTAGACTATAATTTACAAAGTATAATAAGAGAAAGAATACAAGAGGAATATACTCAAAAATTTTGGATAGAATTTCAAAAAGACTTATATATCAAAAAAATTGATAAAATAGATAGAGAATATACTTTAATTGAATGTTTAATTTATAAATTAAGTTTTTTTAGAAATCATCAATTTATGAGGAAACAATTGCTTTATGATAATTTAGAACCTAGATTCCTATATAATTGGCTAAAGTATGATACAAGGAATTTATCAGAATTTGAAAAGAAAGAATTTATAGAGTTAGTATTTATAGGAATACAAAAAGATGTTTATCAAAAAATAGGTGATAAAAACAAGAAGATAATAAAAAATATTGAGGAATTTCATAGATTTTATAGATTGTTTGTGGAACTGAAATGGAGATTGTTTGTCTCAGATGATAAAAGGTATAGAATTACTAGAAAGAAGCCATCTAATTTGGATATAATTCTTCCTTTTAAATCATGGTATATTTTATTGAATCATGATATCGAAATATTTAATGAATTGTTCAAAAACTTTGACAACGAACAGATATATAATTACTATGTAAAACCAATTAAACAACAGCTTTTAGGATCTACTTTTAGAAGAAAAAATTCTTTGAAGTTTTCAGATAAAACTGTAGAGAATTCTCTTTGGAAAATGATTTTTAGACATCCTCAGCTTGATATGCAAAGAGTATATGATGGGTTAATTATATCGACCAAAAAAATAATAGATAATCATAATCTGTATAAAATATCTGTTAAGAAAAATGGAAATTCTAGGGTATTAAAATTATCAAATTTCCAATATGTCAGATTGAAAGAAAATCGAATTAAGGATAATATAAAAAGTTCCAAAAGATTCAGTAATTTTAAGTTTTATGAGGAAGAATTTGAATATTTTAAATGGTATCAGTTCTGGAAGCAAAAGAATTTATTTCAAAATAATGTTAATTATAATACAAACATTTTTAGGGGTTCAGAACGAACGTTTAATGAGTATTCAAAAGTGTTATTTGAGTCTTTAGAGTATTCTTATGAGCAGTTTAATCAATACCAAAAAAACTGTATATTAAGTATGAATAATGAATACAGTCTTGCTTTTATGTTATATCAATTGTTATATACCGATTATACAGAATGGGACGATAACATTGAATTTTATGATGCTGAGATTAAAAAATTAATGAATTGCGATGAAGAACAACAAAATTATCTTTTTTATCAAGCTAAAGATATAATCTTAAGAACAAATATTAGCGATCGTATTACAGATGAAATTTTAGATAAATTATGGACAAAACGAAATGAAAAAATAACAGGTTTTTATTGGTTTAATCAGTTTGGTAGAAGGCATCAAATGTCAGAACTTAAAATTGTATATGTTCAATGGTTATTGTCAGGTAAAAAATTTCCATTCTCAAGCAGATTTAACTTTATATATGATTCATTCAGCTTTGGTAAAGTGGTAACAAGAGCGAAGAACAGTGAAAAATGTATAAAAGTCTCTGTTAATAAATTACATTGGAAACGTGTTAGCAATAAAAAGAAAATGGATAACTTTTGTAGAGAATATTTGCTACTTACTGATAAGTTAGATTCAATTTTCACAAATGATTTTTATTCGGACAAGCAAAATGATATACAATTATCAGTTGAATATCTTTTGAATACGAATAAAGTTGGCCTATCAAATGTAATAGCAAACCTATCAGTATCAAGTTTATTACGCCTTGAGCAGATATTAATATTTAGGGTCCAACATAATAATGGATATTTTAACTATACTAGTAGAACAATTTTTGATTCCATGACTTCTAACAGTCCATTTTATTGGTCTGGTGGGGAAGGAGTATTAGGATTTTATATCCTCAAAACTATTGATAGTTTTTATCAAGATTTATATTTGGATACACAATTTATAGAGGGGTTTAAATGGAAAATGATTTCTACTTTAAATTCTCAAAATATGATGATTGATGAGTATGTTGAAGTAATCTCACAAAAAGTTTCAATCGTAGACAGTGTTTCTAAGTTTCAAAAAGAAGAAATTATTCGTAAATTAAATGACTTGTTATACAATACTGAAACAAAGAGTAATCAGAGTAAGTTAGCTCATAAGAAAATATACAGATATAGGTAGCGGTGCTAAATACCTCATTTTAATTTATATAACAGACAGATAAATTTTCTTCTCTGGAAAAAGTAAAATCTAAATCAACAATAGTCATGTAAAGTAATAGTTTAATATTTGATTGGGTTATATCTTTTTGAATGAAAATTATAAGCAAAAGATTTATTCGTCTTATACTGGAAAAATCAATATTTTAGAAATCATCTTATCACATAAAAAACTCAGTCAATTTGTTCTTACAACTCCACCAATCGACTCCATCGGCTGGGTAGCAAAGAAATAAAAAGTCCTGTCACTTTCTCCCATTTAACCTTTGACTATTCCGCAAAATTATCGTACAATAAAGAGTACATGATAAAATGAGGTCAGAGTCTGTTTGCTCTGGCGATAGTAGTATAAATGAGGAGAAACGCTTTGGAATTAGAAGTATTTGCTGGGCAAGAAAAAAGTGAACTATCTATGATTGAGGTAGCGCGTGCTATCTTGGAACTTCGTGGTCGCGATCATGAGATGCATTTTAGTGATCTTGTAAACGAAATTCAAAACTACCTTGGAACATCAAACAGCGATATCCGCGAAGCTTTGCCTTTGTTCTACACAGAGTTGAACTTTGACGGTAGCTTCATCTCTCTTGGAGACAACAAATGGGGGCTTCGTTCATGGTATGGTGTGGACGAAATCGACGAAGAAATCATCGCTCTTGAAGAAAGTGACGACGATGAAGTAGCACCAAAAGCTAAGAAAAAACGCGTCAATGCCTTTATGGATGGCGACTCAGATGCCATTGACTACAACGCAGATGATCCAGAAGACGAAGATGCATACGAAGCAGATCCAGCTCTTTCATATGATGATGAAAATCCAGATGATGAGAAAAATGAAGTGGAAGCTTACGATGCAGAAATCAACGAAATCGCTCCTGATGACTTGGGTGAAGACGTGGATCTTAACGAAGAAGACGATGAGTTTTCTGACGATGATACTGAAACGAGTGAAGAAGAGTAAAAGACTTCACAGAGGAGATCGCCTGATCTCTTTTTTTGTTGCTAGAGCAGGTCATCCGTTTGGATGTGGATCTTTAGTTGGTTTTCTGAAAACAATCTCCTTTTTTCATCTTTTACCGATTCGGGTTGACAAATGTTCTGCTTTGAGGTATCATATTGTTCGGGCACCTCTTTTAGAGGTCGGGGCTCCCTAGTTACTAGGGAGCTATTTTTGTTTTTTCAGGAAGTTTTCTTGAAAAGTCGTTATTCATAAGGGTCTTGTTTTCGATCTCCCCTCGTAGTTAACAAGGCCTTGAGCATTTTAGAAAGAGGAATCTATGTCTACGAAATATATTTTTGTAACTGGTGGTGTGGTGTCGTCTATTGGGAAAGGGATTGTTGCAGCAAGTCTGGGCCGTCTCTTGAAAAATCGTGGTCTCAAAGTAACCATTCAAAAATTTGACCCTTATATCAATATCGACCCGGGAACCATGAGCCCTTACCAGCATGGGGAAGTCTTTGTAACGGATGATGGGGCTGAGACCGACTTGGACTTAGGTCACTATGAACGTTTCATCGATATCAACCTCAACAAATATTCCAACGTGACAACTGGTAAAATTTACAGTGAAGTTCTTCGTAAAGAGCGCCGTGGAGAATACCTTGGGGCAACTGTTCAGGTTATTCCTCATATCACAGATGCTTTGAAAGAAAAAATCAAGCGTGCCGCTGTAACGACCGACTCGGATGTCATTATCACAGAGGTTGGTGGAACCGTTGGGGATATCGAGTCCTTGCCATTCCTAGAGGCTCTTCGTCAGATGAAGGCAGATGTGGGTGCAGATAATGTCATGTACATCCATACAACCTTGCTTCCATACCTCAAGGCTGCTGGTGAGATGAAAACCAAACCGACTCAGCATTCTGTAAAAGAATTGCGTGGATTGGGAATCCAGCCAAATATGTTGGTTATTCGTACGGAGAAACCAGCTGGCCAAGGAATTAAAAACAAACTAGCTCAGTTTTGTGACGTGGCTCCAGAAGCTGTTATCGAGTCTTTGGATGTCGAACACCTTTACCAAATTCCATTGAATTTGCAGGCACAAGGTATGGACCAAATTGTCTGTGACCATTTGAAACTAGACGCACCAGTAGCGGATATGACAGAGTGGTCAGCCATGGTGGACAAGGTCATGAACCTGAAAAAACAAGTCAAGATCTCCCTCGTTGGTAAGTATGTGGAGTTGCAAGATGCCTACATCTCAGTGGTCGAAGCCTTGAAACACTCTGGTTATGCCAACGACGCAGAAGTGAAGATCAATTGGATTAATGCCAATGATGTGACAGCAGAGAATGTAGCAGAACTCTTGTCTGATGCAGATGGCATCATTGTGCCAGGTGGTTTTGGTCAACGTGGTACGGAAGGGAAAATCCAAGCCATTCGCTATGCGCGTGAGAATGATGTCCCAATGTTGGGAGTCTGCTTGGGAATGCAGTTGACTTGTATCGAGTTTGCTCGTAACGTTTTAGGTCTTGAAGGTGCCAATTCTGCAGAACTTGCACCAGAAACAAAATATCCTATCATTGATATTATGCGTGACCAGGTTGATGTTGAGGATATGGGTGGAACTCTTCGTTTGGGACTTTATCCATCTAAGTTGAAACGTGGCTCTAAAGCAGCGGCTGCTTATCACAATCAAGAAGTGGTGCAACGCCGTCACCGTCACCGTTATGAGTTTAACAACGCCTTTCGTGAACAGTTTGAGACAGCAGGTTTTGTCTTCTCAGGTGTTTCTCCAGACAATCGTTTGGTCGAAATTGTGGAAATTCCTGAAAATAAATTCTTTGTGGCTTGTCAGTATCACCCTGAACTTTCCAGTCGTCCGAACCGTCCAGAAGAACTCTACACTGCCTTTGTTACTGCAGCAGTCGAGAACAGTAATTAGCACAATCAGAACCTTTGAGAAGAATCTCAGAGGTTTTTTAATTCATTCAGGAAAGTCTTGCTAACTCAGGCGCTTGGCAATAAGAATCAGAAGTCTTCTTTCCTCACCGAGGGAAGAGGTTTTTTACTTGCTTTTCTGCTACTTCCTCATTTGTCCTAGAGCCCTTTTTGTGTTACAATGAATGGTATGAAAGCTAAGAAATTATGGATGACTGGCTTGACTGTGGCTGGTCTAAGTGCCCTTGCTTTAGGGGCTAAAAAAGCAGCAGATAACCACAAACTCATGAAGACTCAAGAAGAGTTGACCGCTATCGTGCGCGAACTTTTCTCAGATATGGGTGAGATTGCGACTATTTATGTTCAAGTCTACGAAAGTAGCCTAGAGCGACTCGTCGGAGGAGTCATTTTCGAGGATGGCCGTCACTATACCTTTGTCTATGAAAATGAAGACCTAGTCTATGAGGAGGAAGTCTTATGATTACTCCTAGTAGTATAGAAGAGCTAGCAGGTTTTGTCGAGCAAGATGGCAAGAAGGTCTTCCTTTTTGTGGCGGACTGGTGTGGCGATTGTCGCTATATCTATCCATCCTTGCCAGAGATTGAGGAGACCAATCCAGAGTTCACCTTTATTCGAGTGGACCGTGACCAGTACATGGATCTATCCAAACTCTGGGATGTGTACGGCATTCCTAGCCTTGTTGTGCTAGAAAAGGACAAGGAAATCGGTCGTTTTGTCAATCGCGACCGTAAAAGCAAGGAACAAATTAACGACTTTTTAGCAGGACTGAAATAGGAGAAAATGGAAACAATGATTTTTACATATAACAAAGAGCATGTTGGCGATGTCCTTATGATCATCGTGAAAAACAGCGGAGATGCCAAACTGGACGTGGAGCGTAAAGGCAAAGTAGCCCGTGTTTTCCTCAAAGAAAATGGAGAAACAGTAGCTTGGAATATTTTCGAAATTTCAAGTTTGTTTGAAATTGCAGAGCGTGGTCAAGTCTTTTTGACAGATGAACAAGTAGAACGTTTGAACCAAGAATTGCGAGCGGAAGGCTTTGCAGAAGAGATTGTCAATGACAAAGAACCTAAGTTTGTTGTCGGTGAGATTATCGAGATGGTAGCTCATCCAGATAGTGACCACCTCAACATCTGCCAAGTTGCAGTCGCAAGTGACAAGACAGTGCAAATCGTGGCAGGAGCACCTAATGCGCGTGTTGGGTTGAAAACCATTGTAGTTCTTCCTGGAGCGATGATGCCAAAAGGCAATCTCATTTTCCCAGGCGAACTTCGTGGCGAAAAGAGTTTTGGCATGATGTGCAGTCCTCGTGAATTGAATTTGCCAAATGCTCCGCAAAAACGTGGGGTTATTGAATTATCAGAAGACCAAGTTGTCGGAACTCCATTTGACCCAGCTAAACATTGGACTGCCTAGGAAATTGTCAGTGTTTGATAGACCAGATAGAGGGGGATAAGATGGCGAAAAATGTAGTGATTACAGGGGCTACCTCAGGAATCGGTGAAGCGATTGCGCGTGCTTATCTGGAGCAGGGGGCGAATGTCGTTCTAACAGGGCGACGGACAGACAGACTAGAGACACTCAAGTCAGAGTTTGCAGAAACTTTTCCAAATCAAACAGTTTGGACCTTTGCACTGGATGTCACGGATATGACTATGGTCAAGACTGTTTGCTCCGATATTTTGGAAACGATAGGGCAGATTGATATCTTGGTCAATAACGCTGGACTAGCTCTTGGCTTGGCTCCCTATCAGGACTATGAAGAGTTGGATATGCTGACCATGCTGGATACCAATGTGAAGGGTTTGATGGCGGTTACTCGCTGTTTCTTGCCTTCTATGGTAAAAGCCAATCAGGGACATATTATCAATATGGGATCAACCGCAGGAATCTATGCCTATGCGGGTGCAGCAGTTTATTCAGCCACCAAGGCAGCAGTTAAGACTTTTTCAGATGGACTGCGAATTGATACGATCGCAACGGACATCAAGGTGACAACCATTCAGCCAGGAATTGTCGAAACAGATTTCTCTACAGTTCGTTTTCATGGTGACAAAGAGCGTGCTGCCACCGTCTATCAGGGAATTGAGGCCTTGCAAGCTCAGGATATTGCAGATACAGTGATCTATGTGACCAGTCAGCCTCGTCGTGTGCAGATTACAGATATGACCATTATGGCCAATCAACAGGCGACAGGTTTCATGGGGCATAAAAAATAAAAAATTTTCTCGAAAAGTTACAAATTTTTGTAACTTTTTTTGATTCCTTACGAATAGATAAGTAGGAGGAAGAAAATATGTATAATAAAGTTATCATGATTGGGCGCTTGACGTCTACACCAGAATTGCACAAAACAAACAACGACAAGTCAGTGGCGCGAGCAACTATCGCTGTGAACCGTCGTTACAAAGACCAAAACGGGGAACGTGAAGCTGACTTTGTCAATCTTGTTCTTTGGGGGAAATTGGCTGAAACCTTGGCAAGCTACGCAACTAAAGGTAGTCTTATCTCTGTGGATGGAGAACTTCGTACTCGTCGCTTCGAGAAAAATGGCCAGATGAACTATGTGACTGAAGTCCTTGCCACAGGATTCCAACTTTTGGAAAGCCGTGCCCAACGTGCTATGCGTGAAAATAATGCAGGACAGGATTTGGCAGACTTGGTTTTGGAAGAGGAAGAATTGCCATTTTAATACTCTTCGAAAATCTCTTCAAACCACGTCAGCTGGTATAGGTAACTGACTTCGTCAGTCTTATCTACAACCTCAAAACAGTGCTTTGAGCAACCTGCGGCTAGCTTCCTAGTTTGCTCTTTGATTTTCATTGAGTATAAACATTGAAAAGTCTGAGTTGGTCTCAGACTTTTTATCTTGCCAAAGTCAGACTTTTTTCTTGACTATTTCTGACCAAGTGATACAATAGAACTATGAATTAGCACTCATATATAAAGAGTGCTAATAATATGTAGTTTATCATGGAGGAAAACAGATGTTGAAACCATTAGGAGACCGTGTGGTCTTGAAAATCGAAGAAAAAGAACAAACTGTTGGAGGCTTTGTCCTTGCGGGCTCAGCCCAAGAAAAAACCAAAACTGCCCAAGTTATAGCTACAGGACAAGGTGTTCGCACCTTGAATGGTGACTTGGTTGCTCCAAGCGTTAAGGCTGGAGACCGTGTCTTAGTTGAAGCCCACGCTGGTATTGATGTCAAAGATGGCGATGAAAAGTACATTATCGTAGGCGAAGCCAATATTTTGGCAATCATTGAAGAATAGAAGGAGAAAGTAAGTATGTCAAAAGAAATTAAATTTTCATCTGATGCTCGTTCAGCTATGGTTCGTGGTGTCGATATCCTAGCAGACACAGTTAAAGTAACCTTAGGCCCAAAAGGTCGTAACGTTGTGTTGGAAAAATCATTCGGTTCACCATTGATTACCAATGACGGTGTGACCATTGCCAAAGAAATAGAGTTGGAAGACCATTTTGAAAATATGGGTGCTAAATTGGTATCAGAAGTAGCTTCAAAAACCAATGATATCGCAGGTGATGGAACCACAACTGCGACTGTCTTGACCCAAGCCATCGTCCGTGAAGGAATCAAAAACGTCACAGCAGGTGCCAATCCAATCGGTATCCGTCGAGGGATTGAAGCAGCGGTTGCCGCAGCTGTAGAAGTCTTGAAAAACAATGCCATCCCTGTTGCCAATAAAGAAGCCATCGCACAGGTTGCTGCCGTATCTTCTCGTTCTGAGAAAGTCGGCGAATACATCTCTGAAGCCATGGAAAAAGTTGGTAAAGATGGTGTCATCACTATTGAAGAGTCACGTGGTATGGAAACAGAACTTGAAGTTGTTGAAGGAATGCAGTTCGACCGCGGTTACCTATCGCAGTACATGGTGACAGATAGCGAAAAAATGGTGGCTGATCTTGAAAATCCATACATTTTGATTACTGACAAGAAGATTTCCAATATCCAAGAAATCTTGCCACTTCTAGAAAGCATTCTCCAAAGCAATCGTCCACTCTTGATTATTGCGGATGATGTAGATGGTGAAGCTCTTCCGACTCTTGTATTGAACAAGATTCGTGGAACCTTCAACGTAGTAGCAGTTAAGGCACCTGGTTTTGGTGACCGTCGTAAGGCTATGTTGGAAGATATCGCTATCTTGACAGGTGGAACAGTTATCACAGAAGATCTTGGTCTTGAGTTGAAGGACGCTACTATTGAGGCGCTTGGTCAAGCAGCGAGAGTAACTGTGAACAAAGATAGCACTGTTATCGTAGAAGGTGCTGGAAATCCTGAAGCTATTTCTCACCGTGTTGCGGTTATCAAGTCTCAAATCGAAACTACAACTTCTGAATTTGATCGTGAAAAATTGCAAGAACGCTTGGCAAAATTGTCAGGTGGTGTCGCAGTCATCAAGGTCGGTGCTGCAACTGAAACTGAGTTGAAAGAAATGAAACTCCGCATTGAAGATGCCCTCAACGCTACTCGTGCAGCCGTTGAAGAAGGAATCGTTGCAGGTGGTGGAACAGCTCTTGTAAATGTCATCCCAGCCGTAGCTGATTTGGAATTGACAGGAGATGAAGCGACAGGACGCAATATTGTTCTCCGTGCCTTGGAAGAGCCTGTTCGTCAAATCGCCCACAATGCGGGATTCGAAGGTTCTATTGTTATTGACCGCTTGAAGAATGCGGAAGTTAGCACAGGCTTCAACGCAGCAACTGGCGAGTGGGTTAACATGATTGAAGAGGGAATCATTGACCCAGTTAAGGTTAGTCGTTCTGCCCTTCAAAATGCAGCCTCTGTAGCCAGCTTGATTTTAACAACAGAAGCAGTCGTAGCCAATAAACCAGAACCAGTAACCCCAGCTCCAGCCATGGATCCAAGCATGATGGGTGGAATGATGTAAGCTGTTTATACTAAGCAATTCATAAAAAACACAAAAGGAGGGAATGAGCATCCCTCCTTTTATCGCTTCCTTTTTATAAAATCGATTTGAGCTGGTTGGTGATATATGGTAAAATAATTAATAGTAAAAGGAGAAGAACATGATTGATGTAGAAGAAATTCTGAGCAAGATGAATCCCAATCAGAAGATTAATTATGACCGTGTCATGCAGAAAATGGTTCAGGTTTGGGAAAAGAATGAGGAACGGCCAACTATTCTCATGCATGTTTGCTGTGCTCCTTGTAGTACCTACACCCTCGAGTATCTGACCAAATACGCTGATGTGACCATCTATTTCGCCAATTCCAATATCCACCCCAAGGCAGAATACCACAAGCGGGCTTATGTCACCAAAAAATTTGTCAGTGATTTCAATGAGCGAACAGGAAATACGGTTCAGTACCTAGAAGCTCCCTACGAACCAAATGAATACCGTCAGTTAGTCAGAGGCCTAGAGGAAGAACCTGAAGGTGGCGACCGTTGCAAGGTTTGTTTTGACTATCGTTTGGACAAAACAGCGCAAGTGGCTATGGATTTGGGCTTTGACTACTTTGGTTCAGCCTTGACCATCAGTCCCCATAAGAATTCTCAAACCATCAATAGCATCGGAATTGATGTGCAAAAGATTTATACGACCCACTATCTCCCAAGTGATTTCAAGAAAAATCAAGGTTACAAGCGTTCGGTGGAGATGTGCGAGGAGTATGATATTTATCGTCAATGTTATTGTGGATGCGTCTATGCAGCTCAAGCCCAGAACATTGATCTTGTTCAGGTTAAGAAGGATGCCACGGCTTTCTTGTTGGATAAGGATGTTGAAAAAGACTATTCCCACATCAAGTTTACTGTTACTAAATTAGATATATAGCAATTAACCCAGCTTTCAGGCTGGGTTTTTCAAATAAAAAACCAGGGCTCTCACCCCGGTTTGACAACTTTACCGATTCTTTAGTTCTATGTAGCGTTTGTACCAAATGTTGACATAGGCCTCTGAGAAAGGACCGCGTCCATTGTTGATCCAATCAACAAGGATTTTAACATGTTCTTTCAAAATATAGTCTAAATCATCAGAATACTTCATTTTGCGTTTATGGCGCTCATACTCTTCAACGTCCAAGAGACGCTTTTCACCATCAGTGAAAACCTTGACATCCAAATCATAATCAATGTATTTCAGGGCTTCCTCATCTAGATAGTAGGGGCTGGCCATATTGCAATAGTAGGAAATCCCATTATCACGAATCATGGCAATGATATTAAACCAATATTTTTTGTGAAAGTAAACAATAGCGGGTTCTCGAGTCACCCAACGACGGCCGTCACTTTCGGTAACAAGTGTGTGGTCGTTGACGCCTATAATAGCGTTCTCTGTTGTTTTTAGTACCATGGTGTCCCGCCAAGTACGGTGAAGACTCCCATCATGCTTATAACTTTGAATTGTAATAAAGTCGCCTTCTTTTGGAAGTTTCATAACTAACCAACTTTCTACAATTTATAAGTTTATCGTCTACTATTATATCATAAATTGGTCTAATTTTTTTGAATTTTACCTGAAAATGTTAAAGATATTCTCTGAGAGCGCTGGCTATATCCGAAAAATCATAGCCTTTTCGAGCTAAAACTTGGGTTAAACGCTGTTTAAGTTCGTATCCTTCATACTTTCGAGCATACTTAGCATATTGTTTGTCTAGCTCTTTAAAAATGAGTTCTTGAGTCGTTTCTTGGTCGACTTGACTGTCCAAGTCGTCAAAGACATTCTTAGCATCAGAATAGGAGAAGCCTTTGTTCGTCAAGCTTTGAATGATCTTATCCTGCAAGGCACGAGCGGGAAGCTTTCCATTGTATTTTTTTAGAAGTTTCTCCGCCACACGTTGAGCAACCTCCGAAAAATCAAAATCCTTTAAAACCTCTTCAATCGTTGATTTGGCAATCCCTTTTTGAGACAGTTTTTGAGCTAGCACATAAGGTCCCTTATCTCCAGAGAGTTGATTTGCGTTGATAATAGAGTAGACATACTGACGATCATTTATCCAGTTATCTTCTCTAAGATTAGCGATAACTTGACTAATGATTTTTTCTTCAATATCATACTTTTTCAGGTACTCTCGCACTTCCTTTTCGGTACGAGCCTTGAAGGATAAATGGTAGAGAGCGAGGTTCTTACCATAAGAAAACTGTGCAAAGCCCTGTATCTCGATTAATTCTTCCTTGCTAACCACCTTATCTTTGGACAACATAAAACGGACAATGGTATCTTCCGTGATATAAGAGGTTTGCTGTCCATCTAACTCCATCAAGTAGAGACGTTTTTTCTTTTCAAGTTTTGTGATTTTCATAGTTCTATTATACCCTAAAATGTGATAAGATAGGGGTATGAATCTGAAAGTCAAACAAAAAATACCTTTAAAAATCAAGCGGATGGGCATCAATGGCGAGGGAATCGGATTTTACCAAAAAACTTTAGTATTTGTGCCTGGAGCCCTCAAAGGAGAAGACATCTATTGTCAAATTACTTCTATTAAACGCAACTTTGTTGAAGCCAAATTACTAAAGGTTAATAAGAAGTCTAAATTTCGAGTCGTACCAGCTTGTACGATTTATAATGAATGTGGTGGTTGCCAAATCATGCACCTCCACTATGATAAACAGTTAGAGTTCAAAACGGATCTGCTCCACCAAGCCCTGAAAAAATTTGCCCCTGCGGGATATGAAAACTATGAAATCCGTCCAACTATCGGAATGCAGGAACCCAAGTACTACCGTGCTAAGCTTCAATTCCAGACTCGGAAATTTAAAAATCAGGTCAAGGCAGGTTTGTATGCGCAAAACTCTCATTATCTCGTAGAGTTGAAAGACTGCTTGGTGCAAGATAAGGAAACCCAAGTAATAGCGAATCGCCTAGCTGAACTTCTTACTTACCACCAAATTCCAATTACAGATGAGAGAAAAACGCTCGGTGTTCGCACCATCATGGTACGCAGAGCAAGAAAAACGGGGCAAGTTCAGATTATCATTGTCACAAATCGCCAGCTTAATTTAAATCAACTGGTCGAAGATTTAGTCAATGATTTTCCAGAAGTTGTCACGGTTGCTGTCAATACAAATACAGCAAAAACAAGTGAAATCTATGGTGAAAAGACGGAAATTATCTGGGGCCAAGAGAGCATTCAAGAAGGAGTACTCGACTATGAGTTTTCTCTCTCGCCCCGAGCTTTTTATCAACTTAATCCGGAGCAGACAGAAATTCTCTATAGTGAAGCAATTAAGGCTCTGGATGTCAGCAAAGAAGACCATCTAATCGATGCCTATTGCGGTGTTGGGACGATCGGATTTGCCTTCGCAAATAAGGTCAAGAGTCTCAGAGGAATGGATATTATTCCAGAAGCCATTGAAGATGCTAAGCGAAATGCTCAGAGAATGGGGTTTGACAATACCCATTACGAAGCGGGAACAGCTGAAGAGATTATTCCACGCTGGTATAAAGATGGCTACCGAGCGGATGCTTTGATAGTCGACCCTCCTCGTACAGGCTTAGATGATAAGCTACTGGAAACCATTCTGACCTATGTTCCAGAAAAAATGGTCTATGTATCCTGCAATGTTTCGACCTTGGCACGAGATTTGGTCAAACTAGTAAAAGTCTATGACCTCCAGTATATCCAGTCGGTCGATATGTTTCCCCACACTGCACGAACAGAAGCCGTGGCTAAGTTAGTGAGGAAAAGAAAAATCAAATTCACTGAAAAAAGTTCTTGACAAAGGCG
>NZ_JANCOF010000008.1:0-48141 GCF_024295845.1 Streptococcus sp. CF8-6 | reverse complement strand
AGTTGATTGGTTCTAGGACTAACCAAATCATCATCTTCAAACTCTCTTATCTTCATTTCCCTAGTGAGATAAACAGTAGCCAAAATAGAAGCTAAGTTAATAACCACTAAAAGAAATTGGAAAACTAAGGAAAAATTTAAAAACTGACGGGATAAAAATAGATAAGTAGAGACAAGCAAGGGTATCTGTCCGAACAACAATCTCACTAAGAATATATTGCTTTTTGTTGCAAATATTTTTTTCATTACTATCTCCATTACAATTAAATGACATCTAATCATTTTCTAAAATTTGATAACTTTTGTGAAATGTTTTAGCAGAAACAACTCTATGATTGGTGATATCTATATAATCACCTGGATAACCAAGAACATACATTCCATAACCAGCGAATCCTCCTCCAACTGTTCCAACTAGACCAAACTTGATATTCGTTGCGAGAGAAGTGTTGAGACCTGCCATTAGAATGCGCACATGATTATCCAACCAAACCATATAATTTTTTTGAAAAGCTTCCTCTACCCAACTTGGTTTAGGAGTTGCTTGACCAATTTCCCAAACATCAACAATTTGATTCCCATATTTTGCCTTCATAGCTTCAATCCTTTTTAAATACCATTACATGAGTTTGGAGTTCCCCCAATACCATAAGGACTACATGGTTTTGAAAAATGTATAATAGGTCACTTACCATTTAATTGGTCCAAAGTTGGAGACGGTGCTAGCCCACCCAATAAACCAGCAATCATATCTCCCCAACCTCCGAAACCACCTTCAACGCAAGCAAGCATATCAGTATCTATAATCTCAAATTGCGACATCATTTTTGTATTCATGGCAAATACTCCTTTTTTATTTTTAATTTTTATCCTGTTGCAACCTTGACAAGTTTAGTATAGCACTGTTTTAATTTTTTTCACTCAAATCCAGAATCACAATAAAAATATTAGGAATACATAAACTATAATTAACATATCACTTGGACTACACCCTAGTATCCATATCTAATATTAGATAATTCTCTTAATTTTTTTATCTGATCAGACTGAATTTCAGATAAATGTAGTGCATTTTCAATTAATACATTTGAAATTTCAATGTTCATTCGACTAAGGGTATAAGGAATCGATATACTTCCTTTCTTTAATTCATATTCGTAAGAAATCAATATATTTTTCAAAGGGAGAAGTTGAGAATCACATTTTATATTTTGAATAAGTTCTTCTAATATGATGATAGCTTCACGGCGTCTTTCAACTCCTCCAGAAAACCACTTTAAACCTCTCATTATAGAGGCCCCCCCGAATTCCAACCTGCATTCCCACCTGAAAATCCATTAACAATAGAATTAGTAAGAATTTTATTTATAGCTTCAGGCCAGTTTACCCAGCAACCTTTAGAGTTATCACAATATAAACCATTACCGTAGTATATTGTTTTTCCTCCTACTTTACTCGCAAGCATCTCTGTATCCATAACCTCAAATTGTTCCATCATTTTTGTATCCATGATGAATACCCCTTTTCATTTTTAATTTTTGTCCTGTTTCAACTTTGACAAGTTTAGTTTATCATTGTTTTTTAAAATTTTTCATCCAAATCTTGAATTGTCATCGAAACATCTTGAATTGCAAAAACTTCATTAAAAAAAGGTAAATATTTCGAAAACACTTACCCTTTTATACTTTATTAGCATTAGCCCCTACTTTTTATGATACTTCAAATCCCAAAGGAGCAGAAGCATGATAAGCAAGCATAGGATGGCACCGATATAGGCAATTAATTGCTGATAGAATTCTACTGCTGTGATACCTCTATACAAAGCGATAATAGACACAAAACCTGTCAATCTATAAACATGAGTTGATTGGTTCTAGGACTAACCAAATCATCATCTTCAAATTTTTTCACTCTCATTTCCCTAGTGAGATAAACAACAGCCAAAATAGAAGTCAAGTTGATAACCACTAAAAGAAATTAGAAAACTAAGGAAAAATTTAAAAACTGACGAGATAAAAATAGACAAGTAAAGGAAACTGACCTAGGAACAATCTCACTAGAAGTACGTTGTGTTTTTAGAAATATTTTTCCAGTCTCCTCTCTTATACTAATATATCAAGAAACCGTATGTAACCTCTGCTACATAGCTATGTGACCTTATTAAAAACTTAAGTAGCCAGAAAAAAGAGACAGGTAACAGTAGCATTCATCAAACCATGTACAACTACACAGGAATACAGGTTTCTCCGCTTTATATAGAGACTCCCTAATACAATTCCTGTCACAAGATGCTGAGAAATAATCTCTCCATCATGAGCAAATCCAAAAAGAACAGCTGAAAGAAAAACAGCAAAAATAGGAGAATATTTTTCTAAAGTTCCTAAAATGATCCCTCTAAAGAGCATCTCCTCCAAAAGAGGTTGAGTAAAAGCAGTTGACAACCAGAATAGAAATGTGTACAGAAAACCTCTTGTTTCCAAATGTTGAAAAAAGCTTAAAGAACTTGTATTATCATGGACTTTTCCAAGTACGGTCATGAAAAGTATAAAACCAACTACTAAAACCAGATTAGCCAGATAAGCAAGAACAATCCATTTCAATTCTACCCACTTGATTGGCAAGCAATCTAAAGTAGTCTCATCACCCCATCTCTTAATGAGATATACAAGAATGGTTAAACAAATAAAGAAAGTTAAAAAGAAGACACCAACACTGAACACATCTCCCATCGCTCCGTCATAAAATCGTCTAACAACAGTTAATGGTACAACTTGAATGGCAAAAGTAAGTAAAAAGCAAGTAAGCACTTTTATAAAGATAAAACTTATGTTCTTCATAGTTTATCCTTTCTTTAATGTCTAGATGATTTTTTAGCATTGTCCCCTGTTTGTAGATCTGCTAAATCCATCTATGAAACCACAAATTGATCCCAGAATTTGGTCGTAATTAGGAATTATTGGAGTCCACCAAGGAATTCCGCCTCCTTGGACTTGTGTTAGTTCTTCTGCACTTAAAGTTTCAAAGTATTTATTTTTCATGATATTACCTCCCTAGATACACAGTGGACACATCGCATGCAATCTTCTTTGATTTTCAACATACAAATCGAATCCATCTCTTACTAAACCACCTATTCTATACCAGAATCCGTATGAATTATCTCCACCTTCAACGCAAGCAAGCATTTCATTATCCATAACAGAAAATTGTTCCATCATTTTTGTATTCATGATAAATACTCCTTTTTTATTTTAATTTTTGTCCTGTTGCAACTTTGACAAGTTTAGTATATCATTGTTTTTTTAAATTTTTCATCCAAATCTTGAATTGTCATCGAAACGTCTTGAATTAGCTTTTTTATTTCAAAGCATATTCTATAACCTTTTAAAGAAAGATGGCTTCTAATCACTTTTTTACCATTCAGGAAGTTTCAATGACAATTCAAGATTTCATAAAATATAAACTTATTATTATGGCATAATAAACTCATCATATTATATGAAAGGAATTGCCAATGACTTCTTATAAACGTACATTTGTTCCACAAATAGATGCTAGAGACTGTGGTGTTGCTGCCTTAGCCTCGATTGCTAAATTCTATGGTTCAGATTTTTCTCTAGCTCACTTGAGAGAACTTGCAAAGACCAATAAAGAAGGGACGACTGCTCTTGGCATTGTAAAAGCCGCTGATGAAATGGGATTTGAAACAAGGCCTGTTCAAGCAGATCAAACGCTCTTTGACATGAGTGATGTCCCCTATCCATTTATTGTTCACGTTAACAAAAAAGGAAAACTCCAACATTACTATGTTGTCTATCAAACAAAGAAAGACTATCTGATTATTGGTGATCCTGACCCTTCTGTAAAAATCACCAAAATGTCAAAAGAACGCTTTTTCTCTGAATGGACTGGAGTAGCTATTTTTCTAGCTCCAAAACCCAGCTATCAACCCCATAAAGATAAAAAGAATGGTCTACTAAGCTTCCTTCCTCTGATTTTCAAACAAAAATCTCTCATTACTTACATTGTTCTCTCAAGCTTATTGGTCACTATTATCAATATCGGTGGTTCTTATTATCTCCAAGGAATCTTGGATGAGTATATCCCAAATCAGATGAAATCAACTTTAGGAATCATCTCAGTTGGTCTAGTTATCACTTATATCCTCCAACAAGTCATGGGCTTCTCCAGAGATTATCTCCTAACTGTTCTGAGTCAGAGATTAAGTATTGATGTGATTTTATCCTATATTCGCCATATTTTTGAACTTCCTATGTCTTTCTTTGCGACACGTCGTACAGGAGAAATCATTTCACGGTTCACAGATGCTAACTCTATTATAGATGCCTTGGCTTCTACCATTCTCTCTCTTCTTCTTGATGTTTCCATTCTGATCCTTGTAGGGAGTGTCTTACTGGCACAAAATCCTAACCTCTTTCTTCTTTCTCTTATTTCTATCCCTATTTACATATTCATCATCTTTTCTTTTATGAAACCTTTTGAAAAAATGAACCATGATGTCATGCAAAGTAATTCTATGGTTAGTTCTGCTATTATCGAAGATATCAACGGGATCGAAACCATCAAGTCACTCACAAGTGAAGAAAATCGCTACCAAAATATTGACAGTGAATTTGTCGATTATTTGGAAAAATCCTTTAAACTTACTAAATATTCTATTTTACAAACTAATTTAAAACAAGGAACAAAGTTAGTTCTTAATATCTTTATCCTATGGTTTGGTGCTCAATTAGTCATGTCGAGTAAGATTTCTATCGGTCAGCTGATTACCTTTAATACACTTCTTTCTTACTTTACAACTCCTATGGAAAATATTATCAACCTACAAACTAAACTCCAATCTGCGAAGGTTGCTAATAACCGCTTGAACGAGGTCTACTTAGTCGAATCTGAATTTCAAGTTCAAGAAAATCCTGTTCATTCAAATTTTTTGATGGGCGATATTGAATTTGATGACCTTTCTTATAAGTATGGTTTTGGGCGAGATACCTTAACAGATATCAATCTAACGATTAAAGAAGGTGATAAGGTTAGCCTAGTTGGAGTTAGTGGTTCTGGTAAAACAACTCTAGCCAAAATGATTGTCAACTTCTTTGACCCTTACAAAGGACAGATTACCATCAATCATCAGGATATTAAAAATATTGATAAAAAAATCTTGCGACGTCATATTAATTACCTGCCCCAACAAGCCTATATCTTTAATGGCTCTATCTTGGAAAACTTAACCTTGGGCGGTAATAGTATGATTAGCCAAGAAGATATTCTAAAAGCTTGCGAATTAGCTGAAATCCGTCAAGATATTGAAAGAATGCCTATGGGCTATCAAACTCAACTTTCTGATGGAGCAGGTCTGTCAGGAGGACAGAAGCAACGAATCGCCCTCGCTCGTGCTCTTTTAACTAAATCTCCTGTTTTAATACTAGATGAAGCTACTAGTGCTCTCGATGTTTTGACTGAGAAAAAGGTTATAGATAATCTTATGTCCCTAACTGATAAAACCATTCTCTTTGTAGCCCATCGTCTAAGTATAGCCGAACGGACTAACCGTGTCATTGTTCTTGACCAAGGGAAAATCATTGAAGTTGGTAGTCATCAAGAGTTAATACAGGCGCAAGGCTTCTACCATCATCTATTCAACAAATAAGGAGAATGTTATGAATCCTAATCTTTTTAGAAGCGTCGAGTTTTATCAGAGACGTTACCATAATTATGCGACAGTATTGATCATACCACTTTCATTACTGTTTACTTTCATCGTGATTTTCTCCCTTGTTGCTACAAAAGAGATTACTGTTACATCGCAAGGAGAAGTCACTCCTACAAGTGTCATTGCATCCATTCAGTCAACCAGTGATAATCCTATCTTAGCTAATCATTTAGTGGCAAATCAAGTAGTTGAAAAAGGTGACTTACTCATCAAATACTCTGAAACAATGGAAGAAAGTCAGAAAACTGCCTTAGAAACTCAGTTACAAAGACTTGAGAAGCAAAAAGAAGGACTTGGAATTTTGAAACAAAGCTTAGAAAAAAATACCGATCTTTTTTCTGGTGAGGATGAGTTTGGCTACTATAATACCTTTATGAATTTTACTAAACAAGCTCATGATATTGAGCTGGGTATCTCAAAGACTAACACTGAAGTTTCAAATCAAGCCAATCTTGCTAATAGCAGTTCATCAGCTATCGAACAAGAAATTACAAAAATTCAACAACAAATTGGAGAATATCAAGAGCTGAGAGATGCTATCATAAACAAAAGAGCACGCTTACCGACTGGCAATCCACACCAGTCAACCTTGAATAGTTATCTGGTAGCATCACAAGGACAAACACAAGGAGCTATAGAAGAGCAATTTTTATCTCAAATCAATCAAAGTGTTACAGGCCTTGAATCATCTATCGCAAGTCTCAAAATTCAGCAAGCTGGTATCGGAAGTGTAGCAACTTATGATAATAGTTTAGAAACCAAAATTGAAGTACTTCGTACTCAGTTTTTACAAACAACTTCTCAGCAACAACTAGCTGTGGAAAATCAACTAACAGAATTAAAAGTACAACTAGATCAAGCGACACAGCGCTTGGAAAACAATACCTTAACCGCTCCAAGTAAAGGTATCGTTCATCTGAACAGCGAATTTGAAGGTAAAAATAGAATTCCAACTGGTACAGAAATTGCTCAAATATTCCCTATTATAACAGATACAAGAGAAGTACTAATCACTTACTACGTATCATCTGACTATCTCCCCTTACTAGATAAAGGACAAACTGTAAGATTAAAACTTGAGAAGATTGGAAATCACGGTATTACCATCATCGGCCAACTTCAGAGCATTGATCAAACTCCCACCAGAACAGAGCAAGGAAATCTCTTTAAATTAACCGCTCTTGCAAAACTATCTGGTGAGGACAGTAAACTCATCCAATATGGTCTACAAGGTCGCGTCACTAGTGTAACTGCAAAGAAAACATATTTTGATTATTTCAAAGATAAAATTTTAACACATTCTAATTAATTTTCAGATAACACTCTATAACTATTTATTATCTTATAAAACAGGAGAATCATAACATGGATAAGAAACAAAACCTAACTTCATTTCAAGAATTAACAACTACTGAACTCAATCAAATTACAGGTGGAGGATGGTGGTTAGATTCAATATTAAGCATATTAACATCTAACTCATCAAACCAAGCCAATAGGTCTAGAAATTATCAACAAATGTAATCATACAAAGTGCTTTTGGATAAAAAGCTTGGCTTTATAATATTTGTAGTGGGTAAATCTCCTATAGATATTATGAAGCCTATTTTGTTGTAAAAGAATAAGACAGTAACCTCAGGATAGCTACTGTCTAGTCTCGTTTCTTCTTAAATCCCTTATTGACTTAACAAATGGTAAAAAAACTTAAAAATTATAAAAATCCATAATTAACCTTTCCAAAACATTTATATTATAGAATTCTGTTATATTTATTCCATTATTTAATCATTCTATTACTTGCTGTCATTCAATTGATAACATTGTCAAAACCTGACGAAAGACTTGATTTTGACAGGTTGTATTGAGACTAGCATTGGGATAACTTTCAACAATCTTCCTGACGGTATAGAGACCAACACCTCGTTCCTCCCCTTTAGAACTAACTCCAAAAGAGAAGATTTCAGAAACATCTATGCCCTCTTCTTTGATGGAGTTTTCAATGATAAAGATCTCCTGTTCTCCATTTTTTAAAAAGGCGATTGAAACATGAGGTTGACTAGCCTCTGCACTGGCTTCAATAGCATTGTCACAAAGGATAGATACGATAGTTAAAAAATCAAGCAGACTCATCCCCTCAACTTGAATCTCCTCAGGAACTTCGACATTAAAGACAATATCCTTTTCTCTGGCTTTTATAAATTTTCCTGCAAGGAGACTTTTGAGGGCACGATCACGAATATTCACCAACCGTCCAAGGTCATATTTATTGTCCTGAAATTTCTGGACGGAGTCCTTTAAAACGGAGTTGTAGACCTCTTTTATCTGCTCCATATCCTCCTCTTCAATACCTAGGCGTAAGCTAGTCAAGAGGTTGGCATAATCATGACGAAAGCTCCGTACTTCCTTGTAAAGTTCCTCTATATGCCGACTATACCGCTCCATTTCTCTATAGCGCAAAACCTGCTCTTGGTTCAGTTTCTCCTGAAGTTTTTCCTTCAAGTAGGTATCCAATTTCTTGATAATCCCCATAAAAAAGAGCAAGTAAAACACCAGAATCAGATGGCGAATAGTCGTTGATTGAATATCTTGTACATATTCTAAATAAGACAAACTTTGCATCACTAGATAGTAGGCTCCCATTATCCAGTTAATCTTAGTCAGAGACTTTTGAAAATCTTTGTCTAGAACCTCCCTTCTCAAGCTAGTAAAATCATAGTCTAACCATTTCAAAAAGGCTAGAGAAATAAAGCAAATGAAAATTTTTATAAATAACCAAATAAAAGAGAGGTCATCGTACACTTGCCCTTGCCCCAAAAATGGAAGCACAAAATAGGAGATTCCTCTATAAAAGAGATTTACCAATATCATTGGAAAGAGACCATAAAATAGAAGGAGTTTTTTAGAAAACCCTCTTAAAAACAAGAAAGATAAACCTATGCCGTACAAGGGTTCCACAAAATAAGATAGGTAAGCATTTCCTACTATATAGCTAATCGTTACAAAAACAACTGCCAAAAGTATCTTAAAAAGAAAGGCCTTAAAAACTCTCTCCAGAGTCAGAACAATTCCATCCACCTTAAAAAATATAAACAATTCCAATCCAGATATCAAAAACGCATATACTATCTTCCAAACTAATTCCATTCCATCACCTCACTCAGTGTAAGTTATTGATAGCCTCAGACACTTCCCTGACCTTATAACGCGCGATTAGACAGCTTCCACCATTGGGAAAGAAAAGGAGTTTTTCTTTCTTATCCAATTGAACCACATTGGCAGGATTGATGAGAAAAGAGCGGTGGCACTGCAAGAGACGGGGTTCCTGCTTGAGAACCTCCTCTAAACTCGCTGTAAATTCCAACCTATCCGTCTTGGTATAGAGAATAACACGATGGGCTCTAGGCGACGTTTCGAGATAGTAAACCTCTTTAAAGGGATACTGGAATTGAGCAAATTTTGATTTAAAGTAAAAGCAATCTTCCGCCAGACTTTTACTATCTTGACTATTGGCATAGAGGAGGGCTGTCTCGATCCGAGATTCAAACTCCTCTGTCGACAAGGCCTTATCAATGTAGTCCAAAGCTGACACTTGGTAGCGAAAGGACAGGGGCATAAACTCCGAGTGAGTTGTCACAAAGACGATTAGAGCATAAGGATCCCGATCCCGAATCTTTCTAGCCACTTCTAGCCCCTTCATCTCTTCGTTTCGAATCTCAATATCCAAAAAGAATAGCTGATGCGCCCCCTTCTCATGTACCTCTGTCAGCAGTTGGTCTGGCTTGCCAAAAACTTCAAAAGAGCTGGGAATGATACGATATTCTTTCAAGAGTTTCTCTATCGTCGTTTCAATCCTAGCTTGTTGGGAAAAGTCATCTTCTAAAACAAATATTCTCATCTTCTTACTCTCCTTGTTTCAACCATTTTTGGCGAATGTCTCTATAGCGACGTCTGGCATACTGAACAGCATATCGACCTTCTTCCCCTAGAAAGAGGGTCTTTGATTGGATATCCATGGATTTTACTCGTTCAAGGTTGACCAGACAATTTCGATGACATCTCGTCAAGGTTTCCCCATATTGTTTTTCAAGATTGCTTAAATTTTGAAACAGATCAAAGCTAGCGTCTTCTGTAACAATCTGCACGGTATGGGCTTTACTTGGATGCGTTTGGATATAGTAGATATCCTTTATGTTTAATTTGAAAATTTCTTTCTCTTTTTGGATGATGATATAGTTCATGGATAAAACCTCCTGAAGAGAGGATACCATAAGTCTAGAAACTATTTTTCACCAAATCCTAAACGGTTCTTAAAAATTCCTAAAGTGTCGAAGTTTTTACAAAATAACTATGATAACCTTACAACCATTTTATCATAAAATCCCGCTATTACCATTCAGGAAATTTCAATGACAATTAAAGATTTGAAGATAAAAAAAGAGTTAAAAGTGATAAACTGACAGTATCAAAAAAACAGTTGCTAGAAACAAGACTAGCACCCAGATTAAAGGAGGAATTCTCATGACAGATACAGAACCTATCAAAAGAGCTCAGATTTTGATTACTGAGTTAAACAAAGCCTATCAAGCATGCAAACAGGCAACAGCTGATGACGTTCGCTTTCAGGAGCAACTGAACAATATCCTCCACTTTCTCTCTAAAGCTGAGACAATGGATAATCGATTCTTGATTGAGCTGGAAAAATTTTACCAAACTTCCAGTCTCCTCATGGGCCTCAGTGCTCTCAATCCAGATGCTCCTACTCGCGCCGCTTGGCGGGCCTATGACCGTTTCCACTTTGACCAAGTCAAGACTAAGTTGAGTCTCTACGGACCAACCATTATCTTGTAGAAAATAAAAGAAGCTGAGACAGAACTCAACTTCTTTTTTAGTATCATATAAGCAATGTTATACTCAATGAAAATCAAAGAGCAAACTAGGAAGCTAGCCGCAGGTTGCAGATAAAGCTGACGTAGTTTGAAGAGATTTTCGAAGAGTATTAGTCCTGCATCTGACGTTTCACCTGATAAGGGAGATACAAGATTTGCAGGACCAGTCCAGCTCCAAGCAGGGCTAGAAGAGCTAGTTTTTCTTGGAGGGTAATCAAACCAACTATCAGCTGAACCAATAAAACAAAACCTGTCAATCCTCGGATAACTTCCTGTAGTCCCTTCTCTTTCTCCCCTTTTTCTAGTGGAAAGAGCTGGGTCAAATACTGGTAGTCAAAAGCACGATAGAGAGCCAACAACTGGAAGAGCATAAGGTAATTAAACAGGACAACCACTGCCGTCGCAATCCAAGACTGCTCGATAAAGATCAAAGCTAACAAGGATAGGAGCAAGAGACGGAGACTGAGGGCAAAGAGGTCTCCATTTCGCAAGTAAGAACGAAGATAGAGATTTTGCCAAATTTTCCCAGGTACCTTCTGAACAGTCTTTAGGATAAAATCCAGATAAGCGCGACGTTTGACACTATTTGAAACGCCCTTGACCTGAGTAAAGAGAGCAAAGAAACGAAGCAAAACTTGCTTGCGCTTGCTTTCTTGGGCGATCACATAGTCCCAGTCAATTCCGTTCTCAGTAAAAAATTTACTGGCTTTTTGACGAAAGAGGAGATATTTCCCAGCTCCCAATAAAAGCATATAGATGAAAAAAACTGGCAAGCCATAGCCCATGGCTAAAAATAAGGGCGCAAATAAAAGCAAGAAAAGGGTTTGGACAAAGAGCCAAAAGACCAGTGAGCGCACTGTCTGCCCTTTGAGGTGAGACTTAACCTCCTCTTCACTGACTAAGAGAAAGAGCTTGTCAGGTCCTTCCATGTAGGTCGCGATTCCTCCCCAAGCCAAAAGCAAGGCAGATACAATCCCCAAAAACAAGAGGATAGGCCAATGATTTTCAGGAAAATGTTGCAAGAGTTGACTGTACTGGTAAGCTAGAAAACCGATGAGAACTAGCAGGAACAAGACAAAGTGGTCATTGAGAACATAGCGCAGATAACCGACACACTCCTTACGAAAAGCCTGCTTTCGCTTTAAAAACAAGTCTTTCATAGCTCCTCCTCTTTGGTCAGAGCCAAGTAAATATCATTCAAACTCGCTTCAGGCATGTCAAAGGCTTCGCGGAGTAGCTGGAGGTTCCCCTGAGCTCGCACCTCCCCCTTGTGGAGGATGACAAAGGCATCACACATCTTCTCCGCTGAATCCAGCACGTGGGTACTCATGAGAATGGACTTGCCTTTTTGCTTTTCTACTTCCAAAAGCTGAATCAAGTCGGCAATCGCCAGCGGATCGAGCCCAAGAAAAGGCTCATCCACGATGAAAAGACTTGGATCCACGACAAAAGCACAGATAATCATGACCTTCTGCTTCATCCCTTTGGAGAAATGCACTGGAAACCAGTCTAATTTTTGATCCAGGCGGAACATTTTTAACAAAGGTTCCACACGATCAAAAGCCACTTTTTGCTCAATACCATAGGCCATGGCAACCGTCTCGATATGCTCTCTAAGAGTCAATTCCTCATACAAGCTAGGCGTTTCTGGGATGTAGCCAATCTGCTTGCGGTAGCTAGTCGCATCTTCTCGCAGGGTTAAACCATTAATCTTGATTTCCCCACTGTAAGGTGTCAACAGACCAATAATCTCATTGATAGTCGTTGATTTCCCAGCACCGTTGAGCCCAATCAAACCGACCAACTGCCCACTTTCAACTGTAAAGGACACATCTTTCAAGACAGGAACGTGAACATAGCCCCCTGTCAGGTTTTTAATTTCTAACATATTTTCTCCGAATCTGGTATAATGTAGCTATATTATATCAAAATTCAATACAGTAGAGGTGGATTTTATGTCAGATTGCATTTTTTGTAAGATCATCGCAGGGGAGATTCCTGCTTCAAAAGTATACGAGGATGAGCAGGTTCTTGCCTTTCTTGATATCTCTCAAGTAACGCCTGGACACACCCTCATTGTACCAAAAGAACACTATCGCAATCTTTTGGAGATGGATACCCCAAGTGCCAGCCAACTCTTTGCCCAAGTGCCACTGGTAGCTCAAAAAGTTATGAAAGCTACCAAAGCTACTGGTATGAACATCATCGCCAACTGTGAGGAAGTTGCTGGTCAAACGGTCTTTCATACTCACGTGCATCTCGTACCTCGCTACGGTGCAGAAGATGACCTCAAGATTGACTTTATCGCCCACGAACCTGACTTTGACAAACTTGCCCAAGTCGCTGAAAACATTAAAAACGCTTAAGGAGATGCCATGAAACTATCAAATCTACTGCTATTCGCAGGAGCTGCAGCTGGAAGTTATTTTGTCGTGAAAAATCGCCAAGCCATTCAGGATGAAGTGCTAGATACAACTGACCGCGTCCAAGCTATCAAGGATGATTTGGATATCATCCAAAACAGTCTACAAATCATCGACCAACAAAAAGCCCTTATCAAGGAATACCAAAAAGATTTAACCTATAAATTTAAAGTCTTGGAAAAAGATTTCCAAACTAGACTAGCTGTGATAAAAGAAATACAGGAGCTTGAGGATAAGTAAAAAGAGCCAACAACTTTCCTTAAATCCATTTTAGGTTGTCAAGTCCAGATAAAGAAAAGGAATGAAAATGAAACAGTTTTTTAAAATTCTGGCGCAGATTATCCTAATTCCTTGTGGCTGTCTCTGTCTCCTTGCAGTTCTGGCATTTCTACTACTAATCAATCTTTTCAAAGCGTCACCGAGTGACATCCAAAAAGGGAATGACGACTTAAAACAAATCTTTATCTCTCTTGACATGCCTCCTGAGAAAGTAGAATCGGATGGACACTATCAATACGAGGGTGGAGGCCTAGATTTTTATGTTACTTTCTCAGACGAGGTCATCAATAGTCACCCCGTCCTAAAGGAAAGTCCAAAACTCACCAAAAACCGACTCGAAGTCTATGTCCTCCAGACAGGAGATATTTCCTACTATAAAGTAGGAGACAACTTATTCAATCGTGGTTTAATACAATTTTTAGAGGAGGAGGGCGAGAAGTATTTCCAAGAAAAAGGAAAAAAATCAAATTCTTCTTACACAATTCTAGCTTGGAAGGATCAGGCAAGTCTCAAAAAGGGAATCGCATTCTATGAAAAAGCCTTGACCTTGGTAGATATTCAGGATAATTCGGCGATCAACCACATTGATACCGTCACCGTTAAGCCTGGCAAAGAAGCGGAAATCAAGCAACTCATCCAAGAGATGGATGCAGCTGGCTTGCTCACTCATAAGTATAAATAGTAGACTAACTGGAGAATGATTTCTCGATACTAAATTTTTAATGATAACAAAAAAAGAGCCCGCCGGCTCTTTTTACTTTATTCTCCTTCAAAGGCATCTTTTATATGGTCAAAGAAGCCTTTTTTCTTCGGATTGACTTTCAAGTCGCCAGCAGCTGCGAACTCTTTAAGCGCTGCTTTTTGGCGTTCGTTCAATCCTGTCGGAGTCACGACATTGACAGTAACGTATTGGTCACCAACAGCACCGCCACGAAGGCTCGGTGCTCCCTTGCCACGTAGACGGAATTTCTTGCCAGTCTGAGTTCCTTCTGGGATAACCAATTCAACATCTCCATGCACGGTTGGAATTTCAACAGTATCTCCAAGAGTAGCTTGGACGATATTAAGATTTAACTTGTAGAAAATAGTGGTTCCTTCACGTTCAAACTTGTCGCTAGCTTCCACAGAAACTACTACATACAAGTCACCATAAGGCCCACCGTTAAAGCCTGCTTCACCTTGACCAGCTAGGCGAATTTGTTGACCAGTTTCCACACCAGCAGGAATTTTCACATGTACGCTATGAGCTTGTTTTTCATGACCTGTTCCATGACAAGTTGTACATGGATCCTTGATTTCTTTTCCGCGACCATGACAGACATCACAAGTTACTTGACGGCGCATCATACCAAGCGGAGTCTGCGTATCGACATTAATGACTCCAGCGCCATGACAGCGTCCACAAGTGACTGGACTTGTCCCTGGCTTAGCACCAGATCCATTACAGGTACGACAGCTTGCTTCACGGTTGTACTTAACTTCTTTTTCTGTTCCGAAGATAGCTTCTTCAAAGGTCAAATTCACACGATACTGGAGGTCATCCCCTTGGCGAGGAGCGTTTGGATTGCGTGAAGCTCCGCCTCCGCCGAAAAAACTTGAGAAGATATCTTCAAAACCACCGAAGCCACCTGCTCCGTCAAAGCCACCAAAACCACCAGCACCACCAAAGCCACCGTTGGCACCCGCAGCACCATACTGGTCGTAGGCTGCACGTTTTTGGTCGTCACTCAAAGTCTCATAGGCTTCTTGAACTTCCTTGTATTTTTCCTCAGCGCCAGGCTCCTTGTTGATATCTGGGTGATATTTTTTGGAAAGCTTACGATAAGCCTTTTTGATCTCGTCTGCCGAAGCGTTTTTTGACACCCCCAGACGATCATAAAATTCAGTATTGTTCATAATTCAAGATACAAAGGGCGTCAAACGGACACAGCCAAAATAGGAGTTTTGACGACGGACACTTACGTCCTAGAAAAAACTATCTTTTTGGCACAGTCCGTAGCCCGTGTTCAGTTACTCGAACACCCTTATTCCTTTCTGTTAATATTACGGAACAAAACCTCAATCTAGGTCGGGTTCAATTCCTTTCTTTCATATTGATAATAAAAACTCAAATAAATTGGGTTTAGCCCCTTTTTACCGAAAAACAGAGGCTGGGTTGCAACCTCTGGATTTCTTCCTATACTTATAACATCAGACCGAGGCTAAAACAAAGACCTATCCGCCTCATCTAATTTTCAAAACAACTTTTGACGCGGTAGCTGATTGGATTTTAGGTTCGTCTTTCAGACTCCCAAAAACCCTAATCATCCTCGCGGGGGTTCGACTACGAACTAAAAACTTTCAATTTTTAGTTCTGTCTTACCGCCTATTTCTCCGTAAACTCTCCGTCTACGACGTCATCACCTGCGTTTCCTGTTGCTTGTGCGCCTTCTGCTCCTGCTTGAGCTTGTTGCGCTGCTGCGGCTTGTTCGTAGAGTTTAACAGCAAGTCCTTGAGCTTTTTCATTCAATGCTTCAAGTTTTGCTTTCATTTCGTCCAAGTTGTTATCTTCTTGAGCTTTCTTAAGGTCATCAAGTGCAGCTTGGGCAGCATCACGTTCTGCATCGAAGCCTTTTCCTTCAGTTTCCTTGATTGTCTTTTCAGTCGCAAAGATTGCTTGGTCTACTTCGTTACGAAGGTCTACTTCTTCTTTACGTTTCTTATCTGCTTCAGCGTTAGCTTCTGCATCTTTCATCATGCGGTCGATTTCTTCATCAGTCAAACCAGAGTTAGATTGGATGACAATAGTTTGTTCTTTTTGAGTTCCAAGATCTTTAGCCTTAACAGATACGATACCGTTCTTGTCAATGTCAAATGTTACTTCGATTTGAGGAATTCCACGAGGTGCGGCTGGGATATCAGTCAATTGGAAGCGTCCAAGAGTCTTGTTATCAGCTGCCATTGGGCGTTCACCTTGAAGAACGTGGATATCAACGGCTGGTTGGTTGTCTGCTGCTGTTGAGAAGACTTGTGATTTAGAAGTTGGGATTGTAGTGTTGCGGTCGATAAGTTTTGTGAAGACTCCACCCATTGTTTCGATACCAAGTGACAATGGTGTTACATCAAGAAGGACAACGTCTTTCACATCACCAGTGATGACACCACCTTGGATAGCAGCACCCATAGCAACAACTTCATCTGGGTTTACTGATTTGTTTGGTTCTTTACCAGTTTCAGCTTTAACAGCTTCTACAACGGCTGGGATACGAGTTGAACCACCAACAAGGATAACTTCGTCGATTTCTGACAAGCTCAAACCTGCATCTGAAAGGGCTTGACGAACTGGAACTTTTGTACGTTCAACAAGGTCACGAGTCAAATCGTCAAATTTCGCACGAGTCAAGGTCATTTCCAAGTGAAGAGGTCCAGCCTCACCTGCAGTGATGAATGGCAAGCTGATTTGTGTTGAAGTTACACCAGAAAGGTCTTTCTTCGCTTTTTCAGCCGCATCTTTCAAACGTTGCATTGCCATCTTGTCAGTAGACAAGTCAATACCGTTTTCTTTCTTGAATTCTGCTACCAAGTGGTCGATGATTTTTTGGTCAAAGTCGTCACCACCGAGTTTGTTGTCCCCTGCAGTTGACAATACATCGAAGACACCGTCACCCAATTCAAGGATAGATACGTCGAATGTACCACCACCAAGGTCGAATACCAAGATTTTTTCTTCTTTGTCAGTCTTGTCCAAACCGTAAGCAAGAGCTGCTGCAGTTGGTTCGTTAACGATACGTTCTACTTCAAGACCAGCAATTTTACCAGCGTCTTTAGTTGCTTGGCGTTGAGCATCGTTGAAGTAAGCTGGAACTGTGATAACAGCCTTGGTTACTTTTTCACCAAGGTATTCTTCAGCGTAACCTTTCAAGTATTGAAGAATCATAGCTGAGATTTCTTGTGGAGTGTATTCTTTTCCATTTGCAGAAACTTTTTCAGAAGTACCCATCTTAGATTTGATAGAGATAACTGTATCTGGGTTTGTAACTGCTTGACGTTTTGCGGCATCACCAACGATGATTTCTCCATTTTTGAATGATACTACAGATGGAGTTGTACGGTTTCCTTCTGGGTTTGCGATGATTTTGCTTTCAGTTCCTTCAAGAACTGCAACTGCTGAGTTTGTTGTACCTAAGTCAATACCGATAATTTTAGACATGTGTTTTTCTCCTTAAAGTTTAATTCGAATTTTGATTTTTTGATATTTCCCTTAAGTGGTGGGGACGTGAGCAACTCCCTACGGGATTTCATCACTTATTTTTGAGCCTATTGTCTCAAAAATCCCCTGTTTCACCACGGCGGACAATATCTTCCTTGCAAGCCTCCGGCTTGTTTTTTATCTTTTTTCATAGTTTATTGTCGTTTCGGACAAGTTTTTAAGTTCTCTAGCCTAGTTATATACTACTACCATGGCTGGGCGTAGGATGCGGTCATGGAGTTTGTAGCCTTTCTGGAAGACTTGAGCGATGGTGTCTGCTGGGTGTTCATCGTCTGCTGGGAGAGTTTGGATGGCCATATGATAGTTATGGTCAAATTCACCGTCAGCTACAATTTCTTCGATTCCTTCTTCTTTCAAAGCGTGAATCAAGCTCTCTTGCACCATCTCCAATCCTTTTTTGACATCGTCTGTCAAACCTTCAACAGCAAGAGCACGTTCTAAGTTGTCGAGCGATGGTAAGATTGCTTTTGCCAGATCTTGGCTACGATAGCGTTGCAAGTTTTGACGTTCTTCATTGGCACGGCGTTGAATATTTTGCATTTCTGCATGAGCACGAAGGTATTTGTTTTCGAACTCATCCGCGCGTTCATTTGCCAAGTCCAACTCAGACTTCTCAGGAGTTGTTTCTTCAGTTGTTTCTACAACTTCCTCTTCTTTCATTTCTTCGTTTTTTTTATCTTGGGCCATTTTCGCCTCCTTTATTGATTTCAAAATTAATTTACTTCGTAATGATTACTGCTGAGGTAGCGATAAAAATCTGTCAACTTCATGGTCAAAACACGATTGACCACATTGACTTGGTTGACCAATTGCTGGTAATCCAGATTGACTGGACCGATAATCGCTAGAATTCCAAAACCTCGATAAGGAATGAGGAATTTACTGCTAATCACCGCTAGGTCTGCTAGACAAGACTCCTGACTGTCCGCAACACGGACATTTTGCATTTGATCTTCATGCAGACCCTCACGAATCTCCAAAGCCACCTTTTGCGGTTGGTCAAAGAACTGATAGGCTGCTAGATTGGCAAAATTCAAGAGATTGACCTTGCCCGACACCACAATGTTTTCGTTGAACATTTCTTTAAAAATGTGTTCAAAGAGATCCATGACATTATCCGTTGTTGTAAAGTAACGTTGGATAATTTGCGGAATCTCCGTCCGAATCTTGTAATGAATGTCCAGAACGGTGTGACCTAGGAAACGTTCTTGAATCAAGGTCTTGAGGCGATTTAAATCTTCCTGCAAGAAGTTCCTTGGAATCAGAAATTGACTGGTAACCGTTCGGGACTCGTCTAAGGTAAATACTGCCAAGGCTGTATGTTGTCCCAAAACAACGATATCAAAGGCTGTCAACCGTTGCCTACTGGGCTCAACATCCAGCGCCACTACCGTACAACCGCTCAGGTCTGTCAGTAGATTAGCAGCCTCTTGCAGGATATCCTCCAGTTTGAAGAATTCCTGATCAAAAGCTTTGACAATCTCATAAACCTCATTTTCAGCCAGCCGATCAAAAGCGAGCGAGTGTTTTACATAGTACTGAAAACCAGCAACACTTGGCATCCGACCACTTGAGGTATGAGCCTTCTCAAGCAAACCCTGCTTCTCTAGAGCTGCCATGTCATTACGAATGGTAGCACTACTAGAATTGATAGACTCTTGTAGCGCCTTGGATCCGACAGGTTCGTGCGTTTTGGTAAAGATGTCAATAATCAGATTTAAAATATCCTGCTGACGCTCTGTAACCATCTCATCACTCCTCTCTGTCCGATCGATTAGCACTCTATGCATCCAAGTGCTAACTCATGATTCTATTATACACCCTTAGAAGAGAATGTCAAGACAAAAACTCAAAAAATTAGCACTCTTTTGCCAAGAGTGCTAAAAATCAGTCTACAGACCTAGAATCTTACTTCTCATCTACTTGGTATTTCCTTTTAAGCCTGAAAAAACCATAGATTAGATAAGAAATTAAACAAGTGTATAAAACGAAAATAATAAAGAAAGACTGAGACAAATTTTCTCGATACAAACTCATGCAAACAACAAGACCACCTGAAAAAGTGGCTATACAGGAACGAAGTCTAGACCGCATAACTTCCCATCTGAGACCCTTACTCATATAGACTTTCTCCTCTGAAAGTATATCAGAAGTTGGTTTACGAAGAATCGAACAAAAACCTGTTTCTATCAATTCCCAACCGCTATTTCTAAAATCTTGTAGTTCATGCTTATACTTTTTAAGAAATCTAGAATCATAGATATGATAGATAATATCATCTGGTTGACATTGTTCAAAATAGAAAAAACCAAAACGGTTAGTTCTATATCTCCAACCTTTCAAGTGCATCTCATGTAAATATTCTTCTTCCTTGTCCAAATCAACAATAGTGAAAATCCTAAATTGCTTTTTATTTATCATGACTTTCCCTCCAATTTGTGCATACCTACCTTATCATAAATCTGATAATTCCTTCTTTTTATGCCATAACTTCCAGCTAATATAGGCAACTATTAACAAAAGGATTAAAGACAAGAAAATATCTAGCCCAACCGCAAGAAAACTCCATAGACCATACGCATTACTTCTATTGAGCAATTTAAGTAAGAATGGTATATGTATGGCTAGCAAAAGTAAAACAGGTACTAGCCGCAGTCTTAAAATGCGATTAACCATAGCTAACTTCCCAGTAGCATCGTTATAAATTTCAAACTCTGCATCCGATTCAATTTCAGAATGTGCTTTTCTAAAATAGGAAAAACTATTAAAGTCTGTAATATGCTCCCAACCACAGTCTTTAAACAGTTGTATATAGGAGGCTCTCTCTGATGTTTTCATTGGGTAAAAATCCAACTGATAAGACACTTGTTCAGGCTGACACTTTTCAAAGGTATACCTAACCGCAAACAACAAGATAGAATAGCTTACTTTTCTAAGTTTCCAGCCCTTGGCATGCATTTCTCTAAAGTATCGAGCCTCTCTATCATAATCCGCAATGGTAAAAATTCGGTAAACAATTTTCTTTTCCATCATCCTTCCTCCCGACTATTTCTGTAGAGCCGTTCAATACGTTTCAATTCAATATCTAAGACTTTTCGTCCTAAGTCTGTGATCTGATAGATTTTACGTTTTTCCTCTTCCCGGATAAAGGAAATCAAGCCATCCTTTTCCATCTTTGACAAGGTCCCATACATAGTTCCAGGACTAATCGAAACTTGCGAATCTGTCATCTCCTTAACCTTTTGTGTGATACCATATCCATGGTTCTCCTTCTGTAGACAAAACAAGATATAAAACCCCGTTTCAGTCATGGGGAGGTAAACACGCCTGATCTTATCTGTTAATTCCATTTAACCACACCTCCTATTTAATTCGATATATCGCACTTCGTTATACAAACTATATCACATCTCGATATAAAATGCAAGAAAAAGAGAGAACGATTTCTCGTTCTCTCTTCTTAGGCTCAGGAATTAAGAAGTCATTTTGTTATTTCCTAAGAGTAGCTTAGTCTTTCTTGCGAAGGATAAAAACGGCTAGGCTTGCAAAGGCAAGACCGATGATTGAAAGAAGACCAGATACTGCTGAACCCGTGTTTGGTAACAAGTTCTGATTTTGACTACTTCCTTCTTCTGGTTGACTATTAGTTCCAGAATCTTTAATTGGGGCCGGAGTGAATTCCCAGGTTCCTACGAAGTGTGCGTCTGCTCCATTGATGGTTTCAGATGTCTTGTCATAAGACTTGAAGCTCCATGTGCCTTCTGCTGTCTTAACTTCTGTTTGACTTGGTTGCGTCGGAATCGCTTGGCTACCGTCTTTCAAGTCTGTTTGGTCTGCTGGAAGCAAGGCTTTTACTTCTTGTGGAAGTTCTTTGCCTGGAGTTCCACTGACAAACTCGTGTGTCGCCTTGTAGGTTGGCGCTGGGGTGAATTCCCATGTGCCTACGAAATGTGCATCTGCTCCATTGATGGTTTCCGATGTCTTGTCGTAGGACTTGAAGCTCCATGTGCCTTCTGCGGTCTTAACCTCTGTTTTACTTGGTTGAGTCGGAGTCGCTTGACTGCCATCTTTCAAGTTTGTTTGGTCTGCCGGAAGCAAGGCTTTCACTTCTTGCGGAAGTTCTTTTCCTGGCGTTCCGCTGACAAACTCATGAACTGCTTTATGAGTCACTGTTGGCGCTGGGGTGAATTCCCATGTGCCTACAAACTTAACATCTGATCCATTAATTGTTTCTGATGTCTTGTCGTAGGACTTAAAGCTCCATGTACCTTCTGCAGTCTTAACCTCTGTTTTACTTGGTTGAGTCGGAGTCGCTTGACTACCATCTTTCAAGTTTGTTTGGTCTGCCGGAAGCAAGGCTTTCACTTCTTGCGGAAGTTCTTTTCCTGGCGTTCCGCTGACAAACTCATGAGTTGCCTTATAGGTTGGGGATGGGGTGAATTCCCATGTACCTACAAACTTAACATCTGATCCATTAATTGTTTCCGATGTCTTATCGTAGAACTTGAAGCTCCAGGTACCTTCTGCTGTCTTCACTTCTGTTTGACTTGGTTGCATTGGAGTTGCTTGACTGCCATCTTTCAAGTTTGTTTGGTCTGCTGGAAGCAAGGCTTTCACTTCTTGTGGAAGTTCTTTACCTGAAGTTCCGCTGACAAACTCGTGAACCGCCTTATGAGTCACTGTTGGAACTGGGCTTGCTGTAAACTCCCATGTACCTACAAACTTAACATCTGATCCATTAATTGTTTCCGATGTCTTATCGTAGAACTTGAAGCTCCAGGTACCTTCTGCTGTCTTCACTTCTGTTTGACTTGGTTGCATTGGAGTTGCTTGACTGCCATCTTTCAAGTTTGTTTGGTCTGCTGGAAGAAGGGCCTTCATTTCTTGTGGAAGTTCTTTACCTGGGGTTCCGCTGACAAACTCGTGAACTGCCTTATGAGTCACTGTTGGCGCTGGAGTGAATTCCCAGGTGCCTACGAAGTGTGCATCTGCTCCATTAATAGTTTCAGATGTCTTGTCATAGGACTTGAAGCTCCATGTGCCTTCTGCTGTCTTAACTTCTGTTTGACTTGGTTGTGTTGGTGTTGCTTGGCTGCCATCTTTCAAGTTTGTTTGGTCTGCCGGAAGCAAGTCTTTTACTTCTTGTGGAAGGTCTTTTCCTGGCGTTCCGCTGACAAATTCATGTGTTGCCTTGTAAGTTGGTGCTGGGGTAAATTCCCAAGTACCGACGAAGTGGGCATCCGCTCCATTGATGGTTTCTGATGCCTTGTCATAAGACTTGAAGCTCCATGTGCCTTCTGCTGTCTTCACTTCTGTTTGACTTGGTTGAGTCGGAGTCGCTTGACTACCGTCTTTCAAGTCTGTTTGGTCTGATGGAAGCAAGGTTTTCACTTCTTGTGGAAGGTCTTTTCCTGGCGTTCCGCTGACAAATTCATGTGTTGCCTTGTAAGTTGGTGCTGGAGTAAATTCCCAAGTACCGACGAAGTGGGCATCCGCTCCATTGATGGTTTCTGATGCCTTGTCATAGGACTTGAAGCTCCATGTACCTTCTGCTGTCTTCACTTCTGTTTGACTTGGTTGTGTTGGAGTTACTTGACTACCATTAGCCAAGTTCTTATCCGTCGCCGGAAGCAAGTCTTTCACTTCTTGTGGAAGGTCTTTTCCTGGGGTCCCACTCACAAACTCATGATGTTTTTCATAAAGAAGGGCAGTGCTTACCTGATTAGAAGGAGCTGATAAATTATCAACATGCAATGTTACAGTATTGTCAATCTTTTCAGGACCTTTTTCTTCTACTTTTTTGTTTGTAGTAGTATTATAAGTTACAATAATTTCAGCAGAAGAATTTGCTTTTATGTATTCAGGTGTCATTTTAACAGTAACAGTTTGACCATTCTTTTCAATAGTATAATCACGCCCTTCCTGTAAAGTCACTCCACCTGATTCCACTTTAAGTCCTTGATAATCAAGGCGCTCATCAAATTTCTGAACCATTTCGATAGATGAAGGCGTTGCTAGAATGTCCTTACCTGGAACCGGAACTTTAAAAGTAGCTTTATAGGTTACATCTTGTCCTTCCTTAGCTGGAATCTCTGTAGGATCCACTTCTAGAACAGGTCTCGGATCAATTTTTTCAACATACAGTCCAAACACCGCCGAACAGGTTTCCGTAGATGAATAACCGAAATTCAAACTGTTACTATTTGAACGAAGCGCTAAACCTGAAACATTGTTTTCATAGTTACCACCACTTGTTACTTGAGTCGCAATCCAAGCAGTTCGTTCTCCTTGGTCTTCCTGTTTCAAAACATTGGCATTGTTCATCAGACGAAGATTAACATCATTTTGATAATCTTTAATATAGAAGGTTTCCTTCAAGTTGTTTGCATCCATTGCATCGATATCCGTTGGTTTCATGACCAACTTCAAATCTGTCTCTGAACCATCTGCATAACTCAACTCGGCTGTTACATCAGCATCAATCCAAAATGCTTTATTCATGATGTAATCATGGTTCGCATCTACGTAAGGAACATTACCAATTTCAAAAGCACTACTTTCCCATAATTCAGAAATTGAGAAAAATTCAACAGTAGATTTTTGAGTACTATTCATTTCAGACTCTGCTTGAGCAGTGTTTAGATAGTGAAGAGTTACCTTATTGAATTTTAAGTAAGCATCTACTTGCTTACCATTAACTGTCCCAATATTTGTGAATTTTAGAGAAAGAGGATTTTCAAAAACTTGATCCTGCTTTTTACTTTTATCTACTTTAAGAGTAAAGTTCTCCATCTCGCCTGGATAGACACCACCCCAGAGATATTCATAGTGGGGATTCGATAAATGAAACTGATCAACAGCCTGTGATTTAGATAAAACACTAAAATTGTTGATGTTCAAATTAAACTTACGAATATCCAAGGTTGAGATATCCGTTCCATTTTTTATTTCTTCTAAAGCCGCATAAGATTGAAGCGGAAGAAGAAAAATAGAAAAAAGTAAAACGACTAGTCCGAGAAAAGCCTGTTTTTTTCTACTGAAAATAGTAGAAAAAGGCATTCTCATGCGATATTTCCATTTCATAATGTACCTCCAAAACTAAAAATGATTATTTGATCATTTCAAAAGAAATATTCATCTCATTCTAACACAAAGAAAGGGAAATTGAAAGCAGATATAAAAAAATATTTACTTTTTTGTATTTCCAAATTGTCATTCATTCTGTCCATTTATACTTTAAACATCTATCTATATATTAAAAAATGTGTTCTTTTCACAAACTTTACAGGAGGTAAATTCTATTTCGAGTTATTGAATCTATCTTCATTATGTAGTATTTATACTAGAAAGACCTCTATAAACCATACAAATAAATTAATTTTTATTTATAGTTTCGAAAATAGAATAAGAGTTTCTCTCTTTTGATTTAAAAGGTCTCAGTTTATTTTATATTTTATAAAAAGAACCCGAGAATCAATCTCGAGTTCTTTTTGATATATGTCTCACAAAAAACTTTTGAACATTAAGATGACTTAGTCTTTCTTACGAAGGACAAAAGCTGCTAGGCTTGCAAAGGCAAGACCGATGATTGAAAGAAGGCTAGATACTGCTGAACCTGTGTTTGGTAGAGCTTTCTTATCTTGACTTGCAGTTTCTTCTTTCTTGTTGTTTTCAGCTTGATTTCCTGTTGTTGTAGATGCTACTTTCTTAGTTCCTACTTCAACAATCTCATCTACTGCTGGAGTAGTGATTATGTTGAATTTCTCAACACGACCTGTCTCAACTCCGTCTGTGTATCAGAATATTCCCATTTACTATGCATAATTGTAAGTAAGCTAAAAAATTTAAATTACCTATATCCCCTATACTAAAACCTGTATCAAAATACATTTATAACAACACAAAAACAAAAAAGATTGCCCACCGGGCAATCTTTCTTCTATATTAGTATTAGTAAAGATCAAGATAATTATCAACTTCCCATTGTGACACAAAGGTTGCATAGCTAGCCCACTCGATACGTTTAGCTTCAAGGAAGCTCGTGTAGATGTGTTCACCTAGGGCTGCCTTGACCACTTCATCCTCAGTCAAGGCTTTCAAGGCGTTGTGAAGCGTTGATGGAAGGTCAGTAATTCCAGCTTCCTTACGCTCTTCCGCTGTCATGATATAGATATTTTCTTCGATAGGAGCTGGTGCTTCGATTTTGTTTTCAATACCATGCAAACCAACTTCCAATAGAACTGCCATAGCGATGTATGGGTTTGCCATTGGGTCCACTGAACGCAACTCAAGACGAGTTCCCATACCACGTGAAGCCGGCACGCGCACAAGTGGCGAACGGTTACGACCAGCCCAAGCAATGTAAACAGGCGCTTCATAACCTGGAACCAAACGTTTGTATGAGTTAACTGTTGGGTTCATGATAGCAGTATAGTTGTAAGCATGCTTAATCAAGCCACCAAGGAAATGGTAGGCCGTTTCTGACAACTGCATTCCTTTTGGATCATTTGGATCAAAGAAGGCATTGTTTCCTTCTGCATCAAACAAAGACATATTACAGTGCATACCTGATCCAGCGATACCAAATTTTGGTTTTGCCATAAAGGTTGCATAAAGACCGTGTTTACGAGCAATGGTTTTAACAACGAGTTTAAAGATTTGAATTTTATCACAGGCACGGAGGACTTCATCATACTTGAAGTCAATCTCGTGTTGCCCAACCGCAACCTCGTGGTGACTCGCTTCAACTTCAAATCCCATTTTGGTCAAGACATTCACAATCTCACGACGCGTATTGTCAGCAAGGTCAGTAGGCGCCAAGTCGAAGTAGCCACCCTTGTCATTTACCTCAAGAGTTGGATCGCCATTTTCATCGAGCTTGAATAGGAAGAATTCTGGCTCTGGACCAAGGTTGAAGGATTTGAATCCTACTTCTTCCATATGACGAAGTGCACGCTTCAGATTGCCACGTGGGTCACCTGCAAATGGTTCGCCTTCTGTTGTATAGACATCACAGATCAAACCTGCAACACTTCCATTTTCATCTCCCCATGGGAAGACTGTCCATGTATCCAAGTCTGGGTACAAGTACATATCTGACTCATTGATACGTACAAAACCTTCAATAGAAGATCCATCAAACATGGCTTTGTTTGACAAGACCTTGTCTAACTGTTCATCTGTAGCAGGAATTTCGACGTTTTTCATAGTTCCCAGAATATCTGAAAACATGAGACGGATAAAGGTAACATTTTTTTCCTTGACTTCACGACGAATATCTGCAGCTGTGATTGGCATGGGTTTTCTCCTTAATATATGACTACTTGCGATTGCCTAACCGCGACCAAAGGGTGACCGTACTGAAGCAAAGCGCCCCTGCTGGAGGAGTTCATTGTGAAGTGCACGACGCACTTCCGTCTGACTCACGGCTTTCTTGGACTTCGCCTCGCGTTCAGCATATTTTTTCTTAATCGCAGCAATATTATGACCTTCAGAGATATAATCTTTGATTTCAAGTAGACGATCCATGTCATTCAACGAATACATGCGACGGTTCCCTTCGTTTCGATCAGGTTTGATCAACTCTTGATCTTCATAATAACGAATCTGACGCGCCGAGAGATCGGTCAATTTCATAACACTGCCGATAGGAAAAACAGCCATATTTCGGCGAAATTCTCTTTCCTTCATTTACAATTTCCTTCTTCCTGTCTATTATAGTCTAAAAAAAGACATACGTCAACGAATAATGTCATAAAATGTAACATTATTTTCTTTTTTTCTCCCAAAAGAGTTTCAGTTGCTCAATATCATAATTAACAAGGATTGCGACAAAAACTCCCATAAATGTTTCAAATACGCGCGCAAAAACGTACAAAAATGTTTCTCCGCTTGGTATTGATAGGGTAATGATTAACATAGCCGCTACACCACCGATAACTCCTGCCTTGTTGTTCATAGCAACATTTGTCATAATGGTTAACATGGTACAAATCGGAACAACTAGTAAGGTTACCCAAAAGGCTCCATGAAATAAAGTGTTTAAGAGGAAAAAGACAAGGGCGTAAAAACCGCCAATGCTATTTCCTAAGATACGCGAAGTTCCAAAATGGACACTCTTATCAAAGCTTTCTCGTAGACTGAAGACCGCTGTTAATGCTCCGATTTGAAGCCCCTTCCAGCCAAAAAAACCAAAAATCAAGAGAACTATAAATACAGCAATCCCTGTTTTGAAGGTTCGCATACCAAGCTTGAACTGTGACTTATCAAATTTATATTTTTTAAAATAACTCATAATCTCAACTTTCTACTACCATTTTAACATAAATTAGTTGATTTTATGAGTCAAAATCAATAGGAAGCGTTTTTAATTTTTAACTATAAAAAAGAGGAAACAGAGTTCCTCTTTTCTATTTAAATTCAGAGCTTAGTTGCTTTCGTCTTCTTTACGTTTCAACTGACCAAGTCCTAAAACTCCTACTAAAGCTGCTAGACCAAGATATGGCATGTAGCTTGAATCATTTGTACCTGTTTGAGGTAGAGTAGGGTTACCTTTTGGTTTTGGAGTAGGAGTTGTTGGCTCCTCTGGTTTCTTAGGTTCTGGCGTTGTCGTGCGAACTGTATTTGAAGCGTAAGCAACTTTGTTCACAGTATTCACATAGGTATTTTCAAAGGTTCCAACAGCAATTCGTTTCATTTGAATATAAGTCTCAGCCTGGAATGGAGAATCCAACTGAATCTCTTGAAGGAATTCTTCCTTGAAGCGAATTGTAATCATTCCCTTATCTTGATCATGTTCAACCTGTGTTTCAGCTGTTAAGTCTGTTCCTGCCTTAATAACACGACCGTCTTTCAATCGGATATCAACCTTGGCAAGAACTTTATAATTTCCAGTGTATTGATCACCTTTTTGGTCATAATCATCTACAAAACTATAGTCATTCAAGTCCTCAGAATGATTTTGTGGAATCAAACCACCAATTAAACGATAATTGAAGTACTGGTTCAACGGAATTGTTTGACCATCAATATTGTCACTGCTTGGATCCATACTGATTGTCACATCTTTTTTAGGTGTGATTTTCGGTACATTGTTAACAACTACTTCTGTAGCATAGCCATTTCCAAAATCAATTTGGTAGGCTTTGTTTTCATACTTACCACCCGTTTGACCAAATTCAGGTTTAACTGTCATCGGATCTGTGATGAGTAATGATTTTCCTGCTGCTACATAGTTCTTGTAGAATTCAGCTGGATTATCAGCTGAGAAGAGTTGGAAAGCACCTTTAACAGTGATGTTGGCTTTCTTCAACAGCTCTTGAACCTTCTTAGGCGCAGCTTCTAAACTATCAAATTGTTGAACACTGATACCTGATACAAGGTTGCCTTCTAGATCACGAATCTTAACCAATTCTGGTTGAAGGGTTAAGGCTTCTTCTGGATAATCATCCACATAGTAGAAACCATTTTGAATCGCTTCTTTAGAAGATTTATCTCCCTTGTATTGATCCAAATCCCATGTGAGTTCATAGTAGTTCGTTGAACCAGCTAGAACTTCTTTGCCATCAATATTCACACCTTGCTTGTTCTTGTTAACTTTCAAAGGCTTGATGTAGTTGTTATTTGGATTGTCAGGATCATTTGGTTTACCTGGAGTCGTTACACGAACAATGTTTGACTTGACACCGTAGGCATCGTTGACTGTCAATGTAAAGTTATTCGTATAAGTCGCCCCATCATTCAAGACACGACCAACAACAGTTGGATATAGAGTCTCAAAGGATTTTGTCAAATCTGCATTGAAAGCAGCTAAGGTCTCCTCAGTAGCCTTAAAGGTTACAGTGTGACTAGCTTTGTCATAGCTTGTTTCAAAACCTTTGCTTGCAGCCTTGGTTGCTTCCAAATCAAACTGATAGCCAGTTGGAAGTGGATCTACCAATACAAACGAAGTTGTTTTTGGACGACCAGCAGTTAAAGCTTCTGTTTTCAGCTCAAACTTCACTACAGACTGCTTAGCAACTAGAGTACGATCAATATCTACTCCATCCTCGTTTTTAATTTCTTTATTAATCTGAGGTTGTGCAAATAGACGATTGTAATGGAAGTGAACTGTTGGCACCGCTGGTGGTGTTGGCAACTGCTTAGGAGTTGGTGCTAGCGGCGGAGTTGGCAATGGATCATAATTTGGCTCTTCTGGTTTTGATGGCTCTGGTTGATCTGGAGTTTTTACCGGTGGAGTTGGCTCATTTTCATAGCTTGGTGCTACTGGAGCTGGTTCCAATGGTTTCTCTGTCTCATAGTTTGGCTCTTCCGGTTTTGATGGGTCTGGTTGATCTGGAGTTTTTACTGGTGGAGTTGGCTCATTTTCGTAGTTTGGTGCTACTGGAGCTGGTTCCAATGGTTTCTCTGTCTCATATGTTGGCTCTTCTGGTTTTGATGGCTCCGGTTGATCTGGAGTTTTTACTGGTGGAGTTGGCTCATTTTCGTAGCTTGGTGCTACTGGAGCTGGTTCCAGTGGTTTCTCCACTTCATAGGTAGGAGCTTGTGGTTCAGTTGGTGCTACCGGTGGAGTTGGTTTTTCTTTTGTAATTTTCGGAACGTTAACGGCACGAATCTTACCATTGAGTGAGTACCAGATGTTTGGTCTTTTACCTGTATCAACCGCCATAACTGGATCAGAAGGAACTACTAGGGTCGCAGAAATGGCACCAACAGTAACACGGTTAGTTGAACCAGACATGCTGATTGCTCCTGCACCATACCAAGAGTTTGGTGCATCTGATGAATCCCAACCTGAACCAGGTTGACCATTTGGATACATAGTCCAACGAGATCCACCTTGGTCTTTTTTAAAGTTCAAGGTTTCTGTGGCATAAATCTTTCCGTCTTTTTCTCCAACAGATGAACCGGAAATTTTAATAAAGTTACCAGTGTAATCCTTGGCCATCTCAATAGAATTATTTTCTCTATTTAGAGATGCTACTGAAAGAAGGGCATTGTCAAAATTAATTGGTTGGTCATTTTCATCATAGAAGGTAAATTCATTTTTAATGAAAATTGAAGTCCCTTTTTCAACATCACCAGTGTAAGCAGAAGCAAAGACACCCAAAGTTGGGTCACTAAAGATTCCCAACCAAACTTTTCCACTAGGATTTTTAAATTGAGAAGAAGGATCTACAGTATATTTGTAAACAATCTTGGAAATCTTTTTACCATTGTAGTATGAATTTTGAAGGTTGGTATAAGTTGCAGTTACGCTTTGCCCACGTTCTAGAAGAACAGAGCCCCATTTAACTTCTGTTTTATTCCCTACATTGGTGGTCCAGTCAGATTTGTCTCCAATATTACCATACAATTCCACCGAAGAAGCGGTAGCACCGTTTTCCAAGTTCTTGACATTTAGATTGTCTAACTGAAGATTTTTCTTGCCATATTGGACTGTGTCTTTCTTAAAAGCTTCATCAACTGCTGCTGCTGTGAGAAGTTTTCCTTCCGTTTTAAGATCAAGTTGAGCATTCGGTTCTAAATCGTAAACCAAGCTCTGAGCAGATGGCTTAGACAAGTAACCGTCTTGGTCCTTGTTTTTTTCAAGTTCAACCAATGCAGCCTTAATTTTGGCCTGCTCATCTTTATAAGCCTGCAACTTAGCCGGATACTCAGCCAACTCTTTTTTATATTTGGCAAGATCTGCTTCATATTTCGCAACTTTAGCTTCATAATCAGTCTTAGCCGTAGCATTGCGTTGCTTGATTTCTTCATTTTCAGCTTGGAGCGCTGCATTTTTTGCCTTGTTGTCTTCAACTGCCTTCTCGTAAGTTGCTTTTGCATCGGCATTTGCTTTTTGAACGCGAGCTAATTCTGTCTGATAAGCCGCTAGCTTAGCTTGGTAGTCTGCTTCATTGGTAGCATTTGCTTGCTTAACTGCCGCCAAATCTGCTTCGTATTTCTTCACCGCTGCGTCATAAGTCGATTTTGCAGTGACGTTACGTTGCTTAATCGCTTCATTTTCAGCTTGAATTGCTGTGTTTTTAGCTGTATTTTCTTTCACTGCTTTATCATAAGCTTCTTTAGCTTCAGCATTAGCCCTTTGTACTCGAGCTAACTCTGTTTGATAAGTTGCTAATTTAGCTTGATAATCAGCATCATTATCCTCTTTAGCTTTCTTAATAGCTGCAAGGTCTGCTTCATACTGCTTCATCGCCGCTTCATAAGTTGCTTTTGCAGTGGCATTACGTTGTTTAATCGCTTCATTTTCAGCTTGAAGCGCTGCATTCTTTGCAGTGTTTTCTTTTACTGCTTTATCATAAGCCTCTTTAGCTTCAGCATTTGCTTTTTGTACTCGAGCTAATTCTGTCTGGTAAGCTGAAAGTTTATTTTGATAATCCTGTTGACTATCTTCGTTTGCTTTTTTGACAGTTGCTAAATCTTTTTGATATTGTGCTAGCTTAGCCTCATATTCTGCTTTAGCTGTTGCATTGGCAGTGTTGATTTTTTCAACTTCTTCTTGATGACTTTTTAGATCTTTTTGATACTTGTCATCCGCTGCTTTGTTTTCAGCATTGATTTTATCTGTTTCAGCTTGATGAGCTGCAACTTCTTTTTTATATGCTTCAGTCGTTGTCTTTACTTCTTCAGCCTGTTTAGCATAGTCACTTTTAATCTCATCTTGTTTTTGAGCATTCTCTGTAGCAGTTGTGGCGGTTCCTTTGTCTTTTGTTTCATCTTGAACTACCTTAACTCCTGCAGATTTTGCATCGGCAACTGCTTTATCCAAATCAGCTGATGATACTTCTACTGGCAAAGCTGAGTCTTTAGAACCAGCCTTGGCTTGGCTTTCTTTTGCAACTTGGCTCATTTCACCCTGAGCTTCAGGTAGATTTGTAGCTGGGTTTCCTGTAGTAGCTACCTCAACTGTACTTGTACTAGTTGTCTCTGTAACTTCATCAGCAAATACTGCTTTGTCTGCAAAAGCAATCAAAGCAGTTCCTAAAACAGCACCACACAAAGTTTTCGCAACTTTGCTTTTACGAAATCCATAGACTTCTTTTTTATTTTTCATTATAATCCCTTTCATTATCTAAATTTAGTCGTTAATTCTTATACTATCACTTTACAAGGCAGGATGCAAATATTTACTCTTTTTTATTTTTATTTATAGAGAAATTCTACATATTTATAAATTAAAAAGAAGATGGTCACACCATCTTCTTTTAGTTAAACTATTTATTTTTCAGTCAAAGCTGCCAAACCTGGCAATACTTTACCTTCAAGGAGTTCCATTGAAGCTCCACCACCAGTAGAAATCCATGAGAACTTATCTGCACGTCCAAGGTTGATGGCTGCAGCAGCTGAATCACCACCACCGATGATTGATTTCACGCCTGGTTGTTTCACGATAGCATCCATGACACCGATTGTACCAGCTTGGAAGTCAGGGTTTTCAAAGACACCCATAGGTCCGTTCCATACAACTGTTTTGGCACCAGTCAAAGCTTCATCAAACTTAGCAATTGATTTTGGACCGATATCCAAACCAAGGAAGCCTGGATCAACTGCTTCACCTTCAGTGTCTTTCACTTCAGTATAGTCAGCAAATGCGTTTGCTTCTTTTGAGTCAACTGGCAAGATCAATTTGCCGTTTGCTTTTTCAAGAAGAGCTTTCGCAACATCCAATTTGTCTTCTTCTACAAGTGAGTTACCAATTTCGATACCTTGTGCTTTGTAGAATGTGTAAGTCATCCCACCACCGATAAGAACTTTATCAGCTTTTTCAAGCAAGTTTTCGATAACACCGATCTTGTCTGAAACTTTTGAACCACCAAGGATAGCCACAAATGGACGTTCTGGAGCTTCAACTGCTTCTTGGATGTAGGCAATCTCGTTTTCAAGTAGGAATCCAGCAACTGCTTTTTCAACGTTTGCTGAGATACCAACGTTAGATGCGTGTGCACGGTGAGCTGTACCGAATGCATCGTTTACGAAGATACCATCTCCAAGAGATGCCCAGTATTTACCAAGTTCAGGATCATTTTTAGATTCTTTCTTACCGTCAACATCTTCGAAACGAGTGTTTTCAACCAAGAGAACTTGTCCATCTTCAAGAGCGTTAACAGCGGCTTCCAATTCAGCACCACGTGTAACACCTGGGATAAATTTAACTTCTTGTCCCAATTTAGCAGCCAAGTCAGCAGCTACAGGAGCAAGTGATTTACCTTCTTTATCTGCTTCTTCTTTTACACGTCCAAGGTGAGAGAAGAGGATTGCACGTCCACCTTGTTCGAGGATGTACTTGATAGTTGGAAGAGCTGCAGTGATACGGTTGTCATTGGTAATCACGCCATCTTTAACAGGTACGTTGAAGTCAACACGAACGAGAACTTTTTTCCCTTTCAAGTCAACGTCTTTAACAGTCAATTTTGCCATTAGATATGACTCCTTCTTTTTTTTATACGTGTTAATTATATCACAAAATCAGTAAAAGAGATAGAAAAACCCTAAACTTTTCTAGTTCATTCTTTTATCTATTAACCTAAAAACCTAGGATTGCAGTACGGGAAATAGCAATTTTCACACAATTCGGTTGGAATAATTTAGGCAAATTTCTTGATTGATCTGCCTAATTACTTCTATACCATTCTTTTTCCAACATTTTAATCCTTAATATTCTAAACTATACAGTCCTTCTTTTTGAATTGCTAGGTTTCTTATTATACAATATAACTAAAATAGTTTCTTCAGTTTGTACTATTTGAGATTAAAAGAAGGGGAATTGCTACCATGAAATTAGAAAGACTAATCTATATTTTACTTTCTCTTTTAAATAAGAAGAGAATAACAGCTAAAGAGATTGCAGATAGGTTTGAAATATCTACTCGAACAGTATATAGAGACATGGATACGCTCAGTTTAGCGGGGATTCCAATCTATTCAGAACGTGGAGATAAGGGAGGTTTCTATATACCAAGCGACTATAAGATAGACAGAAACTTTTTCACTGAGGAAGAGAGACAGTTTATTATTAATATGAGCCAAAATGTTAGTAAAATCGTTGATCATTCAAGTCTTGACAGTATCGAGCACAAGCTTTCTTCTCAAGAAATTACAAAAGTAAACAGTCCTTTTTACTTTGATCTCAGTTCCTGGACTCTTAATACAAATTATTTACTAGACATTGAGGAAGCGATACAAACTGAACAGATGATTTCTTTTTCTTACTATTCGAAAAAACAAGAGAAAAGTCAGCGAACAGTTATCCCATACAGATTGATCTATAAACTGAATGCTTGGTATGTTATCGGTTACTGCTTAGAAAAATTAGATTTTCGTATTTTTAAATTAACTCGAATTCGTGAACTAGAACTAGTCGAGATAAAAGATAAACCATTCGATTATCCACGTTTATCTCAAGAAAAGTTAGACCTTTTTTTAAATCCCCCAAAACATAAAGTGGAGGGGCAAAGAGAAGAAATCGAACTAGTTTTTACAAGATTTGCACTTCCAAAAATCTACGATTACTTTACAGAAGAAGAAATCAGAGTCGAGGACGAAATAATAAAAGTTCAGGCATTCAGAGCTTTAACTCCTGCATTTTTTGATTTACTCTTAAGCTTTGGTTATCAAGTAAAGGTCGTATCTCCAAGTCACTTACAAAATCTACTGGTCAGTACTCTCAAAAAAAATCTTCAGCAATATGACAACCTGTAGTCATATTTCCTTTTGTATACTCTTAAGTGGGCAAAATATTTCATGATATTCATCATAGTCCAATTATTTTACAGGAGGTTCCAAATGGATACAAAAATACTTGCAGAAAGCTATTTTACGGCAGTAAATGAGGGAGGCTGGGAAGATTTCGTAGCTGAAAACTTTGATTATGGCATGTGCGATAGTATAGAAATTCGACAAGGACGTGATGTTTATTTGCAAGGCGCAGGCCAATTCTATGCTTTGAGCCAGCATCTTGAAGTGAAGCAATTACTTGTTGATGGTCGAGCAGTCTCAGCTTTAAATCGCTACCGTCTACATTCTCCTCAAGGAAAAGAACTTGAACTGGATGTCGCAGAATTTCTGAAATTCGATGAATTTGATAAATTAGTTGCATCCAATATCTATTTCGACACTTATCGTTTCCAAAAATTTATCCAAGGAATTGAATAACAAAAATCTAGCTTCAAATTTACTCTTCAATTTCAAAACTAAAAACAAGGCCTGACTAATCTACAGTCAAGCCCTGTTTTTTAATTTTTATGAGAAAATCCAAGATTCGTAAATCCGATTAGTCTTCTCTCCTCTTTCTAGCAAGCAAGCCGTAGCCACTCATTACTCCGAAAAGTCCTAGCGCTACTAGACTAGCATCTCTTGTCGCTCCCGTATTTGGAAGCTCTTTACTTACTTCTTCAACTTTTGCTGGTGTAGCTAAAAGTGCCCGATCCCTTGTTTGTGAGACTTGCTCTTCTTTCGTTCCTACTTCAACAATTTCTGGAAGAGCTTCCTTGAGAACCTCAGTAGAATGAAGGGTGCGTTTGCCCTGAGCATCAACTTCTACAAAGCGACGAACTTGGCCTTCAACTCCTGCTTGAACTAGCTGACGTTGTCCTTTGAGAAGGGCTGCATTTGGTCGTTCTTGACGTTCGAAGGAAACTGTTCCCTCTTCAACTTCCAGTTTCGGAGTTTCTAGAACTAAATCTTTCACACCTTCAGCTGGTTGGTTGCTCGATAGAACTTTTGTACCAACTTCAGTGATTTCTGGGATTGCTTCCTTGACTACCTCAGTCGAACGAAGAGTGCGTTTGCCTTGGGCATCTACTTCTACTAAATGACGAACTTGGCCTTCCACACCTGCTTGAACTAGCTGGCGTTGTCCTTTGAGAAGCTCGGCGTTTGGTCGCTCCTGACGTTCAAAGGCTGTTGTTTCAGTTTCAATAACTAGTTCAGGGAGGGCTTCAACCGTTGGAGCTACTTCATTTGGATCCATACTGCCAACGTGGTGACTTTCTTCTGCAGGAGCTAGTTTCTTATTCAACTTTTCTTTCATTTCCGCAAAAGCTTGTGGAGTTGGCATCTCTGAATCCAACAAAGTTTCTGCTTGTTCAATCAAGTCAGCTTTAGGATCTTTTTCACGAAGGGATTCAAGCAAGCCTTCCAATTCTTCTCTAGCAGTTTGGTAACGTTGATTTCCATCCAAGTCTGTCCCTGCTTGTTTCAACTCATTCAAAGCCCGGTTGACTTCTTCTTGGCTAGCATTGTGGTTTTCTGCTACAGCTTTCGCTGCATTGAGCTTCTCTACTAGTGTTACTTGTTTGTCCTCACTTGAGAAGGTGTAGGCAAGGGTTGACTGACGACCTTGGGCAGCAGTGATTTCTTGTTTGAGGTACTCATCGTTGACAGCTGCTTTTGGAGAAACCAAGACATCAAACTCAGCGGTGTGCCCCTTGTAATGCAAGGTCAAGGTTTGTCGTCCAGTCTTTTGAGCATCGTAGCCCGTAATTTCAACACCTTGATCTGTGAAGGCATGATTTTCTTCTGTCTCATCATCATAAAGAACACCGAAGCGACCTTCTGCAAGATCCAGTTGCTCACCTACTAGATAGTCCGTTTTTGGTTTCTTAGTAATATACAAGCCCGCTACTTCTTTTGGTTTTACTTCATCTTGTCCTGTCACTTGTACCTTTAAGTCACCAGTAACTGGAAGTCCAAGATAGCTAACTGTGAGCTTTTGTTCCCCTTTTTGATGAGCGTCGTAGCCAGATACTGTCACACCTGAGTGAGTAAGGTTAATCAGCTCATCAGCTTGTCCCCCTTCGTACTGAACACGGAGGGTTCCGCCTCTGAGGTCGAGATTTTCTCCCTCTTTGTAAACTATCTTCTTAGGTCCTTTTTCAAGGCTAACTGCAGCAATTTTTCTCTCATCCTGCGGAATCGCTACTGCCAAGGTGTTACTGATTTCTTTGCCAGGTAGTTGGGTACGATAGTAGAGGAGAGTTGGTTGCTTGTCAAATCCCAATGGTGCTGTTGCCAAGTCGCCTCCAGTTTCAGACTTCAAAGTTGCAATCGGTGTTTGTGAATCTGCCTTGTCGTAAACGGTGATAGTTGCACCCGCTGGAACATCAGAGAAGCCTAGTTGAACTTGATGGTTTCCAAGTGAACGGGCAGCTACCTTAGCCATTGGAATATTTTGACTTTCTGTGTCCAGGGTTTCGTACATCTTCCAGTTGTAGATACGAATGGCTTTCCAAGGTGTCCCATTATCTGAAGTGATAACTTTTAGGCGCCAGTCTTGGGCGGTGATTGGTTTGTCAAGAGGGATATCTGTAACGTGCGCTTTATTGCCACGGACTTCCTTAGCTAGTTTCCACTCGCCATCTGTATCCTTGTAATAAAGATCAAAGTCCTTGGTATTCATCAGACCATCGTTAACAGACTCACCACCAGCTCCCGCATGATCCATGACCCATCTGACAACACGACGTGGTTGGGTCAAACGAATATCGACACTACCGCTCAATTGTCCTGAAGACCACTTATCTGACAAACTTGTAATCGTACCGTTCAACATGCCTTCGATGCCTTCACCGCCTTCGGTATTCGGGAAGGTGCTGCCGATAACCGTTGCCCCTGGAACAATATTTTCAGCCAAAGGTCTTGGGAGAGTTGTATCCTGAACAGTCATACCCCAGTCGAATGCCGCCGTCGCCGCATCAGAACGAAGTCCATTTTTACCTACTGCAACAACTTTCAATTCTTGAGTCCTACCAGTCGCATTAGCAGAACGGCTAACTTTTGGCAAGTAGATAGTGGAAGCAGATGATCCTGTTAACAAACGCCAGTTATCTCCATCTTTTTCGTAGACTTCATAGAAATCTGCATCTTGGTTACCCGCAAACTGGACCACTGCTTCAGCTTCTTGGGCATTCTTGAGAGATTGTTTCACAACAGAAAGTCCCGTCGGCGCTTGTGGTGCTTGGTGGTTATCTGAAATTGTTAATTGACCTAAGTTGAACTGATAATCTTTTACAGCACCTTCATGTTCGAAGAAGAGTTTGACTGCATAGATGGTTTTACCTGCTAGTGAGCTAAGGTCAAATTCTTCATTCTTCCAGTCATCAGAGAGAGTTAGTTCTTTCCATGCGTCTGCATCCTCAAATTTGTAGTCTGGTGTTGTAGAGAAGGCCATATAAACTTTCGAGCCTTTTCCCCCCTTGTGGGCAACACGAAGTTTGGTTTTCTCAGTTACTTCTAGTTTGGTAGAATACAAATTCACATCCTGGTCCGTCTTACCAGCTACATCACCTGAGAATTTAAGGGAGTTACCTCCATTATAGGCATCTGTAAAGTCATATTCTGCACGAAGTTTTTCCCCCGTTGAAGTCTGCCACCAGCGCCATGTTGGCAAGACACCAGAAACAGAACGGTAGTTCCACTCAGAATCCTTAGAAACTTTGCCGTCCACAAACCATTTTCTACCATGACCTGTATTAAAGGAGGTCGTGAAGGTTCGACCTACTGCTGGTGTGCGGTCCGCAACTAAATTGGCAATTCCATACCACTCTTTATCACCTGGTTTTTGAGCTGTCGGATCCCCTTGGTAACCTGTAAAGAAGATGTCTTCGTTCTTGTGGTAGTCTTCACCTGTTTTTCCTAGACTGGTAATGGTATCTGGTGCAAAAAGTCCAAGTGACAAACGCAACTTGCCATTTTCATCTAAGAGGGCATCCCATTTGACCTTGGTCTTATATGAACCACCTTGCTGCAATTCCAAGCCTGCAAAGACATCATACTGGCTACGTTCTAGCCATTTTGCCATCTCTACAGAGTGGTCATTCTTTTCCTTGTTCCAGTTGAAATTGGCAAAGAATTGATCTGCAGGGACCTTGTCTCCTTCTTTTTGCATGAACTGGTAGTTGTAATCACCAAGACCATCTTCGTGGTAACGGCCATATTTGTAGGTCATGGCATCGTACCAAGCACACTTGATTGGGTGGTTGACCTTAGCCGCGTATTCTTTTGTATAGAGCATGAATTGGCGCATTTTTTCACCAAGAGGTGCTACCAATTCTCCCGTTGTTTCCTGATTGATGAAATAGCCATCAAAGCCATAGTATTTAGCGAGATCAACAAGTTTTCTTGCGATAGGGAAGGTACCATCTGCATCTTGTTTCAAGGCAGCGGCAAATTTCTCTTGGTCGGCAATGCTGTTTGACCAGTTGAAAAAGAGGGTTCCATAAACGGGAACTCCGTTGCGGTGGCCTGCATCAATGACATCTGGAGTTGGAACTAGACCTTCCCAGAAGACCATTGAATCCAAGTATTGCCAGTAGTCAAAAGCATAGGCCTTGAATTCTTCTCCACCAACAGAAGCGTGGTCTTTAGCTTTCGAGTTGGTGTTTGCTAGAGCTTGAACCTTGGCTCTTCTGCTTGCTTTTTCATTAACCAACTGACCTCTATGGCGCTTGGCGAGTTCAACTGAGGAACGATTGATGGGATCATCCTCGCGCGCACCCGGTTCCCATTTTAACAAATCTTCCCAAGTATCAAATTTGATTTCTTTTGGTCGGAGACTCTTCTCTTCATTTTTAGGAACGTCTGTTAGACTTGGTTTGTCAGCTTTATTGTCAACCACCTGAGGAGCTTCCTCTGACTTGACTCCTTCTTTGTCAGTTGCTGGAGCTGGATTCTCAACTTTTTCTGTCGGAGCTGGCTTTGCCTCTTCTTTTTCATTAAGCAAATCAGCTATTGCTGGAGTGTTTTCTGAAATTGGTTGCTCAGCTACTTTGTTCTCTGTTTCCGATAATTGTTTTTCGATAGCTGCAGTATCTGGATTAGTTGTTTCACTAGTACTTGTAGCTTGAGCGCTCGTGTTTGCGGCTGTTTCAGGGACAGCGACCTGTTCCGCAAGAGCTGGGCTCGCAAATAGAGCTGAACCAATCATCAAGGAACAAGCCCCGATTGACAGCTTACGAATACTGTAACGGCAACGTTTTTCAAAAAATAGATTTTTCATCTTATCCTCCTAATTAAAACATAAAGTAAGCGCTTTATTTTTTGATAAAAAGTAACTGTTCTCAGTGCAAACCACCAGAACAAGATCATCTTCATTTTATCCTATATGAAAGCGATGTCAATCTATTTAACATAAAAACTATAACTAGGATAATAATCAGTAAAATTTGGACACAATCCTATAAATCATCTATCTTAAAGGGAAACTATCTCTCATTTTAAAAGAAAGTTCTTGTTTCTTATGAAAATTTCAGCTAAACACTTGTGAGATTTACTTTTATCCTTTAAAATAGAATAGGAGAAATTCCGTTATTATTTTCCGGAGGAAAAAGAAATGTCCATTAATTGGCAGGAAATTTTATTTCACTTTTTAGGAGGTCTAGGACTGTTTTTATACAGTATTAAGACCATGGGAGACGGTTTGCAACAAGCTGCTGGAGATCGCCTTCGTTTTTACATTGACAAGTACACTAGCAATCCCTTTTTAGGTGTTCTAGTCGGGATTGTCGTGACTGCCCTCATTCAGTCAAGTACAGGGGTTACAGTTATCACGGTCGGACTGGTCAGCGCTAGTCTTCTCACTCTTAGACAGGCTATCGGAATTATCATGGGAGCCAATATCGGAACCACCGTTACTTCCTTTATCATCGGTTTCAAACTAGGCGAGTATGCTTTACCCTTGATTTTCCTTGGAACCATGTTCCTCTTCTTTACAAAAAACAGAACAGCAAACAATATCGGACGCATCCTGTTTGGTGTCGGGGGAATCTTCTACGCCCTTAACCTCATCAGTGCCGGTATGAGCCCACTTAAAGATTTACCACAATTCAAGGAATATATGGTCACCTTGGGACAAAATCCTATTTTAGGAGTAGTAGCTGGTGCAGTGATTACCGTCCTCATTCAGGCCTCTTCGGCTACAATCGGGATTTTGCAAGGCCTCTATGCAGGTGGGTTCCTTGACCTTAAAGGTTCACTACCAGTTCTTTTCGGAGATAATATCGGGACAACCCTAACCGTTATCATCGCAGCAGCTGGAGCCAATGTCTCTGCGAAACGCGTTGCAGCAACCCACGTTACCTTTAACGTTTTAGGGACTATTCTTTGCTTAATCTTATTAGGCCCCTTTACTGCTATGATCGAGTACTTCCAGGCAATCCTTCACCTCTCACCTGAGATGACCATCGCCTTCTCTCACGGTGCCTTCAACGTAAGCAATACCATTGTACAATTTCCATTCATCGGAGCCTTGGCCTACTTTGTAACCAAGATTATCCCTGGCGAAGACGAGGTTGTCAAGTACGAGCCTCTTTATCTTGATGAGCAACTTATCCAGCAATCTCCTTCTATTGCTCTAGGAAATGCCAAAAAAGAACTCTTGCACTTGGGGAACTATGCAGCCAAAGCTTTTGACCTTTCTTATAGCTATATCATCGGTTTGGATGAGAAGATAGCTGAAAAAGGGCACAAGACAGAGGAAGCCATCAACACCATCGATGAAAAACTCACTCGTTACCTCATCAGACTCTCAAGCGAATCCTTGAGTCAAAAGGAAAGCGAAGTCTTGACCAACATCCTGGATTCATCTCGTGATTTGGAACGGATTGGGGACCACGCAGAAGGCTTGCTCAACCTAACAGACTACCTCCAACGTAAGAATGTTCAGTTCTCTGAAGCTGCTTTAGAGGAATTAGCTGAGATTTATCAAGCAACAACTGCATTTATCAAGGATGCCCTTGATAGTGTGGAAAACAATGATATTGAAAAAGCTCAAAGTCTGATTGAACGCCATAAAGAAATCAACAATATGGAACGCGTTCTCAGAAAGACTCACATCAAACGCCTTAACAAAGGTGAGTGTTCTACACAAGCTGGAGTCAACTTTATCGACATCATTTCCCACTACACTCGTGTATCTGACCATGCTATGAACCTAGCTGAAAAGGTCATCGCTGAACAAATCTAATAAACAAAAAGCTATCCTGAATGGGATGGCTTTTTTCGTCTCCTCATCAAGAATTTCTTTTCTGACATATAAAAAAATGCTTTGATTAACAATGGAATCAAAGCATTTTAAAGAGTTCTCCAAACATGATAGCAGAAACTGCAGTGCCTCTATACTTGGCTTCTTCTCTTTTGATAAAGCGCGCCAAGTTGATCAACTCAGGTGCTGGGTGTTTGGGATTGATGAGCAATTCACGGGTGACCAGTCCTGAGAGACGGACTGCTAGTAATTGCTCATTTGTAGTAGGTAGTTTTTTAGCAGTCTCTAGGAGAGCAGCAACTAAATCTTCACTCAAACCCTGACGAGCATGGTTATAGAGATCTTTTATAAGGCTTTCTAGGTTTGGTTCTGCCATCCGGCACCTCCCTCATGTTTAATAATTTTTAATCAAATCAACCGTTGAGCGGTCCAATTTTTTCACCAAGGCTTGCAAGAAAGCTTGGGCTTCTAGGAAGTCATCCATCGCGTAGAGAGTTTGGTGAGAGTGGATATAACGAGCGCAGACACCGATAGTTGTAGATGGGACACCACCATTTTTCAGGTGAGCTGCTCCAGCGTCCGTTCCACCTTTTCCACAGTAGTATTGGTACTTGATACCCGCTTCTTCAGCCGTTGTCAAAAGGAAATCCTTCATACCTGGGAGAAGCAAGTGACCTGGATCGTAGAAGCGAATCAAGGTTCCATCCCCAATCTTACCTTGGCCACCATAAACATCACCAGCAGGTGAACAGTCAACAGCTAGGAAAACTTCTGGATCAAACTTAGTTGTAGAAGTATGAGCGCCACGAAGACCAACTTCTTCTTGGACGTTCGAGCCAAGGTAGAGTTCATTTCCGAGTTTTTGACCTGATAAAGCTTCAGCTAGCTCGCTTACCATGAGAACACCGTAGCGGTTGTCCCAAGCTTTTGAGATGATATTTTTTTCATTGGCTGTCAAGATAGCGGAACTATCAGGGACAATGGTATCACCAGGACGAATGCCAAAACTTTCTGCCTCAGCCTTGTCTGCAAACCCACCATCAAAAATGATATCTGAAATAGCTGGCATGGTTGGTCCACCTGTTCCACGAGTCAAATGTGGAGGAACAGAACCTGAGATCACAGGAATTTCACGACCATCACGCGTAAAGAGTTTAAAGCGTTGGCTGCTGACCACCATAGGGTTCCAGCCACCGATTTCAACGACACGGAAGGTACCATCTGGCTTAATCTCGCTGACCATAAAACCAACTTCGTCCATGTGAGAAGCGACCAAGACGCGTGGTGCATCAGTAGCTTCTGAATGCTTGATACCGAAAATACCACCCAAGCCATCTGTCACTACTTCATCCACATGCGGTGTCAACTTTTCACGAAGATAAGTCCGTACAGGCGCTTCATGACCTGAGATCGCAGCAAGCTCTGTTACTTCTTTGATTTTTGAAAATAATGTTGTCATATCAGTTCCTTCTTTCTGTCCTCCATTTTACCACTTTTTATAGGAGAAGGATAGTGGGAAGGTAGATTGGTTTTTACTCAGTTTTCCAATAAAAGAGAGGGGCAGATGTAATTTCAGAAATTTTTCTTTCTTTTTACATTAAATTGTCAGAAAATTTATTGAAAGATTAAAAAAATCGTGTTACATTATCTCCAAGGGTATTTTTATACCAAATCTACATGAAAGGACGGAGCATGAAACTCTCTCATATTTTAACGGGCTTACTTCTACTCCTAGTCTTTCTCTCCATTACCATTGGAACCAGTGATTTTTCTTGGGAAAAATTCTTTGCTTTTGACCAGCAGACTTGGCTTCTCTTTCAGGAATCGCGTCTTCCAAGAACCATCAGTATTCTCCTTGCAGCCTCTAGTATGTGCATGGCAGGACTCCTCATGCAGACCATTACCCAAAATCAGTTTGCTGCTCCGAGTACAGTCGGAACGACTGAAGCCGCCAAACTGGGAATGGTGTTAAGCCTCTTTGTCTTTCCGTCTGCAAGTCTGACCCAAAAGATGCTCTTTGCTTTTGGCTCATCCATCTTATTTACCCTCTTCTTCCTGGCCTTTATGACTATTTTTTCTGTAAAGGAAAGGTGGATGTTGCCCTTGATCGGGATCATCTATAGTGGGATTATCGGTTCTGTCACAGAAGTTATCGCCTATCGTTTCAATCTGGTTCAGAGTATGACGGCCTGGACCCAGGGCTCCTTCTCCATGATTCAGACCCATCAGTATGAGTGGCTCTTCTTAGGCCTCATCATCCTGATAGCCGTTTGGAAATTATCCCAAACCTTCACCATCATGAATCTGGGCAAGGAAACCAGTGAGAGTTTGGGGATTTCTTACTCCCTACTTGAAAAGCTGGCCCTCTTTCTAGTGGCACTAACGACAAGTGTCACCATGATTACTGTAGGTGCCTTGCCTTTTCTCGGAGTCATCGTTCCCAATCTTGTCCGCAAGCGCTATGGAGATAATCTGAGCCAAACCAAACTCATGGTCGCTCTGGTCGGAGCCAATCTGGTTCTGGCCTGCGATATCCTCTCTCGAGTCTTGATTCGGCCCTATGAGCTGTCTGTCAGTCTCCTACTAGGAATCATCGGTAGCCTCGTCTTTATCCTACTTCTCTGGAGAGGGGGACAAAAAGATGCAGTTTAAAAGCAAACATACCAAACTCTTCTGCCTTCTCATTATTCTGGCCATCGGAGCTTGTCTCCTCTACTTTTGGCCCATCACTAACCTGTCTGCCTTTGCCTGGAAGCTGCGTTCCCAAAAAATCATCGTTTATCTCTTGGTAGCCATCGCGACAGGGATTTCGACCATTAGTTTTCAAACCCTGACGGAAAATCGCTTTCTGACGCCAAGTATTTTGGGAATCGAATCCTTCTATGTCTTGCTACAAACCCTGCTACTGATATTTGAAAGCAAATTTCTACAGCTTGGAAAGTCTCCTGTCTTAGAATTTCTAATCTTGCTTCTGCTTCAATCCCTCTTTTTTCTCGCCTTACAAGGTTACTTGAAGACGCTGATGAAGCAAAATTTGGTTTTCATTCTGCTAATCTGCCTAGCCCTGGGAAGTCTCTTTCGAAATATCAGTACCTTCCTCCAAGTTCTGATGGATCCAAATGAATACGATAAACTGCAGAACAGTCTCTTTGCCTCCTTTCAGCATCTCAACACTTCCATCCTAGCCATCGGTTCTCTGATCATCCTTGCCTTGACAATCTTTTTCTTTCGAAAAGCAGTCGTTCTGGATGTCTTGCACTTACAAAGAGAAACGGCTCAGATACTGGGGCTCAATGTTGAAAAAGAACAGAGAGAACTCCTCTGGGGCATCGTGCTTTTGACCTCAACGGCCACTGCCTTGGTAGGGCCTATGGCCTTCTTTGGCTTTATGTTGGCCAATCTCACCTACCTGATTGTCAAAGATTATCGGCACAAGTTGCTCTTTATCGTGGCCATTCTGATTGGATTTATCAGTTTGACCTTGGGGCAAGCCCTCATTGAACGAGTCTTTGCGTTGGAAATTCGCATCAGTATGATCATCGAGAGCGTGGGTGGTTTCTTATTCTTTATCTTACTTTACAGGAGGGCCCGTCAGTGAAACTGGAAAACATTGACAAATCCATTCAAAAACAGGATATTTTGCAAGACATTTCCCTTGAAGTCAGTCCTCATAAACTGACAGCCTTCATTGGTCCAAATGGTGCTGGAAAATCAACTCTCCTCTCCATCATGAGCAGACTGACCAAGAAAGATCAGGGAATCCTCAGTATCAAAGGGCGTGAAATTGAGAGTTGGAATTCGCAAGAACTAGCCAAAGAGCTGACTATCCTAAAGCAGAAGATCAATTACCAAGCCAAATTGACCGTTGAAGAGCTGGTCAGCTTTGGACGTTTTCCCTACAGCCGTGGTCGACTGAGGGCGGAAGACTGGGAAAAAATCCGAGAAACTCTGGACTATCTGGAACTGACCAACTTAAAAGACCGCTATATCGATAGTCTGTCTGGTGGACAGCTCCAACGTGTTTTTATCGCCATGGTACTGGCCCAGGATACTGACTTTATCTTGCTAGACGAACCGCTTAACAATCTCGATATCAAGCAAAGCGTCAGCATGATGCAGATTCTTCGGCGACTGGTGGAGGAACTAGGGAAGACCATTATCATCGTCCTCCACGATATCAACATGGCCAGCCAGTATGCGGATGAAATTGTTGCCTTCAAGGACGGTCAAGTCTTTTGCAAGGGAACGACTGCTCAAATCATGCAGGCTGACCTGCTCAGTCAACTCTATGAGATTCCCATCACGCTGGCTGATATCAATGGCAAAAAGATCTGTATCTATAGCTAGCTATTCTGAACTCATGTTAGAGAACCCTCTGTCTCTTAGCTAACAAGTCTATCTAAGAGACCCCTACATCGTTATCACATTTTAAAAAGGAGAAATTATGAAAACATCCCTTAAACTTTATCTCACTGCCCTAGCGGCTAGCTTCTTGCTCTTACTTGGTGCATGTAGTACAACTAAAACTACGAAGCAAGCAGAGACAAGTAGTTCTGCTCAAACAGAAGTAACCATTAAAAGTTCACTAGATGAGGTCAAACTTTCAAAGGTTCCTGAAAAGATTGTGACCTTTGATCTCGGTGCTGCGGATACTATTCGCGCTTTAGGATTTGAAAAGAATATCGTCGGAATGCCTACAAAAACTGTTCCGACCTACCTAAAAGATCTTGCAGGAAATGTCAACAATGTGGGTTCCATGGTTGAGCCAGACCTAGAAGCCATTGCTGCTCTTGAACCGGATTTGATTATCGCTTCTCCACGTACCCAAAAATTCGTAGACAAGTTCAAAGAAATCGCTCCAACAGTCCTCTTCCAAGCAAGCAAGGACGACTACTGGACTTCAACCAAGGCTAACATCGAATCTCTAGCAAGCGCCTTTGGCGAAACTGGTACACAGAAAGCTAAAGAAGAATTAGCTAACCTAGATAAGAGCATCCAAGAAGTCGCTTCTAAAAATGAAAGTTCTGACAAAAAAGCCCTTGCAATCCTCCTAAATGAAGGAAAAATGGCTGCCTTTGGTGCCCAATCTCGTTTCTCTTTCTTGTACCAAACCTTGAAATTCAAACCAACTGATACTCAATTTGAAGACTCTCGTCATGGCCAGGAAGTCAGCTTTGAAAGTGTCAAAGAAATCAATCCTGACATCCTCTTTGTCATCAACCGTACCCTTGCCATCGGTGGAGATAACTCTAGCAACGATGGCGTCCTAGAAAATGCCCTCATTGCTGAAACTCCTGCCGCTAAAAATGGTAAAATCATCCAACTAACACCAGACCTCTGGTATCTAAGTGGTGGCGGTCTTGAATCAACTAAACTTATGATTGAAGACGCACAAAAAGCTTTGAAATAATACTATCCTAAAATCAAAAAACATCTTATAATAGTAGTTATGAAACTTACAAATGAAGAAACACAAAAAATTGAAAAACTCCTAAGAGATTCATCATACGCCAAATATCACAAACGTCTACAGATTATTTATTTTCGCTCAAAAGAAAAGAGTTATAAGGAAATCATGGATCTGCTAGATTG
>NZ_JANCOF010000007.1:0-68514 GCF_024295845.1 Streptococcus sp. CF8-6 | reverse complement strand
TAACTTGGAAGGGTAGCGAAGAGGCTAAACGCGGCGGACTGTAAATCCGCTCCTTCGGGTTCGGGGGTTCGAATCCCTCCCCTTCCATTACTTTAGTTACGGGCATAGTTTAAAGGTAGAACTAAGGTCTCCAAAACCTTCAGTGTGGGTTCAATTCCTACTGCCCGTGTTAATATGATTATGGCGGGTGTGGTGAAGTGGTTAACACACCAGATTGTGGCTCTGGCATGCGTGGGTTCGATCCCCATCACTCGCCTATTTTATATTATTGGGGTATAGCCAAGCGGTAAGGCAAGGGACTTTGACTCCCTCATGCGTTGGTTCGAATCCAGCTACCCCAGTTACTATTTGCCGGCGTGGCGGAATTGGCAGACGCGCTGGACTCAAAATCCAGTGTCCGCAAGGACGTGCCGGTTCGACCCCGGCCGCCGGTATAGTAATAAAGACAAGGTTTTCGGACCTTGTCTTTTTTTCTTTGTTGTGTGTCGAGTTACCAATTTTTTCCATTTTAAAATAAATCATCAAGTTTATTAGCCAATGTTTTCTGTTTGCTAGGGTACAAATGAGAATAAGTATCAATTGTTGTTGTAATAGATGCGTGTCCTAATCTTTCTTTGACAACAAGATAATCTTCTCCTTGATTTATAAGTAATGATGCATGAGAGTGTCTCAAATCATGAATTCTTATTTTCTTTAAATCTTTATCCCTTTCTAGTATTTGCTTAAACTTCTTATCAATCATATTTTTTGTAATTGTTATTGGTGTACTCTGTATTATTTGTAGTTCTTCAGTATTTTTCGTAAATTCCTCAAGTTTTTCTTTTTGTTTTACTTTCCAGTCTTTTAGCATTTCTGCTAATTTCTGATTTATTGTTATATTTCTAGTTCCTGATCGTGTTTTTGTTGTATTAATGTAGCTTGTATTATTGACAAAGTATACCGTTTTGGTAACGTAAATCGTATTTGTTAAAAGATTTATATCATTCCAGTTTAATGCGAGTATTTCTCCCATTCTCATTCCAGTAAAGAAAGCAATTACGAAAAACAGGTCATAGCTTATTTCATCATCTCGAATAAGTTCTCTAAATTTCGTGAACTCTTCTATACTCCAAAATTTGATATTAGGCTTCCTAATTGGTAATTTTCTAAGATTCTCAACAGGATTTTTATCAATGAGGGATTTTCTTATACCAGTATCAAAAATTTTTTTAAGTAAAATTAGAACCTTATTAATTGTATTATAGCTTAAAACTTCATTTTCATTTTGTTTTTTAGGTTTTGTTTTTAGGTATTCACGAAATTCGAATATATGGTCATACGTTAATTTATTTAAATTTGTATTTTTAAAATATGGCTTAATATGACGCTCATAATTGTTTCTTTGTGTACTTGTGTAGCTTACTTTTCTGCCATTTTTCAAATCATCTTCTTCAAGTAAGTCGAATAACATATCCGTTGTTACTACAAAGTCAAATTGTTTTTCTTTTAATTCTACAACTCTAATATGTTGTTCAAGTTCTAGGGCTTCTTTTTTAGATTTTAATCCTTTACGAATAATATGTATTCTTTTTTGTGTGACTGGGTGGAAACCGTTAGAAACATCAACAGTCCATTTACCACTTTTAGCTTTACGAATAGTCATTCATTATGCTTCTTTCTGGAGTTCAATTCCTAGTAGTTCTTCAGCGACACTGGCTGGAATTGTACCAATCCGTTTGTTATCGTAGATATTAAAACCACGATTCACTAATAGTAATTTGCCAGTATGGATAATCTTTCTTGCAGTTCCTGGAGCAAATCCAAGTTCGATAAGGTCATCTTTTGTTGCAGTTTTAATCATGTGATCTCCTTTTCTGATTAGATTAAGTAAGGGGAGGATTAGCTCCCCTTGTCTAATACTTATTTTTGTTTTACATCTACTAAATGGATAGAATCCGCTTTGTAATACATCGTTGAACTAATCATAGTGGCTTGTAAATTGTCAAATGTAACTGGTACCTCGTCCATTGCTTGGATATAGTCATTATCGACTAAAGCTTCTGGATTATCTACTGAGACTTGGGTTGATTTCTTTTTGAATTGTCCATCCTTGATCGTTACATTGTATTTCCAACCAATGATTTTATCGGTATTAAAACGTCTTTCGCTACCATCTCGGTTTTTGATAATTTCTCCGTTTGCATCTGCTCGGACTTCCGTTTCAAATTTTGGAATAACTTCATCCAATTCAAATTTTGTTCCAATGTTATTAAAATTCCAGTCATTTTGTGAAAGCATTTTTGCCATAGTTAATTTCTCCTTTTGATATTTTCTTTGATTGTAGGGATTAAATCCTCTCTTTTAAAGAGAATTGCCCGTTCTATTAATCCACTTGCTAAATCTGGTGGATATTCCATATTGTTGAGTGCGAGATAGTTAGACTTCTCATACTCATGCAGTAAGTTATTGTCGTATAGAAATTTATACGCTTTTAGAATAGCTCCAGAACCTTTATAGGTAAACCATTCTAATTTTTGTTCTAGTTCTGTTTTTGGTTTTGGAATAATGATAGAGACAGGTTTTGAGTGACCTAAAAACTTTTCCCAAGATCTCAAAGGTTTTGAGAATTGACTATCACTATAGAACCTCACTTTTTCTTTGAGATATCCCTTGGTAAAGTTGAGAAGATCTATTTCTGAATGCAACCATTCTTGAATGAAGTAGTGAGCTTTTTCTTTCCTAAGTTCTAACTCCGTTCTTATCCAATTTTCTATATACCGCTTGCTGATACCGAGCTTCTCAGCTCGTTCTAAGCGTTTATCGTAAATTCTAAGTCTTTCATCATCATTGGGTTTTCTCAAATATAAGGTCTGACCGATTGCTTCATCTCCGTAGGTATTGTAGTAGGTGCTTTTTCCATATATAAAGCGTTTCTTCTGACAAATCTTTAGAAGCTGATTAGGAGTGAAATAGGGTGTTTCATTAAAATCATCTATTGCAATATCAATTCGTCTTACTGAAAACTGATTGTAATTGTAGTAGAGGTTGTTCAGAAACTGTCTTTCGGACAGACTATTTGGATCTAATACCATATCTCTAAAGAACTCGAGTGCCTGTCCTGACATGACAAGCATGTAGGACGACTCTTTCGCTCCATAGTAGATACGGATATTCCCATGATGAAGCTGGCTATCATAGTTATAGTATTTAAGGCTCCCTTTATTCTCAATAAATAGGTCATAGTCAAGAAATAGAATGTCTTCAATTATTTCTCTTGGCGAAAATTCAGTCTTATCAAACTGAATTTGAATCCAGTCAAATACAGAACGTAAATGTTCATTTTTTGCCATAGATTTTGATTCAACTTTTTGCCTAATTTTGCCACCCTTAAAATCTCCGAAACCCTTGGAAATACTGAATTCTTTCGATGGTACACCTAACTTGCAGAGGGTGGTGTTACTTGCAGAGGGTGGTGTTACTACACACCCTATCGGTCAAAAATGGTCCGTCCGCATCTACGCTCATTTTCGGCTTTCTGCCTCCTGGCTCAGCCGAAAACTCGCTATTAGCCGAACCTATTTTTTGACCTCTTGTTAACAAACCCTAGTAAGTCGGTTTGCATCGACTCTTCAATATCTTGGATTTTCTTTTTTAGACTGGCATTCTCATTTTTTATCAGTCGTATTTCTCGCTTAAATTCCTGTTTTAACGCACTCAGTTCATCGTAGAGCTCATCTATTACTTGGTTTAGGGATTCTTGCTCATTGTCTGCTAGGCTCCCAAATACGGCTTGTATAGCCTCTTTTAGACCTATTTCAAGTTTTAGGTTAGCTAACTTTTGAAATTGTCTAAGGTCTTCGTCTGTAAAGTCATAGGCAACTGTATAACTTAATTGGCGAGTTCTTGGATTTCTACTGATAGGAATTTTAATTTTTTTAAATTCCTTGCCACTTATCTCTTTAATCAGTTGAATCCAATTTTTAAGAGTAGAGGTAGAGTTTAGGCCAGAAATTTGATTGACTAACTCTTTATTGGTCATCTTTTTGTGAAACCTCCGAAATTTTCTTGTGCAACTGAGGACTTTTCTGTGGTATAATTGTTACATAATATGTTTTGATCTTGGAACGAATGGCACATTTGTTTCAAGATTTTTTTATTTTGTCGAATCTTACCTCCTTTATTAAATCGAACTATTAGTTACATACGCTTTTACCTCCTTTTATGATATAATATTCTCAATGGAATATTTAATTTCAAAATAAATATTCCTTATGGAATAATTCTATTTTATACCGTTTAGAATATTTTGTCAAGCTAAAATATACAGAATCGAATATTAAAGAGGATACAATGTTTAGTAATAATTCTTTTGGAGATCGTCTTAAGGAACTGAGAAAGAGTAAGAAGTTAACACAGGTACAAGTTTCTGAGATGATTGATGTACAACAAGGTACTTATTCTCGTTGGGAAAACGGAACTTTAGAGCCTAATTTAGAAGCGGTTGTCAAATTAGCAAAATTATTTGATACCACGACCGACTATTTATTAGGAAAAACGACTTACAGTACTCTAGATGTTGTCCCGCATCCAATCACTAAAATTGATTTGAAAAAATTAAAAGAGTTTAATAAAACAGATCTAAATGATCTGAAGTTTGCTATTGTCATGCATGGGATAAAAAATCATTTCACTGCATTTGACTATATGGACGAGCTAGTCTCTAAATATAATTTAGATGAAGAGGAGCAAGAAATATTGCATACCCTTTTTAAAGAGGTTTATGATTATTTTAATGCAGATTGATGATTTGTTTTTAGTTTCTAAATTCATTCTAGATGTTGGTACTATTTGTCATTATCCTTCACTCTGCTTTTAAACGGGAGCATAGTGGTATTGAGGACAAGTGGTTGAAACGTTGCATAAGTTGATAACATAAATACAAACCTACGGTGAGCCACCGTAGGTTGTTTAATGTCTAAAAATCGCTATTTTACTGATGAAGTAAAAAATATTGGTATTACAGCGAAACATAAAATATGATACAATAAAAACAATTAATAGTTCGATCATTTATCAAAGAGGAGTAAGAATGATGAAAAATATTTATATGTATATTCAAGATACTATGGCTGATTTCGAACACGGCTATTTAATGCAGGCGCTAAGCTTACAGTCAATGTTAGGAGAAGCTAAAGTAAAATTAGTAACAGTTTCTAAAGGGAAAAAGTCTATAAAAACTGCTGGAGGCATGACAATTGTTCCAGATGTTAATCTATATGATTTAGATACTGCAAATGCAGCTGCGCTAGTGCTTATTGGAGGTGATACTTGGTTGGATAATGAGCAAGATGATGTTTTAGAAGTAGCCTCTAAACTATTGCAAGAAAATATTTTAGTTGGAGCTATTTGTGGCGCTACTTTGGGATTAGCTGAAAAAGGAATTTTAGATAATCGATATCATACAAGTAATGCTTCATTCTTTTTAACCCAGATGAGCCAACATTATCGAGGGCAGGATTATTATAAAGATGAGATTGCAGTTCAAGATGGAAAGCTTATTACCGCTAGCTCAGCCGGATCTTTATCATGGACTAAGCTCATTGTCGAGGAGTTAGGCCTATATTCAAAATCTACAGTAGAAGCATGGTTTAATTATTTTTCAACGGGGGATGCTCATTATTATTTTGAAATGATGAACTCTTTAGAAAAAGATGCACAAGGACATTAGTATGAAAAAGATTATTCTCCTTCGCGGAGTAACACCAACAGGTACCAATAGAATTCCCAAAATGTCTTATTTAGTAGAAATCCTAACAGAAGTTGGTTTTTTAAATGTTCAAACATATATTCAGAGTGGGAATATACTGTTAGAATCAGAGTTATCTGACGAAGAAATCAGAAAGTTAGTTCATGATACGATTTTGGATAAAATTGGAGCTGATTTATCAATAATTATCAAAGAAATTAATCAATTAGAGATTGCTATTCAAGAAAACCCATTTGATAATACTTATGATAGTTCTCGTATTCATCTAGTTTTTACTAACGAAGAGATTCCCGAAAGTACTCTAACAGAACTTAGTAGAGAGAATTTTGGAGATGAAGAGTTCTATGGTGGTCACGAGTGCTGTTACCTATATTTACCACGTGATGCTCGAAAAAAACGTTTAAACACAAATTATCTTGAAAAGAAATTTGGAATTCGGATGACTATGAGGAAGTTGAGTGTGGTAGAACGACTTACGAAATTATAATCTTTAAACAAGATAACTACATAACGTTCCATATCCTCCTTGTTAGGGGAAAGAAGCTTCTTTTTGTTTGATTTCCTAGATATAGTTCTATTTAGTTTCTATATTTTTAGTATTCTAAAAGAGATAAAGGAATTAAAGTAAATAAAAGGTAAGTAAATAGATAGACGTAATCTAATTTGAATTATCTTTATCTGGGGCATGAGTCCGTGTCTTTAACGGGGTTACCAAAAAGTTACAAAAATTTGAAAAATGAGTCTATTTTGCAAGATTCAAAAGGCTTAAAACCCTATTAAATCAAGGCTGTAAGATTTAAATAATGTAGTTATGGAACTCAAAATCCAGTGTCCGCAAGGACGTGCCGGTTCGACCCCGGCCGCCGGTATAGTAATAAAGACAAGGTCTTCGGACCTTGTTTTTTGTTTTGGTGAAGATTTTGATATTTTTCTTTAATTACAGATAACTGATGAATGATCTTTTTCTTCTTATTCTAGTCATTTTTAGTGTATTTTTGGTATAATATTACTTATTCACAATTTATTTTAATTATGAAAGAGTTTGGTGATTAATGTCTCGGTCTGTTGAATTACTAAAGAAACGTTACTTAAAGAATATAAAAGAGAACCCAGATTTATTTATTGGGATTGAGTTAGAATATCCTATTGTAAATTTAGAGGGTAAAGCTACAGATGGTGAAGTTGTTAAGGACCTCTTTCGGTATTTACCATCAGTACTGGGTTTTTCTATCGAAAAAGTGGATGATTTTGGGAATCCAATTCAGTTGTTTGATCCAGTCAGCCAAGATACGATCTTGTTTGAGGTTGCTTATACGACAATTGAGTTTGCATTCGGAAAGGCCGAATCTATCCAAGAGGTAGAAGAACGCTTTAACTTCTATATGGCTACGATTCAGAATAAGTTGGGTGAAGCTAACCATGCTATTGTTGATTGCGGCATTCATCCCAACTGGGATAAAAATGAGAATTGTCCAGTGGCTTATACCCGCTATCAGATGTTGATGGATTATTTGAATTTGAGTAGAAATGTTACTAAATCAGATTTACATCATTTTCCTGAGTATGGAGCCTTTATCTGTGGGAGTCAGGTTCAACTAGACGTTTCAAGGTCTAACTACCTGCGTGTTATTAATGCTTTTACACAAATTGAAGCAGCTAAAGCCTATTTGTTTGCAAATTCTGAGTTTTCAGGGGCAGATTGGGATACCAAAATTTCGAGAGATATTTTTTGGGAAGAATCCATGCATGGTATCTATCCAGAGAATGTAGGTGTCAATGCTAGACTCTTTAAAGATGAGAATGATTTTTTTGATTATCTAAATCATTCTGCAATTTTTACTGCAGAACGTGATGGACAGACCTATTATTTTTATCCTATTCAGGCTAGAGATTATTTGGCTACACCTGAAATCCAGGCATTTAGCCTTAATGGGGATGAGGTATTGATTCATCCTCAGGAGGAGGATTTTGAAACCCATCGTAGTTATCAGTACCAAGACTTAACGACTCGAGGAACAGTTGAGTTTCGTAGTGTGTGTACTCAGCCGCTCGATAGGACTTTTGCTTCAGCAGCTTTTCACTTGGGATTGTTGGTTCATTTAGACAAGCTTGAAACTTACTTGCGAACGGCTCCTTTTTTTACCACAGCTGGTCGTGATTATAAGCTTTTAAGACGACAGTTTTCTAAAAAACAACTCACAGATGAAGAAGAAGCTGCGGTTCTCGAGTTTTCTAAAGACTTACTCACCCTAGCTGAGGAGGGACTGGAGAAAAGAGATAAGCAAGAAATGGTTTATTTAGAGCCTTTGAAGAAAGAATTGGGATTATAATTTCTCTTATAAAGGGAGAATTTTCTGAAAAATCATGATATAATGGAAGGGACTATAGATAAAGGATAGAGATTCATGACATTAGTTTATCAATCAACGCGTGATGCCAATAATACAGTAACTGCCAGCCAAGCTATTTTGCAAGGTTTGGCGACGGATGGTGGTCTGTTTACACCACTTACTTATCCAAAAGTAGATTTGGATTTTGAAAAATTGAAAGATGCTTCTTACCAAGAAGTGGCTAAGTTAGTTTTGTCAGCCTTTTTAGATGATTTTACAGCTGAGGAGTTGGACTACTGTATCAACAATGCCTACGATAGCAAGTTTGATACTCCAGCTATTGCACCATTGGTGAAACTGGATGGGCAATACAACTTGGAATTGTTCCATGGTTCAACGATTGCCTTTAAGGATATGGCCTTGTCTATCTTGCCATACTTTATGACGACTGCTGCTAAAAAGCATGGTTTGGAGAACAAAATCGTCATTTTGACAGCGACATCTGGTGATACTGGTAAGGCTGCTATGGCGGGGTTTGCGGATGTGCCTGGTACTGAGATCATCGTCTTTTATCCAAAAGACGGTGTCAGCAAGGTGCAAGAGTTGCAAATGACTACTCAGACTGGCGACAATACGCATGTTATTGCTATTGATGGTAACTTTGACGATGCGCAAACAAATGTGAAGCACATGTTCAACGATGTGGAACTTCGTGAAAAATTGGCTGCCAATAAACTGCAATTTTCATCAGCTAACTCTATGAACATTGGTCGTTTGGTACCACAGATTGTTTATTATGTTTATGCCTACGCTCAGTTGGTCAAGTCTGGTGAGATTGTGACTGGTGAAAAGGTCAACTTCACAGTACCAACAGGAAACTTTGGAAATATCTTGGCTGCCTTTTATGCTAAACAAATCGGCCTGCCAGTTGGTAAATTAGTCTGTGCTTCAAATGACAATAATGTTTTAACTGACTTCTTTAAAACTCGTGTTTACGACAAGAAACGTGAGTTTAAGGTGACGACTAGCCCATCTATGGATATCTTAGTATCTTCAAACTTAGAGCGTTTAATTTTCCATCTTTTGGGGAATGATGCGGTTAAGACAGCTGAACTCATGAATGCCTTGAGTACACAAGGACAATATGAATTGACAGACTTTGATGCAGCGATTCTGGAACTCTTTGCAGCTGAATATGCGACTGAGGAAGAAACTGCGGCAGAAATTAAACGTGTTTATCAAACAGATGCCTACATCGAGGATCCACACACAGCTGTTGCCTCAGCAGTGTATAGAAAATATCAAGCGGCTACTGGTGATGTGACTAAGACAGTGATTGCTTCAACAGCTAGTCCTTACAAGTTCCCGGTGGTTGCAGTAGAAGCTGTAACAGGAAAAGCAGGCTTGACAGACTTTGAAGCCTTGGCTCAATTACATGACATTTCAGGAGTGGCAGTGCCACCAGCGGTTGATGGGCTTGAAGCAGCTCCAGTTCGTCATAAAACAACAGTGGCAGCTGCTGACATGCAAGCAGCGGTTGAGGCTTATCTAGGACTTTAAGACAGAGGGAGTAAACTCGGTTGGGAAACCAACTGAGTTTCTTTTCATCAGGAGGAGAGATTGTTTAAGAAAAATAAAGACATTCTTAATATTGCATTGCCAGCTATGGGTGAAAACTTTTTGCAGATGCTCATGGGAATGGTGGACAGTTACTTGGTCGCTCACTTGGGACTGGTAGCTATTTCGGGTGTTTCAGTGGCTGGCAATATTATCACCATTTACCAGGCGATTTTTATCGCTCTGGGAGCTGCTATTTCCAGTGTTATTTCAAAAAGTTTGGGGCAGAAAGATCAGTCCAAGTTGGCTTATCACGTGACAGAGGCTCTCAAGATAACCCTATTGCTGAGTGCACTTTTAGGCGCCTTATCGCTTTTTGCTGGGCAAGAGATGATAGGACTTTTGGGAACTGAGCAGGCTGTGGCCGAGAGTGGTGGGCTCTACCTATCTTTGGTGGGTGGATCGATTGTTCTCTTGGGCTTGATGACCAGTCTAGGTGCCTTGATTCGTGCAACGCATAATCCGCGTCTGCCTCTCTATGTTAGTCTTTTATCCAATGCCTTGAATATTCTTTTTTCAAGTCTAGCTATTTTTGTCCTTGATATGGGAATAGCGGGTGTTGCTTGGGGGACTATCTTATCTCGCTTAGTCGGTCTTGTGATTTTGTGGTCGCAATTAAAGTTGCCTTTTGAGAAACCGACTTTTGGTTTAGATAAGGAACTATTGACCTTGGTTTTGCCAGCGGCAGGAGAACGTCTCATGATGCGGGCTGGAGATGTAGTGATCATTGCCTTGGTCGTCTCTTTTGGGACGGAGGCAGTAGCGGGGAATGCAGTCGGAGAAGTCTTGACCCAGTTTAACTATATGCCTGCCTTTGGCGTCGCTACGGCGACGGTCATGCAGGTAGCTCGAGCAGTTGGAGAGGATAACTGGGAAAGAGTTGACGAGGTAAGCAAGCAAACCTTTTGGCTTTCTCTGCTTCTCATGTTGCCCTTAACTCTCAGTATCTATGCCTTGGGGACACCATTGACTCATCTCTATACGACGGACCCTATAGCAGTTGAAGCGAGCGTTTTGGTGGCACTGTTCTCTCTACTAGGAACTCCCATGGCGACAGGGACAGTCATCTATACTGCAGTGTGGCAGGGATTGGGAAATGCTCGCCTCCCCTTTTATGCGACAAGTATTGGGATGTGGTGTATCCGTATAGGGACAGCCTATCTGATGGGGATTGTTCTTGGTTGGGGCTTGCCTGGTATTTGGGCAGGGACTCTCTTGGATAATGGTTTCCGTTGGTTATTTCTACGTTACCGTTACCAGCGTTATATGAGCTTGAAAGGATAGGAGATGCAAAAAATAGCCTTTATTTGGGATTTAGACGGGACTTTATTGGACTCTTACGAAGCGATTTTGTCAGGGATTGAGGAGACCTTTGCTCAATTTTCTATTCCTTATGATAAGGAAAAAGTGAGAGAGTTTATCCTCAGGTACTCTGTGCAGGATTTGCTGGAGCAGGTGGTAGAAGAGAGAAACCTGGATGCGGAAGTGCTCAATCAGGTGCGCGCCCAAAGTCTGGCTGAGAAAAATGCTCAGGTAGTTTTGATGCCAGGTGCGCGTGAAGTGCTAGCTTGGGCAGACCAAGCAGGGATTCAGCAGTTTGTCTATACTCATAAGGGGGACAATGCTTTTGCCATTCTCAGAGACTTGGGGTTGGAATGCTATTTCACAGAGATTTTAACCAGTCAGAGTGGCTTTGCGCGCAAGCCTAATCCAGAAGCGGCGACCTATCTGCTAGACAAGTATGAGTTGGATTCTGAGAAGACCTATTATATAGGGGACCGGACTTTGGATGTGGAATTTGCCCAGAATAGTGGCCTTCAAAGCATCAACTTTTTAGAGTCTTCTTATGAAGGGAATCACAGGATTCAAGCACTGGCAGATATCCCTCATATTTTTGAGGATTAGGAGCGAGAAGATTGTGTCAGTTTTGTGACAGAAACCTAACAAACTATTTCAAGTAATCGAGTTTGTTACAAGGAATAGACAGTTCTGTTAAATAGGCCCGAGAGGGCTTTTTTTCTGCTTTTTTTGTGTTATGATAGACAGGTACTCATTTGAAAGGAATATGAACGAATGAAGAAAAGAATTATTTTAGCCTCAACAGTAGCCTTATCTCTTGCTCCCGCATTAGGAGCTAAAGCTCAAGAAATCTCTTGGACAGCACGTAGCGTTGAGCAAATTCAAAGTGATGTGACGAAAAACGAGAACAAAAACAGCTATACAGTTCAGTATGGTGATACCCTGAGTACGATTGCAGAAGCTTTGGGAGTAGATGTGACGGTTCTTGCTAATTTGAACAAAATCACCAATATGGACTTGATTTTCCCAGATACTGTCCTCACTACAACTGTCAATGAGGCAGAAGAAGTAACGGAAGTTGAAATCCAAACTCCTCAAACAGATACTAGTGAAGAAGTGACGACTGCGACAGCTGATTTGACGACGAATCAAGTAACAGTCGATGAACAAACAGTTCAAGTAGAAGACCTTTCTCAACCAATTGAGGATGCTCCAACTGTAACAGAGACTGAAAAACCAACAGAAGTAGCGCCAAATTCAGAAGTTTCTGAGACAGCGACAGTTGCTGAAGAGACACCATCTACAGAAACACCTGTAGCAGCAGAAACAACTGAAACAACTAGTCCAGTTGAAGAAGAAGCTCCTCAATCAGCGACTCCAGCTACTGAAGAAACGGCAGCAACAACTCCAGCAGAAGCACCAGTAGCAGCTGCTCCAGCAACTGAAACACCTACTGATACAACAGGAACAAGTGCAACAGAAGAAGCAGCATCAACAGCAACTTCTGACACTGCAACTTCGACTTATCAAGCAGAGCAAAGCCAAACTCCGTCAAGAACTTATTCAGCTCCAGCGGCTCCTGACTATGCAGGACTTGCTGTAGCTAAGTCTGAGAATGCTGGTCTTCAACCACAAACGGCGGCCTTTAAAGCAGAAGTAGCCAACTTGTTTGGAATTACATCTTTTAGTGGCTATCGTCCTGGTGACAGTGGGGACCATGGTAAAGGTTTGGCCATCGACTTTATGGTTCCAGTGAGTTCAGCACTCGGAGATCAAATTGCAGAATATGCAGTCAAAAATATGGCTAGCCGTGGTATCAACTACATCATCTGGAAACAACGTTTCTACGCTCCATACGATAGTAAATATGGACCTGCCTACACGTGGAATCCAATGCCAGACCGTGGTAGCGTAACCGAAAATCACTATGATCACGTTCACGTATCAATGAACTAATCATTAAAATGGAAGTTGGGAACTGATTAAGTTCCCGCTTCTTTTTTGTGTAATAGTTTTAGAATAAAAAGAACAAATATGAGGAAGTGAGTAGTATTTCAAGAGAATGTAAACATATTACTTGATTTATCTTTTGGCTTATATTATATTTGATAAGTCAATTATTGATAAATCAATATTAAGAGAGAAAGATTTATGGTAGCAATCCATGATTTACTGTACCAGCTCCATTTAACAGATCAGATGATCACTCAACTTTTTGAGAAACAATTGGGAATTAGTTTGACCCGCTATCAAATCTTGCAGTTTTTACTGCAGCAGTCACCCTGCAACCAGATTGCCGTTCAGGAGAAGTTGCAAATCGATCAGGCTGCCTTGACACGGCACTTTAAAATTTTGGAAAAGGAAGGTTTGGTTAATCGACGTCGGAATCCTGAAAACCAGAGGGAGGTTTTGGTGGAAGTGACAGACTTTGCGAGAGAACAACTCGTAACCAACTCTCCCAAACAACATATAAAGGTAAAGAGTCAGATGGAAAGTGTACTTACAAAAGGAGAGCGAGAAGAGTTCAGTCGTTTGTTAGAAAAGTTGATATCTGGCTTAGAAGAGATAGAAATTTAAGGAGAAGAATATGTCTATTTTTACAATTGTTTTAGCAACTATCGTTGCTTTGGAGCATTTTTACATTTTTTATTTGGAAAGTGTTGCAACGCAATCTGAAGTAAATAGTCGTGTATTTAACATGGATAAAGAAGAACTGGCTCGTCCGTCAGTGAGTTCATTGTTTAAAAATCAGGGGATTTATAATGCTTTGATAGGTGTCTTTCTCTTGTACGGGATTTATTTCTCACAAAGCTTAGAAATTGTGACCATCTTTGTTTTATTTGTGCTTGGTGCAGCGACCTACGGTTCTCTAACAGCAGACAAGAAGATTATTCTGAAGCAAGGCGGACCCGCTATTTTGACTTTACTGAGTATTTTGCTTTTGAAATAAGAAAACCAGCGTCTTTCAGGACGCTGGTTTTTGTATGCTCTTATCCATTTCGACGTTTACGGGCTAGTAGGGCTCTGTAAAAGAAGATATGATTGTTTTGGATATAGGGAAGGAGTGAAAAACTAGCAATTCCAAAGGTGAGCCAGTTGAGGAAGTACCAAGGGAGTAGTTGTAGGTCAAGGACAAAGCGCTGGAATTTGTAACCTTTCATCAAGAAACGGCTGGTTTTAAGGATTTGACGGGGTTTAGCCTGGCCTAAATCCAGAGTGTCGCAGAGGAGGAATTCTACCTGCGAGTAGGCATAATGTTGCGGGATATAGAGGGCATTTCCTACAATCATCAAGATGAGGCTCGCAAAAAAGTAGAGCCCAAAGGTCATAAGGAATTGCTCGTTTTCAACAGATGAGAGGTCTAGTTTTGGAAATTCAGGATGTAGGGCAACAAATCTTCTAGCCAAGAGATTGCTATAAAAGAGGAAATAAATGCCTACTAAGTTTGGAATGCTCCATAAAAAGAGGTAGAAACGTTTGAGGAGCAGAGTTAGGAAGGTTTGCGAGAAGCGCTCTTCAGCAAAGAGGGCCAGGCTTGATTTTACTGAGAGTTCCGTATCAGGATCCTTGAGGAGTCGGAGTGTCGCAAAAGCAGCACCTGCTAGAAAAATCGTGCTCATAAAAGAAACCACTAGCGGGAAGAGATAGGCTTGGAGAACTTGTGCCAGCATGCTGAAAAAGGATTGCTCTAAAACACTTTCTTGGAGACGAGTCAAGGGGTTGAGAAAGCCTGACAAGATGACCAGCATACTAGGTAAGAGATAGACGAGAAAGAGGCGGGGATTTTCAGCCTGAAATTGCCTCGTCTGCAGACGAATGGTTTTTAAATCAATTTTTGGGTATTTCATTCTCTCATTATACCATAGTTCGTGACAGTTCCTAGTTTTTTTGATAAAATCATACAGTATGCCTTTGGGCACAAAGTATGAACTGGGACTGTCTTTCCCAGCTTCGGAGGTAGAAAATGTCAGATTCACCAATCAAATACCGTTTGATTAAGAAAGAGAAACACACGGGAGCTCGTCTGGGAGAAATCATCACCCCTCATGGCACTTTCCCGACACCTATGTTTATGCCGGTTGGGACCCAAGCTACTGTAAAAACCCAGTCACCAGAAGAGTTGAAGGAGATGGGTTCGGGAATTATCCTGTCCAATACCTATCATCTCTGGCTTCGCCCTGGGGACGAACTCATCGCACGCGCAGGTGGTCTCCACAAATTTATGAACTGGGACCAACCAATCTTGACGGATAGTGGTGGTTTCCAGGTTTATTCCCTAGCAGATAGCCGTAATATCACAGAAGAAGGAGTAACCTTTAAAAACCATCTTAATGGTTCCAAGATGTTCCTATCGCCAGAAAAAGCCATCTCCATCCAGAATAATCTAGGCTCAGACATCATGATGTCCTTTGACGAATGTCCTCAGTTTTACCAACCTTACGACTACGTTAAGAAATCCATCGAGCGTACCAGTCGTTGGGCTGAGCGTGGTTTGAAGGCTCATCGTCGTCCGCATGACCAAGGCTTGTTTGGAATTGTGCAGGGAGCTGGATTTGAAGACCTTCGTCGCCAATCAGCGCATGATCTTGTCAGCATGGACTTTCCAGGCTACTCTATCGGTGGTTTGGCAGTAGGAGAAACCCACGAAGAAATGAATGCAGTCTTGGACTTCACAACTCAACTGCTACCTGAAAACAAACCTCGCTATTTGATGGGTGTCGGAGCGCCAGATAGCTTGATTGATGGAGTCATTCGTGGTGTAGATATGTTTGACTGTGTCTTGCCGACTCGTATCGCTCGTAACGGGACTTGTATGACCACCCAAGGTCGTTTGGTTGTCAAAAATGCCCAATTCGCTGAAGACTTTACGCCACTGGATCCTGAGTGTGATTGCTATACATGTAAGAACTACACACGAGCCTACCTTCGTCACTTGCTCAAGGCTGACGAAACCTTTGGTATCCGCTTGACTAGCTACCACAATCTTTACTTCTTGCTCAATCTGATGAAGCAAGTGCGTCAAGCCATCATGGATGACAATCTCTTGGAATTTCGTGAGTATTTTGTAGAAAAATATGGCTACAACAAGTCAGGGCGCAATTTCTAAAGTGTAAAAATAGAATGCCAAAATCCTAAGTTTTCTCTTAGGATTTTTCCTATTTTTTTGATAGAATAGGGAGTATAATGGAATGGAAATTAGGTGGTATTTTGCTTCCTAATTTAATGGAGAATAGACTCGTATGCGTATTAAATGGTTTTCCTTGATTAGGATTACAGGTTTACTTTTGGTGCTCTTGTACCACTTCTTTCAAACAATCTTTCCTGGAGGATTCTTTGGGGTAGATGTCTTTTTCACTTTTTCAGGATTTTTGATCACCTCCCTCCTTTTAGAGGAATTTGGGAAGGCACGCCAGATTGATTTACTTGGATTTTTTAAGAGACGATTTTATCGTATCGTACCACCTGTGGTGCTGATGGTTTTGGTGACCATGCCTTTTACTTTCTTGATTCGTCAAGACTATGTTGCTGGAATTGGTGGCCAAATAGCTGGAGTTCTCGGTTTTATGACCAACTTCTACGAAATGTTAACAGGGGGAAGTTATGAATCCCAGTTCATTCCGCATCTCTTTGTTCACAACTGGAGTCTAGCTGTTGAGGTTCACTACTATATCCTTTGGGGCTTAGCGGTTTGGTTCTTATCGAAACGTTCAAAATCTAGTAGTCAATTGAGAGGGATGGTCTTTCTCCTTTCTGCTGGAGCCTTTATCATTAGCTTTTTCTCCATGTTTATTGGTAGTCTAATGGCGAGTTCCTATTCATCTGTCTACTTCTCAAGTCTGACCCATGTCTATCCTTTCTTTTTAGGAAGCATTTTGGCGACAGTTGTGGGGGTTCGTCAGACGAGCGATTTAGTCAAGCAGTTTGACCGGATGTGGGATCTTCGTCAGAATCTCTTGGTGTTTGCCGCAGGGCTTTTGGTGCTAGTGCTCTTGACTTTCTTTGTCAAGTTCACCTACCTGTTTGCGTACTTATTTGGCTTCTTGCTAGCAAGTTTAGCGGCAGTGACCATGATTTTTGCTGCGCGTGTCTTGCATGAGAAAACGCCTGAGATACAAGAACCTCGGATAATTACATTTTTAGCGGATACCAGCTACGCGGTTTATCTCTTCCACTGGCCTTTTTATATTATCTTTTCTCAGTTGATGGGTAATCTGCCTGCTGTTATTCTGACGATCATCTTTTCTTATTTCTTTGCTATCCTATCCTTCTATATTATTGAGCCATTGATTGCCGGTAAATCCAATCCTTTAATACGGAAGATTAGTCGATTGCCCCATATTAAACCAATTAGTGCTGGTGCTGCTGTCATTCTTACCTTGATTAGCTTGATTATCATAGTTGTGGCTCCTCAAGTTGGAGCTTTTGAGACAGACTTGATGGTCAATGGTTTCAAACAAGCCCAGACCAATATAGGACAAACAAAGACTCTTGCTGAACAAGCTGAACTGAGTCGTTTAGGAATTTCTGAGGGAACAAGCCTAATAGGAGATTCGGTAGCCTTGCGTGCCAATACAGCCTTACAAGAGGCACTTCCTGAAGCAAATATCAATGCCCAGGTTAGTCGAACGACCAAGCAAGCCAATGATATTATGCTCAATAACAGTCAGAACAAGGCGCTGCTAAAAACAGTTGTCATTGCAACGGGAGTCAATAATCCTGAAGGCTATAAGAATGATTTGGATAGCATCGTGAACAATCTACCGAAAGGACACCATCTGATACTGGTGACACCTTATGAGGGAGACAAGAGCAAGGACACTTACACATCAGTGGAGCAGTATGCGGCTTATGCACGGGAATTAGCTGAAAAGAATCCTTACGTGAGCATAGCTGACTGGAATAAGGTTGCTAAGGAACATCCTGAAATCTGGGCTGGAACCGACCAAGTCCACTTTGGGAATGACAATAGCAAGCTCGAAGAAGGTGCTAAGCTATACGCAGAAACGATTGCAGCTGCTGTTAAGGCTGCTCAAGAACTGCCTGTAAAATCAAAATAAAATTAAAGAGTTGGAGAAATCCAGCTCTTTTAAAATATCCACGAAAAATAGGTCTATACCATTTACAAATGAAAAAGAAAGGTTTATAATGTAATTGACATAATAAATTCTAGAATCAATCTATCAAGGAGGTTATCATTATGCCTAATTATATTAAAGCGGATCAGTTTTTCTACCCACACGGAGTTCGTCGTGGCGGTTACTTGGAACTTGTGGATGGCAAGTTTGGCAAACATGTAGAACAGATTCCTGAAGGAGCTGAGGTGATTGACTATACCGGTTATAGCATTGCCCCAGGACTTGTGGATACCCACATTCATGGATTTGGCGGTGTGGATGTTATGGATAATAACATCGAAGGAACCCTTCATACCATGAGTGAAGGCTTGCTTAGCACGGGCGTTACCAGCTTCTTGCCAACGACGTTGACTTCCTCTTACGAGCAGTTGCTTGCGGTAACAGAAAATATCGGTGCTCGTTATCAGGAAGCAAGTGGAGCCAAGATTCGTGGGATCTATTTTGAAGGCCCTTATTTCACAGAGAAATACAAGGGGGCTCAAAACCCTGCCTATATGAAAGACCCCCGTATGGATGAGTTTCGTGCTTGGCAAAAAGCTGCCAATGGCCTGCTCAATAAAATTGCCCTTGCGCCAGAACGTGAAGGTGTAGAAGACTTTGTTCGTACAATTACGGGTGAAGGAGTGACTGTTGCTCTTGGACACTCCAATGCGACTTTTGATGAAGCTAAAAAAGCAGTAGATGCTGGAGCAAGTGTTTGGGTACATGCCTACAACGGAATGCGTGGGTTGACTCACCGTGAGCTCGGTATGGTGGGAGCCATGTATGAATTGCCTCATACTTACGCAGAATTGATTTGTGACGGTCACCACGTAGATCCAAAGGCCTGTGACATTTTGCTCAAACAAAAAGGAACTGAAAATATCGCCCTTATCACAGACTGTATGACAGCGGGTGGTTTGGAAGATGGAGACTACATGTTGGGAGAATTCCCAGTAGTTGTTGCTAATGGAACTGCTCGCCTCAAATCTACAGGCAATTTGGCAGGTTCTATCCTCAAACTCAAAGATGGTTTGAAGAATGTGGTCGAATGGGGAATTGCGAATCCGCATGAAGCAGTCATGATGGCCAGCCTCAACCCAGCAAAATCTGTTCACATCGATGATGTCTGTGGTCAAATCCGTGAAGGTTACGATGCCGACTTTATCGTACTAGATAAAGATTTGGAATTGGTAGCAACCTATCTAGATGGTGTGAAACGTTATCAAGCATAAGATGATAAAATAGGGGTCAATCAAGGACTCCTATTTTTATTATGCTCAAAAAAAGATTTTAATAAGTTTCTCTGCTATGGAACTTAAGCAAAATTCTTTCCTTGTTTTGAAAAATTGGTTATAATATACGATACAAAGGAAGTAGTAAGAATGTATCGTGTTATAGAAATGTATGGGGATTTTGAACCGTGGTGGTTCATAGAAGGTTGGGAAGAAGATGTCATCATGAGTCAATCTTTTGACAAGTATTATGATGCTCTAAAATATTATAAGTTATGCTGGTTTGAGCTGGAAAAGAAGAATCCTCTTTATAAAAGTCGGAGTGATTTGATGACTATTTTTTGGGATCCTGCTGACCAACGCTGGTGTGATGAGTGTGATGAGTATTTGCAGCAGTATCATTCTTTGGCACTTTTACAGGATGAGCAAGTCATCCCCGATGAAAAGCTACGTCCAGGCTACGAAAAACAAACAGGTCAAGAAAAGCATCGTTCTTGTCGCATGAAATGGAGATAAAAAGTAACTTTTTAAGTTGCTTTTTTTATTTTTTTGCGAATAGTTAGATAAGGAGGGCGGTATGGTACAAGAAATTGCACAGAAAATTATTGCGACTGCGAAAGAAAAGAAGGCTCAGGATATCTATTTTATCCCCAAGGAAAAGTCCTATGAACTTCACATGCGGGTTGGAGACGAACGGTGTCTAGTTGACTCCTATGAGTTTGATGTTTTAGCTGCTGTGATTAGTCATTTTAAGTTTGTGGCGGGTATGAACGTAGGAGAGAAGAGGCGCAGTCAGCTGGGCTCTTGCGACTATCAGCATGGGGAGAAGGTATCTTCTCTGCGTTTGTCTACCGTGGGAGATTATCGGGGGCATGAGAGTTTGGTCATTCGTTTGTTGCACGATGAGGAGCAGGACCTGCATTTCTGGTTTCAAGATATGAACGAACTGGGTGAGCAGTACAGGCAACGGGGGCTCTATCTCTTTGCAGGTCCAGTCGGAAGTGGCAAGACGACTCTGATGCACGAATTAGCTAAGTCTCTGTTTATGGGGCAACAGGTCATGTCCATTGAAGATCCTGTCGAAATCAAGCAGGAAGACATGCTCCAGTTGCAGTTGAATGATGCGATTGGCTTGACCTATGAAAATCTGATCAAACTGTCTCTCCGGCATCGTCCGGACCTCTTGATTATTGGTGAAATTCGAGATAGTGAGACGGCGCGTGCGGTTGTCAGAGCCAGTTTGACAGGGGCGACGGTCTTTTCAACCATTCATGCCAAGAGTATCCGAGGTGTTTATGAACGCCTTCTGGAGTTGGGTGTGACGGAGGAGGAATTAGCAGTTGTTCTGCAAGGAGTCTGCTACCAGAGATTAATCGGGGGAGGAGGAATCGTTGACTTTGCAAACAAAGACTATCAGGAACACCAGCCAACCAGCTGGAATGCGCAGATTGACCAGCTTCTTAAAGATGGACATATCACAAGTCTTCAGGCTGAAACGGAAAAAATTAGCTACAGCTAAGCAGAAGAAAATCATCACCCTGTTTAACAACCTCTTTTCCAGTGGCTTTCATTTGGTGGAAATTATTTCTTTTTTGGGCAGAAGTGCCCTGCTGGAAAAGGACTATGTGGCCCAGATGCACCAAGGCTTGGCTCAGGGGAAATCCTTTTCAGAGATGATGGACAGCTTGGGTTTTTCAAGTGCTATTGTGACCCAATTATCTCTAGCTGAAGTTCATGGAAATCTCCACCTGAGTTTGGCAAAGATAGAAGAATATCTGGAAAATCTGGCCAAGGTCAAGAAGAAGTTAATCGAAGTGGCGACCTATCCTTTGATTTTGCTGGGATTTCTCCTGCTAATTATGTTGGGGCTCAGGAATTATTTGCTCCCCCAACTGGACAGTAGCAATATCGCCACCCAAATCATTAGCAATCTGCCACAAATTTTTCTAGGACTAGTGCTGGTTTGCGCTCTATCTTTACTTTTAGCCCTCACTTTCTACAAAAGAAGTTCCAAGATGCGGGTCTTCTCAATGTTAGCACGGATTCCCTTTCTAGGAATTTTTGTCCAGACCTATCTAACAGCCTATTACGCGCGTGAATGGGGCAATATGATTTCGCAGGGGATGGAGTTGACGCAGATTTTTCAAATCATGCAGGAACAAGGCTCTCAGCTCTTTAAAGAAATCGGTCAAGATTTGGCTCAAGCCCTGCAAAGTGGCCGCGAATTTTCTCAAACCATAGCGACTTATCCTTTCTTTAAAAAGGAGTTGAGTCTCATCATCGAGTATGGGGAAGTCAAGTCCAAGCTGGGGAGTGAGTTGGAAATCTATGCTGAGAAGACTTGGGAAGCCTTTTTTACCCGAGTCAATCGTACCATGAATCTGGTACAGCCACTGGTTTTTATCTTTGTGGCCCTGATTATCGTTTTACTTTATGCGGCAATGCTTATGCCCATGTATCAAAATATGGAGGTAAATTTTTAAAATGAAAAAACTCATGACAAATTTAAAAAAAGCCAAGGTTAAAGCTTTCACTTTGGTAGAAATGTTAGTGGTTTTGCTTATCATCAGTGTTCTTCTCTTGCTCTTTGTGCCCAATTTGACCAAGCAAAAGGATGCCGTAGATGACAAAGGAAAAGCTGCTGTTGTCAAGGTCGTGGAAAGCCAGGCAGAACTTTATCGTTTAGATAAAAATGATGACGCCAGCCTCAGCAAATTACAAGCGGACGGTCGTATCACAGCTGAGCAAGCCAAAGCTTATAAAGACTACCATGCAAAACAAAAAACAAGTCAAACTGTTGCAGATTAAGGCCTTTACTATGCTGGAGAGTCTCTTGGTTTTGGGACTTGTGAGTATCATTGCCTTGGGCTTGTCCGGTTCTGTCCAGTCCACTTTTGCAGAGGTAGAGGAGCAGATTTTCTTTATGGAGTTTGAAGAACTCTATAGGGAAACCCAAAAACGCAGTGTAGGCAGTCAGGAAAAATTTAGCTTGAACTTAGATGGGCAGACGATCAGTAACGGCAATCAAAACTTAACTGTTCCTAAAGGAATTCAGGCCCCATCAGGACAAAGCATTATATTTGACCGAGCTGGGGGCAATTCGTCCCTGGCTAAGGTTGAATTTCATACAAGTAAAGGAGCGATTCGCTATCAATTATATCTAGGAAATGGAAAAATTAAACGCATTAAGGAAACAAAAAATTAAGGCAGTGATTTTACTGGAAGCGGTGGTTGCTCTAGCCGTTTTTGCCAGCATTGCAACCCTCCTTTTAGGACAAATTCAGAAAAATAGACAAGAAGAGGCAGAAATCTTGCAAAAGGAAGAAGTCTTGCGTGTGGCGAAGATGGCTCTGCAAACAGGGCAAAATCAAGTAAACATAAACGGAGTTGAGATTCAGGTATTTGCTAGTGAAAAGGGATTGGAGGTCTACCATGGTTCAGAGAAGTTGCTCGACCTTAAAGAGCCATAAGGTCAAAGCTTTTACCCTGTTAGAATCCCTGATTGCCCTTATCGTCATTAGCGGGGGCTTGCTCCTCTTTCAGGCTATGAGTCAGCTCCTCATTTCAGAAGTTCGTTACCAGCAGCAAAGCGAGCAAAAGGAGTGGCTCTTGTTTGTGGATCAACTGGAGGCAGAGTTAGAGCGTTCACAGTTTGACAAGGTAGAAGGCAATCGCCTCTACATGAAACAGGATGGTAAGGATGTCTCTATAGGAAAGTCTAAATCGGATGATTTTCGAAAAACGGATACTAGCGGACGGGGCTACCAACCCATGGTTTATGGACTCGAATCAGCACAGATTATAGAGGAAAATCAATTGGTTCGCTTTCGCTTCCAATTTCAAAAGGGCTTAGAAAGGGAGTTCATCTATCGTGTGGAAAAAGCAAAAAGTTAAGGCAGGCGTTCTCTTATATGCGGTTACCATGGCAGCCATTTTTAGCCTTTTGTTGCAGTTTTATTTGAATCGGCAAGTAGCCCATCACAAAGACTTTGCCCTAAACAAAGAAAAGTTGGCAGCTTTTGCCATGGCCAAGCGAAGTAAAGATAAGGCTGAGCAAGAAAGTGGGGAACGAGTCTTCAACTTAGGAAAAGTCAGGTATCAAAATACGAAAACAGGTTTTGCAACAAGTGTTCGTATGAATAAGGGCAACTATGAATTTCTTTTTCCTCCGATGAAAATCAAGGAAAAGAAAACAGATCAAAAGGAAGAGGTAGCGACTGATTCAAGCAATCAATCAGGGAAGAAAAAATCAGAAGAAAAGCCTGAAAAGAAAGACAATTCCTAGTCAATTCAACTACTTTGTGCTAAACTAAAAGCATGAAACAGGATTTTAATCACAAAGCAGAAACCTTTGATTCGCCCCAAAATATCTTTCTTGCAAACTTGGTTTGTCAAGCAGTTGAAAAACAGATTGATCTTTTATCAGACAAAGAAATTCTGGATTTCGGTGGAGGGACGGGTCTATTAGCCTTGCCCCTGGCCAAGCAGGCCAAGTCAGTTACCCTTGTAGATATTTCGGAGAAAATGCTGGAGAAAGCGCGTTTGAAAGCAGGGCAACAAGACATCAAGAATATCCAGTTTTTGGAGCAGGATTTACTAGTAAATCCCTTGGAGCAGCAATTTGACCTGATTGTTGTCAGTCGGGTTCTTCATCATATGCCTGATTTAGATGCGACTCTTGCCATGTTTCACCATCATCTTAGGGAGAATGGACAAGTGCTTATTGCTGATTTTGTCAAGACAGATACCAACCATCATGGTTTTGATTTAGCTGAACTGGAAACCAAGCTTGCTCAGATTGGTTTTTCGAGCATTGACAGTCAGATCCTCTATAGTGCTGAAGGTCTTTTCCTAGGAAATTACGCAGAGCTCTTTTTAACTGTAGCCCAAAAATCACTCGCTGACTAAAGCAGTGATTTTTTCTCTTCAGATGGAAAAAAGGAGGGAAATTTGATAAGATAGGAATATGGATTTTGAAAAAATAGAACAAGCTTATACGTATTTACTAGAGAATGTCCAAGCCATTCAAAGTGATTTGGCGACCAACTTTTATGATGCCTTGGTAGAGCAAAATAGTATCTACCTAGATGGCGAGACCGAACTAGAGCAGGTCAAGGAGAACAATCAAGCCCTTAAACGCTTAGCACTTCGCAAAGAAGAATGGCTCAAGACCTATCAGTTTCTCTTGATGAAGGCAGGACAAACGGAGCCTTTACAGGCCAATCACCAGTTTACACCAGATGCCATTTCCCTCCTATTGGTACTCATTGTGGAAGAGTTGTTTGAACAAGAGGAAATTAGCATCCTCGAAATAGGTTCTGGTATGGGGATTTTGGGGGCTACTTTCTTGACTTCTCTCGCTAAAAAAGTAGATTACTTGGGAATCGAAGTGGATGACTTGCTGATTGATTTGGCAGCCAGTATGGCAGATGTGATTGGTTTGCAGGCTGGCTTTGTCCAAGGAGACGCCGTTCGTCCGCAAATGCTTAAAGAAAGCGACGTGGTCATCAGCGACTTGCCTGTAGGCTATTACCCAGACGATGCCATCGCTTCACGCTATCAAGTGGCTTCTAGTCAAGAGCATACCTATGCCCACCATTTACTGATGGAACAAGGCCTCAAGTACCTTAAGTCAGATGGCTATGCTATTTTTCTAGCTCCGAGTGATTTATTGACTAGCCCTCAAAGTGACTTATTAAAAGGGTGGCTCAAAGACGAAGTGAGTCTGGCTGCTATCATCGCTCTGCCAGAGGATATTTTCTCAACTGCAAGCCAAGCTAAAAGTATTTTTGTCTTACAGAAGAAAAGAGACAAGGAAATAGAACCCTTTGTCTACCCTCTTACTAGCTTGCAAGATCCGTCAGTTTTGTTGACCTTTAAAGAAAATTTTCAAAATTGGAGCAAAGGTACTGAAATATAAAAGAGATTTTGTTATAATAGATGAAAACGCTTAAAAAGAGGTATCATCTTATGACAAAAACAATTGCAATCAATGCAGGAAGCTCAAGCTTGAAATGGCAACTTTATCAAATGCCAGAAGAAAAAGTTTTGGCTAAAGGCTTGATTGAACGTATTGGATTGAAAGATTCAATTTCAACAGTAAAATTTGACGGTCGTTCGGAGCAACAAATTCTTGATATTGAAGACCATACACAAGCTGTTAAAATTTTATTGGATGACTTGATTCGTTTTGATATTATCAAAGGGTACGATGAGATTACAGGTGTCGGACACCGCGTCGTTGCAGGTGGTGAATATTTCAAGGAATCAACAGTTGTTGAGGGAGATGTGTTAGAAAAAGTTGAGGAATTGGGACTGTTGGCTCCTCTTCACAATCCAGCTAACGCAGCTGGAATTCGCGCATTTAAGGAATTGCTGCCAGATATTACCAGTGTTGTCGTATTTGATACCTCATTCCACACAACCATGCCAGAGAAGGCTTACCGCTATCCTCTACCAACTAAGTATTACACTGAGAACAAGGTTCGTAAATACGGAGCCCACGGGACAAGTCACCAGTTTGTCGCAGGAGAAGCAGCGAAACTTTTGGGCCGTCCTCTAGAAGATTTGAAATTGATTACCTGCCATATTGGTAACGGGGCTTCTATCACAGCTGTTAAGGGTGGGAAGTCTGTGGATACTTCTATGGGATTCACACCACTTGGAGGTGTGATGATGGGAACTCGTACAGGAGATATTGATCCTGCTATCATCCCTTATCTCATGCAATATACAGAGGATTTCAATACCCCTGAAGATATTAGTCGCATTCTCAATCGTGAATCAGGGCTCATGGGAGTTTCTGGTCAGTCAAGCGATATGCGTGATGTGATTGCTGCCATGGAAGCAGGAGACCATGATGCGACTTTAGCCTATGAAATGTACGTCGATCGTATCCAAAAACATATCGGTCAATACCTTGCAGTCTTAAATGGAGCAGATGCGATTATCTTCACAGCAGGTATCGGTGAAAATGCAGCTTTGGTTCGTGAGGATGTCATTTCAGGTATCTCTTGGTTTGGTTGTGATGTGGATCCAGAAAAGAATGTCTTTGGCGTAACGGGAGACATCTCAACTGACGCAGCGAAAATCCGTGTCTTGGTTATTCCGACAGATGAAGAATTGGTGATTGCACGCGATGTTGAGCGCTTGAAAAAATAAGTAAATACACATAAAATTAGATTGTGAAAAGAAGTTGGGAAAGAGATTTTCCAGCTTTTTTTATGTAGAAAATGTCTAAAACCTTGCTGTTATTGGCTTTTTCAAAAAATATGGTATAATAGTAGTAATTTAAAGAGGGAGTTAGATTTTTTGATTTTAAAAGGATTGAAGAATTAAGAAATTGTATTTTTTAAGAAACTAACCAAAAACTAACCAAGGAATGTATATTTTTAGTCAATGAATATAGAATAAAGTGGATCAGGAAACTGGTCTATTTTATTTTGTAGTTATTGAACAAAAGTGGTCTATTTTGGCTTGACAAATATACGCATAATGTGTATAATAGTAAATGTAAGGAGGTAACAACGATATATGCCACTTACAGGTAAAGAAATGGTGAAACTAGCTCTTGAGAATGGATGGGTTGAAGTTCGTCAAAGGGGAAGTCATCATCATTTTAAGAAAGAGGGTTTTTCTTATCTTGTCACAATTCCAGTTCATGGAAATGAAGATTTAGGAAGAGGATTAGAAAGAAAGATTCTCAAAGATTTAGGATTGTAATTTTTACTTTCCTAAGTCTTTTTACATCAGAGGTAGTAGAATGTTGGAGGTAGTAGAATGTTAAAAACGTATCCAGCTATTTTTCATAAAGAAGAAACAGGATATTGGGTAGAATTCCCAGAATTTGGTGGTGGTACAGAAGGAAAAAATATTGAGGAAGCGATGAAAAATGCTCGTGAAATGCTTGAGAATGTTTTAGCTTCTTACATCGATGAAGGTATGGAGCTGCCTACACCAAGTGATATTTTAAAGATTGAAGTTTCAAATGGTTTTGTATCAATGATTCAAGTAGATCCTGCACCTTTTGTGAGAAGTAATAAGGCGATTAGGAAGAATGTGACTGTTCCTGAATGGCTAGTTCGTCTTGCTGATCGAGAAAAAATTAACTATTCAGAAGTGCTAGCGCAAGCGCTAGAGAAGAAATTGCAAGTTTGATTTTAAGGAATAGTTATTGATGCTTAAGGAGATAGAATATGGAAATTAAAGAGATAAATTATCACGATAGACTTCCAAAAAATATGGTTTCAAAGTTTAATTATTTTGTGAAGGACTTTTTGAAAGAGCATCCGGATCAGTTAGATAAGATGGATTTTGATGAGGTTATGACGATTAACAAAGAATATGAGGCGGATTTAGAAGTCTATTTTGTTAAATTTATGTTGTGTAAAAAGGGAAAAGGCGGATTTTTCTCTCTCGCTAGTACAGTTAATGAGTTGTTTGTGTCTTGTAATGATGAACTTTGGGGAACTGTGATTTTAGAGTAAAAAGCGAAGGAAATTCAAATATTCCTGGATATTTAATTCGTATTTTAGGTCAAAATGTTCAAACACGTATTCAAAATTTGTTCGGAAATAGAAAAAATAACACTATCTTAGATAATGTTATTTTTTTTGTTTTCATTGTAGAAATCGGTGGCTATTTCTTTGACGTAGTTTTCGTATTTTGCAGGAATGTCAGCATTTATAAGGTAGTTTTGAAAGTTGAAACTATCATCTATAGGATATTCATTGTTGACTAAGCTCATAAAGTCTAGGATTCTTGCCTTTTCACTATCATTCTCTATATGATTTTTATAGGTGTTTATTTGTGAAAGTGAGTTGTTGCAGTCGTCATTGATGAGATGATGTTTTTCATGTAAAAGTATATTTATTTTCTCAATGTCTGTTGTGTCAGAACGTAAGAAGATGAAGTGTTTGTTGTTTACAAGGATATATCTACCTTTGCTTGATAAGTTGTTAAGAGTGATAACTTGACAGTTTAATTGTTCAATCTCTTTTATAACTTTGTTTAGATTCATAGTTATTTCTTATTAGAAAAGTAGTCTTTTAGAAAGTTCTTGATGATTTCTCTATCGTTATCTGTGATGGGTGTACCATCATAGGCGACTGAATTATCAATAGCTTTATCGATGTCCGCTTCAAGAGTTGAATTTGGAATATCGGTTTGGCCTAGTAGATAATCAGTAGAAACCTTGAAAAAATCAGCTAGTTTTTGTATGGTTTCTCTGGAAGGTTTGCGTGAACCTTTTTCCCAATTTTGATAAGAAGGTTGACTAGTTCCTATGTGTTCGGCGATTTCTTTTTGAGTGTAGCCCGTATTTTTTCTTAGTTCTTTTAGTCGTTCAGAAAACATAAGAAATCCTTTCTAAATAAAAAAATAAATTTTTTCAAAAAAGTGTTGACAATATATCAGAAACGATATATAATAGATATATCGAAAGTGATATAAAAATTTCAATTTCGATTACAAACTGTCTTTTATAGTTTTCTTAATTAAATCAACGGTTTCATCTGATAGTAGTTGGTTCTTGTAAGAAATTTTATCAGCGTTGAGGATTGATTCGATACGAACCGTTCCATCAGATAAAAGTTCTTCGATAGAAACACCAAAGAAATCAGAAAACATTTCAAGGGTGTTAAGGGTTGGTTTGCTTTTACCGCTTTCCCATTTTTGATAGGATTGTTGAGTAATATCCAATTCTTGAGCAATTTGTACTTGAGTAAGATTGGCTTTCAATCTTAAATCTTTTAAATTTTTAGAAAACATAAAAAAGTTTTAAAAAACCTGTTGACAAAACAGATAAAAAGTTGTATTATAATAATACAGATTAAAAGCTGTTAAGTCAATACCTTTCATAAAATAAATGAGGAGAAGAAAATGGAACAGTCAACTTTCTCAAATAAAGAGAAAACAAAATTACAAATGTTCTCGTTTATTTCAGATATTTCAAGAATTTGTGAAGATAATCTTGAAATGGTGGAAAGTCTTAGAGATAAATATGATATGCAAGAACTTGCTGATATTCGTCTAAAAGATATTGAACGTGTTTCCTTGATGTATCGACAAGCTCTTGGTAAGGTCTTGTTAAAAATGGACGAGGAGATAAACGAAGTTCCGCCTGAAGATTACATTGACTTTGAGACTATTCTTTTCGACTAGGAAAGATGATTTCGTTTCCTTTGCGGATAGGAATTAGCATAGTCCATTTTCCTTTCGAGCGGGTCTTGAAAGCATTGTCCATATTTTTAACTTTATCAACTTTCCTCTTTGAGACTTTCTTTCCATTTTCTTGATAACAATTTCTGTTATGAGAATTGAAATCATCTTTGAGGTGGTTCCCTTGAAGGACGAAAGGGTGCTGTTTACTCCTTGCCATAATATAGATTCCTTTATTTAATTTAATGGTTCTTTAGTACAATCAACTCGTACTTGGTTGTACTGCTAGAGCTATTAAAGCTAGCTAGAGTGAGACTTATGTGTATCTAAAACTTTTAAGAAGAATAATCAATAGTTTGCAAATATGAGTTTTGTTTCAAGTAGATGATTGAGTGATTCCTTTTGAAAGTGATAACAGATATAAGCTATCTCTCTAACTAACGATAGTAGTTATTGGTCTTTGAAAATTAAATAAAAAAACGTGTCAGGCAATGATAGACACTGACCAAACACGAATATTAAATGTAGCAATTTAATTATATGTGAATTTTGGTAAAATGTCAAGAGTTGCTTGATTGTAGATATATTTCATGGAGTTTAGTTGTTTCATCAATTTGCTTAGAAAGTTTGATAAACTTTTCAAACTCTTCCTCAGTAAATTGATAATGGTCTTTTACGTGCTTAGGTGTGATCTTTATTTTAACTTTCTTAAACTCAGCCACATCTACCAACTAGATTCCATGAAATGTATCTACAAAACTTTATAGATTCTAAACTCTTTGCTAACTTTTCTTAGTAGGACTAAGGGAAGAATAGATAACGTACAATCGTATAGATTGTGCAAAAAGCTGTCATTTTGGGGTAGTATTCAAAAGATTTAATGTAAAGGCGGACTAACAACTTCATAATGTTGTAAATGATGGATATTGTTTTAGTAATAATTTCAACCATAATGTTCTCTTTTCTAATTTTTTTGAAAACAAAAATCCAGCAAAGTGTGTTTCCATCTTACTAAGCTGTTTATGTTATTTTTGTGTTTGTTGGTATTATTATACCATAAGTAAATGGAGTTGGCAAGGAGTTTAGAGTTTGTAAGGTTCATGTTGGGTTTTTCGTCCTTTCGCCTTAGTAGATAAGAAAAGGGAACTGATGGCTGTGGTACAGTCAATGATACTTCTTAGAAGGTAGCTAGAGTGAGATAGTGAGGTCTATGTGTTGTATGGTCGGTGTGTGAGAGTAAAAACTTGCTAATGCCTTTGGGTAAGAAAGAGGGGATATTGAGTTATCCTTAAATTTGTGACCTTGGCGAAGGGAGTAGGATGTCGTGAGATATTCCGAAAGTATGCGAAGATAGGAGCATACATTTTTATATTGCTATATTCTATTAAAAATAAGAAAGTGGAATTGATGGCTGAGAACGGTGTGGTTGAAGAATGTGAAGCAAGAGTGAGATTATGTGTAACTTGGAATGGAACGTAAAAAGGCTTTGAAAATAAGCCTTTTTATTTTTGCAAAAATTAACAATAACTAGATTTTTATAAAACAGGTCTTGTCCTGATAAAGATTGAAAGTATTGTTAGTTTTCACAAGGGAATATAAGAAGTATTCCTTTATGTAAACTAACAATATGAGTAGAAAGAGTTGAAGAGGAGAAAAGATGATTAATGAGATATTTAAGGAAGTTTCTATACTTGTAAGAGTGATGATTTGGAACGCTGTTCCGCCTATGATTTTCTATATGATTGTAGGTTCTGTTTATGCTTCTTTGATGTTGTATTTTGTTATGATTGTTACGGATTCTGTGTTAGATTTCGGAGGTAATATGTAAGAATGATAAACGTATCAAAAGCATTGATTCTATTTAGAGAAAGAAATAATAAGTCAGAAGATGATTTGGCAAACTTTTTAGGAATCCAAAAGAAAGCATATAAACGTTATGAAAGTGGAGAACGTGAACCTAGTCTTGATAAGCTGTATAAGTTAGCTTACCTTTATAACTGCAAAGTTGATGATTTTATCAATGTAGATGAAAAATTCGCTGTGAAGCGTGAAGACGTCTTGTCAACAAGAGATTTAGATAATTTAGGTTGTCACCATCAATTTTCTCATGGGTTAGTAACAATGTTGACTAAAGGAAAGAGTTATGAAGAAACAATTCGTTTTTCTGATGATGATAAGACAAAATATGTATATAAGAGTGAAGTGAAGCGATTCTTACTTGACCTAGTAGAGAAGATTGAGTAGTAGGAAAGAGGTGTGTTAAAATCGGAGAATATGGTTATAAAGAGGGTCAAGGTTTAAGAACTTATTCCGAAGAATGGATCATAAAAGAGTATAACCGAATTTATAGTCGATTCTGTTGGAATTTGAAAATCTATGCTCATGTAAAAAATGGTGCTGATGTTTATGTATCATCAAAGAAATGTTGTGATGATTTATATTATCAGTTGTATGCTGTTGGTCAGTTGACTCGTAGTTATTACAGTAAGATAATGTCTAAGATAGAAAGGACGTATAATCGTTTTAGAGAAGATGGAGTGATTATCGAATTTTGATTGTATTTAAATATTTGAGATGAATGAAAGTCAGTGTTGCTGGCTTTTTTATTTTGAGAAAAAAGGAGAAGTTATGCTTTTATGTGTTAATAGACGATCACGTTCACCATCTAATGAATGAGATCGAAAAAGAAAAAAACATTATTTAAAATAAAAAAGAAAAAAGGAGAAAATAATTAATGTTTAAGTCGAATGAGTATAGGGCTTTTGGTTCTATCCGTAAAACTAAAGTTGCTGGTGTTTGTGGAGTTATTTTGGCTCTTTCTATGATGGCTATGGTTGTTAATGGGAATGTATCTGCTGATGAAGTTAAACCTACTACACCTGCGACTACAGAAGTTGCTAAACCTGCTGAATCACCTAAAACAGAAGCTAAAGCTGATTCAAAAGTAGAAGTTAAAAAAGAAGAAACGGTTAAACCTGTTGAATCTCCAAACTTGGACTCTGCTGTTGAAAAAGCAAAAAGCGTAGGTATTAAAGTAACTGAAAAAGAAAAAGTTGGCTATGATACTGAAGCTGAAGCTAAAGCTGATGAAGATAAGCAAGTTAAGGAAATTGATAAGAAAATTGCTGAAAAAGAGCAAAATATCAAGGAAATTCAAGAAGCTGAAAAAACAAACAGTAAAATCAATGCTGACAATAAGTCTGCTATGGAAAAAGCTGGTTTGAAACATACAGGCGATTATCCAAAAGATAAGAAAACTGTTGATGGTTACAATGCGCAAGTGAAGAAAGAAAATGCAGCTAATGAAGCGAAGTTTAAAAAAGATAAGCTGGAAGCTGAAAAAATCAAAGCTAAAGATAAGGCGATTATGGAAGCTAAAGGCTTGAAATTCACAGGTAACTATGCCCAGGATCAAAAGACTGTTGATGCATGGAATAAAGCTAATGCTGGTAAAGTGATTAAGTCAATTCAAACAGGTTTGACTGCAACTGCGAATACTACTTTTGAAGTTATTTCAGGTGGTTCTAAGGCTGTTGCTCCTGACTATACAGCTAATGTTATTCAAGGGTATGCTCGTAACACTAACTTGGACGCTAATTTTGATAATGTATTCTTGCTTGATGATAAAAGTGGAACAATTAAAATTAAGGTTAAGAATACTTCTAATGGTGATGTGACCTTAACATTTAGCGATATTACGCCATCTGCTGAATCAGGATTCATTCGTAGTTATGTAGCTTTATGGGCAGGTGAAGATGGCGGTATTGGATATGGTGTCTTTATCTCTGCTGGTGCTGGTGAAGCTAACGGTGGAGGAGGTGTTGATGGTCAAGGTGGAGGTGGTGCCTCAGGTGCTTACCGAAATGATCGTCAAGGCTGGGTTAAAATGGTAACTGTTGGAGTTATGACAGATTCTGATAACGTTAGTGAAGTAACAGTAAATGATGTTGATAGCAATCAGGTTATTGACGTATCTAGCCTAGATGGTGCAAAAGTAACAACTGGTAAGAATATCACACAAAGTGGTAACTCGTTTACTGCTAATGATGAAGCACAATCTCAAAGTACAGCTGGTGTGCTTGATTCTAATGGTATTGGTTGGTCATTTGCTAAAGGTCAAAAGATTAACTTTACCTTTATTCACTCAAACACTTCTGATACTTCTTATTCTATTGTAGGTGGTGTCTTTGGTCGTGCTTCTCAAAAAGAAGTTAAGCAAGAGCCTATTTCTATTGAGAAATACAATGATCCAAAATATACTCCAAAACCTTATGTATCAATCAAGCCTTATGTAACTGTTCCTCAAGAAAAACAGGTGGAAGTGGAATATCATAAGGCTTATGTGAAGGAAGTTCCTGTAACTCCTGAATCACCGAAACCACAAGAGCCTAGCAAGCCATCATTACCGAATACTGGTACAGCTTCTAGTATGCTTGGTTATGTTGGTACTGGTATTTTATCAATGCTAGGTTTAGTTGGTGCAAAGAGTAAGAAAGATTAAGAATGTTGTCTATAGGACGGTAAATAAACAGGAATTATCGTCCTTTTGTTTTAAAAAAAGAAAAAATGTAAATAGAAAAGGAAATTAATAAAATGGCAAAAATTAAAAAACTCCCTGTGGGATTGAATGTGATTGGTACTAAAGTTGTTGTTAGTCCAAAGTTTCGTGAAGTGGTAAATGGTTCGTATGATGATTTTGTACCTTTTCGAGAATTTGAAATTTCAGGTGATAAGCAAAGTACGGTAACTATTCGTGTATATGGATTGGCTAATTCTGATGTTCCAAAAACAAGAGGTCTTACATTTGTTAAGTCTGTTTCAGGACTTAATTTGGTAACACGTTTGGTTGGTACAAAAGAAGAGATTCAATTTGAGGCAACTGAATTGCGTTTTGAGAAATAAATTATAGAAAATAGGAGAAAAAAATAATGGCTTTTAGTATTCGTAAATTTAATAATGCAGAAATCCTTGTAAATGCAAAAGAATTGCTTGGTAAACTGGAATTTATCGGTTTTATTGAAAATTTTAAAATGGTTGATGGTTCACCTGTTGATTACCCAACGCATGCAGAAGTTTTCTCGGATAAAATGCAAGAAATTATTCCGATTAAGTTGGAAGAAGGTATCTCTGTGGAAGATATTCCTATGATGGCTGAAGTTGAACTTGTCGGTGATGCTACAATTTGGATTTATGAAGATCCATATACAATTACACGTGGAAACAACGTTTCTGAGGTCAAAGGTCATGCTTTCTCCTTGCGTGCTGAAAATGTTAAACGTGTAGGTGGTGGTCAACCAAAACAGGAACAGAAGCAAGAACAAAAACAGGAACATAAGGGATAATTTTTAAAGGAGAAAAGATATGAGTTTATTTCCTACTTATAGAGGAGTTAGGATTTTTCCTTTTATGGAAAAATTAAGATATTTTATCTTTTCTTTTTTCTTTTTGTTGTTTAGTCCAATACTAGCTTTATTTGTCTATTCAAATTTTGAGAAAGTCAAGAATGTAGATCTTTTTTCTATTGTTGTTTCGGTAGTTATACTGATTTTGATAATCGCTTTAAGTATTTATTTGACCTGGCTTTCTCAAGAGCGAGTATTCTATTTTCAAAAGAGGGGAAGGGAATCTACTCTTGCTTTCTTTTTGAGGGAAAATGGCTATACCTATACTAAAAAGGTTAAGACGGATTCGGGAACTAGAGATAAAATTGTTTTTCCTGTTGTTTACATGAAGCAAAATCGTTATGATTTGGAAATTGCTTTTAAAATGGCTGGGAATAAGTTTCAAGATAAGTTTAAAAAGATTGGTAGTGAACTTGAAACAACGTTCTTTATGGATTTTATGGAAGTTCAAGATGATGTAAAGTTTAAAACATTTAAACTGGCGTATTCGGCTTTTCAAAATCGAATCAAGGTAACTGATGTGGAGTATTCTGATAAAGGTATTCAACTGATGAAAAATCTGTATTGGAATCCTATTGATGATCCTCATTTACTTGTATGTGGTGGTACTGGTGGTGGTAAAACGGTATTACTGAGAACATTGATTCGTGCCATGGCTAAAGTTGGAGTGACGGATATTTGTGATCCAAAACAAGGAGACTTTGTGACTATGGCAGAACAGAAAGCCTTTGAAGGTCGTATTTCTTATGAGGTCAATGATATTGTTGAAATGATTGAAAGGGCTGTTGGTATCATGTTTGCTCGCTATGCTTATATGCGACAAAAACGTGAAGAAAATGGTGATAAGGACTTACGTAAATTCTATGAGTATGGTCTTGAACCTTATTTCTTGGTTTGCGATGAATACAATGCTTTGTGTGCTATGCTTGATTTTCAAACTAGACAGCGTTTGGATAATGCTATGGGTCAATTCTTACTACTTGGAAGGCAAGCTGGCTGCTTTGCAGTTACAGCTATGCAGAAGCCTTCAAGAGAAGATTTAGGCTCAAAATTACAAGCGAATATCAATTTCCGAATTTCTGTTGGGCGATTGGACGAGGTTGGATATGATTTAGCCTTCGGAGAAGTCAATAGGAATAAGGAATTTAAGTATGTGAAATATCTAGCAGGTAAGCGAGTATATGGTCGAGGCTATGCTTGCGTATATGGAGAAGTAGCAAGGGAGTTTTATTCACCATTACTTGAAAAGAAGTTCTCTTTCTATGATGAATATGATAAGATTGAACGACGAGAAAATCCTTTCAATCCTTTGGAAAATCCTGATGTTCAATTATCAGAAGAAGAAAAAGAAAATCTTCAAGCTGAAATGGAAGCACAAGAGGAATTGGAAAAAGGAGAAGTTAAGAAGGCTAGTCCTGAATTGATCCAGGAGTTAATGTCTAGTAAACAAAAAGAAAGTGGAAATGATTTAGTAAGAACGTTTGCGTTTTCTAAAGAAATTGGTGTGTCTGCTGGTTCAATGAAGAATTTGGTAGATAAGTTAGATGGCATTTTACAATTTGAAAAGGAAGATAATGTAGTGTATTTGAATGAGATTCAAAGAAATATCATAAAGGATTTGTTTGAATTGAAACAGAATACAAGTCAAAATTGGAGTGAGATTTTGGAAGATTTTCCTTTTGATGAATATGGTTTTTAGTTAGTTGTGAGGGGATTTACCCCTCTTTTTTTGGTTACTGTGCTAGTTGGTGCAATCCAGCTTGCTAGTAGCTAGTAGCAGGAGCGAGGAAGCGAGTGCGACGAGCGACTGCGTGTACTAGCGTGTACTAGCAGGCTGGATTGTGCGAATTAACCCCCTATGACTAATAGGGGGGTAGAAGATGTGCGTAGAAGCATAAAGCCTTGATAATACTGACTTTTTGGGCTTAAAAAATGCAACACTATTGAAAAGTAAGGAGAAATATGGAATTTGAGAATCTAAACAAGGTACAAAAGATGTACGCTTTTTCAGATCAGGAAATGTCTAACTATTTAGAAATAGATAGAGCAACATTGTATAGATGGAAAGAAGCTGGTGAGATTCCTGAGTCTTATGACTCGAAAGTGAATGCGTTGATAGCTTTTAAGGAGGGTGTGCGAGATAGTGGATTTTCGTTAGAAGGAAAAGTTGACTATGTGAAGGTTACGTTTAAAACGCAAGATTATATAGATGTGATAGCGAAGGTGTTATGTCTCCAAAACAAGCCATTTCTTGAAGAAGAAAAGGGTGGTTCAGGATATGATACAAAATATACTTTTCAAAATATTAACCTTTTCATTTCAAAGAAAAGGGAAGATATGGGCTGTATGATTGAGTTAAAAGGTCAGGCATGCAGACAGTATGAGTGGTATTTTGAAAATGAGCAGAAGTCAAGCTGGAGAGATTTCTTTATTCGTTGCTTTGAGTATGAGCGTACTATTTCACAAGGTGAAGGGAAATTTATGAATATCCCTCGGCTTGATATAGCGCTAGATGAAAAGTATAACGAAAATGGAAATTTTGAACTTGGTAAGTTAGTTGACCTTTGGGATAGTGGTTTGGTTGAAAGTCGATTGACAATGAAACAGATTGAAGATAATGGTCAATATGGGAAAGCAAAAACAATTTATTTTGGTTCTCGTCAGTCTGCTTATCATTTCTGTTTTTATCAAAAGGATATTGAGCAGGCAAAGAAGCTGGGACTTGATATAGATTTGATTCATTCGTCATTGAAATTCAAAAATCGTTATGAAGTAAGAATGTGTGATGATGTCGCTTTGGACTTTGTTAGAAAATCCTTGAATGAAAAAATTGATATGGCTAGACTTGCTGTTTGGGTGATTAACAGTAAGATAAAAGTCTTTGAAAGAATGAATGGCGACAAATTTTTGAATCGTGAGTGGTATTCGCTTTTAGGTGAAGTTGATAGAATTGGTTTTTCAACTGCACCTGTAGAAGTAGGATTTTTTGATAAACAGTATAAGTGGTTAAGTGTTGATGTTGCGCCATCAGTAATTGCAATAAGAGAATGGGAGAAGATAACTGGAGACTATAAATTAGATGGTATTTTTTCAAGTGGAGAAGTTAGTGAAAAAAATCGGAAGAAATTAGAGCAAGGGAGGGTTGTTTTTGAGAAAGATTTACAAAAAAATAGGTACTGATTCTGTAGTAGTAAATAACAGTAACTTGGTATGTTCAACTGATCGTGGGTTAAAATCAATTAGTCATTATTTACCATCATTTGAAGGAAATGAAAATTTGACTGTGATTCCTATAGAATCTGAGCGAATGTTTTTGCCTTATTTTCGAGATTATGTGATTGACTGGTCAAGAATGCCTGATGAAGTGAATGCGATTCTTGATATTAAGAAAAAAGCAGATTGAGAGGATAAGTATATGAAAAATAAGGAGAAAAAGTCTGCTGGTAGTATGGTGGCGCAGAAAGTTTTAGAAGATAAAAGAGATAGGGTGTTGGATTTTGTTGTTGATTTATTGATTTTAGCCTTTGTAGTCTTTGTTGTCGGTTTTAGTATTTTTGGTTTGCAGCCTTTTATTGAATTTATAAAAAATTTCTGTGATGAGTTATTGTATTAAATAGAGGGTGACTATGAAAAAGAAAAAAATTACTGATGAAAAATTGAGAAAGTTAGTTTTTTTAATTCCTGCTCGGTATTTCTATGAAGGAGTTGTGACAAGTGATAAAGCTAGAAATTATCAAGATTATATAGATATTCAATGTCAAACCTATAGAAAGACTAAAAATCGCAAAGACTGGCAAGAGGTAAAAAGACTTACTAAAGAGTATGAGGAATTTTTAGCAAATGAAGTAGATATTAAGCGAAAGTTGCTGCTTTTTGGGTTGATGAAACGTGATCAGAAAGAAAGACAAAGTGTGTATTTGTTGCTGGTTAAGAAATATCATTTAGAAAGATGGGTGTAAAAAGCGATAAAGATGTTGAAAGTTTTAGAATTGTTTGCTGGTGTTGGGGGTTTTAGGCTTGGTTTGGAAAATGCTGATAAAGATTTCTTTAAAACTTTGTGGGCGAATCAATGGGATCCTGGTAAAAAATCACAAGAAGCTTTTGAAGTTTATGATTATCATTTTTCTGAAAGTGAAAATATAAATATTAGTATATCGGATATTACTGATGATATGTTTTCGGAAATGAATGCTGATTTGATTGTTGGTGGTTTTCCTTGTCAAGATTATTCTGTTGCAAGAAGTAAGAAAGATGAAAAAGGGATTGAAGGAGAGAAAGGAGTTTTATTTTGGGAAATAATTAGGGCGACAAAAATTATCAGTCCAAAGTGTCTTATTTTGGAGAATGTAGATCGATTGTTAAAGTCACCTTCAAAACAAAGAGGTAGAGATTTTGCAATTATGTTAAAAGCATTTGATGATTTAGGATATTCTGTGGAATGGAGAGTTATCAATGCTGCTGACTATGGAAGGGCGCAAAGAAGAAAAAGAATCTTTTTCTTTATCTTTAGGAATGATACAGATTATTCAAGAGGTCTAGGTTTTGATGGTGAAGAAAGTTTCTTTGAGGATTATGTCTTTAGAAAAGGTTTATTTGCAACTCAATTTCCTGTTAAGAGTGAATTGTTAAAAAATAGGAAAGTGAGTTATGAATTGGTAGAAGATATTTTTGAAATCTCAAATTTATTTACTGGAATCTTTTGGAATAGTGGTTTTATGAGGTATGGAAAATGTTATTCATTTGATACTATTCCAGATTATAATTTTAGAAAGTTGAGTTTAGGTGATGTGATTGAAAAGGGGGTGGTAGATGAAAAGTATTATATAACTGATCCTGGAAAGTTGGAGAAAATTGACTATTTGAGAAGTGCGAAAAAAATTAACCGAGTTTCGAAAGATGGTTTTTCATATATTTATTCAGAAGGTGGTATGTCGCCGTATGATAGTTTAGATTTACCAGCAAGGACAATGCTTACTTCAGAAGGAACTGTGAATCGTTCTTCTCATTTGATTAAAGTTGGAGATCGATATAGATTTTTAACTCCTATTGAAGCAGAAAGGTTGCAAGATTTTCCCGATAATTGGACGGAATATAAGAGAAATTCTGATGGTATGATTGAGAAAGTTAAAGATAGAATGAGAATGTTTTTTATGGGAAATGCTTTAGTGACTGATATAGTAAAAGAGATTGGCTATTTTATTAGAAAAGTTGAGTTAGAGGGTGACAAATGAAAGTTAAGAAACGTTCTCCTTCTTTTAGTTAAGGACAAGTTGTAAAAAATAGAAAAATGAATGAAGAGGTAAATGAAATGGAACTATCAGGAAAAGATAAGCAAGTTGTTGAATTGGCGAATGAACTTGCTAAAAAATTGAAGGAAAAAGATTTTTCGCAATCTTGGTCACTTGCAGGGGAGTTGCATGGGCTTCTTAAGAATGAAGAAGAATTGACTTTGTCTTATCAAGTAATTCAGTGTATTAAAAACGATTTGGCGAGTTATTATGATATGAAAAAGGCATACAATAAAGTTGCAAATCGTGCTTTTGCGATTGGAAGCAATTTGGAGCGTAGTGCTTCAATTTAATTAAACGGTGAAGGAAGTCTAGGTTGGCTTCCTTTATTTGTTTGGAAGGAGAAAAAATGGTGTTATATGGCTTCAAGAGTGTTGATTAAGAATCCAAAGAATGGAAGGCAGGCTTGGTTTAGCTTGCCTTTATATTTTGGAAAGTTGTCTGTGATTGGTTTGACTGGCTCTTATGATGAAACTATTGAAATAGTTGATTATGAGGGTTCAGGATTCATTGGATATGGTTTGTTTACTGTTGCTGATTTGGAACAGTTGAATAAACAAGTGGAAAGTGGTTAAAGGAGGGAGTAAAGGTTACTTTGTATCAAGATGATAGCGAATATAAGAGTTTTGAGAGAAGGAAATTTTGAATTTCTCTGCGAACTGGATATTATGAAATACAGTCAAGAACAGATTCTTGAAAGAATGAATGAAAGAGGAATTGATAAAGGTAACTTTTTTGTCTGTGGTATATCTGATTGGGAAGTAGATAAAGTGATGTCTTTGGACGAGGTTTATTTACTGAAAAAAGCTGTACTGGAATTGTATGATGGCGACGAGTTTATTGTGAAATTTCAATTACAGCGTTATGTGCCTGTAACTAAAATTGTGACTACATATTATAGATTCTGTTCTAAAGATGAAGTTAAGACAATGGTTGAGTTGACAAAAGAGTTAGATTATGAATCAGTTATCAATTACTTTTTTAGATGTGGAAGCTGGGTGACGGTATTTCAGGGATTCATAGATCAGGGAGAAGTTTTAAATACTCCTGCTGGATTTTATAGAAAGGTTGTTCTTTAAATTTTAAAAAAGGAAGGAAGAAAATTGAGGTAATCTATTTGAAATGATAAGAGGATTTAAAAAAAGAGAAAAAAATCAAGAGAGGTTAAAGAAACTTTCTGATAAGAAAGTATACACTCCTAAGAAAATCAATCAAAAGGGTGCGAATTTAGTTTTTGGCTCTTTATTGATTGGTTTTGTAGTTTTTGTGGGTGCTACTGGAGTTTTATCAATTAAGAATATATCTAAAGTGAAGGAATTTGAAAAGAATCAGATTGCTAAAGTAGATAATAGTGAAATTGATAGACGGTTGGAGCAATTTTTGGATAGTTATGTAAGCTATTATTTCACTTACAAGGCAGGTGAGAAGGATAGTGAAGAAAACGCAAAGCGTTTGAATGAATTCTATGGGACACCGCCTAGTGTTAAAAATCAAGGGCAATCAAAACAAGATATGACTATTGTAAGTGGTCGTTTGCTGATGGCGAAAGATGGAGTTGCAGTTTATGCAGTGACTTATGATACAAAGGTTGATAACAAGCTTCAACGTGTATCAATCGAGTTTTCAATCCCATACGTTGAAAAAGACGGTCGCTATTATGTTGATGGTTTGCCTTGGTTTGCTCCTGTTACGGATTTTAAGAGTCAGGAGATTGACAAAGAAAAACAACTGATTTTGACGGCAAATGATGGTCTGAGTGAAAATGACAGAAAAGATTTGGTTGCTTTTATTGAATTGTTTTTCAAGAATTATACAAGCAGTCAGTCGAATCTTGACTTGATCTCAAAAAATATCAAAACAATTGGTGGAGCAACTGTTAAAAGCATTGATTATACCTATTTTGTAAAAGGTAGTGATAAGACACTAGCTTATGTACAAGTTACCTTTGATATTTTGGGTACAAGTCATAGTGAGAATTTTTCTTTCGAGTTGAGGAAAGATAAAGATAGTTATTTTGTAGATAAAATGGAGCATCAGATTCCATTTGATTATGCGAAGAAGGATAAAAAAGAAAATTAAGGAGAATGAGATAAATGAGTTTTTTTCAGTATTTAGTTGATAAGTTAGGTGTTCCTTTGATTGGATTGTTTGTATTTAGTAAAGCGATTCGAGCTTGGAGGGAAGGAAAGACTTGGGGTATTTTTGTATCCATTTTGACCGGTGCTTTAATTTTATGGTTCTTGTTAAGTCCAGAAACTGTATTGAAAGCTCCTGCGACTGTATTTAATAAATTGTTAGAAGTTTTTAAGTAAGCCTATGGAAAAAGAAGAGAAACAATTATTTTCATATAAGCGTGGTTTTGACCAGCCTATATTTGTAAAAGAGTTATCGGATAATTTTAGTTTGCCTTTTGCGGTTGAGATGTCGACTTTATTATATTTTATCTTTTTTACTCCGATTTTCTTTTTTCTTTTGATGTCAGTAGGTTTTATTGAGTGGGGATGGTGCTTAGTTGTTAGTTCTGTTTTAGGGTGGCAATTGGGAAAAATTCTGACTAATAATAAAATCGATGGTAAAACGATAGTGATTTATCTTCGTGATTACATTTTTTATTTTTGGCATTATGGGAGATACAGTAAAAAGTATTATATAAATAAAGGTAAACAATATGTAAAAATAGAAAGGATTTATCGTGGAAATTACGAGTAATTACTGGGACTTTGCGGACAGTTTGATATTACGTAAAAATGGTGGTGTTTTTGCAGTCTTTGAAGTTCCTAGTGAAGTTTTGGTTACGATAGACAAGAGGGGACGTGAGCGGTTTAAACAAACCGCTTTTTCAGCTTTTAGTCAAATATCGGTCTATGGTGACTTTGAATTGCATACGATTCCTATTCCAATAGATTTGTATGAGCGATTTGAACTCTTGCGTCAAGATATTGACCAGGATAGCGGTACAGCTTCTTTAGCAAACTTGATGATGGATAGTCTGCAAGAAAAGATTGAAGATGAGATAGAGTTCTTGTTTGAGTACAAGCATTATATCTCTGTTCCATTGAAGTCAAACAATATCAGTCCAGACCTAGTTTCGACTTTGAAAGACAGCGTTTCTTTCTACAAAAAAGAAACGTTGAAGTTGTTGGGGCTGGGTGAATTACCTCCTCTAAATTGGTATGAGGATTGGGAACTGAAAAAGAAGGTTTTAAAAAAAGCTTTGCATAAATTGAGGGTTCGTGAAGTTGAAAAAACGGAGCTGGAGTTTTTAGCCCGTTTACAATTCTTACGAGGTCAATTTTATGATAAGGAAACAGAAGTAAATGCAATTAAGAATTGTATTGATAATATCGATGATACAAATATTTATTTTGAGAATCATAAAGTGTTGCGTTTGGAGAATAAAGATGATGATAATTTGGTCGCTTGTTTCCCAATTGTGGACTATCCTCAAAATGTATCTTCGATTCATCTACAAGAAGAATTGCAGTTGCTAAATTTTCCTGTAGAAAGTATCTATAAAGTTGCGTTCTCGGCAGATAAAGGTGTATCGTCTTCTAACAAAAAAGCAAGAAATAAACGCAAAAATTTGGAGAATGTGGTTGCTGAGATCGAGGAAGATGGTGATGTTCAACGTTTAGAAGTGTTAAATGCTCATGAAACGTTAGTTGACTATCAAGAAAAGGTTGAAAGTAAAGAAAAAATGGTTGAATTTCTTCATTTCTTGGTTGTGACTGGCGATGATGAAGATGAGATTGAAGAAAGATATGATATTTTGAGTAAGCTTATAGCTAACTTGGGAGGTTCTCTTGCAAGAGGTTATGCTGATAGATTGTATCTTTTTTACAAAGGTCGCTTTACAGAATTGTTTGATAAAAAACGTGAAAGTTATGTGCAATATACTTCTTTGGAAGGTTTCTGTCAGAATATGTTTTTTGTCACGAAAGAGGTGGGAAATAAGGTTGGTTTTCCTATTGCTCGAATAGATAATGAAACTGCGAGTTGGGGCGGTGACTTTATGGCAGCCTTACAAGCAAGTAATCGTCTAGTTTTTTCAAATTTGCTTCAGGCGAATAAAATGGGGATTAAGGATAAGATTACTAATAATCCTCATGTTGCTATTACTGGAGAGACTGGAAATGGGAAATCGTTTCTTACAAAATTGTTATTTACATTGAATAGTTTCTTGAAAGTCAAGTCGGTTTATATTGATCCTAAAACTGAAGTGAGAAAACAGTATATGAAGATTTTGAAGGAGTATGAGGAACAAAATATTCATGAGGAAGTTCAGGAGTATATTAAATCTATTAACTTTGTAACGCTGAATGCGAAGGAAGATAGAAATATTGGAGTTCTGGATCCGTTCGCTTATATTGATGAAAAGACAATGTTGACAGAAATTGCTTCGGTTTTAGTCTCGACTGTTTTAGACAAAGAGGATTCTAAGCAATTGAAATCTTACTTGTTGGAAAATATTGATAAGGTCTGGGATAGAAAACAAAATGGAGAAACGGTTGGAATGTTACATCTGTTTAAGACTTTTGAGGAGGAGAAAGATAAAGATGTAGCAAGGATTGGTCGTTATTTGACAAAAATGGGGGAAAATACCTTGTTGAAATTGTGCTTCTCTGATGGCTCTAACAAGTCTTTGCAGTCGGACAATAAGATTACGGTCTTTGAAATCGCTGGCTTGGATATGCCTAAAACTTCTAATTATGATGATATGACAGATACTCAATTACGAAGTCTTGCGGTTATGTATGGTTTAACTTTCTTTTGTGCTGATTTTGGAGAAAGAGATAGAACACAAGAAACCTTGTTGTATGTGGATGAGGCGTGGCAGATATTATTGACCCCTAGTGGTCGTCAATTGCTGGCGAGAATCAAGCGTACAGGTCGTTCGTTTAATAATTTCTTGGTTTTGGTAACTCAGTCTGTAAAAGATGTTTCAACTGAAGATGATGGTACAGGATTTGGAACAGTCTTTGCTTTCTCAGAAGATAGTGAGACGTCTTCGATATTGGAACATCTTAAAATCAAAGAAGATGATTTGTCTAAAGCATGGGTTGAAAATCAGACGATGGGTCAATGTATCTTCTCGGACGTTTTTGGTCGAAGAGAAAGAATTACAGTGGATGGTACAATATATGATTCGATAACTCCATTGTTTGAAACTGTTACAACGAATCTGAAGTCTACAGGTTAGTAAAGGAGAAAAGATGAAGAAGAAACTAGCTCTGATTATTTTTTTACTCTCGATTCTCTTTCCTTTGCTGGCTTTTGCGGATATAGGAACAGTTTCGCTTCCGAATGGTACATTATCTGAAACTCCAGCTTTTGTAAAGGATAAATCTTCTTCGACAAGCTCATCTAGTTCTAGTGATGGCTTAACGCTCCCCAATAGCGGTAATACAGGTGCAAGTTCTAGTATTGTTAAGCCTAGTCCATCTGAAAATAAAGATCCTTTGGAAAAAATTACTGATGATACATTGAAAAGAAGTTCGGATGTTGTTGGTGCGAATGCTAATCAAGGTGTTGCTGATAGCGTTAAGGAAACTCAAAGAAAGCAAGAAGAAGAAAAGAAAAAGAAGGAAGAGGAAGAAAAAGCCAATACAAAATTAAGTTATGCCAATTTCAAGACAAAAATGAAACGCTTGACCAGCTATGTCTATTTTGACAAAGGTCTATTTGGTCTTGGTGAGGTTGGGAATTACTGGATAAATAAAGTCGTTCAAGCTATTTTCTGGTTCTCTAAGTTTTTGTTTGGAATAATCGTAAGTTTAGTATCTGCGGTTGAAAAAATGACGGATGTATCGCCTTTCTTGAATAAGGTTGTAGAAATGGCAAGCGCCGTTTTCTCTGTCTTGTTTGGTGCAACGACAAAATATATCGCAGGTGTTTTTATGGCTGTCTATATTCTGTCTGTGTGGGTTAAAGGCGGACAAGTTTTCAAAACGGCTTTGAAACTTGGCTTGGTCTTTGCGCTTGTTGGTGGCTTTTTCACTAAAATTTCAATCAATGGCAGTCCTGAGCGCTATCTTCCTATTCATCTATATAATGTCACGGATGAAATTACAAGAGAATTTCAGACGGAGATTGTGAAAAAGGTGGGGACTGTAGATACGTCGATGGCTGAAAGCTATTTTAACTCAACGATTATCCCTGCTTATAAAAACATGAACTCAAAAAAAGATAGTGAGGGAAATTATTATCTTTCGGAGGAAGATTTTCAAGAGTTGACCAATTATCAGGAAGGTAAAGGAAATTTCAAGTTATCAGATAAAGAAATCAAAACATTGACCAAAAAGAATGATAAAAACGAAACAGAAGATGTTAAAGGTCAAAATTTGGTTGATGAATGGTCTGATAAATTTACTTATGCTTTTACCTCAATTTTTGATGTTGTTGTGGTTGGTGTTGTGTATCTTGCAATGGGGCTAGGTCGAGTGGTGATTTTGCTTTCTTATGCCCTATTGTTGTTGATTTCACCATTTGCTTTAATTTTAAGTCTTTTCCCACAATTTAGTCATTATTTTGGTGGCATTTCTAAAAAAGGGATCTCCTTCTTGTTGATTTCGTCTGCTATTAGTCTGGCAAGCGTTATTGTTCCGATTATTTATGGAAATATGTCAAGTTTCATAGAATACTATGGGGGAGGACCTGGTCTTGTAGCAACGTTTTTGAAATGTATTGTGATTTACTGGTTATTTAGGAATAGAGACAACCTTTTATCCTTCCTGAATGGAAAGGGGAATCCTCTTTCTAGTTTGACAAGAGGGCGACTAGGACGTCTAGGGAATGGGATGAACTTGCAAAGGGCAAAAACATTTGCGACGAAGGTTGGAGATAGAGTTCCTAACCGAGTAAAATCCTTGGCAAGAATCACCAAAAACAATGCTCAAAGATGGGTTGGTGATAAGGCAAAACCGTTGAAAAACTGGAATGAAAATCGTTTGGAGAAAAGAAGCAATCTAGCTAAGATGGAAATTCCACAAAATGATGACTATATGGCTCGTAAGATAAAACGTGCGAAGAAAGTTGAATTGAGGAAGGCACATAGACGAGAAATGCTTGACCGAGCCAAGATGAAAGTTGAGTATTTTAAAAACTATGGAGAAAAGGATATAGATAAGAAAAGAGTAAATAAAGAAAATTACGAGACTTTAGAAAATAGAGTACGTGAAAGCATGTATAGAAAGCAGGAAATAAAAGGTCATACACCAAAGGCAAGAACATTTGAAAATGGTGTATGGAAAGAAACGGCTAATTTGCCATCTTTGAAACGTTTGGAACGCAAAGAAAGAATTCGCAAACTACAAAGGAAAAAAGGTAGACTTGGTTTACAAGAAAGGTTAGCTACGTAGATGAAAAAGACTAGACGAACCTTTGCCCTGCTTAGCTTTTTTCTACCGCTGCTTTCTTTTTTGTTTTTGATGCTTCTTCTTGGTGGACTGATTACGAGTTCTGCTGGTGGTTCGTCAGGTAGTACGACTGGAAAGAGAACACGTCTAACAGCGCAAGAAGTGGCTCAAAAAGCGAATATCTCTGTCGAACGTGCAGAAGATGTCATTAAAATTCTAAACTGGCAACTCTCAAAAGAAAAATTCACTTTAGAGGGTTCTAGTGGATCGCTTGCCAATGCAGAAAGAGAAAGTGACTTTGATCCTAAACTAACGAATCCATCAGGTGGAGTTGCTGGCTACTTTCAATGGTCAGGCTGGGATGGAAATACAATCAATGGTGATCGATGGGCGAATGCAAGCTCTCGAACGTTAGATAGTACAGTTCAACTAGAATTGATGTCCTATGAGTTGAATCATGGCTATAAAAAAGTAAAAGACTACATGCAAAAAGCAACTGATCCTTTTGAAAGTGCCAAGTATTGGTCTGAACACTATGAGGGGGTATCCTTATCAGACGGACAGACTAAGCTAGAAAAGCTGGAGAAGGACAGTAAGAAGTGGTATGAAGTCTTTAAGGGAACGATTGAATCGGATGGCTCGTCTAGTGGGAATGCGATAGCTGGTAGCTTAGATATTGCTCCTGGAGCTGTTGCGATGGAGATACCGAACGGATACTCCATTGATAAGGAAATCACTAAGGAAGGCTATATCACTGAATCCTATCCTTACGGCGAGTGTACGTGGTATGTGTTTAATCGTGCTAAAGAATTTGGAATACAGTTTGATCCATACATGGGTAATGGTCAGGATTGGGCGCATAAGTCAGGGTATGAAGTAACGAATACTCCTACAAAACATTCTGCTGTTAGCTTCCAAGGTAGGCAGGCAGGTGGTCACCCAACTTATGGTCATGTAGCTTTCGTCGAAGATGTGAAAGACGATGGGTCAATATTGATTTCTGAATGTAATTTTGTCAAAAGTGGACAAGGTACTGGAATCACAGATTATCGTGTATTTAGTGCTGAGGAAGCGAAGAATTTTTATTATGTGATTGGAAAATAGAAAATGAGGAAAAAAGAAATGAATAAGAAATTTGTAACTTTGTTGTCTGTAGCTATTTTGAGTTCGGCAACGACGACTTTTGCGGATACACTTTCGCTTGGTGGTGATAGTACAGTCACGAATGATACGACAAGTATTGTAGCAACTCCATCAGCAGAAACAAAACCGACGGAGGAAAAGCCGAAGGAAGATAAGTCATCAACGGTTGTGATTGGTGGTGAAAGTGAGAAGCCTATTGATGATAAAACAGGTGGTATTGTTGTAACACCTACGGAAAAAGAAAAGCCGACAGAAGCACCTGCAGAAACACCAGCGCCTAAAGTGAATGATAATTTGAATTTGGGTGGTGATTCTGAGAAACAGCAGGAGAAGGACAATAAAGGCATTGTGGCTGATTCACCTACTCCATCAGAACAGCCGAAAGAAGAAACACCAAAAGAAGATAAGAAGCCTACTGTAGAAGATACTCCTGAAATTAAGGAGCAGAAACAAAAGGCAGAAGAAATTGTTGGAGTAAAAGAACAAGATACTCCGCAGCCCTTGAATGTCACTAAAGAAGAAATCAAAGAGCAGCCTATTGAAACAAATACAGGTCATACAGTTGTATCTACGAATCAAGGAAAAGTAGTAGTAGAAACAGAAGAAGGTGATTATCAAGAAAAAGAACCTTATGAAATTGGGGCTGTGAAACAGCAAGACGGTACAATCGCTTTGAAAGACAAAGAGGGGCAGTTAAAAGTTCTTCCGAATACTGGAACAGCAAGTACAATCTTTGCGACAATTTGGGGATTTGTAGGTTTGGTTGCGACAATTTGGGGTAGACGTAAATTGAATTAAGGGAGATAGTATGAAAGAGTTTTTTAGAATTTTGAAAGAATCAGATAAGTTGGGATATAAACTATCTGCGATTTGTGGAGTAAATTGGCTGATTGGTCAGTTGTTTAAATGGCAACTTTTATTTTTTGAAATGATAGCGTGTGCTGTTCTGATTAAAAAAATATCAGCAATACTTGAAATTAGTTCAAATTATTTAGGATTCTTGATGGTTATTTTTGTCTTAGCTGTTCCTTTTTCAAAATTGCGTTTTGGAGTTGAGAAATTTATTTATTCATTTTTTGAAAGTATTGTGTTATTCTTTATTTTTTCAATCGCAATAGATTATCCATTTCAAGAGAATGAATCTTCATTATGGATTCTAATGGCTCTTTTTAGTATTGGTATTTATTATTTTATGAAGTGGTTTCAAGCAAACCTATTTCAACGATATTTATTTAAAAATGTTTTGAATAAGGAATATCTTGGTATTAAGAAGGCGACTGATCCTTTTCCTCCTGAAATCAATTTCTATGTAGATGAAGGTGAAAGTGATGCAAACCAGCGAATGGTTATGATTAATAAACGTGCAGTAAAAGAGTCTTATCAAGGGATTGTGGAATTAAGTTTTTTGAACGTTGAAAGATTTACAGGTCTTTCTCATTATAGAGAAGCGTGGAATGGTTTTGAAGCTCCTTTGAAAAAGAAATTTTCAGATGTAGATAAAGTGTATCATTTAGTATTTAGTGTATATCCTTTTGGAAAAGAAGTAGATTTTTATTTCAAATTAATTCGATTAGATTTAAGTCGAAGAAAGGCTTTTACAGTAAAAGGTGTTACTGTAAAAGTGGTAAATACTTAAGGCAGAGTAAAATCTGCCTTTTTTGTTTTTTAAGGAGTAGAAAATGGATCAAGTAGAATTGTTGAAAATGTATGCTGTAAGATTAGCTCAGAGATTGGGAGATAATCAAAAGTGTTTGGAATTTACAGCTAGTCGTGATACTGGTTATGGGATTGAAACTATGTTAGTTGAGGTTAGAAGGAATAATCAGTATGTTCGTGTTGTTTATCATTATGAGGGTTGTCATGCCAACCAAAAATTACCAAAAAGAAATTATGCTAGTGTTTCTGTATTGGTTGAGGAATGTTGTCCTTTTGATTTCACTAGAGGAGTAGCTTATACTTATTTTCCTGATATAGAGAGATTGTTAGAAAAATTATGAAATAGCTTAAAATATGATAAGATAGAAAGGAGAAAAAAATGATAGGAGACTATTCAATTATGGATTGGGTAACATTTGGTGGAATTGTAGCAACGATAGCTTCACTAGTTGGTATTGCTATTAAGTTAGCACGAGATAATAGTGGTCTTAAAGCTGAAATGAAGGCATTGTCAAAAGAGCGTGAAATGGAACATGCTAGTTTGTCTAGTGAGCATAAGGGCTTATCTAGTGAGCATAAGGGTTTATCTAGTGATCATAGAGGCTTGTCTAAAGAACATGATGCCTTGTCTAAGGAGCATGCTTCTATCAAAAAAGATACAGAATATATTTCTGATGAAATGAAATATGAAAAAATGGCTAGGGAAAATTTGTATAAAAACAGTACGAAGGCTAAAGAAATTTTGGAAACAATGGATTTTATGAAAGAAGTTGTATTACAAAATTCAAGGTTGACGGAAGAAGTTGGGAGATTGACAGTTGAGAATCAAGAACTATCTAAGTCTAAGCAAAATAATGAACTAGACAAAGTGTTACGTATTTTAGGAAGGATAGAAGGACAGTTAGCTTCTCTTGAAGGTTATCGTGGTACAGAAGAAGTACAAGTAGTTTTGAAACGTGTTGAAAGTGAATTGCTGGAATTGAATAACTAGCATAGAAAGAATGGCAAGTCAGGAATGGCTTGCTGTTTTTTTGTCGTTTATGGAGAAAAAATGAACATAAAGAAACCAGGATAGGTTATAAAATTCGTATTTTAGGTCAAAGTGTTCAAGCATGTATTCGAGATTTGTTCGGAAATAGGAGAATAAAAATGGAAAAATTATATAATAATTATCCTGATATTTGTGTGTCAAAGAAGGATTTAAAAGCAAATTATTTCCCTTCGATTAGTATTAAAACAATTGAAAGGAGATTAGATGAAAGTCAAAAGACGAAAGAATTTAAAGATATATCTTTTAGAACAGGACAAAAAGTATTGATTAATGTGAGAGGATTTTATCTATTCCTTCTGCATAGAGAGAGAGTTAGATATATTTAATTAGAAAAAATGATATACTATAGTTATTGACTAGAGATATACTCATTTTTAAAAGGAGTATAAAATGTTTTTTAGAGAATTGGAGAATGGAAAATATAGATATTATGAAAAATATTTTGATTTAGAAGAGAATAAGTGGAAACAAGTTTCTATAACTTTGACTTCTAAGACAAGGCAAGCTCAGAAACAGGCAAGAATCTTGCTGGATGAGAAAATAGAAAAAAAGAGGGAGAACATAGAAAAAGAGAAAACAGAAGTAAGGAAAATAACAGTTAAGGAAGCCTATGAAGAATATTTAAAAATTCGAAAATCTGAGCTGAAGAGGAGTACTTTTAAGTCTCAGAAATACACTATTATTGGTGAGATCAGGAAATTGGAAGATTATTTACTGATGAATGTGACAGGTCGAATAGTTCAGAATATATTGTTAGAATTGCCATGCTCTGCAGAACATAGGAAAAATAAGAAAGTTTTATTAAACTTGTTTTTTAAGTATTGCTTAAATGTTGGTTATATAAGTGAGAATCCTATTGATAATGTTGTTTTGCCAAAAAGGAAGAAGAATTTAAAAAAAGTCAGGAAGAAACAGAATAAGTATCTTACTAGAGCAGAAGTAGTTCAGTATCTTAATTTTTTAGAAAAAGAAGAAAAGAATCAACGAGTACGTTTGATTGTTGAATTTATGTATTTGACTGGATTACGTTTTGGAGAAGTTTTGGCTTTGACTCTTGAGGATATTGATTTTGGAAATAAAACACTAGAAGTTAAGCATACATTGCATACGAGCGGAAGTAAAGCAGAAATATTCCTAGATAGTCCAAAAAGTTTAGCTTCTTATAGAGTCATTGGTATTAGCGATAGAGTGTTAGAGATCATAGAGGAATATCTTTTCATTGAAAAAGAAGGGCGATTTATATTTACGAAAAATGGGAATCCTTTTATGATTTTTTCTTTTAATGATTTTTTGAAGAGAAGTTTTAAAAGAAGTGGAATTCAAAAAGAAGAGGATTTTGTATTGACTACTCATGTTTTTAGGCATTCACATATTAGTTTACTTGCAGAATTGGAAGTTCCAATCAAGGCGATTATGGAACGAGTAGGTCATACGAACGAGAAAATGACTTTGGGAGTTTATACTCATGTTACGGAGCAGATGAAGTTTAATATAACTGAAAAATTGGATAAATTGGACTTGTAAAAGCTAACCAAAAAGTAACCAAGAAATGTCTAAAAATGTCTAAAATAGTCCATAATCTTTGGAATAAGAATGTAGAAAAAGGCCTTTATGTCTATAATTGACGGTATTTGTCTAGCTTTTATTGAGGGAAATTGTTATAATAGTAGTAATTTAATAGATGGAGTTGAGTTTTGAAGAAAAGCTTTCGTGTAAAAAGAGAGAAAGATTTTAAGGCGATTTTCAAGGACGGAACAAGTTTTGCCAATCGAAAATTTGTTGTCTACCAATTGGAAAACCAGCAAAACCATTTTCGAGTAGGACTGTCCGTCAGCAAAAAGCTGGGGAATGCAGTTACCAGAAATCAAATTAAGAGACGAATCCGACACATTCTACAAAGTGTAAAAGGGAGTTTAGTAGAGCATGTTGATTTTGTCGTGATTGCCCGAAAAGGGGTGGAAACCTTGGAATATGCAGAGATGGAGAAAAATCTACTCCACGTATTAAAGTTATCAAAGATTTACCAGGAAGGAAATGGGAGTGAAAAAGAAACTACAGTTGACTAGTTTGTTGGGCTTGTCCTTGTTTATCATGACAGCCTGTGCAACAAATGGTACAGCTAGCGATATAACAGCAGACTCGACAGACTTTTGGAGCAAATTCGTCTATTTTTTTGCTGAAATTATCCGCTTTTTGTCCTTTGACATTAGTATCGGAGTGGGGATTATCCTCTTCACGATTTTGATCCGGACGATTTTATTGCCGGTCTTTCAGACACAGATGGTTGCCTCTAGAAAAATGCAAGAGGCTCAACCACGCATCAAGGCTTTGCGAGAGCAATATCCGGGTCGTGATATGGAAAGTAGAACCAAGCTAGACCAGGAGATGCGTAAGGTTTATAAAGAGTTAGGAATCAAGCATTCATCCTCTCTCTGGCCAATTTTAATACAAATGCCGGTTCTCTTGGCGCTCTTTCAAGCCTTGAGTCGAGTTGACTTTTTGAAAACAGGTCACTTTTTATGGATTAATTTGGGAGGAGTAGATACAAGTTTTGTCCTTCCGATTTTGGCGGCAGTCTTTACCTTCTTGAGTAGCTGGTTATCGAATAAAGCTTTGTCCGAAAAAAGTGGAGCTACGACAGGGATGATGTATGGTATGCCTGTATTGATCTTTGTTTTTGCCATTTCCGCCCCAAGTGGTGTAGCCTTGTACTGGGCTGTATCCAATGCTTACCAAGTTCTGCAAACCTATTTCTTGAACAATCCTTTCAAGATTATTGCTGAAAGAGAAGCAGTGGCGCAAGCAGAAAAAGATTTAGAAGGCAAGAAGAGAAGAGCTTTGAAAAAAGCACAGAAAAAGAAAAAATAAGGAGGAATCTGGTAATGGTATTATTTACAGGTTCAACGGTTGAAGAAGCAATCCAAAAAGGATTGAAAGAATTAGACATTCCAAGAATGAAGGCCCACATCAAGGTCGTTTCGAAAGAGAAAAAAGGATTCTTAGGCTTGTTTGGTAAGAAGCCAGCTCAAGTTGATATCGAAGCCATTAGTGAAACGACAGTAATCAAAGCCAACCAGCAGGCCATTAAAGGGGTTCCAAAAGAAGTTAATGAAAAAAATGAACCCGTGAAAACAGTAAGTGAAGCAACTGTTGATTTGGGGCATGTAGTGGAAGCCATCAAGAAGATTGAAGAAGAAGGTCAAGGTGTCTCTGAAGAGGTCAAGGCTGAAATCCTGAAAAATGAAAAGCACGCCAGCACGATTTTGGAAGAAACAGGCCATATTTCAATTTTAAATGAATTGGAACCAGAGGATACTACCGAGGAAGTGGAATCTGCTCCAGAAAAAGAAACTGAAACGCAGGAAGCAACAAGTCAATCTTTGGAAGATTTAGGCTTGAAAGTAGAACCAAGTTATGACATTGAACAAGTGGCAACTGAAGTAGCTAGCTACGTTCAAACCATTGTAGATGATATGGATGTTGAAGGGACGATTTCAAGCGACTACAATCGCCGCACCATCAATCTTCAAATTGACACCAATGAACCAGGTCGTATTATCGGCTACCACGGAAAAGTCTTGAAAGCTCTTCAACTGTTAGCGCAAAATTACCTTTACAATCGCTATTCGAGAACCTTCTATATCACGATCAATGTCAATGATTACGTTGAACACCGTGCAGAAGTCTTGCAAACCTACGCTCAAAAATTGGCGACTCGCGTTTTAGAAGAAGGTCGTAGCCAACAAACTGATCCAATGTCAAATAGCGAACGCAAGATTATCCATCGCATTATTTCGCGCATGGATGGCGTAACGAGTTATTCTGAAGGTGACGAGCCAAATCGCTATGTTGTCGTAGATGCAGAATGAGCAAAGCAAAATCAGGTTCATCCTGATTTTTTGCTAGGAAAGGAAAGATTCAGATATGCTGAAAGCAGTTAGAGAATACCTATCATTTGCAGGAGTCCAGTACCGTAATCCTGATAAAGCTGGCGATGAAAGAGAAAAGATGTTGGATTTGCGGCAAAAAGGTCAAGAGGCTCGGAAGTCTTTTACAGAATTGGCCAAAACCTTTCAAGCAAGTCATCCAGAATGGCAACTGCAACAGACTAGTCAGTGGATGAACCAAGCGCAACGCTTGCGGCCGCATTTCTGGGCCTATCTTCAGAGAGACGGACAAGTGACAGAACCTATGATGGCTCTTCGTTTGTATGGAACACCTGCTGACTTTGGGATTTCTTTGGAAGTCAGTTTCATCGAGCGTAAGAAAGACGAACAGACCTTAGACAAGCAAGCCAAGGTTTTAGAGCTTCCAGCGGTAGAAGGAATTTATTATCTAGTCTACTCAAATGGGGAGAGTCATAAGGTGGAGGCTACTGAGGAGAATCGTCGTACTTTACGCGAGAAGGTGAGAAGTCAGGAAGTCCGTAAAGTTTTGGTCAAGTCAGATGTTTCCCTCATTGAAAATCAGTCAGTAGAAGCGATATTGGAGAAGCTAGAAGACGCTTATACGCTATTGCTCCCGTACTATGAGGTGACGAGGGGATAGAAAATCAAATGTGTTAGATGAACGCAAATTGTTTTATTGCTATTCTATGCATTTTTTCATATAATAGTAAAATAGGATGTGTGATTCATTAATCACCTCAAAGAGAAAGGAAATTCTATGTCAAATCTATCTGTTAATGCAATTCGTTTTCTAGGTATTGACGCCATCAACAAAGCAAACTCAGGTCACCCAGGGGTGGTTATGGGGGCTGCTCCTATGGCCTATAGCCTCTTCACAAAACAACTTCGTATCAATCCAGCTCAACCAAACTGGATCAACCGCGATCGCTTTATTCTTTCAGCAGGACACGGTTCTATGCTTCTTTATGCCCTTCTTCACCTTTCTGGTTTTGAAGATGTTAGCATGGATGAAGTCAAGAACTTCCGCCAATGGGGTTCAAAAACACCAGGTCACCCAGAATTTGGTCATACAGCAGGAGTTGACGCGACTACTGGTCCTCTAGGACAAGGAATTTCTACTGCTACTGGTTTTGCCCAAGCAGAACGTTTCCTTGCAGCGAAGTATAACCGCGAAGGTTTCAATATCTTTGACCACTACACTTACGTTATCTGTGGAGACGGAGATTTGATGGAAGGTGTCTCAAGTGAGGCGGCTTCATATGCAGGCTTGCAAAAACTTGACAAGTTGGTGGTTCTTTATGATTCAAATGACATCAACTTGGATGGTGAGACAAAGGATTCCTTTACAGAAAGTGTTCGTGACCGTTACAATGCTTACGGTTGGCATACAGCCTTGGTTGAAGATGGAACAGACTTGGAAGCAATCCATGCTGCTATCGAAACAGCTAAAGCTTCAGGCAAGCCATCTTTGATTGAAGTGAAGACTGTTATTGGATATGGCTCTCCAAACAAACAAGGAACTAATGCGGTACACGGTGCTCCTCTTGGAGCAGATGAAACTGCAGCAACTCGCCAAGCGCTCGGTTGGGACTATGAACCATTTGAAATCCCAGAACAAGTTTATGCTGATTTCAAAGAAAATGTTGCAGACCGTGGCGCATCAGCTTATCAAGCTTGGACTAAATTAGTTGTTGACTATAAAGAGGCTCATCCAGAACTGGCTGCAGAAGTAGAAGCCATCATCGACGGACGTGATCCAGTTGAAGTGACTCCAGCAGACTTCCCAGCCTTAGAAAATGGCTTCTCTCAAGCAACTCGTAATTCAAGTCAAGATGCTTTGAACGTTGTCGCTGCCAAGTTGCCAACCTTCCTAGGTGGATCAGCTGACCTTGCTCACTCAAACATGACTTATATCAAAACGGATGGACTTCAAGACGACGCTAATCGCTTGAACCGCAACATTCAGTTTGGTGTTCGTGAATTTGCAATGGGAACGATCTTGAACGGGATGGCCCTTCACGGTGGACTTCGTGTATACGGTGGTACTTTCTTCGTCTTCTCTGACTATGTGAAAGCAGCTGTCCGCTTATCAGCCTTGCAAGGACTTCCTGTGACTTATGTCTTTACCCACGATTCTATTGCAGTTGGTGAAGATGGTCCAACTCACGAACCAGTTGAACACTTAGCAGGTCTCCGTGCTATGCCAAATCTGAATGTTTTCCGCCCAGCAGATGCGCGTGAAACTCAAGCGGCTTGGTACCTTGCAGTGACAAGCAAAAAAACACCAACTGCCCTTGTCTTGACACGTCAAAACTTGACTGTCGAAGAGGGAACAGACTTTGATAAAGTTGCGAAAGGTGCCTATGTTGTCTATGAAAATGCAGCAGACTTTGATACGATCTTGATTGCAACAGGTTCAGAGGTGAATTTGGCGGTCGCAGCTGCCAAAGAATTGGCTAGCCAAGGTGCAAAAGTCCGTGTAGTCAGCATGCCATCAACAGATGTCTTTGACGCACAAGATGCAGCTTACAAGGAAGAAATCCTTCCAAATGCAGTCCGTCGTCGTGTTGCGGTCGAAATGGGAGCAACTCAAAACTGGTACAAGTATGTTGGTCTTGATGGTGCAGTTCTCGGTATTGATACCTTTGGAGCATCTGCCCCAGCACCAAAAGTATTGGCAGAGTACGGATTTACGGTAGAAAATCTTGTAAAAGTCGTTCAAAACTTGAAATAATCACAAAAATCAGAGTGAAAACTCTGATTTTTTATAACCATAAAAACAAGGCACAATCTTGTAAAAGTAGCTGAAATTTGATATAGTAGTCCTATGTAAAATACAAAGGAGAAAACAATGAATCCAAATATTACTTTTTTAATCATGCTTGTAGGTATGTTTGCCTTGATGTTCTTTATGCAACGTTCTCAAAAGAAACAAGCACAAAAGCGTATGGAAAGCTTGAACAAGCTTCAAAAAGGCTATGAAGTCATTACAATTGGTGGACTTTACGGAACAGTGGATGAAGTAGATACTGAGAAAGGTACAATCGTACTGGATGTAGATGGCGTTTATTTGACTTTTGAATTGGCTGCCATCAAGACCGTTTTGCCACTCAAAGAAGCTGTGACACCAGAAGGAACAGTTGTTGACGAAAGTGGAGCAATCGAAGAATAAAACGGGACCAGTCACTCCCGTTTTTCTATGAGACGAGAGGAAAAGGGATGAAAAAAATAGTATTTGTTTGCTTAGGAAATATCTGTCGTAGCCCCATGGCAGAGTTTGTGATGAAGTCCATGACGAGTGATTACCACGTCGAGAGTCGGGCAATGTCATCATGGGAACATGGCAATCCGATTCATAAGGGAACGCAAGGAATTTTCCAGCAATATCAGATCCCGTATGATAAAGACAAAATATCGCTTCAGATTGGCAGGGAAGACTTTGAATCGTTTGATTACATTATCGGTATGGATGCTTCAAACGTTTCAGATCTGCATCACATGTGCCCTCAGGAACTACAGTATAAGATTTACTCTTTTGCATCTGAAAGTGTCCCAGACCCTTGGTATACAGGAGATTTTGAGGAAACCTATGCTCGTATCACAAGTGGATGTCAACGCTGGCTAGATCGATTAGAAAATGAGAGTGACAATGGAAAAGCTTAAACAATTTTATGAGAAGTGTAGAGTTTACCTAACTCGTCCTAGGTTAGAGCTCGTTGCAGTAGTTGTAATGGTACTCTGTGCTCTTTCGGTATTTCTGCTAAATACGCCTAAAAAGGGTGTCCTGACACTTGATGGTGGAGCTCTTGTTTATGATGGCACCTTGGTACGAGGGAAAATGAATGGTCAAGGAACCCTGACCTTTGAAAATGGAGACCAATATACAGGTGATTTCAATAATGGAGCCTTTAATGGAAAAGGGACTTTCCAATCAAAAGATGGCTGGAAATACGAAGGTGATTTTGTAAACGGTCAGGCTGAAGGTCAAGGGAAGTTGACGACAGAGCAAGAAGTTGTTTATGAAGGGACCTTTAAACAAGGCGTTTTTCAGCAAAAACAGTAGTCTCCAAGTTAGGAGACTATTTTTTAAAACCAGAAAGAAAGCGCTTTCTATTTTTGAATTCGAGAAATAACTATCAACTAGAAAAACTTTGTGAAATAAAAAAATTTTTTCCATAATTTCACAATCGTCCAGACAAAACTCTATTATATAGCTATATTGAGAAAAAAATCACAATATCAGAAAAATTCTTTGTGAAATGCTTATGAAACTGTTTACAAAGCATAAAAAAAGAGTTATAATAAACTTGTGAAAAAATTAACAAAGGATAACATCCTTAAAGGCTATGGAGGATAATATGGCTGATAAAAAAACAGTAACACCAGAGGAAAAGCAACTTGCTGCTGAGAAGCATGTCGACGGTCTCGTGAAAAAAGCCTTGGTTGCGCTTGATGAAATGCGCAAGTTGAACCAAGAGCAAGTTGACTATATCGTGGCAAAAGCTTCGGTTGCAGCACTTGACGCACATGGTATCCTTGCACAACATGCAGTTGAAGAAACTGGTCGTGGAGTATTTGAAGACAAGGCAACAAAAAACCTATTTGCCTGTGAACACGTGGTGAACAATATGCGTGGAGTTAAAACAGTTGGAGTTATCGAAGATGATCCAATTACAGGTTTAACAAAGATTGCGGAGCCTGTAGGGGTAATCTGTGGTGTCACTCCGACAACAAACCCAACTTCAACAGCGATTTTCAAATCATTGATTGCTTTGAAGACACGCAACCCAATCGTTTTCGCTTTCCATCCATCAGCTCAAGAATCATCAGCTCACGCAGCACAAATCGTTCGCGATGCAGCGATTGCAGCTGGTGCTCCTGAAAACTGTGTTCAATGGATTACAAAGTCATCTATGGAAGCAACTGGAGCGCTAATGAACCACGAAGGTGTTGCAACTATTCTTGCAACTGGTGGGAATGCTATGGTTAAAGCTGCATACTCATGTGGAAAACCAGCTCTTGGGGTAGGTGCCGGAAACGTTCCTGCCTATGTAGAAAAATCTGCTGACCTTCGTCAAGCTGCTCATGACATCGTTATGTCTAAATCATTTGATAATGGGATGGTCTGTGCATCAGAACAAGCGGTTATCATTGATAAAGAAGTGTATGACGAATTTGTAGAAGAATTCAAATCATACCACACTTACTTTGTAAACAAGAAAGAAAAAGCACTTCTTGAAGAATTCTGTTTCGGTGTAAAAGCTAATAGCAAAAACTGTGCAGGTGCTAAACTAAATGCAAACATCGTTGGTAAACCAGCAGCATGGATTGCTGAACAAGCAGGATTTAGCGTTCCAGAAGGAACAAACATCTTGGCTGCAGAATGTGCAGAAGTAGGACCAAAAGAACCGTTGACTCGTGAAAAATTGTCACCAGTTATCGCTGTCCTAAAAGCTGAAGATACAGAAGATGGTCTTACAAAAGCTCGTCAAATGGTTGAGTTTAACGGACTTGGTCACTCAGCAGCCATCCATACAAAAGACGAAGCTCTTGCTAAACGCTTTGGTACAGAAATCAAAGCTATGCGTATTATCTGGAACTCTCCATCTACTTTCGGTGGCATCGGTGACGTATACAATGCCTTCATTCCATCATTGACACTTGGATGTGGTTCATATGGACACAACTCAGTCGGTGATAACGTAAGTGCGATCAACCTTCTAAACATCAAGAAAGTAGGGAAACGTAGAAATAATATGCAGTGGTTTAAAGTTCCTTCAAAAATTTACTTCGAACGCAATTCTATCCAATACCTTCAAACATGTGAAGATATTGAACGTGTTATGATTGTTACAGACAAATCTATCGAAAAACTTGGCTTTGTTCAACGTGTTATCGATCAATTGAACGCACGTAGCAACCGTGTAACTATTCAAGTCTTCTCAGATGTTGAACCAGATCCAGACATCACAACTGTAGAACGTGGTGCTGAAGTGATGAAAGCATTTGAACCAGATACAATTATCGCTCTTGGTGGTGGTTCTCCAATGGACGCGGCCAAAGTAATGTGGCTCTTCTACGAACAACCAGAAATCGACTTCCGTGACTTGATTCAAAAATTCATGGACATCCGTAAACGTGCCTTCCGCTTCCCATCACTTGGTAAGAAAGCGAAATACATCGGTATTCCAACAACTTCAGGTACAGGTTCAGAAGTAACACCATTTGCCGTTATCTCTGATAAGAAAAACAACCGCAAATACCCATTGGCTGACTACTCATTGACACCAACTATTGCCATTGTTGACCCTGCTTTGGTTGAATCAGTTCCAGACTTCATCGCTGCTGATACAGGTATGGACGTCTTGACTCACGCGACTGAAGCCTACACTTCAAACTTTGCTAACGACTACACAGACGGTATTGCGCTTCAAACAATCAAACTTGTCTTTGAATGGTTGGAAAAATCTGTTAAGACAGCTGACCCAGAAGCACGTGAAAAAATGCATAATGCGTCTACAATGGCTGGTATGGCCTTCGCCAATGCCTTCCTTGGTATGAGCCACTCAATGGCCCACAAGATCGGTGGTGTTCACCATACTGTTCACGGACGTACAAATGCAATCTTGCTTCCATACGTTATCCGTTACAACGGTACTCGCCCATCTAAGACAACTACATGGCCTAAGTACAACTACTGGAAAGCTGATGAGAAATTCCAAGACATCGCGAAAATGCTTGGCTTGCCTCACTCAACTCCAGAAGAAGCGGTTGAAGCGTATGCCAAAGCAGTTTACGAACTTGGTGTTGCAGTAGGTATCAAGATGAACTTCAAGGATCAAGGAATTGATGAAAAAGCTTGGAAAGATAGCTTGCATGAAATTGCCTTGCTTGCTTATGAAGACCAATGTTCACCTGCTAACCCTCGCTTGCCAATGGTAGCTGACATGGAAGAAATCATGGCAGATGCTTACTATGGTTATGCAGAACGTCCAGGACGTCGTAAATAATCGTTTATCAGCCTAGAGACAGGAGTTATCCTGTCTCTTTTTTGTAAACTCTGAAAGAGTTGAAATTGTAGTTTCACCTTGATAATGAAGAGAATATGCAGATATTATAAAAGATTCTAGAGATTTGCTTTGGAAATAAAAGAATGGATGAATAAAAAAGGGGGAGAAAAAGTAGAAAAGCAAGAGAGAAAATCGACGCCCATACTTGCAATTAAACTCAAATAGTTATATAATAGGTTTGTTGAAAGGTGATTTGTAGTGATTCAAGTTACTCTTTTCACAATAAAATTTTCATGATTTTCATAAGGAGGAAATCACTAATGGTAGTTAAAGTTGGTATTAACGGTTTCGGACGTATCGGTCGTCTTGCTTTCCGCCGTATCCAAAACGTAGAAGGTGTTGAAGTTACTCGCATCAACGACCTTACAGATCCAGTGATGCTTGCACACTTGTTGAAATACGATACAACTCAAGGTCGTTTCGACGGTACTGTAGAAGTTAAAGAAGGCGGATTTGAAGTTAACGGCAAATTCGTTAAAGTTTCTGCTGAACGTGATCCAGAACAAATCGACTGGGCTAACGACGGTGTAGAAATCGTTCTTGAAGCAACTGGTTTCTTTGCTACTAAAGCAGCTGCTGAAAAACACTTGCACGCTGGTGGTGCTAAGAAAGTTGTTATCACTGCTCCTGGTGGATCAGATGTTAAAACAGTTGTATTTAACACTAACCATGATATTCTTGATGGTACTGAAACAGTTATCTCAGGTGCTTCATGTACTACAAACTGTTTGGCTCCAATGGCTAAAGCTCTTCATGACAACTTCGGTATCGTTGAAGGTTTGATGACTACTATCCACGGTTACACTGGTGACCAAATGGTTCTTGATGGACCACACCGTAAAGGTGACCTTCGCCGTGCTCGTGCTGCTGCAGCTAACATCGTTCCTAACTCAACTGGTGCTGCTAAAGCAATCGGTTTGGTTATCCCTGAATTGAACGGTAAATTGGACGGAGCTGCTCAACGTGTTCCTGTTCCAACAGGTTCTGTAACTGAATTGGTAGCAGTTCTTGATAAGAACGTTACTGTTGATGAAGTAAACGCAGCTATGAAAGCAGCTTCTAACGAATCATACGGTTACACTGAAGATCCAATCGTATCTTCTGATATCGTAGGTATGTCATTCGGTTCATTGTTTGACGCAACTCAAACTAAAGTTCTTGACGTTGACGGTAAACAATTGGTTAAAGTTGTTTCATGGTATGACAACGAAATGTCTTACACTTCACAACTTGTTCGTACTCTTGAATACTTTGCAAAAATCGCTAAATAATTCTTGAGTCGATAAAAAAGCAAGGCTAGAAAGCCTTGCTTTTTTGTATAGATAAAAAAATAGATGATAATGTCATCCATTCTTTTTTAATTCTGTTTCGAAAGTATCCGAGAGGGCAGTGAAACTCAATTGTTCTAAGGTGAGTGGATGAGTAAAGGAAAGTCGAAAGGCATGAAGCATGAGCCTGCTTACTTTTGAACTAGAGTTATAGAGAGGATCGCCCAGAATAGGGTGGTTATGATGAGAGAGGTGAATACGGATTTGATGTGTTCGACCGGTCTTTAGTTTACAACGGACAAGGGTAGTCTGATTTGGGAATTGCTTTAATCTGCTTACATGTGTTTCAGCATATTGTCCATGTTTTGCATCAACTATTCTTTTTCTACGATCGTGTCGATCACGACCAATTTTATCTCGAAAGACAAGTTCTTTACTCTCTACTCGCCCTTCTATAAGTGCCCAGTACTCACGAGCGATTTCCTTTTTTTCCAACAAACGATTGAGGATGGGTAAGATAAAAGGATTTTTAGCAAAAAGCACTAAACCGCTTGTTTCCATATCCAGGCGATGAACGACATAGCAGGTTTGACCAACGTAGGCAGAGACATGGTTGAGAAGGGCAATTTCACCAGGTTGATTTCCGTGAGTTTTCATGCCTTCGGGCTTGTTGACGATAATGAGATGTTGGTCTTGGTAAATCTCTTGAACGAGGTCTGGATTGCCCCAAAGGATTTCTTTTTTGGGATAATCTTCCTCGTCAAAAGTCAACTGACAAATATCCCCTGGCTTGACCATCTCGTTCCAGTGAACTTGTTTGTGGTTCATTAAGATGTTCTTCTTTATTCTCAAAAAATGGCGGATTTTTCTAGGGATGAGGAGTTGTTCCTCTAGAAATTGTTTGACCGTCATTTGAGGCAAGGATTCGGGTAATGTAAATGTGAATTGCATACAGATATTGTAACAAAAAAAGCCCTATTTGGATAGGGAGTAGCTAAATTCTTGAGTTCCTATGGTGAAGATGATAAAATAAACGCATGAAATTAGATAAATTATTTGAGAAGTTTCTTTCTCTCTTTAAAAAAGAAACGAATGAATCAGCAGAGTCTGATTCGACTAGCATGCGTCGTTCACGGAGCGATAGAAAAAAATTAGGCCATGTAGGTCCGATTCGGAAATTTTGGCGTCGTTATCATCTGACAAAGATCATTATCATTTTAGGGTTAAGTGCAGGTTTGCTAGTAGGAACCTACCTATTTGCGATAGCCAAGTCTACCAATGTCAATGATTTGCAAAATGCCTTGAAAACGCGAACTCTGATTTTTGACCGAGAAGAAAAAGAGGCGGGAGCCCTATCCGGTCAAAAGGGAACCTATGTTGAACTGACGGATATCAGTAAAGATTTGCAAAATGCTGTCGTCGCGACAGAGGACCGTTCCTTTTATAAAAATGATGGAATTAACTACGGTCGTTTCTTTCTAGCCATCCTTACAGCAGGTCGTTATGGAGGGGGGTCTACCATCACTCAACAGTTGGCGAAAAATGCTTATCTTTCCCAGGACCAGACCGTTGAACGGAAGGCCAAGGAGTTTTTCCTTGCCTTAGAGCTGACCAAGAAATACAGCAAGGAGCAAATCCTTACTATGTACCTCAATAATGCCTACTTTGGAAATGGGGTATGGGGTGTTGAAGATGCAAGTAAGAAATATTTCGGTGTATCGGCTTCACAACTAACGCTTGATCAGGCGGCCACTCTAGCGGGGATGCTCAAGGGACCAGAATTGTATAATCCATTAAATTCTGTTGAGACTTCGACCAACCGTAGGGATACTGTTTTGCAAAATATGGTTGCAGCGGGCTATATTGATAAAAATCAAGAGACCGAAGCGGCTGGAGTAGATATGGCTTCTCAACTGCAAGATAAGTATGAAGGCAAAGTTTCGGATTATCGTTACCCGTCCTATTTTGATGCAGTTGTCAACGAAGCGGTTTCCAAGTACAATCTCACAGAAGAAGAGATTGTCAACAATGGCTATCGAATCTACACAGAGCTTGACCAAAACTACCAAGCAAACATGCAGGTTATTTACGAAAACACTTCGCTATTTCCAACAGCAGAAGACGGAACGCATGCCGAATCAGGTAGTGTCGCTCTAGAACCCAAGACTGGTGGAGTGCGTGGAGTTGTTGGTCGTGTAGCTGGTGATGACAAACCAGGCTTTCGCAATTTCAACTATGCCACTCAGTCTAAGCGTAGCCCAGGCTCAACCATTAAACCTTTAGTCGTTTATACACCCGCAGTAGAAGCAGGGTGGGCCTTGAACAAGCAACTGGATAATCATACGATGCAGTACAACAGTTATCAAGTAGACAACTATGCAGGTATTAAGACATCTCCAGAAGTACCTATGTATCAGGCTTTGGCGGAATCACTCAACCTACCGGCAGTTGCGACTGTAAATGAATTAGGTATTGACAAAGCTTTTGAGGCTGGGGAGAGATTTGGTCTGAATATGGAAAAAGTTGACCGAGTTCTTGGAGTTGCTCTTGGTGGAGGTGTGGAGACGAATCCTCTCCAGATGGCGCAAGCCTACGCAGCCTTTGCTAATGGAGGTTTGATGCCTGAAGCACATTTCATCACTCGTATTGAAAATGCCAGTGGTCAGGTCATCAAGAGTCATAAAAACTCCCAAAAACGAGTGATTGATAAGTCTGTAGCTGATAAAATGACCAGCATGATGTTGGGAACTTTTACAAATGGTACAGGAATTAGTTCGTCACCAGCGGATTACGTTATGGCTGGTAAAACAGGTACGACTGAAGCTGTTTTCAATCCAGAATATACTAGTGACCAGTGGGTGATTGGCTATACTCCAGATGTTGTAATTAGCCACTGGCTCGGCTTCCCAACAACAGATGAGAACCATTATCTAGCAGGTTCGACCTCCAATGGAGCAGCCCATGTCTTTAGAAGTATGGCTAATACCATTTTGCCTTACACTCCAGGTAGCACTTTTACAGTTGAGAATGCTTATAAACAAAATGGTATTGAACCAGAAAATACGAAAAAGCAGGTTGCTGAAAATGAGACAAACCAGTCTGAGGACCCGATAGGAGATATTCGTAGTCGTGCACAAAATCTTGTAGATGAAGCAGGCCGTGCGATTTCAGAAGCTAAAATAAAAGAAAAAGCCCAGACAATATGGGACTCAATCCTTAATCTATTTCGTTAAGAGGCTTGTCAAAGCCTAGGTTTCTTGTTATAATAGATAAGATGGAGGCGTTATGGCACTAAAAAAAGCAAGCCTAGCTTGTGCAGTTTGTGGTTCAAGGAATTACTCAATCAAAATTAGTGGGAACCCCAAGCCAACACGACTAGAAGTAAATAAATTTTGTAAACATTGTGGAAAATATACGACACATAGAGAAACGAGATAGGAGAGAACGATGGGTTTTATTAAGGATATTTTTAAACTTCTTAAAGAAACAACTTGGCCAACTCGCAAAGAAAGCTGGAGAGATTTTCGCTCTATTATGGAATACACAGCCTTCTTTGTGGTCATCATTTACATTTTTGACCAGTTGATTGTATCAGGTTTGATTCGATTTATTAACATTTTTTAGAAGAAAAGTGGAGAACTTCTGCTAGCTTTCTTCTATATATGTATGAAAGGAAATATCATGGATAGTTTTGACAAGGGATGGTTTGTTCTACAAACTTATTCTGGCTATGAAAATAAGGTAAAAGAAAATCTATTGCAACGTGCGCAAACATATAACATGTTGGATAATATTCTACGTGTTGAGATTCCAACACAAACCGTGCAAGTTGAGAAAAATGGAAAGAAAAAGGAAATTGAAGAGAATCGCTTTCCAGGTTATGTCCTTGTAGAAATGGTCATGACCGATGAAGCATGGTTCGTCGTTCGAAACACACCTAACGTAACAGGATTCGTCGGCTCACACGGGAACAGATCAAAACCAACTCCACTATTGGAACAAGAAATTCGTGATATTCTGGTTTCAATGGGACAAACTGTTCAAGAGTTCGATATTGACGTTGAAGTTGGCCAGACAGTCCGCATCATTGATGGCGCTTTTGCAGACTACACAGGTAAAATTACTGAAATTGATAACAACAAAGTGAAGATGATTATCTCTATGTTTGGTAATGATACGATTGCAGAAGTGAATCTCAACCAAATTGCAGAACTATAACCCCAGAGAGGCTTTGCCTCTCTTTTTATGTGCCGTTGAGGGAGGAAGAAGTATAGAATAGAGGAAGTAGACCCAGGACCTCGTGCATTTTGCTAAACTAAATGCAGAAAGGAGAGGTCTATGAATCTAAAAAACTTATATGAAGAAAGTAAGGGAATCGTCCATAAGTGTCGCAAAGATTATCATTTGCATCTGTGGGAGAAAGAGGACTGGGACCAGGAAGGCATGTTATGTCTGTATGAGCTGGTGAGTCGCAATCCAGAGTTATTAGAGGGGGAGCGCCATCAACTATATGTTTGCTTTAAAACAAAGTTTAGAAATCGCATCCTAGATTACATCCGTAAACAGGAAAGCCACAAGCGCCGTTTTGACAAAGAACCCTATGAAGAGGTGAGTGAGATTAGCCATCGTCTAGGAGAAAAAGGACTCAGACTGGACGATTATTATCTCTTTCACGAACTTCTAAAGAATTATAAATCAAAGCAGAGTATGGAAAAACAAGAGTTAATAGATCGTCTCATGGGAGGGGAAGTCTTTAGAGGACGTAAAGCTCTCCTGAGAGAACTTTCCCCTATCTTTTCAGAATTTCGGTAAAGAGGAAAAAAGTTCTTGACAAAGGCGGAAAAGTAGGTATAATAGAAAGAGTTGAAAAGCT
>NZ_JANCOF010000006.1:0-103028 GCF_024295845.1 Streptococcus sp. CF8-6 | reverse complement strand
ATTGTTCAGTACTATAACCTTAGTTATAGTGCCCTGCACATTGGTTCGTCTTGTTCAGTTTTCAAAGGTCTTTGTCACTCATTCTCTCTCGAGCGACAACTATATTAGTATATCACAGCTACCTGCCTCTGTCAACAGATTTTTTAAACTTTTTTCAAGTTTTTTTAGCCGCAATACACCATAGTCCGTACGGGATTCGAACCCGTGTTACCGCCGTGAAAAGGCGGTGTCTTAACCCCTTGACCAACGGACCTTGAGCTTTTCAACTCTTTCTATTATACCTACTTTTCAAACTTTGTCAAGGACTTTTTTCAGTGAAGTTAATTTTTTCTTTTCTTCACTAACTTAACCACTGCTTCTGTCCGTGCAGTGTGGGGAAACATATCGACCGACTGGATATACTGGAGGTCATAAACTTTTACCAGCTTAACCAAATCTCGTGCCAAGGTTGAAACATTGTAGGATACATAGACCATTTTTTCTGGGACATAGGTCAGGATGGTATCCAGTAGCTTATCATCTAAGCCTGTACGAGGAGGGTCGACTATCAATGCATCTGCTCGGTAGCCATCACATTAGAACATAAAAAGAGAGGCTAAACCTCTCTAAATTTATTTTTCTTCACTCATTTTTGATTTCACTTCATCATAAGATAGTGCATGGGATTCCTCTTCTACGGTTTCAGGCATTTTTCCTGTTTCGTAAAGAGATTTAATCTGTGTACTATCTAATGTTTCGTATTTCAACAATGCTTCTGCAATCAGTTTGTGGGTTTCACGATTTGATTGGATAATTTCAGCTGCTTTGTTTCGTGCCTCATTTAATAATGAACGAACTTCCTCATCAATCTCATAGGCTGTTTGTTCTGAAATTGATTTTTGAGGACTTTGTGCACCAAACATAGCATGATTACCTTCGTATTGGACTGGGCCAAGTTTTTCACTCATACCATATTCAGTGACCATCGCACGCGCCATCTGTGTAGCTTGTTCAAAGTCATTTGAAGCTCCTGTCGTTTGGACATTAAAGATAATTTCTTCAGCTACACGACCACCCATCAAACCTGCTAATTGTTCTTTCATATCTTCTTTAGAAAGAAGCATTTGATCCTCTTTCGGAAGCGCAATCATGTAACCACCTGCACGTCCACGTGGTACAATGGTAACTTTATGAACAACACGGGCATTTGACAAGACTAAACCAACAATGGTATGTCCAGCCTCATGATAAGCAACCAATTCACGTTCTCTTTGTGATACTGTTTTATCTTTCTTAGATGGTCCAGCAATCACTCTGTCCTCTGCCTCATCAATATCTGAAGCATCAATGATTGATTTGTTGCGACGAGCAGCAACTAAGGCTGCTTCGTTTAGAACATTTTCTAAGTCAGCTCCCACAAAACCTGGAGTTTGTTGGGCAACTAGTTTCAAATCAACATCGTCTGCCAGAGGTTTATTTTTAGCGTGAACTTTCAAGATTGCTTCACGACCTTTAACATCAGGGCGACCAACCAAGACTTTTCTATCGAAACGTCCTGGGCGGAGAAGAGCTGGATCTAGAACATCTGAACGGTTCGTCGCAGCGATAACGATGATTCCTTCATTTCCTTCAAAACCATCCATTTCAATCAAGAGTTGGTTCAAGGTTTGTTCACGTTCATCATTTCCTCCACCGAGGCCGACACCACGTTGGCGACCAACAGCATCAATTTCATCGATAAAGATGATAGCTGGTGCTGCTTTTTTGGCATCTTCAAAAAGAGAACGAACACGACTAGCTCCAACTCCGACAAACATTTCTACAAAGTCAGAACCTGAGATACTAAAGAATGGAACACCAGCTTCTCCGGCTACTGCCTTAGCAAGCAAAGTTTTACCTGTTCCCGGAGGTCCCTCCAAAAGAACACCCGCAGGAATGCGCGCACCAAGTTTTGTAAATCGTTTTGGATCTTTTAGGAATTCAACAACTTCTACTAATTCTTGTTTTTCTTCCTCGGCACCAGCAACATCTGAGAACCGTACCTTGATATCTTCTTTGTTTGCAGCTTTAGCCTTGCTACGTCCAAAACTCATTGGATTTCGGCCACTATTTCCTCCCATATTTCCCATCATAGAGAATAGGAAGAAGAAGAGAATAGCAAATGGCACAACAGAGACAAGGATATTGATCCACATACCGCTTGAACTCTCATGTTTGACTGTTACTTCTGCCTGATGTTCAGAAGCAAGTTTTTGCAATTCTGAAACTGTTGAATCAGACGGAAGGATAGTACTTGAGAATCTTTCTACTGTTGTAGCTGTAGGAGGGAAAAATTGAATTCCTGTTTCTTCTTTACTAGTCTTAGGATTTTTATAAATACCAGACACTTCAATAATGCTACCATTTGGCTGATAGGTTAATTCTTTTACATTGTCTGCTGTAATTTCTTTTACCAATTCTGTATAGTTAATTTTTTCGCTTCGTCCAGCAGTATTTCCAGAGTAAAAATACTGGAATCCTGTCACAAGGAAGAAGATAATTAACAAGTAGAGAAATGGATTTCTAACTAAACCGTTATTTTGTTTTTTCATTAAAGATAGATCTTTCTAATTTGAATAAACTTCTTCTTTCAATACTCCGACATAAGGAAGGTTACGATAATTTTCCTTATAATCCAGACCATAACCTACTACAAACTCATTTGGAATAGTAAAACAAGTATAATCCGCTTCAATTTCAACAACACGTCCCTCTGGTTTGTCCAACAAAGTCGCGATTTTAACAGAAGCTGCTTCTCTTGCAATAAACATATCTCGCAAATTCTTCAAGGTTTGACCTGTATCGATGATATCCTCTACAAATAAAACATGTCTTCCTTTGATATCTTGAGTCACGTCTTGCTTGATATTGATGACACCACTACTTGCTGTTCCACCATGGTAACTAGATACCATCATGAAGTCCATCTCAATATGCGTATCAATATGTTTGACCAATTCAGCCATAAAAGGAATCGATCCTTTCAAAATTCCAATAAGAATTGGATTTTTCCCCTCATAGTCTCTGGTTAATTGTTCACCTAGCTTTTTAGCCGCTTCTGTAATTTCATCATGTGAAACGAGGATTTTTTTTATATCGTGTTCTAACATCTTTTTACCTATCTATTTTTTCTATATAAATTACAGTGTTCATTATATCATTTTTCGTGTTTTTACTCAAATCACTGGTCGCAATTCCTAAAATTGAGACAATTTCTCCAAATTGCTCAATAATAAGGGTTGTTTTTCGTTTTTCAATAGGGATTTTCAAATCTATAAATAAACGTCTCAGTTTCTTTCGATGACCATTTAGGATAATAACATCACCAGGTTTTCGACATCTAATATGTACAGATGTTTCCCGTGAAACCGTTACTTTTTGAACAAAATCCCCTTCAATAGGGATGCCAAAGGAAAATAAATAGCCCATATATCGAACTTGATTTTGATAGTGTAACACAAGTTCATCTTCCTTTTCATCAGCCTGTGGACTGATTTTGCAAACTCGAAAATTCTGATACTCCTTTATCAATTCATAACCATTTTTAAGAGAATGACGATACTGGCTTTTAGTTGCTAAAATCTGTTGAAGTTCAGCAAACTGAGCCTTTGTCAGATTTAAGTCTGGAAATTGATTAAGATAGTTCTGGAGCAAGATTCCTTGAGTTTGTTGAGAGTATGAAAATAGCTCATTCAAATCTTCCACATCAATTTGTTTAGAAAGCTCCGTTATTGTTGCTTGGTAATCTGAAATTTCCCTTCCTAAATCTAAAAGGGCGGATTTAAGACGAGGATTTTCTTTTTCAAGTTCTGGTAAATACCTATTCCGAATGCGATTGCGAAAATAGGTACTTTCTTGATTTGTTTGATCTTCGAAGTGAACAATTGGTGGAAAATCCTTTTTATGAAAATGCAACAAGGGACGGATGATTTCAATTCCATCAACTACTTGACTTTCTTTTATTCCTGTTAAATGACGTAGCCGACTTCCTCGAATCAAGCGCATCAAAATCGTTTCAACCTGATCATCTGCATGGTGGGCAGTAACCAAGGCAGTTGCTCCAACCTCTTTCATGATTTTCCTAAAAAAATCATAACGAAACTCTCGAGCACGCGCTTCTGAAAATTCTCCTGAAAAGCTTGTGATATAAATAGGAAGTTCAGCTGCATCAGCTAACTTCCTTAGTTCATTTTCCTCCCAATCAGACTCCCTTCTCTGCTTATGATTTACATATGCTAAAATCAACTCAATTCCCAACTCTTTTTGATAAGTAGACAATAGCTGGAATAAAAACATTGAATCCAGTCCACCAGATAAAGCTAACACGACTTTAGAATGTTTTTTGAAATACTCTTTTTGGAGAAAATGATTTAAAAAATCCCGTTCCCTCATTTTAGAACCTCATAGACATCCTTAGCTATCTTAGCAATAGTGTCATAATCAGAATTTTTGGTGAAAATGGAAAGAACGAAAGGAGAATCCGTATAGACAATGGCAGTGTCATGTTTAAACTCGTCGGCATCTCCAATTTTATGAGCTACCTTAACCGAAACACCTTTTGCTATTCGTTGGTTGTCAAAATCAGTCTTACCTAGAGACTCTAGGACAAAACCATTCTGATTATAAATAGCTTCCATGACCTTTCCAGCCATTTTTGAAGAAGTCAGTTTATCATTCACATCCCAATCTTCACCCATAATAGTGGACATTTTTTCTTTGAAAGCCCCATCAGATTGATTGGTCACATAATAACCTAAAATATTATGAGCAACATTATCTGACTCTTTTGTTACCTTGGTAATTAACTGTTGAAGACTGTATTCTTTGTTATCTTCTTTTTTAGGCAAGCTACCACTACCCTCTGGTTTATAGGACCCAGGAAAACTATTTACTTCCGGAACATACTTGAAGCTACTGTCTAACGTATACTCTCCTTGATTTATCTTATCTTGAGCATAATAAAGATAGGCTAGTTTCAAGATGCTGGCTGCATAAAGTTTGCTGTCTTCATTCACCCCAGCCTCTTTACCTGTACTCAGTTGTTTAACATAAATAGAATAATTTTCATTCTGATAGTTGTTTGATAAAACTTCTTGAACCTTCTGGATGCGATTGTCTTCTTCTGAGGTGAACTCTTTTGATACCCACCCAACTTGATCGATATGAAGAAATTCTTGTCCCTCAGCAAAGAGAGCTCTATCCACCGTTACGCGTTGATAGGGAGAGAGGGATGAAGAAATTTCTTTAGTGTCATACGGGCTGTTATAGATAACAAACCCTGGCTCCAACCATACTTGTCTATTTTGAGTTTGAACTTGACTTTGATCATAGACCAACCGCTTATCTGCAAGGATAAACTGGTGATTATCTAATTTAAAAACAGGAACACCTTGTCTATTCAAACGCCATTCTACGATTTTAAAGGCGTTTCCAGGAGTCAATTTACCAGACTCCCTGACAAGATCCTCATTAGCGTAGACAGCTGTTTCTCCGTATACCATTGGAGATTCCAGAGTTTCTTTATAGTAGAATCCATAATCAGACTCGGTTAGATAATAAATTTCTTGTGAAGAGTAAGGAAGCTGTTTTTCTGTGCTAACTACTCTTGAGGTTATGATAAAAGCAGGTAGCAATAAAACTACTAAGAACTTACGCATTCTTCTCTTCCCTTTCTTCTTGTAATCGTAATAAATGGTTTTTAGTTGCCAATTCCTCTAATTTTTCATCTGATAAACTTAGAAATTGCTCAACAACTTCCAATAAATTTTCCATGACATTACCTCGGAAGCAAATCAGGAATTGTGTAAATTGCTTCTCGTTTCTTTGAGTAATAGTACTTGGCGCGTGCATATTTTGCTACATAGTCTTCATCTTTCAACTTTGCAGCAAAAGCAGATTCCTTATCCTTTTCGTCACTAAGAGTTTGGTACTGCTCTTTCAATTCTGTCAATTGCTGACGGCGTTGCAGTAACTGATCATAGCTTTGAGCCAAGTTATAAGTTGGTAAAATAAACAACAAGATCATCAAAATAAGGACCCAACCCATAAAACGATTTCGTTTTTGTCTCTCCTTCATCAGGTAACGACGACGTTGATGTTCATTTTGAATAAAAGAATTATTCATCTGTACAATATTTTTAGACATTTTCTTCTACCCGTGTTTCACTGAGAATTTCATACATACCTGCTGCGTCTTCTTTTTTTGTACTATCTTTCATTTCTAGTACTTTAACAAGCAACAACTTATTTCCAAAGCGAATTTCAACTTGGTCATCAACTTTCAAATCCGTTGAACTTTTGGCCAAGATTCCGTTCACCTTGATTCTACCTTTATCTGCTACTTCTTTTGCGACTGTGCGGCGCTTAATAATTCGTGATACTTTTAAATACTTGTCTAATCTCATTTTTATTACCTCAAATTATTATTGTACCATTTTTATCCTTTTTATAGAAGAAAAATGTTAAATGGGATTTGCTTCCTTTGATTCTTTTATCTCTAATAAACTTTCTCCAAAAATCAGCAAACCTTCTAAAATTTCATAATCCTTCTTGTTTCGGACATCGAATACAACTTCCATTAATACCTTATTCTCAGCTATGGCTGCTTTTAAGTTCGTTGCGGATAAAGCTTTAAAATAATCTTGAGCCAAGAATAGTCGTTGAGTGACTTTTTCAAATTGAACTGTAATCTTATTTTCTTTTCTTTCCACACGTTCTACAAATACCTTGTCAAAATATGACTTGACCAAACCAATCTCTAAAAGATATGCTACTACATCTGGGTATTCTCCAAAACGATCCATCAATTCTTCTTGTAGTTCTTCATAGTTTACACGATTGTCAATTTGACGAATTTTCTTGTAAATTTCAATCTTATGTCGTTGGTCAGAAATATAAGTGTCAGGAAGATAAGCATCAATTTGTAAAATCAACTCAGCATTTCCTTTGGTTCTTTTATTACTATTACCCTTCCGTTTAGCAATAGCTTCTTCTAATAACTGTGAATACAATTCAAAACCAACAGAATCAATGAAACCTGATTGGGATTTTCCTAGGAGATTTCCTGCTCCACGAATCGAAAGATCTCGCATCGCAATCTTAAATCCAGAGCCCAATTCTGTAAATCCTTTGATCGCTTCTAATCTCTTCTCAGAAACTTCACTGATTGATTTTTCTGGACGATACATGAGATAGGCATAAGCAATGCGATTGCTACGACCAACTCTTCCTCTTAATTGATACAAGGTTGACAAGCCCATATGGTCCGCATTTTCGATAAATAAGGTATTGGCGTTTGGAATATCTACCCCTGTCTCAATAATAGTAGTTGTCACCAAAATATCATATTGTCCTTCAATAAAGTCCAGTAGAGTATTTTCTAACTGAATTTCACTCATTTGTCCATGAACATACCCAATCGAAGCCTCTGGAATCAAATCCTGTAATTCTGAAACCTTCTGATCAATCGTGTCAACTTTATTGTAAAGATAGTAAACTTGACCTCCACGCTCCATTTCACGCAAAACAGCATCACGAATCACACTATCATTCTTCTCCAATACATAGGTTTGCACTGGATAGCGATTAGTTGGAGGAGTTTCAATAACAGACAAATCTCTGATTCCCAGCATAGACATGTGGAGAGTACGAGGGATTGGTGTTGCTGTTAAGGTTAGAACATCTACTTGTTTTTTCAGTTCTTTCAAAGTTTCCTTATGCTTAACACCAAATCGTTGTTCCTCATCAATAATCATCAATCCCAAATCTGAAAACACAACATCTTTTGACAAAACACGATGCGTTCCAATCAAAATATCGACTTGACCATTTTTTAATTTTTCAAGTGTCTCTGCCTGCTCTTTTTTACTTCTAAAGCGACTCAACACATCAATATTAACTGCAAAATTTTGGAATCTTTCCTTAAAATTCGTATAGTGTTGTTGTGCTAAAACCGTCGTCGGAACCAGAACGACCACCTGTTTGTGATCATTGACCGCCTTAAAGGCTGCACGCATTGCAACCTCAGTCTTCCCAAAACCAACATCTCCAACTAGAAGTCGATCCATGGGATGGGAATCCTGCATATCTCTCTTAATTTCCTCAATACTACGAAGTTGATCATCCGTTTCAACATAAGGGAATGCATCATCAAAAGCATGTTGATCATCATCATCATTTGAGAAAGCAAAACCCTTCAACTGACTACGCTCAGAATACAATTTGATTAAATCGTCAGCTATATCCTCTACCTGGTTCTTAACTTTTTGCTTGGCCTTTTTGAAATGACCATCATTTAATTTATTGAGTTTAGGAGGTTTCCCATCACTTGAAACATATTTAGACAGTAAATGAATCTGTTCTACTGGGATGGAGATTTGATCACCATTTTGGTATTGGACGCTGACATAATCACGGTGAATGCCTTGGATTTCAATTGTTTCGATTCCTAGATATTGGCCAATTCCATGGATATGGTGAACAACGTAGTCCCCTTTTTCAAGTTCATTATAATCTTTTAATCGCTCTGCATTTGACGTATGTTGTCTTCGAAAACGACGTTTTAATTTCTTTTGAAAAATCTCATGTTCAGTAATCAAGAGAATTTTTTCATCTACAAAATGAAAACCATGTCTTAGATTACCCTCAATCAAGTTTACAGATTCTTTACAGATACTTGACTTATCTCTGAAATCCAATTTGATCTGATATTCCTCTAAAACATCCTCCAATGTTTTACTTCCCATTGAATTGCTAGACTGCAAAACAATGGTGTAGTCCATTTTTTTGTATCGCTCAATTTCTTCTTTAAGAAATGAAAACTGATTGAAAAACTCCTGCATAGGATATTGATTAAATTGATAAATATGATCAAACTTGAGATTTCCTAAACCCTTTTGAAGATTGGAGAAAAAGGTAACTGGACTTTGTTTTTTATAGGTTTGCTCTGTATCTGCAAAATACTGCATCTCAGAAAATGATTTACTATTCTGTAAATCTTCTGTAAAGTATTGTGCTAATTCTCTTTCAAATGCTTCATACTGATTCATCAATTTTTGATAATCATCAAAGAATACTGGTGTATTTTTTTCAGTATAATCAAATATAGTCCATGTTTTTTCATAACATAAAGACAAAAACTTTCGACTATCTGAATGTACTTGTTTTTGATGAAAACTTGACAAAATTTCTTCTAGATAGGATTTCAAAATCGGTGATAGAGTCTTCGAAATTTGCTTTTCTAAAGCTGACTGTCCTCGTTGATAATCTTTTTCTCTCAAAAGTATGTCGCTAGCTGGAAAGATAGTGAGGTTTGTCTGATTTTCTTTCGATAATTGTGTTTCGACTTCAAAAGTACGAATACCATCTACTTCATCACCAAAAAACTCAATTCGGAAAGGTTCTAACTGAGACATCTCAAAAATATCTAAAATATCTCCTCGAATACTAAACTCACCTTGTGTCTGTACTTGAGTAACTTTTCGATATCCAATTTCCTTTAATTTGTGAAGTAGCTCGTGTTGGTCATATTCTTCACCAACCGCAATCCTTATAATACTTTCTTTAAATCTAGTCGGAGAGGGTAAGATCAACCGACTCGCTGCGATATTACAAACTAAAATCCCTTTCTTAGACGGATCACTCAAAAAACGCAAGGCATCAACCCGCGAAATGATTTTTTCTTGCGAAGACATCAAAAACTCTACCATAGGAGAGTCATCTACCAAAAAAGGATAGACAACTTCCTCTCCTAAGAGAGAAAGAAGATCACTGATAATTCGTTCTGCTTCTCCATAAGTTGAAGTCAGTAACACAATCTTATTTTCTTTTTCTAGACTGCTTGCAATTGCAAGAGCCTTGGTAGACGTTGATAAACCAAGTATTAGTTGTCTTTTCTTATTTATAAGATTTTGATGCCATTTTTTTATCTGGTCATTTTCTGAGAATAAATCTAATAAAGTCACCATTTATCCATTATACCTCTGCATTGTTTTCTCAAAGTTTTTCTCTTGTAAATAGTAGTTTACAGCATCGTCAACCTTGTCAATAGACTGTAAAATACCCACATAGTCATCCTGATCAAACTTACTTAAAACATGATGAAAAACCGACATGCCTTTTTTAGGTCTTCCAATACCTATTTTAACACGGTTAAATACTTGGGTTCCAATATGTTGAATAATAGACTTGATGCCATTATGACCACCTGCTGAACCCTTTGCTCTTAAACGAATTTTCCCAACTTCCATGTCAAGATCATCGTAAATGACGAGTAAATCTTCAATATCCAAACCATAGTAAGTCAATAAAGCATGAACCGCTTTTCCACTTTCATTCATAAATGTTGTTGGTTTGACGAGATAAATTTTTTCTCCATTTAAGAAAAAAGATGCTAGGTAAGCTTGAAATATCTTGTCATGTATAAAGGTGACATTTTGTTTTTTAGCTAGTTGGTCAATCAACATAAAGCCAACATTGTGCTTAGTTTCAAAATATTTATCCCCTGGATTTCCTAATCCAACAAGTAATTTAGTCATTTATTTTCCTTTCAAAAGCCAAAAGGGTTGGAATTTTTTTCCAACCTAATTGACACTATTTATTAAATGTTATTAAACGTTAAAGCGGAATTCCATGATATCGCCATCTTGAACGATATATTCTTTTCCTTCTTCACGCAAACGCCCAGCTTCTTTTACAGCCTTTTCAGATCCATATTTCACTAGATCCTCATATGACATGGTGACTGCACGAATAAACCCTTTTTCAAAGTCTGAGTGGATAATACCAGCTGCTTGAGGAGCTTTCATCCCTCGCTTAAAGGTCCAAGCACGGACTTCTTTTTCACCAGCTGTGAAGTAAGTTCCAAGCCCAAGCAAGTGATAGGCTGCACGAGTCAACTTGTCAACACCTGATTCTGTCAAGCCAAGTGCTTCAAGAAACTCTTGCTTATCTTCATCATCTAACTCAGAAATTTCTTCCTCAGCACGCGCAGAAATAACTACTACTTCAGCATTTTCTGTCGCTGCAAATTCACGAATTTGCTTCACATATTCGATAGAATCTGGATCTCCAACAACATCCTCATCCACATTAGCAACATAAAGAACTGGTTTAGTGGTCAAAAGGAAGAGATTTTTGACTACTTTTTGCTCTTCATCTGTAAATTCAATTGTACGAGCTGATTTTCCATCTTCAAGGACTGGTTTAATCTTTTGAAGAACGTTAAACTCTGCTACTGATTCCTTATCTTTTTGCGTACGTGCCATCTTTTCTACACGCGCATAGCGTTTATTAACTGATTCTAAGTCAGCAAGAATCAACTCCAGGTTAATGGTATCAATATCTGCAAGTGGATCCACAAAGGCGTCTTCACGTCCTTGCTCACGCATCACATTTTCATCATCAAAAGCACGAACTACGTGAACAATTGCGTCTACTTCACGGATATTGGCCAAGAATTTATTACCTAGACCTTCTCCTTTTGATGCTCCTTTTACAATCCCTGCAATATCTGTAAATTCAAAGGTTGTTGGGACTGTCTTTTTAGGTGTAATCATTTCTGTTAGTTTTTGTAGGCGTTCATCTGGAACTTCCACCATCCCAACGTTTGGATCAATAGTCGCAAATGGGTAGTTTGCCGCCTCTGCTCCTGCTTTTGTAATTGCATTAAAAAGGGTTGATTTACCAACGTTTGGCAAACCAACGATACCTGCTGTTAAAGCCATAGTTTCTCATTCTCCGTTCTCATTTCAATCCCTAACATTATAACACAAAAAGGGAAAACTTGCTAACCCTCTAACTAAGGGTTCTTAGTCAAGAATCTTATTCATTTTTCGTTCAAAATCATGGCGACTCATCATGACAAGGTGGTCACAATTGCTACATTTGATTTTAATATCTGCCCCTACACGTGTAATTTCCCAACGATTGGCTTTTTTACCAGTTGATTTAATTGTGCAAGCATGAGGCTTTTTCATCTCAACAAAATTTCCAACTTGATACATACTACTCTCCTTTTCTGTTTTGATTATATCATAAAAGAGGCGAGCTAGGCTCAACCTCTTTCACTTAATTTGTTCGAACTGGTGTAATAAGCTGCATGAAGTCCTCGTCAGTATCTGCTGGCACAAGAGTAAATGGACGAACAGCTGAGATAAAGCTAATAGTCACCTTTTCACTATTTAAAGCCTTGAGAGAATCAATCAAGTAAGTTGGGTTGAAACTAATAGTCAAATCATCACCAGTCACCTGCTCCGTATCGATTTCTTCGTTTACTTTACCAACTTCTGGAGAATGAACATGGGCGCTAACAACCCCGCCTTTAATTTCAAGCTTCACAGTACCATTTTGAGTCGCACTTGATAAGAGACGTGCACGCTCCATAGATTGACGTAAATTAACAACATCAAAAGTAATTGTAGTGTTAAAGTCTGTTGGAATCAAACGATCTGTATCAGGATAGTTTCCTTCTAGGAGACGAGTGTAGAAGCTAATATTTTCACTTCTAAAGAGGATTTGATTATTTGCAAAGAAAATCTCTACAGTTTCAATATCATCTGTAAATACCGCTGAAAATTCGCGTAGAGAGCGGCTAGGAATCACCACATCGAAATCATCTCCATTTTTTTCAAGAGTCAATTTCTTCTGGCTAAGGCGGTGTGAGTCTGTCGCAACTGTTTTTAGTTCCTTGTGTTTGTTCAATACAAAATGAACACCTGTTAAGATTGGACGACTTTCTTGCGTACTTGCAGCAAATGCTGTTTCATTGATAATTTTCTTGAGAAGTTTGGTTTCAAGAACCAAAGGTGTGCTTGCAGAAATTTCTTGGATTCGTGGGTACTGTTCGCTATCTTTTCCTTTTAGAGTAATTTCTGATTTGCCACTGGTTAAGACAATTTGTTTTTGTTCAATCTCTTTGAAATCTAGCGTTACATCTGGAAGACTAGATACCACATTGATAAAGAAAGAAGCTTCAAGAAGAATTGAACCCAAAGAAGTAATCAAGAGACCAGCATCTTCATTCTTTTGAGAAATGAAATTCTCAATAGAAATTTGACCGTTTGATCCAATTAAAGTAATTCCTTCATTGGTAACGTCAATTTTGATTGTTGATAAAATTGGAATAGCATTTTTAGAGCTTATTGCTCGTTTTGTGGTATTTAAGGCTTGTAGAAATAAATTTTTATTGATTGAAAAATGAATCATGGATTCTCCTTTATTTATTTTTAGTATTAGAAAGTTAATAGTAATAATAGAGTGTGTGAATTCTGTGGAAAACTGGGTACTATTTAGTAAACTTAAGCTTCTAAGCTTGTTTAAAAAATGTGGATAAAAAAGATAAGAAATAAAAAATTATCCACAAGCTACTTAATTTTCTTTTTGATTGCTTCTATTTCTAAACGTAAATTATCGTCTTCGTCAATCAATGATTTGATTTTAGCATGGGCATGAATAACGGTGGTGTGATCCTTTCCGCCAAATTCTTTTCCGATTTTTGGAAGACTGTTATCTGTCAGTTCTCTAGCTAGATACATAGCAACTTGACGCGCTAAAACGATGTTTTGAACTCGTCTCGTCCCCTTCATTTCTTTGACACTCACTCCATAAAAATTACCAACTTCAGTTTGGATTTTCTCAATTGGAATAACAAGTATCTGTCGGGCGTCTTGCTTACGTGCTCTAATAGCTTCTGCAGCAATATCAATGGTAATATCCTTAATTTTCTTTACTCTGGCAATTAAAGTGATATCGTTGATCGCTCCTTCCAATTCTCGAACATTTGAATCAAATTGGCCAGCCAAGTATTCCAAAGTATCACTTTGGAAATGGTAATCCAAGTGCTCTGTTTTACTTTGAAGAATGGCGATACGTGTCTCAAAGTCAGGAGGAGTGATATTTTGCGTCAATCCCCAGCTAAAGCGTGTGACAAGTCTCTCTTCAAGTCCTTCTAGGTGTTTAGGACTTCGATCACTGGTTAGGACAATCTGTTTCTGCTTATCATGAAGAGCATTGAAGGTATTAAAAAATTCTTCCTGGGTCGCGACTTTTTTGCCACTGAGAGATTGGATATCATCGATCAACAAGAGATCAAGACTACGGTAAGTCTTTTTGAACTTTTCCATTTCTCCAAGTCGCAAGTGTTCAAGAAAGTCATTGATAAAGCTTTCGGCAGGAATGTACTTGACACGCGCATCAGGAATATTTTTCAAAATCTCATTTCCAATCGCATTGAGCAAGTGAGTCTTTCCAAGACCAGGTCCTCCATAGATGAAAAGAGGATTATAGGTCAGAGCTAAATCTTCAGATACAGCTAGTGCAGCAGATACCGCCCAAACATTCCCATCACCTTGAATAAAGTTATCAAAGGTATATTTTTCTTTTAACCCTGTTTCGGAATAGGGAATCGTTGGTAGTGCAGGCGTGTAATCGTAAGTAGAGACACTATTCGTATCATTTACTTGAGGAGATTCTGTACTCTGAGGTTTAGTGAAAATATAGTGAGGTTTGATTTCAGAATCATAAATTTCAAAACCAGCAGCAATGATAATATCTTTTAATTGCTTTTCCCACACCATTTCCATCTCTGATCTCGGTAGAAATATAGTAGCTGTGTTTTCTTCTACTTTGATGAGTTCAGCAGGTGTAGCATAGAAATCATACATAGATCGAGTTAATCTTTCTTGAGCAAATTCTAAAATACGATTCCAAAATTGCTTTTCTTTCAACTATTTTTCCTCCTTTACTATGATTTTAGTAGTTTAGTGCTAGACTTATTTTACCATAGATAGTAGGATTTTTCCACAGATTGGGGAAAAGAATCCACAATGTTAGCAGTATTTATCCACAGGTTGGGGATAAATAGGAAAATCCTTGATTTAATAGGGTTTTTGATAAAAAAATTGGTGGATAAATTTGTGGGTTGAGAAAATAAAAGAACAGCCTTATTTCAGGCTGTTAATAATTCTATCGTATTCTTCTTGACTTGAAAAGGAGATAATAATCTTTCCAGTATCTTTTTTTGAAAGTTTAATTTCTACACTTAAACCGAGTAGTTTTTTTATTTTATCTTCTTCGTCTTTGATGAAAGAATCACTTTTTTTTTGCTTCTTTCGTTTTTTCTCTGTAAGAAGTGCTTCTAGCTTTCTCACAGAAATATCTTCATTTTTGATTAGTTGAAAGAAATAGTCTTGCTGCTCTTTGTCCAAACCAACTAGTGAACGTGCATGCGCTTGAGAAATTTTTCCATTTTCTACTTCAGCTAAGATATATTCTGGTAGGGAAAGTAAACGAATAAAATTAGTGATATAAGGACGAGATTTCCCCATTTTATCCGCTATCTCAGTGTGAGTAAATCCTTTTTCTACTAAAGATTCGTAGGCGCGTGCTTCTTCAATAGGATTTAAATTTTCTCTCTGCAAATTCTCAATGATAGACTGAATCATCATTTCCTGATCTGAGAGGTGCTTTACAACGGCTGGAATAGAGGTTAGACCAGCCAAGAGAGAAGCTCGATATCGTCTCTCTCCTGCAAGGATTTCATAACCAATTACAGGAGATTGACGAACGATAATTGGTTGAATGAGCCCATTTTCTTTGATTGACTGAGCTAATTCCTTTAGTTTATCTGTATCAAATTCTTTCCGAGGTTGGTAAGGATTCTTTTGTATTTCAGAGATAGAAATCATTTCAAATTTTTCCATGATTCTACACTAACATATCTTTTACTTTCTGTAAAGTTTTCTTTACACTGATGTCAATTAAGACTCTAAATCAGCAGAATTCTTATCTAGTTTTATAGAGGTTGTTTCCTCCTTACCGTTACGGTAGTAGGTTACTTTGATAGTATCTCCAATAGCATGATTGTAAAGAGCGTGTTGTAGGTCTGTTGATGAAGCAATCTCTTTGTCGTCAACTTTGGTAATGACATCGTATTTTTGAAGATGTCCATTTGCTGGCATATTATTTTGAACAGATCGAACAACTACACCTGAAGTGAGGCCACTTGGAATGTTAAGTTTTCTAAGATCACTAGCTCCAACATTTGACAGATTGACCATTTGAATTCCAAGAGCAGGACGAGTCACTTTACCATCACTTTCAAGCTGTTTAATGATATTTTGTGCATCGTTTGAAGGAATTGCAAAACCAAGACCTTCTACAGATGTTCCACCATTACTTGCAATTTTACTTGATGTAATACCAATTACTTGTCCTTGAATGTTTACAAGTGGACCACCAGAGTTACCAGGGTTAATGGCTGTATCTGTTTGAATGGCTTTTGTTGAAATAGCTTGACCATCTTCAGATTTTAGAGAAACATTTCGATTAAGACTTGAAATAATCCCCTGTGTAACTGTATTAGCATATTCTGAACCTAGAGGACTACCGATAGCAATCGCTGTTTCTCCAACACTAAGTTGACTTGAATCCCCAAATTCTGCTACTGTTGTAACTTTTTCTGAAGAAATTTTAACGACAGCAATATCAGAGAAGGTATCAGATCCGACAATTTCACCAGGAACCTTGGTACCATCTGCCAAGCGAATATCAACTTTTGAAGCTCCATTGATAACGTGAGTATTAGTTACAAGATAGGCATCCTTATCATCCTTTTTATAGATAACACCTGATCCCTCACTTGCGATTTGTTGATTGTCTGAATCAGAATTAGTGTCATCAGCGTTAAATACACTACTTTGTCTACTGCTAGAAGAAGAATAAGTAATGATTGAGACAACAGCATCCTTAACTTTATTTACTGCTTGAGTGGTTGAGTTTTCATTTTTATAGGATGTTTGAGTGACAGTGCCAGAATTATTATTCGTAGCTTGATTTCCTTGTTTTTGATAAAGTTGTAATGTTACGAAACTTCCTAAGGCACCACTTAAAAATCCTATTAGAATGATTACAAGAACTTTAACTCCTTTTTTGTAAAATTTTTGTAAGTGTTTCATAAACGCCTCCGTTTGTTATTTATTTACTCAGATTATAAACCTATTAACTTAATCCAAACTTAAAAGATTAAAGTTTTTCACAAGTTGTGGATAACTCGCTTTATTCTGTGAATTCACTAGTATTTTTGAATGATTTTTGTGTGTATAAGATGTGAAATGAAGTGTGGATATGATAGAATAGAAGAATGAAAATAAAAATTGTAACAGTAGGAAAAATAAAAGAAAAATACCTTAAAGATGGAATTGCTGAATATACCAAACGAATTTCACGTTTTGCCAAATTAGAAATGATTGAGCTCACTGATGAGAAGACACCTGACAAAGCCAGTGAATTAGAAAATCAAAAAATCTTGGAAACAGAAGGTGAAAGAATTCTTTCTAAGGTTGGAGAAAGAGACTTTGTCGTTGTACTAGCCATTGAAGGAAAAACATTCTCCTCAGAGGAATTTAGTAAGCAACTAGAGCAAGCTTATATAAAAGGATACTCAACGCTTACTTTTATCATTGGAGGAAGTTTGGGTCTAGCTCCTGTTGTAAAAAATAGGGCTAATCTTTCTGTTAGTTTTGGACGTCTGACATTACCACATCAGTTGATGAGATTGGTTTTAGTTGAACAAATTTACCGTGCTTTTACAATTCAGCAGGGTTCTCCTTACCACAAATAGAAGATTGACTTAGCTCTTGTTTTTTGATAGAATGGTCGTGTTAGGTCTCATAGCTCAGCTGGATAGAGCATTCGCCTTCTAAGCGAACGGTCGCAGGTTCGAATCCTGCTGGGATCAATTTTAGATGTGAAGCTGGGATAGATCCCAGCTTTTTTCTTAAAAAAGTGCATTTCAGGTGCAAAAATGCACAGTTGGGAAGAATTTTTTCTTACATGGTCTTCATTTTGTATAATAGGTGTGTAAGTTAACTTACAAGAAAAAATAATACAGGAGATTTCATTATGAAAAATACAGTAAAGTTGGAACAATTTAAAGAGGTAACAGAGTCAGAATTGCAGGAGATTCGGGGTGGAGATTGGAGAATTTCAGAAACAATTCGTAATCTTATTTTTCCAAGAAGAAAGTAATGAAATAAAGGTAGAGAGTAATGGATTTATTTGGATTAGGGATAGCTATTTTTTATTTTATCATTATTAGCAAAATTTATGAATGGATCTGTAAAATAAATAGAAAAGAACAAATTGTTTTTTTCTGTTATACATGCATCTCAGTTTTTATACTTGAAGAAATTATTACACTAGTATTTTCTAATAGTTTTGCTTTGTCTAAATTTTTATTTCCTTTGGTTGTGTACCTTTATTTAAGAAAGTTAAAGAAGTCTGAAAAATACAAAGCTATTTTTATCAGTTTACTATTATCTTTATTATATCACAGTACTCATACTTTTATATCCGTAACCTTATCTTCTATAACAGGAGATGAAGTAGTATTACACTATAAAAGTACATTCCTTTTCGTAGTATTGTTGATGACTTATTTTTCTATTCTAATAATAATTCGTTATTTTCATCTGGATATTAAATATTTTGATAAAGATTATCTGTACCCTTTTTTAAAAAAAGTAATAGTTGCTTTCTTTGGTTTGCATATCTTATTATTTATTTCAGATATAGTAAGTACAACTCATCATTTAAATAGTTTCGGAAGTATTTTATCAACCATTGTTTTTATTTGCTTGTTATTGATTTTCTTTGCAATGAATTCTCACAAGGTTCAAATTGAAAAAGAGATTGCTCTAAAACAAAAGAAATTTGAACAAAAACATTTACAGACTTATACTGACGAAATTGTGGAGTTGTATAATGAAATTCGAGGTTTTCGTCATGACTATGCAGGGATGCTTGTTAGCATGCAAATGGCGATTGACAGTGGAGATTTACAAGAAATTAACAGGGTTTACAATGAAGTCTTAGTAAAAGCAAATCAGAAATTGAGGTCAGAAAAATATACTTACTTTGATTTAAATAATATAGAAGATTCTGCTTTACGAAGTTTAATTGCTCAATCGATTGTCTATGCACGAAAAAATGATGTAGAGTTTACATTGGAAGTAAAGGATATCATTACTAGACTGTCAATAGATTTACTTGATCTTGTTCGTATCATGAGCATTTTATTAAACAATGCTGTTGAAGGTGCTGCAGATAGTTATTTGAAACAAATGGAAGTTGCAGTCATTAAAATGGATTTTGAAACAGTTATAGTTATCCAGAATTCATGCAAAATCACTATGACGCCTTCAGAGGACCTATTTGCCTTAGGTTTTTCTACCAAGGGAAGAAATAGAGGTCTAGGACTTAATAATGTCAAAGAGATTTTAGATAAGTATGACAACATTATTTTAGAAACAGAGATGGAAGACAACACATTTAGACAAATTATTAGATTTAAGAGGGAATTCGAATGAAAGTATTAATTTTAGAAGATGTTATTGAACATCAAGTGAGACTAGAGAGAATATTAAATGAAATCTCGGAAGAATCGAATATTCCTATTTCATATAAGACAACAGGAAAAGTTCGTGAGTTTAAGGAATATATCGAAAATGATGAAGTAAACCAGCTTTATTTCCTAGATATCGATATTCATGGAATCGAGAAAAAAGGCTTTGAAGTGGCTCAATTTATCCGTCATCACAATCCTTATGCTATTATTGTCTTTATTACCAGTAGATCTGAATTTGCTACCTTAACTTACAAATACCAGGTATCAGCCCTAGATTTTGTTGATAAAGATATCAATGATGAGTTGTTCAAAAAACGCATCGAGCAGAGTATTTTTTATACTAAGAGCATGCTGCTTGAAAACGAAGATGTTGTAGACTATTTTGATTACAACTATAAAGGAAATGATTTGAAAATTCCTTACCATGACATTTTGTATATCGAAACCACAGGAGTTTCTCATAAACTTCGGATTATTGGTAAGAATTTTGCAAAAGAATTCTATGGAACTATGACAGATATTCAGGAAAAGGACAAACATACCCAGCGATTTTATTGCTCCCATAAATCTTTCCTTGTCAATGTGGGAAATGTGAGAGAAATTGATCGAAAGAATTTAGAAGTTGTTTTTTATGAAGATCATCGTTGTCCAATTACTCGTTTAAAAGTCCGCAAACTAAAAGATATTCTAGAGAAAAAATCTAAAAAGTGATTGACAATTAGTAAGAAATTGATATAATGGTTATATCTGCTACAGATAGATGGTCCGTTGGTCAAGGGGTTAAGACACCGCCTTTTCACGGCGGTAACACGGGTTCGAATCCCGTACGGACTATTTTATCCGCCATAGCTCAGTTGGTAGTAGCGCATGACTGTTAATCATGATGTCGTAGGTTCGAGTCCTACTGGCGGAGTCAGATAAAAAAAGAACACCATTGGTGTTCTTTTTTAGTTAACATCACCTAACATTTTCATAAGGAAGTCTGTCATTTCTTGCGGACTTTCTTTTTTTCCGTGAGCAATCCAAGTCTGGCAAACACCAAATAGGGCATTTGTTAGATAAATACTGCTGTATTCTAATTCAATTGGAGTGAGTTGTAATTTCATAAAGCGTTTCTGAAGGTCGGTGCTAAGCATAATGTGAAGCTTATTTCTCAAGAAATTTTGGATTTCTTTTGTCCCATTTTCAGATAAGAGTGCAGCCAAGAGTGGCTCAGACTCTAAATATTCAAATACTTCTAAAATAGCATCTCTTTTGCGATGAGCATGTTTTTGGAAAATATACTCAAAGGTATGAAATAGCTTACTTTGGTAGAGTTCAATCATATCATACTTATCCTTGTAGTGAGTGTAAAAGCTGGAACGACTAATTCCGGCTTTTTCTGCTAACTTGACAGTAGAAATTTGATCAAAGGGCTGGTCCATCAATAATTGAACCATGGCATTTTCGATAATTCGTTTTGTTTTTAAACGTTTGTTACTTTCTTTCATAATTTCTCCTCGTATACAAAAATAGACTATGTGTCTAAAAAAGTAGTTTTTTATCTTGTAATTTGGATTTTTTGATGTATAATCTATTATATCAAAATTTTAGACAATATGTGTAAAAAAGGAGGAAACATGTTTAAAGAATGGAAAGCAATATTTAAAAAACCGACCTTTATCATTGTAATGATAGGGATTTCTCTCATTCCAGCTTTATACAACATTATATTTTTATCATCCATGTGGGATCCATATGGTCAAGTATCGGAGTTACCTGTGGCAGTTGTCAATAAAGATAAGGAAGCTTCTTATAATGGACAGACAATGACAATTGGTGAAGACATGGTGTCTAATTTAAAAGAAAATAAGGCTTTAGATTTTCACTTTGTTAATGAAGAGGAAGGGGAAAAAGGGCTAGAAGATGGTGACTACTACATGGTAGTAACTTTACCAAGTGACTTATCTGAAAAAGCTACTTCTATCCTAACGAATCATCCTGAACAGATGCAAATTGATTATCAGACGTCAAGTGGGCATAGCTTTATTGCAAGTAAGATGAGTGATTCTGCAATGACACAATTAAAACAAACCGTCTCTACTAATGTTACTGAAACGTACACTAAGGCTTTATTTCAAAAAATGAATGATTTGAAGTCTGGAATAAATAAAGCAGCTGAGGGAAGTGAACAATTGGCTAATGGAGCCAATCAGTTGGTGACGGGAAGTCAAACGTTGACAACAAATCTTAATACTCTAGCTAACTCAAGTGTAACTTTTTCAAATGGAGCGGATCAATTTACAAAAGGCTTATCTAGCTATGTGTCTGCTATAGAGCAATTACATATTGGTTTAGGAACTTTTAATAGTGGTTTACAAAGTTATACAAATGCTGTCTCACAAGTTGACACTGGACTTGGTCAATTAGCTTCAAAAACTCCTGAGTTGGTGACAGGTGTAAATCAGCTAAATACAGGTATAAAGTCTTATACAGGTGGCGTTTCACAACTGGATACAGGTCTCAATCAATTTTCAGTTGGTGTAAATGCTTATATAAGTAGTGTGAAAGAACTTTCTAACGGAACAAGTCAATTATCCAATCAATCAGATACACTAAGAGATGGAATGGAGCAATTAAATACTGGTATTAAAGAAATTTCAAGCCAATTAGAGTCCTCATCTCAACAAAGTGAAGAAATAGCGCAAATGGCAAAAAGATTAGGAGAACTAAATAAAACACTACAAGCTCTTACAATATCAGATAATACTCAACTGAAAAGTACATTGTCAGAAGCTTTGCCAAATCTAACAACTCTTGCTCAGGATATTGTGACCAAAAGTCAGACAGAACAAGAGAAAACTATTGCTAGCCTTCAATCAACAGCTACTTATCAATCTCTTACAGAGGAACAAAAGAAAGAACTGACAGAAGCTATTTCTAAAAATTCTAATTCTACTATTGAGTCAGCAAAAACAATTTTAACGACAGTAGGGGGATTAAAAGAAAGTATAGAGAATTCAGAACAACAAGTAACTAACCTATCTGATGTGCAGACGAAAGCAAATCAACTCTTACCTGCAGCATCTAGCTCCTTGACAACCTTGTCAAATGGATTTGCAACATTACAAACTTCTGTAGATAATCAGTTAGTTCCTGGAAGTCAGTCAATTGAAAAAGGAGTTGTAAACTATACTAAAGGACTGGATACTATTTCTATAGGTGCTAATCAACTAAGTGAAAAGAATGCAAGTTTAACAACTAGTCTAGATCAATTAGTTTCTGGATCAAGTAAGTTGACAGAAAATACATCAACCTTGACAGCTGGAGTAGATGCGTTAGCTGGAAAAGCTCCAGAATTAGTATCAGGTATAGAAAGCTTGTCAACAGGTTCTGCACAATTGAATAATAAGAACCCAGAGCTGATAGCAGGTATTACTACATTACAATTTGGCTCTGGTCAATTAACAGATAAATCAACACAGTTACTTTCTGCAGCATCTCAACTAGGAAGTGGCGCTATGAAGATTGCAGATGGTGCTGGAAAACTAGCAGATGGTGGAACAACCTTAACCTCTAGTCTTGAAGATTTACAGACAGGAGTTGATTCATTAGGACAAGGATTAGGCAATGCAAATACTCAACTTAAATCAGCTTCAACAGAATCTAAAAATGCAGAAACATTATCTGAACCTCTAGTTCTTTCAAAAACAGATAACGACCAAGTTCCTGTAAATGGGATTGCCATGGCTCCTTATATGATATCAGTTGCTCTTTTTGTTGCTGCTATATCTACCAATATGATTTTTGCTAAGTTACCTTCTGGACGTCATCCAGAGAGTCGTTGGGCTTGGTTGAAGTCTCGCTCTGAAATAAATGGGATTATAGCTGTCTTAGCAGGTGTTTTAGTTTATGGAGGTGTCCATCTTATTGGATTGACTGCGAACCATGAGATGAGGACCTTGATTCTAATTGTAATCACAAGTTTAGCTTTCATGTCTATGGTGACAGCTTTAACAACTTGGAATAGCCGTATAGGAGCTTTCTTCTCTCTTATTTTACTTTTATTACAATTAGCATCAAGTGCAGGGACCTATCCCCTTGCTTTGACAAATGATTTCTTCAAAGGTGTCAATCCTTGGTTACCAATGAGTTATTCTGTATCAGGCTTACGACAAACAATCTCTATGACAGGAAATATTCATCATCAAGTTATTTTCCTTATTATAACTCTAGCTTTCTTTACTGCTTTAGGTATGCTAGCTTATCAACCTAAGAAAATGGAAGAAGATTAAAAAGATTGGCCAAGAAATTGGTCAATCTTTTTCTGTCTTAGATAAATTTCGTCTGTGATTATAGATCCCAAAAAGAAGAAGGGCAGTTAGTGAGCAGGCTGCTCCAATAACAAAACCATTGGGGATAAAGGAAAGTGTAATGGTGCCTTTTCCCTTTGGAACATCAACTTTCATAAAACCAGTTTGAGCCTGCTTGATTTCAAGTTTTTTCCCATCCTGGTATGCAGACCAACCTTTGTCATAAGGAATAGTGAAGAAAATAGAGGTATCTTGTTTTACTTCATATGTAGCAAAGACTTTATTTTTAGAGGTGGATACTTCAACAGGTTGTTCTTTAATCTTTTGAATTGCCTCAGTAAGAGCCTGAGTATCTAAACGATAGAAGGTCGGAGATTCAAATGACACCTGAGAATTTCCAGGGAAACTAACACTGATATTGAAAGTTTTTTGTTCTTCAGTATAACCCAAATTAAAGAAATTAAATGCATTGTCAGTTGTAAAAGTCTTCTTTTCTCCATTGACAATGATGTCAACTTTCTTTTGTTTATCGTTTGTAAAATGAAGATTTGAAAAAGAGAGATAGACTTGGCTATTCTGAGGAACCTCAATTTGATAATCAATCTTTGCATCTTCATTAGCAGAACCTGTGATGCTCGTTAAACCATCTGAATTATCTGTTTTATCATATGCTATTTGGGAGAAGTAATCTAAGTTGAGATTAGCAAGCTGGTTTATAAATAAAGCCTGATTATCTAGAGTGTGATTGTTAAAGTTTACATCTGTGTAAATAGATTGAGTGGCAAAGGCAATGGGTAAAGAGAGTTGATTTTTATATAAGGTTAAATGATCCTTTTGATAAATCTCTTGAAAGCCATACTTATCAAGTGAAGTTTCAGAAATATTGTACTGGATTCCAAATAAACTGTCTGCTAAAAGACTGTTATTAGCATAACGGAGATTGAGGTTGGTTCCAGAGGATTTGAATCCCAGTTTATCCAAACTAGTGCTAGCTGAACGATTTCGTACAGACGAAAATTGAGAGATTCCATTGTAGTTAAATTTCATACTGTCATTCCCAGTCTGAATTTGCAGTTTTTCAGTACGTGTAAATGGATTGTCAATTTGGTTTAGAATGGATTCCATAGCGGTGATATCTCTATTATAGGCGCTACGAGAAGCAAAGGCCCATTCTTTAGCTATTCCTTCCATTTGAGATGAAGCATTTAAGCTTATCTCAGCTGTTATAAATAAAGACAAAAGAATTGCAAATAGATTTACAGAGATAAATTTTTTAATGACTGCAAGAAGTAAAAGAGCATAAACCAGTAGAAATTCAAGAGTGAGTAGGATATTCAAATCAGTTAAAAAAGAATAGTGTGATTTAAAATAGACAGTAGCCAAAAATCCTGTTAGTACAAGAAAAAGTGAGACAAATAGATTCCAGAGTTTCAGTTCTTTCAGGCGATTTAAGACTTCTGCTGCAGTATAAATTAACAGAGTAGAAAAGATCCAAGCATAGCGATGTAAAAACATATTTGGGGTATGCATCCCTTGCCAAAATAAATCGAGGGCCTCTATATAAAAGCTTGTTATTAAAAAAGTGAAAAAAATTGCATAGGTAAGTTTCACGTGAAACCTTATGGATTTTATTGTGAAAAATAGAATGGTCAAAATAAAAGGAAGCAATCCAACAAAAATCATTGGTATAGATCCATACTTAGTTGTATCAAAAGATCCAATGAATTGTTTTGCGAAAATATCCAGATACCAGCTACTATCTGTTTTTAATTTTGTGATGGCAGTTAACTTCTCCCCATGAGTTTGTAAATCAAACAGTGTAGGAAGAGTCATAATCAAACTAGCCATTCCAGCTAAAAAGGAGGTAACAACAAAATCAAGAAAAGATGATTTTCGAGTTTTAAAGTCCCAAGAAATTTGGCAGAGATACCAGAAAATAAGAAACAATGCTGTCATATACCCAAAATAATAATTTTGAATAAATAAGATTGACAAACTTGTAAAGTATAGTAGGCGCTTCTTTTGTGTTATAAGTAGGTGTAAACCAGTTATAATTAAAGGAATCAAGATAAAAACATCTAGCCAAGTTTTAATCTCTAACTGACTGATAGTGAAGCTCATTAAAGCATAGGAAGTAGATAAGGCAAGTTTTAAAAATTTTGGGATATCTTTAAATAATCTATTTAGACTAAAGAAGGTTGACAGACCAATCAATCCAAATTTTAATAGAGTGGTCAGATAAACAGCATCTGGCATATTCGACAGATTAAAAAAGTAAACCAGAGGTGAGAGAAAACTACCCAAGTAATAACTAGATAGAGCATAGAAATTCAGTCCGAGGCCACTTGTAAAGGTGTAAAACAAACTGCCATTTCCATGCAGAATATTTCGTAAAGCTACATCAAAAATAACGTATTGATGGAAACCGTCTCCTAATAGTGGAGATGCATCGCTGTTCCAGTAGATACCTTGAGTTAGGTATACTCCAGTCATAATTACTAAAGGAATGATGAAAGAAACAAAATAGGTCCAATATGTTTTAAAAAATGATTTCATGTTACCTCGTAGAATGATAGAAAACTCAGTTGGTTACCCCAACTGAGTTTTGAAGTCTTATTTAATCTTTCCAAAGTTCTTTAACTTTTGCTTGTACTTCTGCATTTTCTAGGAATTCATCGTAGGTTTCATCAATACGATCAATGACGCCATTCTTAGACAAAACAATGATATGGTTTGCCAAAGTTTGGATAAACTCGTGGTCATGACTGGCAAAGATGATTGATTCTTTAAAGTTTTTCAATCCATCGTTCAAGCTTGAGATAGATTCCAAGTCCAAGTGATTTGTTGGATCATCAAGTACAAGGACATTTGATTTCAAGAGCATGAGTTTTGAAAGCATGACACGTACTTTTTCTCCCCCTGACAAGACGTTTACAGGTTTGTTAACCTCATCACCAGAGAAGAGCATACGACCAAGGAAACCACGTAGGAAGGTATTGTCATCTTCTTCTTTACTTGCAAATTGACGCAACCAGTCAAGGATTGACTCTCCTCCTGCAAAATCAGCCGAGTTGTCTTTTGGCAAGTAAGAACGGCTAGTAGTAACTCCCCAATTGACAGTTCCTTCATAGTCGATGTCACCCATAATTGCACGAATTAATGCAGTTGTTTGGATGTCGTTTTGTCCAATAAGAGCTGTTTTATCACCTGGACGCAAGATGAAACTAATATTGTCTAGGATAGTTTCGCCATCAATCTTTACAGTTAAATTTTCTACTGTCAAGAGATCATTACCAATCTCACGTTCTGCTTTAAAGTTGATAAATGGGTATTTACGACTAGAAGGAACAATCTCTTCTAATTCAATCTTGTCAAGCATTTTTTTACGAGACGTTGCTTGTCTTGACTTAGAAGCGTTGGCAGAGAAGCGAGCAACGAATTCTTGCAATTGCTTAATTTTTTCTTCTGCCTTGGCATTACGGTCTGCTAGCAATTTAGCAGCGAGTTCAGAAGATTCCTTCCAGAAGTCATAGTTTCCGACATAGAGTTTGATTTTTCCAAAGTCAAGGTCGGCCATGTGTGTACATACTTTGTTTAAGAAGTGACGGTCGTGGGATACTACGATAACGGTGTTATCAAAGTCAATCAAGAAGTCTTCTAGCCAAGTAATAGATTGGATGTCCAACCCGTTGGTCGGCTCGTCCAAGAGAAGAACATCTGGTTTACCAAAAAGTGCTTTAGCAAGGAGAACCTTCACTTTTTCACCATTGGCCAATTCGCTCATGTTTTGATAGTGCAATTCTTCTGGAATGTTTAGGTTTTGAAGTAATTGGGATGCTTCACTTTCTGCTTCCCAACCTCCAAGCTCGGCAAATTCTCCTTCAAGTTCGGCTGCACGAACACCATCTTCATCTGAAAAATCTTCCTTCATATAAATGGCGTCTTTTTCTTTCATGATGGTGTAAAGTTTTTCATTTCCCATAATGACGACATCAATAACTCGCTCATCTTCATAGTCAAAATGATTTTGACGGAGAACAGAGAGACGTTCATCTGGACCAAGAGAGATGTGACCAGTTGTTGGCTCAATATCACCAGCTAAGATTTTTAAGAATGTAGACTTCCCAGCACCATTAGCACCAATTAATCCGTATGTATTTCCTTCTGTAAATTTGATATTGACATCATCAAAAAGTTTGCGATCACTAAAACGTAGTGAAACATCAGATACTGTAAGCAATGTTTTTCTCCTATAATATGTAATACATTTATTCTACTAGAAAAGAGAGAAATATTCAAATTTTTGTTTGTCAATTTTATGTCAATTAAGTTTACAGGTTTATTTACAACGAGTTAGTTGTTTGATTTAAATAATTTTCTGTTATTTTAACAAAAAAATGCTATAATTGAAGAGACCATTTCGAAGGAGAAAAAAATGACGAAACCCATTATTTTAACAGGAGATCGCCCAACAGGAAAACTGCATATTGGACATTATGTTGGGAGTCTTAAAAATAGAGTATTACTGCAAGAAGAAGACAAGTATGACATGTTTGTTTTTTTGGCGGACCAACAAGCATTGACAGATCACGCCAAAGACCCTCAAACGATTGTAGAATCGATTGGGAATGTTGCCTTAGATTACTTAGCAGTTGGATTGGATCCAAGTAAATCAACTATCTTTATTCAAAGTCAGATACCAGAGTTGGCTGAACTATCTATGTACTATATGAATTTGGTGTCACTAGCTCGTTTGGAACGGAATCCGACAGTAAAAACAGAGATTGCTCAAAAAGGTTTTGGAGAAAGTATTCCGACAGGATTTTTGGTTTATCCGATTGCGCAAGCAGCAGATATTACTGCCTTCAAGGCCAATTATGTTCCTGTTGGAACAGATCAGAAACCAATGATTGAGCAAACTCGTGAGATTGTTCGTTCCTTTAATCATGCTTATAATTGTGAGGTCTTGGTGGAACCGGAAGGTATTTATCCAGAAAATGAGAGAGCAGGACGTTTGCCTGGTTTAGATGGAAATTCTAAAATGTCTAAATCCCTTAATAATGGTATTTATCTAGCAGATGATGCGGATACTTTGCGTAAAAAAGTCATGAGTATGTATACTGATCCAGACCATATTCGGGTTGAGGATCCAGGTAAGATTGAAGGGAATATGGTTTTCCATTACCTAGATGTGTTTGGTCGTCCAGAAGATGCTCAAGAAATTGCGGATATGAAAGAACATTATCAACGTGGTGGTCTTGGTGATGTGAAGACGAAACGTTATCTACTTGAAATATTAGAACGCGAACTTGGCCCTATTCGTGAGCGCCGTATTGAATTTGCTAAGGATATGGGGGAAGTGTATAATATGCTTCAAAAAGGTAGTGAAAAAGCGCGTGAGGTTGCGGGGCAAACTTTATCTGAAGTTAAGAAAGCAATGGGACTAAATTATTTTAAATAATAGATAAAATATGAATCGTAAAACTATCTCTTCCATAGGTTCACAGGGATAGTTTTTTTATGATTTCTACCATAAATATAATTGACAAATTTTCATAGAATGGTATGATAGATACAATACAAAAAGAGTCAAGCTCAAAAAGAAAGAAAAGAGGAAACTTCAATGTCTAATTGGGATACTAAATTTTTAAAAAAAGGTTTTACCTTTGATGATGTATTGCTCATTCCAGCAGAAAGTCATGTGTTGCCTAATGATGCAGATTTAACAACAAAATTGGCAGATAATCTGACTTTAAATATCCCAATTATAACAGCCGCAATGGATACAGTCACAGAAAGTCAAATGGCTATTGCTATTGCTCGTGCAGGTGGTCTTGGAGTAATCCATAAAAATATGTCTATTGCGCAACAGGCAGATGAAGTTCGCAAGGTAAAACGTTCTGAAAATGGTGTTATTATTGATCCATTCTTCTTGACTCCAGAACACACTATTGCTGAAGCAGACGAACTGATGGGACGTTACCGTATCAGTGGTGTTCCAGTTGTAGAAACACTTGAAAATCGTAAATTGGTTGGTATTCTAACAAACCGAGATCTTCGCTTTATTTCAGATTACAATCAACCAATCTCAAACCATATGACCAGTGAAAATCTTGTCACTGCCCCTGTTGGTACAGATCTTGCAACAGCTGAACATATTCTTCAAGAACACCGTATTGAAAAACTTCCTTTGGTTGACGAAGAAGGCCGTCTTTCTGGCTTGATTACTATTAAGGATATTGAAAAAGTTATTGAGTTTCCAAATGCTGCCAAAGATGAATTTGGTCGTCTTCTAGTTGCTGGTGCGGTGGGTGTCACTTCAGATACATTTGAACGTGCAGAGGCTCTCTTTGAAGCAGGGGCTGACGCAATTGTTATTGATACTGCACATGGTCACTCTGCTGGGGTTCTACGTAAAATTGCTGAAATTCGTGCTCACTTCCCAGATCGCACTTTGATTGCTGGTAATATTGCAACTGCAGAAGGTGCGCGTGCTCTTTATGATGCGGGTGTGGATGTTGTCAAAGTTGGGATTGGACCAGGTTCTATCTGTACTACTCGTGTGATTGCAGGTGTGGGTGTCCCACAAGTGACAGCAATTTATGATGCGGCAGCAGTTGCGCGCGAATATGGAAAAACGATTATTGCTGATGGTGGAATCAAGTATTCTGGAGATATTGTAAAAGCCCTTGCTGCAGGTGGAAATGCGGTTATGCTTGGATCAATGTTCGCTGGAACAGACGAAGCACCAGGTGAAACGGAAATCTTCCAAGGACGTAAGTTTAAAACTTACCGTGGTATGGGATCCATCGCTGCAATGAAGAAAGGTTCAAGTGACCGTTACTTCCAAGGTTCTGTCAATGAAGCAAACAAACTTGTTCCAGAAGGAATTGAAGGACGTGTTGCCTATAAAGGCGCAGCAGCTGATATTGTCTTCCAAATGATTGGTGGTATTCGCTCTGGTATGGGTTACTGTGGTGCAGCTAACCTTAAAGAATTACACGACAACGCTCAATTTATTGAAATGTCTGGGGCTGGTCTAAAAGAAAGTCATCCTCATGATGTACAAATCACTAATGAAGCACCAAACTACTCTATGTAAGTAGTAAAAAAGAACTCCTGATTTTCAGGAGTTCTTTTTGTTTACAGTGTTGTCAATTTTGATTTACAGAAATTTTACCGTTTTGAATATTGAAAATACTAAGGTTTTCTGGCAAGTTTTGTAAGTGGTCTAAACTTGTTGTTGTAATAAAGGTTTGGATAGATTGAGAAATGGTTTCTAGTAATTTTAGTTGCCGTGTATTGTCAAGTTCGCTCATAACATCATCAAGCAGTAGTATTGGAGACTCATTGGTAATACTTTCCATTAGCTCAATTTCTGCCAGTTTGATAGAAAGAACAAGGCTGCGATGTTGACCTTGGCTTCCAAAACTAGCATCCATACCATTGATATAAAAAGAAATATCATCTCGATGAGGGCCAACTCCAGTATTCTTTTTAAATAAGTCTCTGGATCTGCTTTTCTCCAAAGCAATTTCAAAAGAACGTGTTAGCTGTTCTTCATCAGTGAAGTTGACAGATGATTGATAAGATATTGACAGCTCTTCTAATTTATTTGAAATTTCTAAGTGTTTTTTTTGACCAAATTTCTCTAAGTCTTTAATGAATTTTATCCGATGCTTTATAACCCGACAACCATACTCTACTAACTGATCATCTAAGACTGACAAAAATGTTTCATCAATCTTCTGGCTGGATTTTAGGTAGGTATTTCTCTGCTTGAGTATATGGTTGTAGTTTGACAAGTCTGACAAGTAGATTGGTTTAATTTGTCCTAGTTCGATGTCTATAAACTTTCGACGGACAGAGGGCGCTCCTTTAATTAGCTGGAGATCTTCAGGTGCGAAGAGGACAACATTCATATGTCCGATGTAGTCTGATAGGCGAGCTTGTTTTAAGTGATTGACCTTAGTCACACGCCCTTTTGGCGTTAAATCAATTTCTAGAGGGATAGAGCTTGTTTTTTTCTGTAGCAAGCCAGAAAGACGGAGTTGCTCGTCATCAAAATGAATGAGATTTTTATCTGTACGAGTCCGATGACTACGTGTCAAGGCTAAGAAATAGATTGCTTCTAGAATATTGGTTTTTCCTTGTGCATTTTGACCTAGAAAGACATTTAATTTTGGATTGAAATCAATTTTTGCCTCTTTGTAGTTTCGAAAGGTTTTAATTGTTAAATGTTGGAGCCACATGGTTATCTTCCTGGAAAACGTGGAGCTTGTTTGGTTTTAGGTGATGAAGAAGTTTTTTGTTTTTCTTTCTTGATACCTTTATTCATCTCTTTGACAAGTTTAGCAATTCGCTCTTTCTCAATCTTATCTGCTTGATATTCTTCTTGCTCTTTTAAACTTGGTTGTGTCAAGGTGATGTCAAGCTTTAAATCAGGAATGTCAATCGTATCTCCAACACGAATTTTCTTCCCACGTCTATTTTCTAATTCACCATTAAAGTAAACTTGATGCTCTATTAAAAAGGATTTGATAGCACCACCGCTTTGTATAATTCCAAGCTCTTTTAGGAGGGCTTGGAGCGTAATAAATTCTTCAAATAATTTGTATTCCATAATTCACCTCAATCTTTGGTATTATACCATATTTTCCTTGAAATAGCTGAAGGAAAGTTAGCTGAAATGAAAACGGTTTTACTCTTTAAAGCTATAAAGAGAACAAGAAAAATTTTGATTTTCGTGGTATAATAGAACTCTATATGTAAGGAGGTAAGGTATGGAATTAGTGCCTGGAATTTCAGCACATTTTGTTCAATCCAAAAAGTTTAAAACAAATAAAATCACTATTCGTTTTACTGCTCCCTTATCTCTTGAGACGATAGCAGGACGCATGTTAAGTGCAAGTATGTTGGAGACGGCAAATCAAGTTTACCCAACATCACAAGCATTTCGCAGATACTTGGCAAGTTTATATGGAACAGATATTTCCACAAGTGCTTATCGTAGAGGACAGGCACATATTCTTGACTTAACGTTTACCTATGTGAGGGATGATTTTTTAAGTAAAAAGAATGTCTTGACTTCTCGAATTTTGGAATTAGTAAAACAGACTTTATTTTCCCCCTTAGTTCAAGATGGTGCTTTTGAGCCAGCCTTGTTTGAAATTGAAAGAAAACAGTTATTGGCTAGTTTAGCTACTGATATGGATGATTCATTTTATTTTGCTCATAAGGAGTTGGATAGCTTGTTCTTCGATGATGAGCGTCTTCAATTGAGATACAGTGATTTACGAAATAGCATTTTAAATGAGTCTCCAGAAAGTAGCTACACTTGCTTTCAAGATACTCTGAAGAATGATCGTATTGATTTCTTTTTCTTAGGTGATTTTAATGAAGTAGAAATTGCAGAATCGCTGAAGTCATTACCCTTTACAGCTAGAGAGAATGGCGTCACTATCCAGTACCATCAATCTTATTCAAATGTCCTACGAGAAGGAATGGTTCAGAGGAATGTAGGACAATCTATTTTAGAATTAGGCTATCATTCTCCTGTAAAATACGGTGATGATGAACATTTGCCCATGCTTGTTATGAATGGTTTGTTGGGTGAATTTGCACATTCGAAACTTTTTACAAACGTTCGTGAAAATGCTGGAATAGCCTACACAGTCTCTAGTCAATTGGATTTGTTTAGTGGTCTGTTAAGGATGTATGCGGGGATTGATAGAGAAAATCGAAATCAGGCTAGAAAAATGATGAATCATCAATTGCTAGATTTGAAAAAGGGTAACTTTACAGATTTTGAACTTGAACAAACCAAGGAGATGATTCGACGATCTTTGTTGATGGCTCAAGATAATCAACAGACCCTATTTGAAAGAGTCTATTTGAATGCTCTATTGGGGAAATCAAGCTTTGACATTGATCGATTGGTGGCAAAATTAGAGAATGTTGATAAAGAAGCTGTATGTAAAGTTGCCAATGGTTTGAAGTTACAAGCGATTTACTTTATGGAAGGAGTAGAATGACAAAGGTTACTTTTGAAGAAAAATACTATCCTGCTGTAAAGGAAACAGTCTACAAAGCACAATTATCAAATTTATTGACAGTTTCTTTACTCCCTAAACAAGATTTCAATGAGGTTTATGGGATTGTAACGGTTCAATTTGGTTCTGTAGATGCAACTTATACAAGCCTGGACAAAGGTTTACGTCATCATCCAGCAGGAATTGCACATTTTCTTGAACATAAATTGTTTGAAAGAGAAAATTCTGAGGATATAATGGCTGCGTTTACTCGATTAGGTGCGGACAGTAATGCCTTTACAAGCTTTACTAAGACCAGCTATCTTTTTTCAACAATTGACCATCTATTAGAGAATTTAGATTTGCTAGATGAGTTAGTCGGAGATGTTCATTTTACAGAAGAGTCTGTTTTGAGGGAACAGGCTATTATCCAGCAAGAACGAGAAATGTACCAAGATGATCCAGACTCACGTTTGTTTTTTGCAACATTAGCCAACCTTTATCCTGATACTCCTTTAGCAACAGATATTGTTGGAAGTGAAAAATCAATTGCTGAGATTCAAGTTTCAAATTTAAAAGAGAACTTTACAGACTTTTACAAACCTGTCAACATGTCACTGTTTTTAGTTGGAAATATTGATGTGGAAGTTGTTGAGGAATACTTTTCGAAAAAGGAAAAGAAGACTCTAGAACAGTTTACAGTTACAAAAGAGCAACTACCCTTACAGCCTGTGAAGCAAACAGATAGTCTTCGAATGGAAGTTTCTTCACCCAAACTTGCTGTTGCGATTAGAGGTAATGGGCAAATAACTGAAGCTGAGTCTTATCGTTACAATATTTTATTGAAATTACTATTTACGATGATGTTTGGTTGGACTTCTGATCGTTTTCAAAGGTTATATGAGTCTGGGAAGTTAGATGCGTCATTGTCACTTGAGGTTGAAGTCAATAGTCGCTTTCATTTTGTGATATTGACAATGGATACCAAAGAGCCTGTTTCTCTGTCGCATCAATTTCGGAAAGCGATTCGTCAGTTTAGTAGTGATACGGATATTACAGAGGAACATTTAGATCTTATTAAGAGTGAGATGTTTGGGGAGTTTTTCAGTAGCATGAACTCCTTAGAATTTATCGCAACCCAATACGATCCGATGGATCGCGGAGAAACAATTTTTGATTTTCCGAAAATTCTACAGGAAATTACTTTGGAGGATGTTCTAGAAGCTGGACATCGTTTGATTAATAATGGTGATCTAGTTGATTTTACAATCTTTCCAGCTTAAAAAATGACTAATACTAGAAAGAAGGAATGGTACGTATGAGAAAAAAAACAATTGGCGAGGTTCTACGTTTAGCTAGAATTAACCAGGGATTGAGTCTGGAAGAATTACAGGAAAAAACTGAAATTCAGTTGAACTTTCTAGAAGCTATGGAGGCAGATGATTTTGATCAACTTCCTAGTACCTTCTATGCTCGTTCTTTTTTAAGAAAATATGCCTGGGCAGTAGAGTTAGATGAAAGAATTGTTTTGGATGCCTATGATTCAGGTAGTATGATTACTTATGAAGAGGTAGATGTCGATGAAGAAGACTTGTCTGGTCGCAGACGATCAAATAAGAAAAAAACGTCTTATCTCCCCTTGTTTTATTTCGTCCTATTTGCTTTGTCAATTTTAATTTTTGTGACTTACTATGTTTGGAACTACATCCAAACTCAGCCAAGTCCTTCTTCAGCTAATTATAGCGTTGTGAACTCAACTAGTTCCACAACCTCATCTAGTTCATCTTCTAGTAGTCAGACGTCTAGCTCGTCTTCTACTACGGAATCAACTATTACAGTGTCAGGCGAAGGAAACCGCATTGAAGCTCGGTATAAAACGAGTAAGGAAATCGCTACTGTTCAACTGGCAGTATCAGATGCAACTAGTTGGGTAAGTGTTTCAGGAAGTGAGCTGGAGGGTGGTGTGACACTATCCGCAGACAATAAGAATGCAAAAACAACAGTTTCAACTAAGAATCCCGTTACCATTACTTTAGGTGTAGTGAAGGGAGTTACTGTGACTGTGGACAATCAAACGATTGATACTTCGAAGCTGACAACTCAGACTGGAACTGTAACACTTACATTTACTACAGATTAAGGAAAAATCAATGAAAAAAGAACAAATTCCTAATGTATTAACTATTGGTAGAATTCTCTTTATACCTCTCTTTATTCTTATTTTGACTTTGGGTCATTCACAAGGCAGTCATTTGCTAGCAGCGATCATCTTTGCAGTTGCTAGTATAACGGATTATCTTGATGGCTACCTTGCTCGTAAATGGAATGTAGTCAGCAACTTTGGAAAGTTTGCTGATCCGATGGCCGATAAGCTGTTGGTTATGTCAGCTTTTATCATGTTGATTGAGTTAGGTATGGCTCCAGCTTGGGTTGTTGCTATTATCATCTCTCGTGAACTTGCGGTGACAGGCTTGCGCTTGTTGCTTGTTGAGACGGGAGGGACAGTTCTAGCAGCAGCGATGCCAGGGAAAATCAAGACCTTTAGTCAGATGTTTGCCATTATCTTTTTGCTCTTACATTGGAATTTAATTGGTCAGCTGTTGCTTTATATCGCTTTGTTTTTCACTATCTACTCTGGCTATGATTATTTCAAGGGTAGCGCTCATGTATTCAAAGGGACATTTGGTTCGAAATGAAATCGATTATTGAAGTAAAAAATCTGTCTTTTCGTTACAAGGAAGACCAGGAACATTATGACGTTAATAATGTCTCGTTTCACGTGAAACGGGGAGAATGGCTTTCGATTGTAGGTCATAATGGGAGTGGAAAATCGACAACTATCCGTTTGATTGATGGATTGCTTGAAGCAGAGTCTGGGGAAATCTGGATAGATGGGCAATTGCTGTCCTCTGAGAACGTTTGGGACTTACGCCGTCAAATTGGTATGGTTTTTCAAAATCCAGATAACCAATTTGTGGGGGCAACTGTTGAAGATGATGTCGCCTTTGGTTTAGAAAATCAGGGACTTCCTCGTGAAGAAATGAAGAAGAGAGTGACTGAATCTTTGGAGTTGGTGGGGATGCTGGACTTTAAGAAGAGAGAACCAGCTCGTTTATCTGGTGGCCAAAAACAACGTGTGGCCATTGCAGGAGTTGTTGCCCTGAGGCCAGCTATTTTAATTCTAGATGAGGCTACAAGTATGTTGGACCCCGAGGGACGAAGAGAACTGATTCAGACAGTTCAAGAGATTCGAAAAGACCATCAGATGACAGTCGTCTCCATTACACATGACTTGGAAGAAGTTGCGATGAGTGACCGTGTCTTGGTCATGAAAAAAGGCCAAGTGGAGTCAACCAGCAGCCCAAGAGAACTTTTTTCTCGGGATGACCTTGACCAGATAGGGTTGGATGAACCTTTTACTAATCAATTGAGAGAATCTTTGAGAGAGACTGGTTATCAGTTGCCGGATGGCTATTTGACAGAAGGAGAGCTAGAGGACAAGTTATGGGAATTACTCTAGAAAATGTGAGCTTTACCTATCAAGAGGGAACTCCCCTATCTTCATCAGCCTTGACTGATGTTTCTTTGACGATTGAGGATGGTTCCTATACAGCTTTAGTAGGGCACACAGGCAGTGGGAAATCAACGATTTTACAGCTTTTAAATGGCCTATTGGTACCAAGTAAGGGTTCTGTTCGAGTTTTCGATACCGTCATTACCCCTACATCAACCAATAAAGAAATTCGTCAGATTCGAAAGCAAGTTGGTCTAGTGTTTCAATTTGCTGAAAATCAGATTTTCGAAGAGACTGTTCTGAAAGATGTTGCATTTGGACCGCAAAATTTTGGAGTTTCTGAGGAAGAGGCCAAGAAAATTGCGCGTGAAAAGTTAGCCTTGGTAGGCATCGATGAGTCACTCTTTGAGCGCAGTCCTTTTGAACTTTCAGGTGGCCAGATGAGACGTGTGGCTATAGCAGGTATGCTAGCCATGGAGCCAACTGTCTTGGTTTTGGATGAGCCAACAGCAGGGCTAGATCCTCTGGGCAGAAAAGAATTAATGACCCTGTTTAAAAAACTTCACCTTTCTGGAATGACAATCGTTTTGGTAACACATTTAATGGATGACGTAGCTACGTATGCTGATCAGGTCTATGTTATGGAAAAGGGGCGTTTAGTCAAAAGTGGCAAACCGAGTGATGTTTTCCAAGATGTAGCCTCTATGGAAAAAGTTCAGTTAGGTGTGCCTAAAATCACAGCCTTTTGTAAACGTTTGGCAGATAGGGGTGTAGTTTTTAAAAAACTGCCAATCAAGATAGAGGAGTTTAAGGAGTCGCTAAATGGATAGTATGATTTTAGGGCGTTATATACCGGGGGATTCCATCATTCATCGCTTGGATCCACGTAGTAAATTGCTTGCTATGATCCTGTTAATTTTGATTGTATTTTGGGCCAATAATCCTCTCACCAATCTCATTCTGTTTATAGCGACAGGTATATTTATCGCTTTGTCAGGCGTTTCTCTCTCATTTTTCGTTCAGGGATTAAAATCCATGTTCTTTCTGATTGCTTTTACGACTCTTTTTCAGCTCTTTTTCATTTCAAGTGGAAATGTCCTATTTGAGTTTTCTTTTATAAAAATAACGGATTATGCTTTGCAACAAGCTGGAATCATTTTCTGTCGTTTTGTGCTGATTATTTTCTTTTCAACCTTGCTAACCTTAACGACCATGCCCTTGAGTCTGGCAGCTGCAGTTGAAGCTCTTTTAGCACCGCTGAAACGCGTGAAAGTTCCTGTTCATGAAATTGGTCTGATGTTATCAATGAGTTTGCGTTTTGTTCCAACCTTGATGGATGACACGACGAGAATTATGAATGCTCAAAAAGCTCGTGGAGTTGACTTTGGCGAAGGTAGCATCGTTCAAAAAGTAAAGGCTATGATTCCAATTTTAATTCCTCTTTTTGCGACGAGCTTAAAGCGTGCAGATTCATTGGCAATAGCCATGGAAGCGCGTGGTTATCAGGGAGGAAAGGGTAGAAGTCAGTATAGACAGTTGAGATGGAGTCAAAAGGATACACTGGCAATTCTTGTGATTTTGGTACTGGGATGTTTCTTATTTTTCTTAAAATCTTAGCAGGTTTGTAGGATTGATAAGAAGCTCACAGTAGCAGGTTTTTAGTATAAAGGTAGGAATATGAATCGTTTTAAAAAATCAAAATATCTAATCATCGTTTTTGTCACAGTTCTGGCTGTTTCTGTACTATTAGTGACAACCTATTCAAGCTCTATTGTGACGAAACTAGGAGATGGGATTTCCTTAGTAGATAGAATTGTCCAAAAACCCTTTCAGTGGTTTGATACTTTCAAATCAGATTTGGGACATTTGACGCAGACTTACAATGAAAACGAAAGTCTAAAAAAACAGCTCTATCAACTAGAGGTAGAATCTAATCAATCAGAAAGTTTAAAAAATGAAAATGAACAACTACGTCAGTTGCTGGATATGAAGTCAAAATTGCAGGCTACAAAAAACTTAGCAGCAGATGTGATTACGCGCTCACCGGTATTTTGGAAGCAAGAGTTAACGATAGATGCAGGAAGTTCAAAGGGTGCTTCTGAAAATATGTTGGCCATTGCAAACGGGGGCTTGATTGGCAGTGTTTCAAAAGTGGAGGATCATTCAACAACGATCAACCTATTGACAAACACCGAAAATTCAGACAAAATTTCCGTTAAAATCTTGCATGGTTCTACTGAAATTTACGGAATTATCGTTGGTTATGACAAAGAAACCGAACTTCTTAAAATTAGTCAATTAAACAGTAACAACGACATTAGTGCCGGAGATAGGGTGACTACAGGGGGGCTTGGAAACTTTAATGTTAAGGATATTCCTGTTGGAGAGGTTGTTGCTACAACTCATAGCAGTGATTATCTGACACGAGAGGTAACAGTAAAGTTAAGTGCTGATACTAAAGATCTTCATGTGGTAGAGTTAGTGGGGAATTAGCAATGAGACTGTTAAAACAAATTGGTATTTTCTTTTTACTCCCTTTTGTTGTATTAATTGATGCACATATTGGACAATTAGCGGGATCCTTCTTCCCTCACTTTCATTTAGTAAGTCATTTTCTGTTTTTATTTCTCTTGTTTGAGACAATTGAGGTTTCAGAATATCTCTATCTAGCTTATTGCGGTATAGTGGGTTTAGTGTACGATATCTATTTTTTCCACTTGATAGGAATTGCAACACTTCTATTTATCTTGATAGGAGCTTCGCTCCATAAATTTAATAGTGTAATTTTGCTAAACCGTTGGACAAGAATGTTAACAATAGTTGTGATGAGTTTCCTATTTGATATGGGGAGTTATCTCCTTGCCCTTGCTATGGGATTGACAGTAGAATCGATGCCAGTTTTTATTGTCTACAGCCTTGTCCCATCAATGATTTTAAACTTTTTATGGATGCTTATTTTCCAATATATTTTTGAAAAATGTTATCTATAAGAAAGAAATAAAAATGTAACAAAGGCGTAATATTTATTATGTCTTTTTTTGGTATACTAGTAATGTCTTAAATAGAAGGAGTATCTACACAATATGAAGAAAAAAATCTTAGCGTCACTTTTATTAAGTACAGTATTAGTGTCTCAAGCGGCAGTATTGACAACTGTCCACGCTGAAACAACTGATGAAAAGATTGCTGCTCAAGATAGTAAGATTAGTAATTTGACATCTCAACAAAAAGAAGCTCAAAAACAAGTAGATGAAATCCAAACGCAAGTTACAGCTATCCAAACTCAACAAACGAACTTGGAAGCTGAGAATGAAACTCTACAAGCTGAATCTAAAAAACTTGAAGGAGAAATTACAGAGCTCTCTAAGAACATTGTTGCTCGTAATGAATCTTTGGAAAAACAAGCACGTAGCGCACAAACTAACGGTGCAGCAACTAGCTACATCAATACAATTGTAAACTCAAAATCAATTACGGAAGCTATTTCACGTGTTGCAGCCATGAGCGAGATCGTATCAGCTAACAACAAAATGTTGGAACAACAGAAAGCTGATAAGAAATCTATCGCTGAAAAACAGGTTGCAAATAATGAAGCAATCAACACTGTAATTGCGAACCAACAAACGCTTGCTGACGATGCACAAGCATTGACGACAAAACAAGCAGAGTTGAAAGTTGCTGAGTTAAACCTTGCAGCAGAGAAAGCTACTGCAGAAAGCGACAAAGCTACTTTGTTGGAACAAAAAGCAGCAGCAGAGGCAGAAGCAAAAGCAGCAGCTGAAGCAGAAGCGGCTTATAAAGCACGTCAAACAAGCCAACAACAATCAGTTGTTGCTTCTGGAAATACAACACTTTCAGATCAAGTGCAAGCAACTTCAAGCTCTTCATCAGATGATGATTCAAGCTACACTCCGGCACCTGCACCAACTCCAACAAGACAGCGTCCAACATACAGTACAAATGCTTCAAGTTATCCAACTGGAGAATGTACTTGGGGAGCTAAAACATTAGCACCTTGGGCTGGAGATTACTGGGGTAACGGAGCGCAGTGGGCTACAAGTGCAGCAGCTGCAGGATTCCGTACTGGATCAACTCCACAAGTTGGTGCGATTGCATGTTGGAATGACGGTGGATATGGACACGTAGCGGTTGTTACAGCGGTTTCATCATCAACTAGCATTCAAGTATCAGAATCAAACTATGGTGGAGATCGTACAATCGGTAACAAGCGTGGATGGTTCAACCCAACTACAACTTCTGAAGGTTACGTAACATATATCTATCCAAACTAATGAATGAAACGAAGAGGCTCGATTCGAGTCTCTTTTATTATTTTTTATCGAAAGCAAGGCCGAAATCTATCAAAACTACTTGAAAATATGGCTAAAATGTGATAAAATGAAACTTGTCGTGTAAACGATAATACTCATTCTTGATGAATTGTGAAACTGTTGCCCTCGGGTCGTTTTGCAAGTTGAAGTCGAGGAGAGGAAAAAAACAAAAAGGAGAAATACTCATGGCAGTAATTTCAATGAAACAACTTCTTGAGGCTGGTGTACACTTTGGTCACCAAACTCGTCGCTGGAACCCTAAGATGGCTAAGTACATCTTCACTGAGCGTAACGGAATCCACGTTATCGACTTGCAACAAACTGTAAAATACGCTGACCAAGCATACGACTTTATGCGTGATGCAGCAGCTAACGATGCAGTTGTATTGTTTGTTGGTACTAAAAAACAAGCTGCTGACGCTGTTAAAGAAGAAGCAGAACGTTCAGGTCAATACTACATCAACCACCGTTGGTTGGGTGGAACTCTTACTAACTGGGGAACTATCCAAAAACGTATTGCTCGTTTAAAAGAAATCAAACGTATGGAAGAAGAAGGAATCTTCGACGTTCTTCCTAAGAAAGAAGTTGCACTTCTTAACAAACAACGTGCACGTCTTGAAAAATTCTTGGGTGGTATCGAAGACATGCCTCGTATCCCTGATGTAATGTACGTAGTTGACCCACATAAAGAACAAATCGCTGTTAAAGAAGCTAAAAAATTGGGTATCCCAGTTGTAGCGATGGTTGACACAAACACTGATCCAGACGATATCGATGTAATCATCCCAGCTAACGATGACGCTATCCGCGCTGTTAAATTGATCACAGCTAAATTGGCTGACGCTATCATCGAAGGACGTCAAGGTGAGGACGCAACAGCAGTTGAAGCTGAATTTGCAGCTTCAGAAGCTCAAGCTGACTCAATCGAAGAAATCGTTGAAGTTGTAGAAGGCGACAACGCTTAATTCAATAAGTAATCATTACCTAGGAGGGCAGGGGGCTTAGCCCGGCTCTCCTATTTTAAAAAATATAGGAGAATCAAAATGGCAGAAATTACAGCTAAACTTGTTAAAGAGTTGCGTGAAAAATCTGGTGCTGGTGTTATGGACGCTAAGAAAGCATTGGTTGAAGTTGAAGGTGATATCGAAAAAGCGATTGAATTGCTTCGCGAAAAAGGTATGGCAAAAGCAGCTAAGAAAGCTGACCGTGTTGCAGCTGAAGGTTTGACTGGTGTATTTGTTAATGGTAACGTTGCAGCAGTAGTTGAAGTAAATGCTGAAACTGACTTTGTTGCGAAAAACGCTCAATTCGTTGACTTGGTAAACGCAACGGCTAAAGTAATTGCTGAAGGAAAACCAGCGAACAACGAAGAAGCTCTTGCTTTGACAATGCCTTCAGGTGAAACTCTTGAAGCTGCATATGTATCTGCAACAGCTACAATCGGTGAAAAAATCTCATTCCGTCGTTTTGCTTTGCTTGAAAAAACAGATGCGCAACACTTTGGAGCTTACCAACACAACGGTGGCCGTATCGGTGTTATCTCAGTTATCGAAGGTGGAGACGAAGCGCTTGCTAAACAAATCTCAATGCACATTGCTGCGATGAAACCAACAGTTCTTTCTTACAAAGAATTGGATGAACAATTTGTTAAAGCTGAGTTGGCACAATTGAACCACGTAATCGACCAAGATAACGAAAGCCGTGCAATGGTTGGTAAACCAGCTCTTCCACACTTGAAGTATGGATCAAAAGCACAATTGACTGATGAAGTGATTGCTCAAGCTGAAGCTGACATCAAAGCTGAGTTGGCTGCAGAAGGCAAACCAGAAAAAATCTGGGACAAAATCATCCCAGGTAAAATGGACCGCTTCATGCTTGACAACACTAAAGTTGACCAAGCATACACACTTCTTGCACAAGTATACATCATGGATGACAGCAAGACAGTTGAAGCTTACCTTGAATCAGTAAATGCTTCAGTAGTTGAGTTCGCTCGCTTTGAAGTTGGTGAAGGTATTGAGAAAGCTGCAAACGACTTTGAAGCAGAAGTTGCAGCTACAATGGCAGCAGCCTTGAATAACTAATAGAAAAGGAAGCAACTTGCTTCCTTTTTCTTTTTGTCTAGAGAGTAGAGTCTTTATGAGTAAACAAAAAGCCCTTTAATAAGGGCTAAGTGCATTTAGGAGGCTACACTTCAAACTCATAGAGTGCTGTAGACAAATAACGTTCGCCGTTATCTGGTGCTAAAGCAAGGACTTTCTTACCTGTACCTAATTTCTTGGCAACCTCAATTGCCCCGTAAATCGCTGCAGCTGAAGAAATCCCAACAAGGAATCCTTCTTTTCCACCAATTTCACGGCCAAGCGCTAGAGCATCATCTGACGTTACGCGGACGATACCATCATAGGCTTTTGTATCAAGTGTTTCAGGAATAAATCCAGCTGAGATGCCTTGAATTTTGTGAGGTCCTGGTTTTTCACCAGACAAGATAGCTGACTCGTCTGCCTCAACTGCATAAACTTGAATGTTTGAATTTGCTGCTTTAAGAGCGTGAGAAACACCTGAGATCGTTCCGCCGGTGCCAACACCACCCACAAAAGCATCTAGTCCATCAGAACCGAAAGCAGCCAGTATTTCAGCTCCTGTTGTTCTTTCGTGCACTTCTGGATTAGCTGGATTATTAAATTGGAGGGGAAGGAAGCCGTCACGTTCAGCGGCGATTTCCTGAGCTTTGGCAATAGCCCCTTTCATTCCTTCGCTACCAGGAGTAAGGACGAGTTCAGCACCATAGGCTTGGATAATCTTGCGTCGTTCCACACTCATCGTTTCAGGCATGACGATAACAACTTTATATCCTTTAGCGGCACCAACCCATGAAAGACCGATACCAGTGTTTCCACTCGTTGCTTCAACAATGGTAGCACCCGGTTTTAGAATACCATCTTGTTCCGCTTTTTCAATCATGCTAAGGGCAATGCGGTCTTTTACTGACGATCCAGGGTTAAAAGCTTCTAGTTTAACATAGACGTCTGCAGCACCCTCTGGAACAATGTTGTTAAGTTTAACAATCGGTGTTTGTCCGATTAGTTCAGTGATATTGTTATAAATAGCCATAGATATACCTCTTTGTATAAGATGATACTAGTATAACGCGCTTAAGGCTATTTGTAAAATATAGAAATCCTATCAAAGTGATAGGATTTTTTTATATCAATGGTCTAAGCCATTAATTTTTAATCGATTGTGATAAGCCAATTCTAATAGATAGGTGTAAAGAGGGAGGATATCTGTTTTTTTGGGGAATTCAAATTTATGGAAACTCAGATGCTCATTATGTGCTTTTAGAAAGACATTTTCTAAATAAGTAATCGTAATCTCACTATCATCTATACCTGTTCCAGCAGTTTCCATTTCAACGTTTACAATGTTCATCAAAAAGAGTGACTTAACAGATACCTTGCGACCAGTGGCACCTTGCTTATCTGTAAAAATAATACGGATATTTGTAAAGATAATTGAATCGCGAATAAGTTTATATCCACTTTGAATTTCTTCATTCTCTAGTAGATATTGTCCATATTCTTTGATAAGAGTCTCTTTGTTTTCCTCGCTGAAGTTACCAGCAAGTCCTTGAATAAATTTTCCAAACGCCATGTATTTCTCCTTTGTTTACACTAAGTCTACAGGAACTTCAACTTCTCGTAAACCTTGATCCGTTAAAGTAACCTTTCCATTAAAAAACTCTACAAGAGCAGACTTGATATTTTCTTTCTCTTCCTTATCAACATAAATCATTGTATCAACTTGATCTGTAAAGTTTGTATCCAGCTCCATGAGATGATGTTCTTTAAGAAAATTGCTATATTCTTGATACTGGGCGTAAGACATCTGAATGGCTATGCCAGCCTGCTCTTTGATTTCAATAATGCCAATTTCTTTAACAGCCAAGGCCACACTACCTGCATAAGCACGGATCAAACCACCAACTCCTAGCTTAATTCCCCCAAAGTAGCGTGTCACTACCACACAGAGATTGGTAAGATTATGATTTTCTAAGACTCCGAGCATAGGGACTCCAGCAGTACCACTAGGTTCGCCATCATCACTCGTACGCTTGATTTCACTGCGTTCCCCAATAATAAAGGCAGAGCAGTTATGGGTGGCTTTGTAGTGTTCTTTTTTGATGGCAGTGATAAAATCACGAGCCTCATCTTCACTATAGACACGCTTGGCATGACAGATAAAGCGCGATTTTTTGATTTCTTCTTGGACTTGCCCATCCTCTTTAATTGTTCTAAATTCCATGATTTAATTGTACTAAAAAAACACCTAAAGCGCTATATTTTTACGAATAAAGAAGTATGAAAGTAAATCCAAATTACCTCGGTCGCTTGTTTACTGAGAAAGAATTAACAAAAGAAGAATGTCAGATGGCTGAGAAACTTCCAGCAATGAGAAAAGAGAAGGGGAAACTGTTTTGTCAACGCTGTGATAGTACGATTCTAGAAGAATGGTATTTGCCTATTGGTGCCTACTATTGTAGAGAGTGTTTGCTGATGAAGCGAGTCAGGAGTGATCAAGCCTTATACTATTTTTCGCAGGAAGATTTTCCAAAGCAAGATGTTCTCAAATGGCGTGGTCAGTTAACCCCTTTTCAGGAAAAGGTATCAGAGGGGTTGATTCGAGCAGTCGAAAAGAAAGAACCGACTTTAGTTCATGCTGTGACAGGAGCTGGAAAGACAGAGATGATCTATCAAGTTGTTGCCAAAGTGATTGATGATGGTGGTGCAGTTTGTTTGGCCAGTCCTCGAATTGATGTGTGTTTAGAACTGTATAAGCGACTGCAGAATGACTTTGCTTGCGATATAGCGCTACTCCATGGCGAATCAGAGCCCTATTTTCGGACTCCCTTAGTAGTTGCAACAACTCATCAGTTATTAAAATTCTATCATGCCTTTGATTTGTTGATAGTAGATGAGGTAGATGCCTTTCCTTATGTTGACAACTCTATGCTTTACTATGCTGTAAAGAATAGTGTAAAGGAGGATGGATTGAGGATATTCCTTACAGCAACTTCTACAGATGAGTTGGATAAGAAGATTCGCACAGGAGAATTAAAACGATTAAGCTTGCCGAGACGGTTTCATGGAAATCCTTTGATTATTCCTAAGCCAGTCTGGCTATCAGATTTTAATCGCTGTTTAGAGAAAAGTCAGTTGTCAACTAAGTTAAAGACCTATATTGAGAAACAGAGAAGAACAGGTTATCCCTTACTGATTTTTGCATCAGAGATTAAAAAAGGCGAGAAACTAAAAGAATTATTGCAGGAGCAATACCCGAATGAAACTATCGGCTTTGTGTGCTCTGTCACAGAAAATCGATTAGAGCAGGTGCAAGCTTTTCGAGATAGAGAGTTGACGATACTCATCAGTACGACAATTTTGGAGCGTGGAGTTACCTTCCCTTGTGTGGATGTTTTCGTAGTAGAAGCTAATCATCGTCTCTTTACCAAGTCTAGCTTGATTCAGATTGGAGGGCGTGTTGGGCGTAGTATGGACAGACCAACTGGTGAGTTGCTCTTTTTTCATGATGGATTAAATGCTTCCATAAAGAAGGCAATCAAGGAAATCAAGCAGATGAACAAGGAGGCGGGATTATGAATTGTTTACTATGTGGCCAGACTACAAAGGGTGAGCTTACTTTTAGTAGTCTCTTCCTTTTGAAGGATGACTGCAGTTATCTTTGTTCAGATTGTGCTTCTAGTTTTGAGAAGATTGGTGAGAATTATTGCCCAAACTGTATGAAAACAGGCATGTCAACTAAGTGTCAAGATTGTAAACTTTGGTGTAAAGAAGGAGTTCGGGTTGATCATAAGGCGATCTTTACCTATAATCAAGCCATGAAAGACTTTTTCAGTAGATATAAGTTTGATGGCGATTTTTTGCTTAGAAAAGTTTTTGCGTCCGTTCTTGCTGAGGAGCTGAAAAAGTATAGAGGTTATCAATTTATTGTAATTCCCCTAAGCCCTGAAAGATTGCTTGAGAGGGGGTTTAACCAGGTTGAAGGTTTGGTTGAGGCAGCAGGCTTTTCTTTTAAAGATATATTAGGAAAAAGAGAAGAGAGCGCCAGTTCCTCTAAAAGCCGTTTGGAAAGGTTGGCTACTGAAATTCCATTTTTTATTAAAGATGGCATCTCACTTCCTAAGAAGATTTTGCTGATTGATGACATCTATACAACAGGGGCAACTGTGAATCGAGTGAAACGACTTTTGGAAGAAGCAGGTGCTTTGGAAGTTAAAACTTTTTCCCTTGTAAGATGAGGAAAAAATTTGCAAAATGAAAATGAAAGCGTTATAATATAATTAGAAAAACAAAAATGTTTAGAAAGAAGGTACTTATATGATTAAATATAGTATCCGTGGTGAAAACCTAGAAGTAACAGAAGCAATTCGTGATTATGTAGTTTCTAAACTCGAAAAGATCGAAAAGTATTTTCAACCTGAGCAGGAGTTGGATGCACGTGTGAACTTGAAAGTTTACCGTGAAAAAACAGCAAAGGTTGAAGTAACAATTCCACTTGGATCTATTACTCTTCGTGCGGAAGATATTTCTCAAGATATGTATGGTTCTATCGATCTTGTAACAGATAAAATTGAACGTCAGATTCGTAAAAATAAAACTAAAATCGAACGTAAAAATAAAAATAAAGTTGCGACAAGTCAACTCTTTACGGATGCTCTGGTTGAAGATGCAAATGTTGTGCAACCAAAAGTCGTTCGTTCAAAACAAATTGATTTGAAGCCGATGGATTTAGAAGAAGCCCTTCTTCAAATGGATTTATTGGGACATGATTTCTTTATCTATGTAGATGTAGAAGATCAAACAACTAATGTTTTGTATCGCCGTGAAGATGGTGAAGTTGGTTTGTTAGAAGTGAAAGAATCATAAAATAGAATTTTTAAAGTGGTTTACACCAGTGTAAACCACTTTTGTATTGCATTATTATAAAAGGTATAAATGGGGGTAGTTATGAAAGACGTGGTGATTGTTTCAGCAGTGCGAACTCCAATAGGCTCCTTTGGAGGAAGTTTGAAGAATGTTTCAGCTGTTGATTTGGGAGCTTTGGTTATTAAGAGTGCTTTGGAAAAAGCCAATGTCAAATCAGAGCAGGTAGACGAAGTGATTATGGGGAATGTCCTAGGCGCAGGTTTAGGCCAAAATGTAGCCCGCCAAATGAGTATTCATGCTGGACTTTCTGAATTTACACCAGCCTTTACCATCAATAAGGTTTGTGGTTCCAGTTTGAAGGCAGTGCAGTTGGCTGCTCAAGCGATTCGATGTGGCGATGCAGATATTATGGTAGCTGGTGGTGCAGAAAACATGAGTCAGGCACCATACGTTTTGCCAAGTTTCCGTTGGGGTGGTCGTATGGGCGATTCGAAAGTAGTAGATACCATGATTAAGGACGGTTTGTCTGACGCCTTTAACGAATACCATATGGGGATTACAGCTGAGAGTGTAGCTGAAGAATATGGCATCAGTCGAGAAGAGCAAGATGCTCTTGCTTTGGAATCACAAAAACGAGCAGTTGCAGCTATAGAATCTGGACGCTTTAAAGAAGAGATAGTGCCAGTGGTCATTCCTCAACGCAAAGGCGATCCTATCGTTTTTGATACAGATGAATATCCTAGAAAAGATGCTAGCTTGGAGAGCCTGTCTAAGCTAGGTCCGGTTTTCAAAAAAGACGGTTCTGTCACAGCGGGAAATGCTTCCGGTATCAATGACGGGGCAGCAGCTGTCTTGGTCATGAGTGCTGAAAAAGCTGAAGAATTAGGACTTTCAGTGATTGCCCACATTCGTTCGTATGCAAGTGCAGGTTTGGATCCTAAGATGATGGGATGTGGACCGATTTATGCGACTCGCAAAGCTCTTGAAAAAGGCAATTTGACAGTTGATGCTCTTGACTTGATCGAGTCAAATGAAGCCTTTGCTGCTCAGGCTTGTGCGGTTGGGAAAACACTTGGTTTCAACACAGATATTGTCAATGTCAATGGTGGCGCCATTGCTCTTGGTCACCCAATTGGGGCTTCCGGTTGCCGTATCCTAGTAACACTGGTACATGAGATGATGAAACGTGATGTTAAAACTGGGTTAGCAACTCTCTGTATCGGAGGAGGGATGGGAACAGCCCTTATCGTGGAACGTTAGGTGTTGGTAATCTGAACATGTGGGCTAGGAGGGTGATGATTCCCTCCTCTTTTTGTGTCTGAAGTTAGAGAAATGAAGGGCTTGCATCTTTTAAAAGGTCGCTTTTTAAGGGTTTTTGTGATATAATAATGCGCAAGAGGTTTAGAATGAAAAAAAATAATTTAATCCCGTTTTCTGCGGTCTGGCTAGGACTTGCTACTTTCGGAATCTTAACTTTGCTGATTATTTTTTCACATAATCTTGCTGTAACAATCACTGTTTTGTTTTTATTTGTACTTCTTTATCTGCTTTTATTTGTATGGCAAAAAAAACAGTATGAAAAGAGCGAAATTGAACAAATCCAATATGTAAATCACCAAGCCGAAAATAGCTTGAGTACTTTGCTTGATCAAATGCCGGTGGGAGTCCTAAAATTAGATTTATCAAGTGGAGAAGTGGAATGGTTTAATCCTTATGCTGAGCTGATTTTGACTACTGAAGAAGGCGAAATTGATGTTGAGTTAATTCAAATCATCATCAAGGCTTCTGTTGGGAATCCAGGTTCGTATGCTACCTTGGGTGAAACACGATATGCGGTTCATATGGACAAGGCTTCAGGTGTTTTGTATTTCTTTGATGTTTCTGGGGAGTACGAAGCAACTGTTGAATTAGTAACTAGTCGTCCAGTCATTGGAGTCATCTCAGTAGATAACTATGATGATTTGGAGGATGCAACATCTGACTCCGATATCAGTCATATCAATAGTTTTGTAGCCAATTTTGTTTCAGAATTTGCTAGTAAGTATGCTATGTTCTCTCGCCGTGTGGGGATGGATCGTTTTTATGTATTCACAGATTACACAGTACTCGAGGAATTGATGAATGATAAATTCTCTGTTATTGATACTTTCCGAGAAGAATCAAAACAGAGGCAGCTACCCCTAACCTTAAGTATGGGATTTTCTTATGGTGATGGAAATCATGAAGAGATAGGGAAAATTGCCTTGCTCAACTTGAACTTAGCAGAAGTTCGCGGTGGTGACCAGGTGGTGGTCAAGGAAAATGATGAAACCAAGAATCCAGTCTACTTCGGTGGAGGAACTGCTGCATCTATCAAACGTACTCGTACACGTACGAGAGCCATGATGACAGCCATTTCTGATAAGATTCGAAGTGTTGACCAAGTTTTTGTAGTCGGTCATAAAAATCTAGATATGGATGCCTTGGGTTCTGCTGTCGGTATGCAGTTGTTTGCAAGTAATATTATCGAGAACAGTTATGCTGTCTATGATGCAGACCGGATGCCAGCAGATATCGAACGTGCTATCCAACTCTTGAAGAAGGAAGATGTCACGAAACTTTTATCTCTTACAGATGCGATGAAGCTAGTTACAAACCGTTCATTATTGGTTCTGGTGGATCATTCCAAGACGGCTCTGACCTTGTCAAAAGATTTTTATGATTTGTTCACTCAAACTATTGTTATTGACCATCATAGACGTGATCAGGATTTCCCTGAGAATGCAGTCATCACCTATATTGAAAGTGGAGCAAGTAGTGCCAGTGAGTTGGTCACAGAATTGATTCAGTTCCAAAATTCTAAGAAGAATCGTTTGAGTCGTATGCAGGCCAGTGTTTTGATGGCTGGTATGATGCTGGATACCAAGAATTTCACATCTCGCGTGACGAGCCGAACCTTTGATGTGGCTAGCTACCTGAGAACACGGGGAAGTGACAGTATTGCTATCCAGGAGATTGCTGCGACAGATTTTGAAGAGTACCGTGAGGTAAATGAACTCATTTTACAAGGTCGTAAGTTAGGTTCAGATATCTTGATTGCTCAAGCTAAGGACTCAATTTCTTATGACACAGTTGTTATCAGTAAGGCTGCCGATGCTATGTTAGCTATGTCTGGCATTGAAGCCAGCTTCGTTCTGGCAAAAAATACACAAGGATTTATTTCTATCTCAGCTCGAAGTCGTAGTAAAATCAATGTGCAACGCATTATGGAAGAGCTGGGTGGTGGAGGTCACTTTAATCTAGCAGCTGCGCAAATCGAGGATATGAGTTTGTCAGAAGCAGGAGAAAAATTGACTCAACTAATCTTGGATGAACTAAAGGAAAAGGAGAAAGAAGAATGAAAGTAATCTTTTTAGCAGATGTTAAAGGAAAAGGAAAAAAAGGCGAAATCAAGGAAGTGCCAACAGGCTATGCTCAAAACTTCCTGATTAAAAAGAATTTGGCCAAGGAAGCGACTGCTCAAGCAGTGGGTGAGTTGCGTGGAAAACAAAAATCAGAAGAAAAGGCTCATGCTGAAATGATTGCTGAAGCAAAAGCCATCAAAGCTAAGCTTGAAGCAGAAGAAACAGTTGTAGAATTTGTTGAAAAGGTTGGACCAGATGGCCGTACATTTGGCTCCATCACTAACAAGAAAATTGCAGAAGAATTGCAAAAGCAATTTGGTATCAAGATTGACAAACGCAATATTCAAGTGCAAGCACCAATTCGAGCAGTAGGTTTGATTGATGTACCAGTGAAGATCTATCAAGATGTTACAAGTGTCATCAATCTTCGTGTAAAAGAAGGTTAAGTTTACAACTTCTTGACAAGATTGTAAAAGGAAGGAAAGTCGGATGGCAGAAGTAGAGGAACTGCGAGTTCAACCTCAGGATATTTTAGCAGAACAATCTGTTTTGGGGGCTATTTTTATAGATGAGAGTAAGCTCGTTTTTGTCCGAGAATACATTGATTCTCGTGACTTCTTTAAGTATGCTCATCGGTTGATTTTCCAAGCGATGATAGACTTGTCAGATCGTGGGGAAGCGATTGATGCGACGACAGTTCGGACGATTTTGGATAGCCAAGGAGATCTCCAAAATATTGGTGGCTTGTCCTATCTTGTTGAAATTGTCAACTCTGTACCAACTTCAGCTAATGCGGAATATTATGCTAAAATTGTAGCTGAAAAGGCTATGCTACGTCGCTTGATTTCCAAGTTGACAGAGTCTGTCAACCAAGCCTATGAAGCTTCTAAACCTGCAGATGAAATCATTGCTCAGGCTGAAAAGGGGCTTATTGATGTTAGCGAAAATGCCAATCGTAGTGGGTTCAAGAACATCCGAGATATTCTAAATATCAACTTTGGAAACCTAGAAGTTCGGTCACAACAAACAACGGATATCACTGGTATTGCAACGGGCTATCGTGATTTGGACCATATGACGACAGGTCTCCATGAGGAGGAGTTAATTATCCTAGCAGCTCGTCCGGCGGTTGGTAAGACAGCCTTTGCCTTGAATATTGCTCAGAATATTGGGACTAAGTTAGACAAAACGGTTGCTATCTTTTCGCTGGAAATGGGTGCGGAAAGTCTAGTAGACCGTATGTTGGCGGCCGAAGGCTTGGTGGAGTCTCATTCTATCCGTACGGGTCAATTGACTGATGAGGAGTGGCAAAAATATACCATTGCTCAAGGGAACCTAGCCAACGCGAGTATCTATATCGATGATACACCAGGGATTCGGATCACGGAAATTCGTTCGCGCTCACGTAAACTGGCTCAAGAAACGGGCAATCTAGGCTTGATTTTGATTGACTACCTACAGCTTATCACAGGGACTGGTCGCGAGAACCGCCAACAAGAAGTTTCTGAAATTTCCCGTCAGTTGAAAATTCTAGCTAAAGAGCTAAAGGTTCCAGTCATTGCTCTTAGTCAGTTATCTCGTGGAGTGGAGCAGCGTCAGGATAAGAGACCAGTCTTGTCTGATATTCGTGAATCGGGTTCTATCGAGCAGGATGCGGATATCGTAGCCTTTCTATACCGTGACGACTACTATGATCGTGCGGGTGAAGAAGAGGAAGGAATTCCAAATAATAAGGTTGAGGTTATCATCGAGAAAAACCGTAGTGGAGCTCGAGGAACGGTGGAATTGATTTTCCAAAAAGAATACAATAAATTTTCAAGTATCTCAAAGAGGGAGGCATAAGATGTCAGATGCATTTACAGATGTAGCCAAGATGAAAAAAATCAAAGAAGAGATCAAGGCGCATGAGGGACAAGTCGTTGAAATGACTTTGGAAAATGGCCGTAAGCGCCAAAAAAATAGATTGGGTAAGCTAATTGAGGTGTATCCATCTCTATTTATCGTTGAATTTGGGGATGTTGAGGGAGACAAACAAGCTAATGTTTACGTTGAATCCTTCACCTACTCAGATATCTTGACAGAAAAGAACTTGATTCGCTATCTGGACCAAGAATCCTAAAATGAAGTGAGCTTTGCTCACTTTTTTCTTTTTCTCCCGAATAGTATAAACGAGGGTAACCTCGGAAATTTATATCATTAAGGAGAATGAATGACGTTTTTAAAATCAGGAGTTAAGAAGAGTAGATGTACTCAGTTGAGTGTAGGGCTGGCTACTTTGTTTGTTACAAGTACCTTTTTGTTTGGTGGAGAATTGGTTCAGGCCGATAGTGTAGCGCGTGGAGATGACTATCCGCTTCACTACAAAAATGGTAGTGTTGAAATCGATCAGTGGCGGATGTATTCTCGTCAGTGTACCTCTTTTGCAGCCTTCCGTTTGAGTAGTGTAAATGGCTTTGAGATTCCTCCTGCTTACGGAAATGCAAATGAGTGGGGACATCGTGCAAGGCGAGAAGGCTACCGTGTGGATACTAAGCCAGAAGTTGGGGCTATTGCATGGTCAACAGAAGGTTATTATGGGCACGTGGCCTGGGTATCAAATGTATCAGGGGATACGATTGAGATTGAAGAGTATAATTATGGGGTTCGAGAAAAGTATAACCGTCGAAAAGTCAAGGCTAGTTCGATGACAGGTTTTATTCATTTCAAGGATTTATCTACTAGCCATAGTGCGGGTGAGAATGCTCGTAGCTCAGAGCTTCCGTCTAGTGGGACAATGGTATTCACGGGGAAATCGCCTATTATGGACCAACCATCAAGTACAGGACAGGTTATTGACTACTATTATGCTGGTGAGAGTGTAAGCTATGACCAGGTTATTGAAAAGGACGGTTATAAGTGGCTCGGTTATTTGTCTTATAGCGGTTCTAGAAGATATGTGCAGTATGCAAAGTTAAGCAATACAGAGAAAGGCTGGAAAAAAGAAGGAGGGAGTTGGTATTACCAAGAGAATGGTAAGCTAGCAACAGGATGGAAAAAAGTTAACAGCAATTGGTATCATTTAAAAGAAAATGGGGCCATGTCAACTGGATGGATTAAGGATGGCTCTCACTGGTATTATCTAAAGGCTTCGGGTGAGATGCAGACGGGATGGCTTAAAGACAAGGGAACTTGGTATTACTTAGAGGAATCTGGCCGGATGAAAGCTAGTCAATGGTTCCAAGTCTCGGGTAAACATTACTATGTTGATGTTTCGGGAGCCTTAGCTGTTAATACGATTATTGATGGCTACAGACTCGACAGTGATGGGGTAAGAACAGGAAGTGTTTCTTAATCATCATACAGGCTTTCTTCTTGTTTATAAAAATTTTAAAAGCTATAACAAATTAGTTGACGTTCGTTAAGCAATATAATATAATAACATTAAAAACTATAAAGGGGCATTGTCTAATGGACAAGAAGAAAGTTATTTTAACAAGTTTAGCAAGTGCAGCTGTATTGGGTGCTAGTGTACTCGTTTCACAGCCTTCAGTAGTTAAGGCAGATGAAGGGAAAACAGAAGAGCAGGCAGTTGTTCCTGCACAACCACAAGCTGCCACAGAAGGGGAGAGCAGTGCTCAAACTGAAAAGGAATCAGAAAACCCTAGTCCAGCTAATCCTGACGCAACGAATCCAGCTAAGATGACCAAAGAAGAGTTGATGAAGGCTTTGGATGAACTTGAGGAACAGGCTATTAGTGATATTGAGGATAAGGAAGCAATTGAGGACAAAGAGGGTGCAGCTGAAGCTGTGAAGGAATATATCGGTAAGATGTATATTTCAGATACTCTTGAGTCTGGAGAGCTCAGCTTAGATAATATCATCGCTGAATTACCAGAGGGTGCAGAGGATAAACCAGTGGTGACAGGTCCTGAAGTTCAAACTAATAAAAAATTATCTACTGAGGAGAAGGCCTTACTAGACCAGGCTGAAAAAGATGCCAAAGAACAAGTGTCTCAAGCGACGGATGCTCTGGTTCAAGCCCTAGAATCTCTAGAAAATGCTGTAATTGAAGATATTAAAAAAGACGCTTCAATCACCGATAAAGAAGCGGCTATCAAAGAAGCCAAAGAAGAGATTGGTAAAGAAGATCTTTTGAAGGCTATCGCAGATGAGGATTTGGAGATTGGTGATGTTATTGTAGACTGGCCAGCAGATACGAGCGAGCACAAAACAGTAGCTGAACCTGTATCAGAATTCACAGATGAGGACCAAGCTAAGTTAGACGAAGCTGATAAAGAGGCTCAGGTTGATGCAGCAAAAGTTCGCTCAGATTTAATCGCTACCTTAGAAAAAATTGAAAAATCAACCATCGACGACATCAACAAGGATGCCACTATCACTGATAAGGAAGCGGCGATTAAGGCAGCTAAAGAAGTGATTGGCAAGGACGGCATCTTGAAAGCTATCGAAGAAGGTGACATTGATGCCTCAGACTTGTTAGATGATTTCTTGGCCGAAGACAGTGAACAAGTCACACCGGCCGAAGCGATGAGCCAAGAAGATTTCTCAAGCCAAGACCAAGCAAAACTCGCCGCAGCAGATAAGGAAGCAGCAGAAGAAAATAGTAATGCGAAAAAACTTGAGCTAAGTAAATTAGAAGAGCAAGTTGCTAAGATTAAAGCGCAATTATCAAGTTTACAAGTTTCTGGTGACAAGAATAGTCAAGTCAAAGACTTGCAACAAGCTTTAGCAGACTATGAGGATGCTATTAAGACTCTAAGCAGTGTCATGTCGGCTGTTCTTGAAATTGAAGACTTTAAAGGTGGGGTGAACGCAGTAGAAGCTGCAACTGCAGAGTTGCCAGAATACAACAAAGGTGCAAATGCGGTAGAAGCTGCTGTAAATGAACTCCCAGCCTATGGCGAAAGTGGCGCTCCAGCCGTAGCGAATGTTCCAGCTTATGGAGAAAGTGGTTCCCCAGCCGTAGCGAATGTTCCAGTTTATGGAGAAAGCGGTGCTCCGGCAGTAGCGAGTGTTCCAGCCTATGCAGAAAGCGGTGCTCCAGCAGTAGCGAATGTCCCAGTTTATGGAGAAAGCGGTGCTCCGGCAGTAGCGAGTGTTCCAGCCTATGCAGAAAGCGGTGCTCCAGCAGTAGCGAATGTCCCAGTTTATGGAGAAAACGGTGCTCCAGCAGTAGCGAATGTTCCAGTTTATGGAGAAAGCGGTGCTCCGGCAGTAGCGAATGTTCCAGTTTATGGAGAAAGTGGTTCCCCAGCAGTAGCCAATATTCCAGCCTACGCTGAAAAGATTGAACCAGCAGTAAACGAAGTTCCAGAATATACTAGCAGTGTAGCTCCTTTGGCTACAAATCCTACTCTCGGAACGAAACAAGATCGTACCTACAAAGCGCCTGCAGCAACGGATGAACAACTCCTTCCAGATACAGGAAGCCAAGATGCTTCAGCAGTCGCATCGCTAGGATTTATTGGTCTCCTTCTTGGTTTGCTACCATTTGCAAAGAGAAAATTGAACAAATAAATCGCATGAAATCAATAAAAGAAAAGGATTTGAATAGTCCTTTTCTTTTTTATGGTGAAATAGGGATAAGTCCAAGTCATTTGGCTCTTTCCGATGGTATTTTTCCTTGCTTTCCTTTATAATGGGTGTATGGACAAGAAAAAATTATTATTAATTGATGGATCTTCTGTTGCCTTTCGAGCTTTTTTTGCGCTTTATCAGCAACTAGATCGGTTTAAAAATGCTAATGGTCTTCATACCAATGCAATATATGGCTTTCAACTTATGTTGAATCATGTCTTGGAGCGAGTTGAACCTAGCCATGTTTTGGTAGCTTTTGATGCAGGTAAGACGACTTTCCGTACAGAGATGTATGCAGACTACAAGGGTGGTCGCGCTAAAACTCCAGATGAGTTTCGTGAACAATTCCCCTTCATTCGTGAGTTGTTAGACCATCTTGGGATTCGCCATTATGAGTTGGCCCAGTATGAAGCCGATGATATCATTGGGACCCTAGGTCGCTTGGCTGAGAAGGATTCCTTCGATGTGACAATCGTCAGCGGGGACAAGGATTTGATCCAGTTGACAGATGAGCATACGGTGGTCGAGATTTCCAAGAAAGGTGTGGCTGAGTTTGAGGCCTTTACGCCAGACTATCTCATGGAAAAGATGGGCCTCACACCAGCTCAGTTCATTGATCTTAAGGCCCTCATGGGGGATAAGTCTGATAATATTCCTGGTGTCACGAAAATCGGTGAAAAGACGGGTATTAAGCTTTTGCTGGAATATGGCTCGCTCGAGGGTATTTATGAAAATATCGATGGGATGAAGGCTTCTAAGATGAAGGAAAATCTCATCAATGACAAGGAACAAGCCTTTTTGTCTAAAACCTTGGCAACCATTGAGACTCAGGCACCAATTGAGATTGGACTAGACGATTTGATCTATAATGGCCCAGATGTGGAAAATCTCGGGAAATTCTACGATGAGATGGGCTTCAAACAGCTCAAACAAGCTTTAAATATTTCGTCAACGGATGCGCCTGAAAGTTTGGATTTCACTATCGTTGACCAAGTCAGTCAAGACATGCTGAGTGCCGACTCTATCTTCCACTTTGAACTCTTTGGTGAGAACTACCATACAGATGATTTGGTTGGTTTTGCCTGGTCCTGTGGGGATAAACTTTACGCTACTGACAAACTTGAACTCTTGCAGGAGCCGATTTTCAAGGATTTTCTAGAAAAAACACCTCTAAAAGTGTATGACTTTAAAAAAGCGAAGGTTCTTTTAAATCGCTTGGGCTTGAACTTGCAGGCACCTGCTTTTGACAGCCGTTTGGCAAAATACTTACTCTCTACTGTCGAGAACAATGAAATCTCAACCATTGCGAATCTCTATGGTCAGACTTATCTGGCTGATGATGAGACTTTCTACGGTAAGGGTGTCAAGAAAGCTATCCCTGAGAGAGAGAAATTCTTGGAGCACTTGGCTCGCAAGGTTGCTGTATTGGTTGAGACGGAGCCGGTTTTACTTGAAAAACTCAGTGAACATGGGCAGTTAGATCTCCTCTATGACATGGAGCAACCTCTGGCTTTTGTCCTTGCCAAGATGGAAATTGCTGGGATCAAGGTTAAAAAAGAAACCCTGCTTGAGATGCAGGCTGAAAATGAGGTCGTCATTGAGCAGCTCACTCAAGAAATCTACGAGTTGGCTGGTGAGGAGTTTAATATCAATTCCCCTAAGCAGTTGGGCGTGCTTCTCTTTGAAAAACTCGGTCTTCCTCTAGAATACACTAAGAAAACCAAGACAGGTTACTCGACAGCCGTGGATGTGCTGGAGCGCCTAGCTCCTATTGCGCCGATTGTTAAAAAAATCTTGGATTACCGTCAGATTGCTAAGATTCAATCTACCTATGTGAATGGCTTGCAGGATTGGATTTTGGATGATGGCAAGATCCACACGCGCTATGTGCAGGATTTGACTCAGACTGGGCGTTTGTCTAGTGTGGATCCAAACTTGCAAAATATCCCTGTTCGCTTGGAACAAGGCCGTCTCATTCGTAAGGCTTTTGTGCCTGAGTGGGAGGATAGCGTGCTACTTAGCTCGGACTATTCGCAGATTGAATTGCGCGTTTTGGCTCATATTTCTAAAGATGAGCACTTGATTAAGGCCTTTCAAGAGGGAGTAGATATCCATACTTCCACGGCCATGCGTGTCTTTGGCATTGAACGTCCTGAGGATGTGACTCCAAACGACCGTCGTAATGCCAAGGCGGTAAACTTTGGAGTGGTTTACGGGATTTCAGACTTTGGCTTGTCTAATAATCTGGGCATCAGCCGTAAGGAAGCAAAAGCCTACATTGACACTTACTTTGAACGCTTCCCAGGTATTAAAAACTACATGGATGAAGTGGTGCGTGAGGCGCGTGATAAGGGCTATGTAGAGACTCTCTTCAAGCGTCGTCGTGAGTTGCCAGATATCAATTCGCGTAACTTCAACATTCGTGGTTTTGCAGAGCGGACAGCAATCAACTCTCCTATTCAGGGTTCGGCAGCAGATATCCTTAAGATTGCTATGATCCAGCTAGACAAGGCTCTAGTTGAAGGTGGTTATCAGACCAAGATGCTGTTGCAAGTGCACGATGAAATCGTCCTTGAGGTTCCGAAATCGGAACTAGCAGCCGTTAAAGATCTAGTGAAACAAACCATGGAAGAAGCTATCCAGCTCAGTGTTCCCCTTATCGCAGATGAGAATGAAGGAGCAACCTGGTACGAGGCTAAATAAGAAAGCTATGATAGAGTTTGAAGCATTTATCTTCAAACTCTTTTTCAAGATTTTCTGTAAGCAGTTTCCTTGACATCTTACTTGTTTTGCGCTATCATATGTCCATATAATATATGGGAGTCTGTGTACAGTCTGAGAGGAAGTGTTAAACTTCGACCGCACCTGATCTGGGTAATGCCAGCGTAGGGAACGATACTTAGCCGAATTCTGACCTTTTCCATATATGGAAGGGGTTTTCTTTTTATCAAAAGGAAACCTGAGAAAAGGAGGTTTTTATGAAAGCAAGCATTGCCTTGCAAGTCTTGCCCCTATCGCAGGGGGTTAACCGAGTCGCTATTATCGATCAGGTGATTGCTTATCTGCAAGCTCAGTCCGTGACCATGGTGGTGACACCCTTTGAAACGGTCTTGGAAGGGGAGTTGGATGAGCTTATGCGCATTCTCAAAGAAGCGCTAGAAGTGGCAGGGCAGGAGGCAGATAATGTCTTTGCCAATGTCAAAATAAATGTAGGAGAGATTTTGAGCATTGATGAGAAACTTGAAAAGTATACTGAGACGACACATTAGTCTATTGGGTTTTCTAGGAGTCTTGTCAATCTGGCAGTTAGCAGGAATATTCAAACTTTTACCCAAGTTTATCCTACCAACTCCTTTTGAAATTCTCCAGGCCTTTGCTCGTGACAGAGAATTTCTCTGGCACCATAGCTGGGCGACCTTGAGAGTGGCTTTACTAGGTCTAGTCTTGGGAGTCTTGATTGCCTGTCTCATGGCGGTGCTTATGGACAGTCTGACTTGGCTCAATGATTTGATCTACCCTATGATGGTGGTTGTTCAGACCATTCCGACCATTGCGATAGCTCCTATTCTAGTCTTGTGGCTAGGCTATGGAATTTTACCCAAGATTGTCTTGATTATCCTGACGACAACCTTCCCTATCATCGTCAGTATTTTGGATGGATTTAGGCACTGTGACAAGGATATGCTGACCTTGTTTAGTCTGATGCGAGCCAAGCCTTGGCAAATCCTTTGGCATTTTAAAATCCCTGTCAGCCTGCCTTACTTTTATGCAGGTCTGAGGGTCAGTGTCTCCTACGCTTTTATCACAACAGTGGTATCTGAGTGGTTGGGAGGCTTTGAAGGACTAGGTGTCTACATGATTCAGTCCAAGAAACTGTTTCAGTATGATACTATGTTCGCCATTATTATTCTGGTGTCGATTATCAGCCTTTTGGGTATGAAGTTGGTCGATATTAGTGAAAAATATGTTATTAAATGGAAACGTACTTAAAAAGAGCGTTTTAGAAAAAGAAAAGAGGAAATCAAAATGAAAAAAACATGGAAAGTGTTTTTAACGCTTGTAACGGCTCTTGTAGCTGTTGTGCTTGTGGCCTGTGGTCAAGGAACTGCTTCTAAGGACAACAAAGAAGCAGAACTTAAGAAAATTGACTTTATCCTAGACTGGACGCCAAATACTAACCACACAGGGCTTTATGTTGCTAAGGAAAAAGGTTATTTCAAAGAAGCTGGAGTGGATGTTGATTTGAAATTGCCGCCTGAAGAAAGCTCGTCTGACTTGGTGATTAATGGCAAGGCACCATTTGCCATCTATTTCCAAGACTACATGGCTAAAAAATTGGAAAAAGGTGCAGGAATTACTGCCGTTGCCGCTATCGTTGAGCACAATACATCAGGAATCATCTCACGTAAGTCTGACAATGTCAGCAGTCCAAAGGACTTGGTTGGCAAAAAATACGGAACCTGGAATGACCCAACGGAGCTTGCTATGTTGAAAACCTTGGTAGAATCACAAGGCGGAGACTTTGAGAAGGTCGAAAAAGTACCAAACAACGACTCAAACTCCATCACACCGATTGCCAATGGCGTCTTTGACACTGCTTGGATCTACTACGGTTGGGATGGTATCCTTGCCAAATCTCAAGGCGTAGATGCTAACTTTATGTACTTAAAAGACTATGTTAAGGAGTTTGACTACTACTCACCCGTTATCATCGCAAACAACGACTATCTAAAAGACAACAAGGAAGAAGCTCGCAAAGTCATCCAAGCGATCAAAAAAGGTTACCAATACGCTATGGAACACCCAGAAGAAGCAGCGGATATCCTCATCAAGAATGCGCCTGAACTCAAAGAAAAACGTGACTTTGTCATCGAATCTCAAAAATACTTGTCAAAAGAATATGCAAGCGACAAGGAAAAATGGGGACAATTTGACGCTGACCGCTGGAATGCTTTCTACAAATGGGATAAAGAACATGGTATCCTCAAAGAAGACTTGACTGACAAGGGCTTCACTAACGAATTTGTAAAATAATGACAGAAATTAGACTAGAACACGTCAGCTATGCCTATGGCGATGAAAAGATTTTAGAAGATATCAACCTGCAGGTGAAGTCAGGTGAAGTAGTTTCTATCCTGGGACCTAGTGGTGTTGGAAAGACCACCCTCTTTAACCTAATCGCTGGGATTTTAGAAGTCCAGTCTGGGCGAATTGTCCTTGACGGCGAGGAAAATCCTAAGGGGCGCGTGAGTTATATGTTGCAAAAGGATCTCCTCTTGGAGCACAAAACGGTGCTTGGCAATATCATCCTGCCCCTCTTGATTCAAAAGGTTGATAAGGCAGAGGCTATTGCCCGAGCGGATGACATCCTTGCGACCTTCCAGCTGACAACCGTACGGGATAAGTATCCTCACGAACTCAGCGGAGGGATGCGCCAGCGTGTAGCCTTGCTTCGGACCTATCTTTTTGGACACAAGCTCTTTCTTTTAGATGAGGCTTTTAGCGCCTTGGATGAGATGACCAAGATGGAACTCCACGCTTGGTATCTGGAGATTCACAAACAGCTGCAGCTGACGACCCTCATCATCACGCATAGTATTGAAGAGGCCCTCAATCTCAGCGACCGCATCTATATCTTGAAAAATCGTCCTGGGCAGATTGTTTCAGAAATTAAACTAGATTGGTCTGAAGGTGAGGACAAGGAAGTCCAAAAGATTGCCTATAAGCGTCAAATATTAGCAGAATTGGGATTAAATACGTAGCCTTTTAAAAAATTAGTATATATTAAATACAAGCGAAATCCTTGCTTGTATTTTTTGTTTCAAAGCTGATGAACATGCATGATTGGGCTTATTATTTAAAGAAATGGTAAGTTAATATAAAAATAAATAAATTTTAGTTGACATTTTGTAATGGAACTGTATAATATAATTGAACTATTATAGACAATAAGGAGGATAATGTGGTGAAAAAGAGAACTAGCAAACTCTTTCATGGCTTGATGGCCTTGCTACTGGTTGTGTCGGTCTTTTTGCCTGCACTTAAAGTTAGCAATGTTGTTAAAGCGGAGGAACTACCAGCGAGCAGTTACACAATGAAAACTGTTTCAAAAATCAACAATAACAAACTTGTTGATGGCGCTAAGTACGGGGAAGGTAAATTCTATCTTCAACCAACTTATAGTTTCCCAAATGATGTAACCCTCAAAGATGGGGATTACATGGTGTATCATGTTCCAAACGAATTTAAAATTGAAAAAGATTATACTACGGAATTGAAAGCACCAGATGGGCAAGCAAACAACTATTGCTGAATTGACAACTAGTAGAGCAGATAACACAGCTACTGTCAAAGTGACAAATGCTGCTTACTTTGCTAATTTGTCAGAGAACAAGGAGATTACTGCCCTGTTTACAGTCGTTTGGGCAGATAGTGTTAAATTAAACACTCCTTATCAAATTGATATCCCAGGTGACCAAGTTTATACTTTGACTCGTATCGTCCCAGATGATGACCCAACTGGATTTACTAAATGGGGAGTTCAAGACTCAGACGATCCTAACTATGTAAACTGGCGTATCCGTGTTAACCGCTATGCAAAATCTTACACAGGGGTTAAACTAGAAGATACTATTCCAGAAGGACAAGTTCTTGCGAGTGAAATTACTGGTTACTACTTTACTGAGTGGAACAAAGCTGAAGCTCGTCCAAAACTAGAAGCTGCCCATATCAACGTTGTTGATGGAAATCACTTTACAATCACTCCAAACGGTGATGGTACAATGGACGGACAAGGTCTCTATATCCTATATAAAACTCGTCTAACTGCTCCAGTTGACAATGCAACTAAAAAAGCATTTAACGATGTAAAAGCGACAACCGATCAAGAAACATTTGATGTTCATGGATTTGCTCCTTTGACAACTACAGAAGGTATCGGTTCAGGTGCGAAGTCTGATGAGGTTGAATTCCAAGTTAAGAAAAAACTTGAAGGAAAAACTCTTGAGGCAGATGCATTTACTTTCCAATTGATTGCTCCAGATGGTTCTGTAACTGAAGCTAAAAACGATGCTGAAGGAAATGTTAAATTCCCAGCAGTTAAATTCTCTAATGAAGGTACATTCAAATACCAAATTAAAGAAGTAAATGACAACAAACCTGGCTATACATACGATGATTCAGTGCTTGAAGCAGAAGTTACTGTAGCAAACGTGTATGGTCAAAAGATTGCAAGTGTTAAATATAAAGATTCTAAGAAAGAATTTACAAACACATACGCTGCTAAAGAAGCAAAACTTCAACTTGAAGCTAAGAAAGTCTTGAACGGTAAAGCTATCGAGGCTGGCCAATTTGAATTTGAGTTGAAAGAAAACGGAACAGTTCTCCACACTGTTTCAAACGATGCAAACGGTAAGATTCAATTCCCAGAACTTACGTTCACAAAAGAAGAAACTCGTACATTCACTATCGCTGAAAAAGCAGGTGATGTAGCCGGAGTTGAATACGATCCAAATGCTTATGAAGTAAAAGTAGTCGTTAAAGATAACGGTCAAGGTCAACTTGTCGCAACTGCAACAGGTGCTGAAAACCTTACTTTCACGAACGTTTATAAAGCTAAACCAGCAAAAGCTACCATCACAGCTACTAAAGTCTTGAATGGTAAAGAGCTTGAAGCTGATAAATACGAATTCGAACTTAAAGAAGGTGACAAAGTCGTTGCGACAGCTAAAAACGCTGCAGACGGTACTGTGACTTTCAAAGACATTGAGTACGCAGCAGTAGAAAACCACACTTACACTATCTCTGAAAAAGCAGGTAGCGAAGGGGGTGTGACATACGACACTGCTAAACACGAAGTTAAGGTAGCAGTTACAGATAACGGTCAAGGTCAACTTGTTGCAACTGTTACAGGTAACAACCCAACCTTCACCAATACCTATAAAGCAGCTCCAGCAAAAGCTACTATCACAGCTACTAAAGTCTTGGATGGTAAAGCTCTTGAAGCTGATAAATACGAATTCGAACTTAAAGAAGGTGACAAAGTCGTTGCAACAGCTAAAAACGCTGCAGATGGAACTGTTACTTTCAAAGAAATCGAATACAATGAAGCAGGCGACCACACTTACACTATCTCTGAAAAAGTAGGTAGCGAAGCAGGTGTAGAGTACGATAAATCTACTCACAATGTAACAGTAAAAGTTACAGATGATGGACAAGGTAAACTTGTTGCAGATGTAAAAGACAACAACCCAACCTTCACTAACACTTATAAAGCAACTTCAACAACAGTTACTATCACGGCTACTAAAGTCTTGAATGGTAAAGCCCTTGAAGCTGATAAGTATGAATTTGAACTTAAAGAAGGTGACAAAGTCGTTGCGACAGCTAAAAACGCTGCAGACGGTACTGTTACTTTCGAAGCTATCGAGTACACAGCAGCAGGCGACCACACTTACACTATCTCAGAAAAAGCAGGTAGTGAAGCAGGTGTGACATACGACACTGCTAAACACGAAGTTAAGGTGAACGTTAAAGATGACGGTGCGGGTCAACTTGTTGCGACTGTAACTGACAACAACCCAACCTTCACCAACACATATAAAGCAGCTTCAACAACTGTAAATATCACGGCTACTAAAGTCTTGAATGGTAAAGCACTTGAAGCTGGTAAATATGAGTTTGAACTTAAAGAAGGTGACAAAGTAATCGGAACAGCTACAAACGCTGCAGACGGTAAAGTTGCTTTCGAAGGTATCGAATACAAAGAAGCAGGTAGCCACACTTACACTATCTCAGAAAAAGCAGGTAACGAAGCAGGTGTGACATATGACACTGCTACACATGAAGTAACAGTAAAAGTTACAGATAATGGTCAAGGCAAACTTGTTGCGACTGTAACTGACAACAACCCAACTTTCACCAACACTTATGTTGCATCTTCAACAAAAGTAACCTTCACAGCTAAGAAAGTCTTGGAAGGTAAAGAACTTGTAAAAGATCAGTTTAAGTTTGAACTTAAAGAAGGTGACACAGTCGTTGCGACAGCTACAAATGCTGCAGACGGTACTGTTACTTTCAAAGCTATTGAGTACGCAACAGCAGGTAAGCACACTTACACTATTACTGAAGTAGATAGTAAGGAAGAAAATGTGACATACGATCATGCTAAACACGAAGTGACAGTTGAAGTTGTTGATAATGGTGCAGGTCAACTTGTAACAACAGTTACAGGTAACAACCCAACCTTCACTAACAAGTATACTGAACCGAAAAAAGAAGAACCTAAGGAAGATCCTAAGGGTGAACAGCCTAAGGGAGATTTGCCAAATACTGGTGGAGCAGACTTTACAGTATTCTCTACTATTCTTGGTCTAGTTCTTGCAGCTTTGGCAGGACTTGTATACCATGCTAAAAAAGTTGACTAATCTCAACTTTGAATAACTAAAAAAGATGGCGACTGTTTTACAGTCCCATCTTTTTGTGTTGGATAGTTTATAATAATCTTCGCAACTCGTTCCCTTTTCCTTTAAAAAAATCAAAAATTTCGGTATAATAGTCAAAGATAGTCAAGGTTCAAAGAAGGAGTTTGATTTACTATGAGATTTAAAAATACATCAGATCATATCGAAGCCTATATCAAGGCGATTTTAGACCAATCTGGTATCGTGGAATTGCAGCGGAGCCAGTTGGCAGATACCTTTCAGGTTGTACCGAGTCAGATCAACTATGTCATCAAGACTCGTTTTACTGAAAGTAGAGGTTACTTAGTTGAGAGCAAGCGTGGTGGTGGAGGCTACATTCGCATAGGGCGGATTGAATTTTCCAGTCATCATGAGATGCTCCGCGATTTGCTTTACTCGATTGGTGAGCGAGTTAGTCAGGAGATCTATGAGGATATCCTCCAGCTTTTGGTGGAGCAGGACTTGATGACCAAGCAGGAAATGACCTTGCTGACTTCTGTAGCAACAGATCGTGTCCTAGGGGAAGAATCCTCAGTTGTCCGTGCCAATATGCTCCGACAGCTATTACAAGAGGTAGATAGAAAAGAGAAGTAAGATGAACTATTCAAAAGCATTGAATGAATGTATCGAAAGTGCCTACATGGTTGCGAGCCATTTTAGAGCTCGTTACCTAGAGTCTTGGCATTTATTGATTGCCATGTCCAATCACAGTTACAGTGTGGCAGGTGCGACTCTAAATGATTATCCTTATGAAATGGACCGTTTAGAAGAGGTTGCGTTGGAACTGACTGAAACCGACTATAGCCAAGATGAAACCTTTACGGAATTACCCTTTTCCCATCGTTTGGAGGTCCTCTTTGCGGAAGCAGAGTATGTAGCCTCAGTGGTCCACGCAAAGGTGCTAGGGACAGAGCATGTTCTCTATGCGATTTTGCATGACGGCAATGCCTTGGCAACTCGCATCTTGGAGAGAGCGGGCTTCTCTTATGAAGACCAGAAAGATCAGGTCAGAATTGCTGCTCTTCGTCGCAATCTAGAAGAGCGTGCAGGTTGGACTAGAGAAGATCTCAAGGCTTTGCGTCAACGTCATCGCACAGTAACTGACAAGCAAAATTCCATGGCCAATATGATGGGTATGCCACAAGCTCAAAGTGGCGGTTTAGAGGATTATACTCATGACCTGACGGAGCAAGCACGATCTGGCAAGTTAGAACCAGTTATCGGTCGTGACAAGGAAATCTCGCGTATGATTCAGATCTTGAGTCGGAAGACCAAGAACAATCCTGTCTTGGTTGGAGATGCGGGTGTCGGGAAAACGGCTCTGGCACTTGGACTTGCTCAGCGTATTGCTAGTGGGGATGTACCTGCGGAAATGGCAAAGATGCGCGTTCTAGAGCTTGATTTGATGAATGTCGTTGCGGGAACACGTTTTCGTGGTGACTTTGAAGAGCGCATGAACAATATCATCAAGGATATCGAGGAAGATGGCAAAGTAATCCTCTTTATCGATGAACTCCACACTATCATGGGTTCTGGGAGCGGTATTGACTCGACTCTGGATGCGGCAAATATCTTGAAACCAGCCTTGGCGCGTGGAACTTTGAGAACGGTTGGGGCAACCACTCAGGAAGAATACCAAAAACACATCGAAAAAGATGCAGCCCTTTCTCGTCGTTTTGCCAAAGTGACGATTGAAGAGCCAAGTCTAGCTGACAGTATGACTATTTTGCAAGGTTTGAAAGCTACCTATGAGAAACACCACCGTGTGCAAATCACAGATGAAGCTGTCGAAACAGCTGTTAAGATGGCGCATCGTTACTTGACCAGTCGTCACTTACCAGACTCTGCCATCGATCTTTTAGATGAAGCAGCAGCAACCGTTCAAAACAAATCCAAGCATGTGAAAGCAGTCGAATCCGACTTGAGTCCAGCTGACAAGGCCTTGATGGATGGCAAGTGGAAACAAGCTGCCCAGCTAATCGCAAAAGAGCAGGAAGTCCCAGTCTACAAAGACTTGGTGACAGAGTCTGATATTTTGACCACCTTGAGTCGCTTGTCAGGGATTCCAGTTCAAAAACTGACACAAACGGATGCTAAGAAGTATCTAAATCTTGAAGCTGAACTACACAAACGTGTCATCGGTCAAGATCAAGCTGTTTCAAGTATTAGCCGAGCGATTCGCCGCAATCAGTCAGGGATTCGCAGTCACAAGCGTCCGATTGGTTCCTTTATGTTCCTAGGACCAACGGGTGTCGGTAAGACCGAATTGGCCAAGGCTCTGGCAGAAGTTCTCTTTGATGACGAATCAGCCCTTATCCGCTTTGATATGAGTGAGTATATGGAGAAATTTGCGGCTAGTCGTCTCAATGGAGCTCCTCCGGGCTATGTGGGCTACGAAGAAGGTGGGGAGTTGACTGAGAAGGTTCGCAACAAACCTTACTCAGTGCTTCTCTTTGATGAGGTAGAGAAGGCCCACCCAGATATCTTTAATGTCCTCTTGCAGGTTCTGGACGACGGTGTCTTGACAGATAGCAAGGGGCGCAAGGTTGATTTTTCAAATACCATTATCATCATGACGTCAAACCTTGGCGCGACGGCTCTTCGTGATGACAAGACGGTTGGCTTTGGAGCCAAAGACATTCGTTTTGACCAAGAAAATATGGAAAAACGAATCTTTGAAGAGTTGAAAAAAGCTTATCGACCAGAGTTTATCAACCGTATTGATGAAAAGGTGGTCTTCCATAGCTTAGATAGCGAACACATGCAGGAAATTGTCAAGATTATGGTCAAACCATTGATTGCTAGCCTCGCTGAGAAGGGCATTGACTTGAAACTGCAAGCTTCAGCCCTGAAGTTGCTAGCTAGCCAAGGTTATAATCCAGAAATGGGAGCCCGTCCACTTCGCAGAACCCTGCAAACAGAAGTGGAAGACAAGTTGGCAGAACTCCTTCTTAAGGGGGAACTGGTAGCAGGCAAGACCCTCAAGATTGGTGTCAAAGCAGGTCAGTTAAAATTTGATATTGCTTAAAAATGGAGAATCAGGAGCAATCCTGATTCTTTTTTGCTACTTTTTTATAAAAAATGATAAAAAAGTATTGACAAAATAAAAATATAGTATATAATAAAAACATAGAAAACAAAAATATCGAAAATTATAAAAAGGTAAAACATTTATGAAAAAGAAAACAGCAGTGGTATTTGGGACCTTTGCCCCTCTCCATCAAGGGCATATCGATCTGATCCAGCGAGCGAAGCGTCAGTGTGACCAGGTCTGGGTAGTCGTTTCAGGATACGAGGGAGACCGAGGGGAGCAGATAGGCTTAACTCTTCAAAAAAGGTTTCGCTATATCAGAGAGGCTTTTCGTGACGATGAGTTGACCTCTGTCTGCAAGCTGGATGAGACCAACCTTCCCCGTTACCCTATGGGTTGGCAGGAGTGGTTGGACCAGATGTTAGCGGAGATTTCCTATGATGAAACCCAGCAAGAATTGACTTTTTTTGTGGGAGAAGAAGACTACCAGCAAGAATTAGCTAAACGTGGCTTTGGCACTGTCTTGCAAGAAAGAAAGTTTGGTATCTCAGCGACTATGATTCGAGAAAATCCAAGCAAATATTGGAAATACATCGCTCAGCCCTTCCGTCGTCAGTTTACCAAGAAAGTCTTGATCATGGGAAGTGCCAGTAATGGGAAGACCACTCTAGCCAAGGATTTGGCAAGGTATTACGATGCGCCCGTTAGTCTGGAATACGCGCGTGAGTACCAGATCAAAAACAATGTCCGCGACGATGAATTGACCCCAAAGGATTATTATTATCTCCTTTTAGGGCAGTATGACCAGACCTCAAAACTAATCGATAGCAATGCCAATCGAGGCCTAGTGATAGCCGATACCAACTCCTTGGTAACTAAGGGCTACTATGACTATTACATGGAGACAGAGGACCAAGGGGACTTATCAGGAGAAACCTTTGACAATCTCTTTGTTTCGATCTTAGCCAAGGAAAAATGGGATTTGATTCTCTTTGTGCAACCTGTCGGTTCCTATGTCAATGACGGATTTAGAGATATGACCATGGCGGAAGACCATATTCGCTACAGTTTTTCCCAGCATTTGGACCAGATGAGGGAGCGATACTTAACCACCATTCCACTAGTTTATCTAGCGGAGGATTATCTAGGCAATTATGAAGCAGCAAAAGTGGCTATCGATGCCATTTACCAAGCAGATTAGGAGAAAATTATGAAAACAGTAACTAAAAAAATCACACAATTTATCGAAAACTTTAAAAATGTCCATGCCGAAGCTCGCAAGATTGGTTTTGCAGGAACCATGCGTTTGCTCTGGAAAGATCTCTTTGTCGGCCGTAGTCTTTTCCAGTGGTTGTATCTCATCGCCTTGTCGAGTGTTCCCTTGATTTTGGAATTTACGCAAAATACGGAAAGTCATGATTGGCTGAGCTTATTTGCATCTTGGACTGGGATTGTCTGTGTTATCTTGGTAGCAGAAGGGCGTGCAAGCAATTATCTCTTTGGAGCCATTAACTCGGCTATCTATTTGATCTTGGCCATGAATGCGACTTTTTACGGAGAAGTTTTAACGACTGTTTACTTCTTTGTCATGCAGCCGATTGGTCTCTATGCTTGGCTGTCCAACCGTATCAATGACCAAGGAAAACCAGAAGAATCCCACTTTGAAGCTAAGAAATTATCTGTTCTTGACTGGCTCAAGTACTTGGCCTTGACTGCCATTATCTGGATTGGTATGGGCTTGGCTTACCAAAGTATCAATAGCGCTCGCCCTTTCCGTGATAGTGTTACTGATGCGACCAATGGTGTTGGTCAGCTCTTGATGACACGTCTCTACCGTGAGCAATGGATTTTCTGGATTGCAACCAATCTCTTTAGTATTTATCTCTGGTGGGGTGAAAATATCCACATTCAAGGGATGTACTGGGTTTACACACTCAACAGTCTAGTGGGTTGGTACCAATGGACCAAGGCAGTTCGAAAGGAGGCATAAGATGGCAGATACGATGATTCCAGCCGGGATGACGGAAAAAGAATATTATGAAATCCATGCCAGTCAGGAGGAGTTTTTAGACTGGTACTACAAGCAGGAACTCCCTCAATATGAAAAACCAAGTGTGACAGTAGATATGGTGGCTTACTGCTTTGTCGAAGGAAAGATCAAGCTCTTACTAATCCGTCGCAAGGCCCACCCTTATCAAAACTGTTTGGCTCTGGTTGGAGGCTTTATGGATAAGGGAGAAGATGCTGCACATGCCTGCCAGCGTGAGGTGAGAGAAGAAGTCAATCTCGATCTACCTTTGGAGAAAATCGAGCAATTGATGACGGTATCGACCCCCGGTCGTGATCCACGGGGCTGGACAGTGACCATTGCCCACTTAGTGTACCTACCTAGTCGTGCCTTAGACCTCGTTCAGGCAGGTGACGATGCCAAGGATGTGGTTTTTGTAGATGTCGATTTTCAGATAGGCAAATTCTACCTAGATGGAGTCGAGCTGGAGGAGCAAGCCTTCGCCTTTGACCATTATGCCATTATCCAAGAATCCATCAAACGAATCCAAGGCCGTCTCGACTGGAATCCGACCTTCCTCTATCTGCTGGAGGAGGAGTTCACTGTCTACGAGGGGACTGAACTGGTTAATCTCATCAACCCTGGTCGCCCAATTGTCAGCAATAACTTTCTCGTAAAATACGGAGAATATGTAGAAGAAGTCGGACTCAAACGAGTACCCAAAAAGAAACCAAGAAAAACCTATCGATTGAAATAAAAAGTGAGGTCGGGACAAAGTTCCCGACCTCTTTATTTATCATCATTTTTTATGAATGGCTATCTTTCTTAGGATTACTCAACATGTGAGTAAAGAAGTCTTTATATCGATACTTGAGATAGTTCTCATGTAAAAATAACAAAGCGATATAAACAATCATAAAGATTGTAGTCAGATAGAAGACATCAAATGCAGTTCGCGCATAGTAAGTGGCTGTTTGATAAGAGCCAATAGCTCCCAAAATCAACCAAGGAAGATACTTGTAATACTTATTTAGCATAAGAGTGCACCTCCTATATTCTATTTCAATGTTATTATATTCCTTTGTCTAATGCAATGCAAGCGATTACACAAAGGTGATGTAAAAAATAGGACTCTTATCTAAAAAATTTTCTATTTTTTTGTTTCAATTACGAATAGAAATAGTAGAGAGAAATTTTCTAAAATAGTTTCTCTAAATAGTTGACAGATTTAAAGTCTAATGTTACAATTATATTACAAAAAGATTTCTTAACATTTCAAAAATGTTACAAAGGAGTAGAAAAATGAAAAAGAAAACCTATATCAAATTGATGGCAGCGACTGTATTGGCTTCTACCTTGCTACTAGGAGCTTGTGGAAATAAAAACGAAACCACTCAAACCAGTAGCTCTGTAAAGACAAGTCAATCATCAAGCTCTAAAGCAGCTTCTTCTAGCAAAGAAAGTAAGACTCAAAAATCTTCAAGCTCAGCTTCATCTGAAAAGGCTCAGGCATCTTCTGGTCAGTCTTCTACAACGGCAGATCAGTCACAAGCGAAACCAGCACCTGAATCAAGACAAGAACAAGCGGCTCCTAGTCAACAAGCCCCATCTCAGGCACCTTCAACTCAGCAAGGTTCTCAAGCCCAGTCTAGCCAGTCAGGCTATGATCCAACAACTGACCGCCAACTTCAAGACAAGCAAGCCGAACACAACAAACGCTACAAGGGTGTTTTAACCATGGTCGATGGTGATTTCTCAGCAGCTGCAGGCAACTGGAAGGGAGCGAATGGAGAAACTATTACGGTTTCATCAGGAGGTCAATTTACAGTAGAAACTGCAGATGGAAAGAAAGAAAACTATTCTATCAGAGGCTACTCTTACACTCTTGATGATGGCAAGTATAATGCTAAAATCGGAGGAGGAAAAATCATCCAAATTACAACAGGTGCGGATGGTAAAGTTTCAAGCGTTGCCTTGATTCAATAATAGTATCTAGGTTTTCCTAGGAGCTAAAAAACCGTAAACTCAAGCGAGTTACGGTTTTTTGTGTATTATGCTTTGTCTAATTGCAAGAGAGTTTCAATCTCTGCTAGGGTACTAGCTTGTGAAATGGCTCCACGAAGTTTGGCAGCGCCAGATGTCCCCCGGAGGTAGTGAGGAGCGAGGCCGCGGAATTCACGAACGGCTACGTTTTCTCCTTTGAGGTTAATCAAGCGTTTCAAATGTTCGTAGGCGATTTTCATCTTGTCTTCAAATGTCAAGTCAGGGAGAATTTCTCCAGTTTCAAAGTAGTGGTTGATCTGGTTGAAGAGGTAGGGATTACCCATGGCTGCGCGACCAATCATAACCGCGTCAGCCCCGACTTCTTCGATACGCTGTTTGGCTTCTTGGACCGTACGGATGTCACCATTGGCGATAAATGGAATCTTGGTCAGAGCTTGAGCGACCTTGTGAAGAGTCTCAAGGTCTGCGTGACCTGTGTACATTTGTTCACGGGTACGGCCGTGCATAGCGAGGGCAGAGACACCTGCAGCCTCAGCAGCGAGGGCATTCTCCACGGCTAAGGATGGATCAGACCAGCCTGTACGCATTTTGACAGTGAGGGGGATATCAAGGACAGATTGGACCTTGTTGATAATAGAGTAGATCTTGTCTGGATCCTTGAGCCACATAGCGCCAGCTTCGTTTTTCACGATTTTGTTAACTGGGCAGCCCATGTTGATATCGACGATATCAGTCTTGGTGTTTTCCTGGATGAATTCTGCTGCGCGTGCGAGGCTGTCTTCATCGCTACCAAAAAGTTGGATAGAAACAGGGTTCTCTCCTTCATCGATATGAAGCATATGCAGGGTTTTTTCATTGTTGTATTGGATTCCCTTGTCAGAGACCATTTCCATCACAACGAGTCCAGCCCCGAGCTCTTTTGCGATGGTACGAAAGGCTGAGTTGGTGACACCAGCCATGGGTGCTAAAACGGTACGATTGGGAATCTCAACATTGCCAATCATAAAAGGTGTATTAAGATTTGTCACGAATGAGTTCCTCCAAGTCGTTTTCATCAAAGTTATAAGTTGTTTGGCAGAATTGGCAAGTGATTTCTGCCCCGTGGTCTTCCTCTTTCATTTCTTCAAGGTCTGAGCTTGGAAGGCTGGCAAGAGCGTTCATAAAACGATCTTTACTGCAGTCACATTGGAAACGGATTTCTTCTTCAGATAGACGTTTGTAAGATTCGTCACCATAGATGGCCTTGAGAAGGGCTTCGATATGGTCATCGCTTTCCAGAAGGGTTGAGATGGCTGGCATTTCTTGAATGCGTTTTTCAAAGCGAGCAATCTCTTCTTCCTTGGCCCCTGGCAATACTTGGAGAAGGAAACCTCCGGCAACTTTAACCTTGTCGTCTTTATCCAAAAGAACATTGAGGCCGACTGCTGAAGGGGTTTGTTGGCTTTCAGTCAGGTAATAGGCCAAGTCTTCACCGATTTCCCCAGAAATGAGAGGAGTCATGGAGTTGTAAGGATTTCCAGTACCGTAGTCTGTGATAACGAGAAATTGGCCATTGCCGACAAAAGGTCCGACAAGGACTTCACCAGTTGCAGTCTTTTTAATGTCAACACCTGGATTTTGAACGTAGCCTTTGACGTTTCCCTTGGTATCTGCGACCGTGATGATGGCACCGAGAGAGCTTGTTCCAAGAACTTTAACCGTTAGTTTGGTATTTCCTTTTTCATTAGCTGCGAGAATTTGGCTAGCGATAAGGGTACGGCCAAGTGCAACAGTTGAACTGGCTTGAGTTTGATGTTTTTCTTGAGCAGTGCGGACGGTTTCAGTGCTATCAAGGACAAAAGCACGAAAGGCTCCGCTTTCTGATATTGTTTTAATAATTTTATCCATAGCTACTATTTTAGCATAAAAAAGCTCAAAGGGGGAGCCGTGTGTTTGCTGTTAATTTTTAAACTGTTTAATTTGTGATAACTAGTATAGGGGATTTATAGTAATGGGAATTTTTATTGACGTCAAACATTAATATTTTAACTTATCTTAAAATAAGCTAAAACCAACTTTTAAGTTATGGTAAACAGTTGAAAAAAAGGTTGATAAAGTGGTAAAATGTTAGGAAGATAAGATAGTAATTGCTGATTTGCATAGCTTTTCTGAAAATTTACAAAAAAGAAGTCGAATATGAAAAAAAAGAGAACATTTTATATTTTTTGTGCTCAAACATTTCTGTATTTCGTTATTTTGCTTGGTTTGCTTTATTTTTTTAGTTACCTTGGACAGGGGCAAGGTGGCTTTATCTATAACGAATTTTAACTCAAAGGAGAAAACCTATTGTGTCAAATAAATCCATAGTTGATATGATTGAAACGATTGAGCACTTTGCTCAGACACAAGCCAGTTATCCAGTTTACAATGTTTTGGGGCAAGAGCATACTTATGGTGATTTGAAGGCTGATTCGGATAGTTTGGCTGTAGCTATCGACCAACTAGGCTTGCCTGAGAAATCTCCAGTCGTCGTTTTTGGTGGTCAGGAATATGAGATGTTGGCTGCCTTTGTAGCGCTGACTAAGTCAGGTCATGCCTACATTCCAATTGACAGCCATTCGGCCTTGGAACGAGTTTCTGCTATCGTAGAAGTTGCAGAGCCAAGCTTGATTATTGCCATCTCAGATTTTCCATTAGAGCAAACTAGCACACCGATGCTGAATTTAGAGCAAGTCCATGAAGCTTTTGCTCAAACTTCCAGCTACGAGATGACCCATCCAGTCAAGGGGGATGACAACTACTACATCATCTTTACTTCTGGTACGACTGGTAAGCCTAAGGGAGTGCAGATTTCCCATGATAATCTCCTCAGCTTTACCAACTGGATGATTACAGATAAGGAATTTGCGACGCCAAGTCGTCCACAAATGCTGGCTCAGCCCCCTTATTCTTTTGACCTATCTGTCATGTACTGGGCGCCAACCTTGGCACTGGGTGGCACGCTTTTCGCTCTTCCTTCAGCCATTACTCAGGACTTCAAAAAACTCTTTGCGACCATCTTTTCACTGCCGATTGCTATCTGGACCTCAACACCGTCCTTTGCAGATATGGCCATGTTGTCAGAAGACTTTAACAGTGAGAAAATGCCAGGAATCACGCATTTCTACTTTGATGGAGAAGAATTGACGGTTAAAACAGCTCAAAAACTACGTGAGCGATTCCCAAATGCTCGTATTATCAATGCCTACGGTCCAACAGAAGCGACAGTAGCTTTGTCAGCAGTTGCTGTAACAGACGAGATGTTGAAGACTCTTAAACGCCTGCCAATCGGCTATACCAAGGCGGATTCTCCGACCTTTATCATTGATGAGGAAGGTAAGAAAGTTCCAAATGGTAAACAGGGAGAAATCATCGTTTCTGGGCCAGCTGTTTCAAAAGGCTATATGAATAATCCTGAAAAAACGGCAGAAGCTTTCTTTGAGTTCGAAGGTCTTCCGGCCTACCATACAGGAGATGTAGGAACCATGACGGATGAAGGTTTGCTTCTCTATGGTGGACGCATGGATTTCCAGATTAAGTTTAATGGTTATCGCATTGAGCTTGAAGATGTCTCTCAAAACCTCAACAAGTCTCGCTTTATCGAGTCTGCTGTTGCGGTCCCACGTTATAACAAGGATCATAAGGTGCAAAATCTACTGGCCTATGTCATCCTAAAGGACGGCGTTCGCGAGCAGTTTGAGCGTGATATCGATATTACCAAGGCTATCAAGGAAGACTTGGCAGATATCATGATGTCTTATATGATGCCATCGAAATTCCTTTATCGGAACAGCCTACCGCTGACTCCTAATGGTAAGATTGACATCAAAGGCTTGATCAATGAGGTAAACAGCCGATGATGGAATTTTTCAAACAGTTTCCTCATTTGGAACCTTATGGTGACCTTCAGTACTTTTTATACGTAATTGTTGCGACTTTACCTATCTTCATCGGTCTTTTTTTCAAGAAACGTTTTACCTTGTACGAGGTACTCGTAAGTCTCTTCTTTATCATCACCATGTTGATCGGTGGAAAGACGAATCAAATAAGCGCTCTTATCCTTTATGTTATCTGGCAAGTACTTCTTGTATCTTTCTACAAAAGGTACAGGAAAAAGCGGGATAGTAAATGGATATTTTACCTGGTTAGCTTTTTATCTCTATTGCCAATCGTCTTTGTGAAAGTATCTCCTGCTATTCATGGACCTCAATCTTTGTTTGGCTTTTTAGGGATTTCTTACTTGACCTTTCGTGCAGTTGGGATTATCGTTGAACTGAGAGATGGTGTCATCAAGGATTTAACCGTCTGGCAATTCTTGCGTTTTCTTCTCTTTATGCCGACTTTCTCGAGTGGTCCCATTGATCGTTTTAAACGCTTCAATGAAAATTACGAGACCATTCCTGAACGGGATGAGTTGATGGACATGCTAGAAGAGGCTGTCAAATATATCATGCTGGGCTTCCTCTACAAGTTTATCTTGGCTCACATTTTAGGAGAGACATTATTGCCTCCGTTGAAAAATTTGGCCTTGCAGACAGGTGGTTTCTTTAACCTCTACGCTTTAGCGGTCATGTACACCTTTGGTCTGGAGCTCTTCTTTGACTTTGCGGGCTACTCTATGTTTGCCTTAGCTATTTCAAACTTGATGGGTATTCATAGTCCGATGAACTTTAACAAGCCCTTTTTGTCAAGGGATTTAAAAGAGTTTTGGAATCGCTGGCACATGAGTCTGTCTTTCTGGTTCCGTGACTTTGTCTTTATGCGGATGGTCATGGTGTTGACCAGAAAGAAGGTCTTTAAAAATCGCAATGTGACCTCAAGTGTAGCCTATATTCTCAATATGCTGATTATGGGATTTTGGCATGGTGTGACCTGGTACTATATCGCCTACGGACTTTTTCATGGGGTTGGGCTGGTCATCAATGACGCTTGGGTTCGTAAGAAAAAAGCGCTCAATAAAGAACGGAAAAAAGCTGGAAAGGGTTCCTTACCTGAGAATCGCTGGATTCAGTTGCTTGGCATGGTTGTCACCTTCCATGTCGTGATGGTTTCATTCTTAATCTTTTCTGGATTTTTGAATGATTTATGGTTTAAAAAATAAAAGGATATGAAAAATGGATATCAAATCAGAAGTTATTGAAATTATTGATGAGTTGTTTATGGAAGATGTTTCTGACATGATGGATGAAGATCTTTTTGATGCCGGTGTCTTGGATAGCATGGGAACGGTTGAATTGATTGTTGAGATTGAAAACCGTTTTGACATTCGTGTTCCAGTGACGGAGTTCGGTCGTGATGACTGGAATACGGCTAATAAAATCGTAGCAGGTATTACGGAGTTGAAGAATGCTTAAACGCTTGTGGCTGATCTTCGGGCCTCTGCTTCTTGCTAGCTTTCTTGTCTTCTTACTAATCTTTTTCTATCCAAACAATCCAAGTCATAATTTGACTGAAGAAAAATATTCCGCAGCAGCGATTAGTTCGGAAAGTTTTAAAGAGAGAAGTCAGAAAGTAAGAGCTCTTTCAGAACCCAATATGCGCTTTATTCCCTTTTTTGGCTCAAGTGAGTGGATTCGTTTTGATAGCATGCACCCAGCTGTTTTAGCGGAAAAATACCATCGTCCCTATCGTCCTTACTTTCTAGGTCAAGCAGGAGCAGCCTCTCTAAATCAATATTTTGGTCTACAGCAAATTTTGCCAGAAATAGAGGAAAAGCAGGCGGTATTTGTCATTTCGCCTCAGTGGTTTACAGAGGAGGACTATGAGCCAGCATTCTTCCAAAACTACTTTAACAACGATCAGTTGACAGCCTTTCTAGAAAATCAATCGGGAGATATAGCAGCCAAACATGCGGCTAAACGTCTCTTAAAGCAAAATCCAGGAGTCTCTATGAAGGGGATCGTTGAGAAGCTGTCAAAGGGTGAGGAATTATCAGAGATCGACCATGCTATTATCAAGGCTTTTGCGCGTTTTAATGAGCGTCAGGCCTCTCTATTTGGGCAATTTTCCATTCGAGGAAAACTCAAGTACAAGGAACACGTGGAGAACTATTTAAAAGATCTTCCGGATCAATTTTCTTATGAAGAGTTAGAAAAAATTGCTCGAAAGGATGCAGAAGCCAATACCAATAACAATGATATGGGAATTGAAAATCAATTTTATAAGACCCAGGTGAAAGACTACCTCGAGAAATATAAGGGCTATCAAAAGAATTATAATTTCCTCAAGTCCTCTGAGTACAATGATTTGCAGTTGGTCCTTAATCAATTTGCCAAATCAAAGGTCAATGTGCTCTTTGTTATTCAGCCTGTCAATAAAAAATGGATGGCCCATACAGAGCTCAGTGAGGAAATGTACCAACATGCTGTGGAAAAAATTCGTTACCAGTTAGAAAGTCAAGGTTTCACCAACATTGCTGACTTTTCTAAAAAAGGCGGAGATCCGTACTTTGTCAAGGACACCATTCATATTGGTTGGTTGGGTTGGCTGGCTTTTGATAAGGTTGTCAATCCTTTCTTGACGGATCCGACTCCAGCTCCAGACTACAAGATGAATGACCGCTTCTTTAGCAAGGACTGGGCGACCTATGATGGGAATATCAAAGATTTCCAATAAATCAGGATAAAAGTTTGGGATTTGAACCCAAGCTTTTTTTGTTTAAATGGCGAATATTTAAGATGCAAATAGGCCAAAAGTTTCAAAATTTTTAGAAATAGCGTATAATGTAATAGAGAAAAAGAAAAGAAAGGGATTTTAAAATGAACAAACGTTCTTTGTTACCTGTCTTATCGACAGCCCTGTTAGCTCCAGCCTTCTTAGCTGGACAAGTATACGCTGAAGAAGCGACAACTCCTGCAGAAAGTTCAGCTGTCGTAGCGACTCCTGCTACGTCGGCGACTCCAGCTCCTGTTGAGAGCCCTGCGGTACCGGAAACTTCAGCAACTTCAGAGGCGGTTGCACCTGCAGAAACTCCGTCAGCTCCTGCTGAATCTACTAAAAGCGAAGAAAAGGGCACCGTTATCTTACACACCAATGATGTCCATGGTCGTATTGTAGAGGAAAAAGGAGTAATTGGAGATGCCAAGTTAGCGACTGTCATTGAGCAGGAACGTGCGAAATCAAATCAAAATACTCTAGTTGTTGATGCGGGAGACGCTTTCCAAGGTTTACCGATTTCCAACTCTACTAAGGGTGAAGCACGCGCTGAAATTCTCAATCAGATGCAGTATGATGCCATGGCAGTAGGAAACCATGAGTTTGACTTTGGTCTTGATGAAGTTAAAAAATACAAGGAAATCTTGAAATTCCCATTACTTAGCTCAAATACCTATGTCAATGGAACTCGTCTTTTTGAAGCTTCTACAATTGTTGATAAAGATAAGACTGTGGAAGGTGATGAATTTGTTGTAATCGGTGTGACAACACCTGAAACTGCTACAAAAACCCACCCTAAAAACATTAAAGGGGTAACTTTTACAGATCCAATCTCTGAGGTCAATAAGGTCATCGAAGAAGTTCAAGCCAAGGCGCGTGCAGAAGGTAAGGACTACAAACACTATGTTGTGCTTGCTCACTTGGGTGTAGATACCACAACTCCAGTCGAGTGGCGTGGTTCAACTTTGGCAGAAGCCTTGTCTAAAAATCCTCGTTTGAAAGGGAAACGCGTAACAGTAATCGACGGTCACTCTCATACAGTGGCTTCCACAACTTATGGAGACAATGTTACCTATAACCAAACAGGAAGTTATCTTCATAATGTTGGGAAGGTTATCTACAAATCACGTCAGCTTTTGGGTAATCCTACGTTGATTGCAGCTGCTGACGCCAAGAAACTAACTGCAAATCCAACAGTTGAAAAACTAGTCAAAGACATTAAACAAAAATACGATGCTGAAAATGCTGTTGAAGTCGTTTCAAACAGCCCTGTAGAACTAAACGGTGATCGTGAAAATGTTCGGGTTCGTGAAACCAACCTCGGAAACGTCGTAGCGGACTCCCTCTATCAGTATGGTCAAACAGGATTTAGCCATCCGACAGACATCGCTGTGACAAATGGTGGTGGCTTGCGTGAAACCATTGCAAAAGGAAAACCAATCACTAAAGGAGATGTCATTGCTGTTCTTCCGTTTGGAAATACCATCTCACAAATCCAAGTGACTGGGCAACAAGTATTGGATATGTTTGAAAAATCACTCGGATCTATCTTGCAGGTCGATAAGGATGGCAAGAAGGTCTTGGATGAGAACGGGCAACCATTGTTGGAGCCAAGTGGTGGTTTCTTGCAAGTTTCAGGTGTGAAGGTCTACTATGATACCAACCTACCATCAGGCAAACGTGTCTTGGCCATCCAGGTCAAAAACCGCACGACTGGTCGTTATGATCTTCTAGACCTCGCAAAAACCTACTATCTTGCAACCAATGATTTCCTAGCTGCAGGTGGCGATGGCTACACGATGTTAGGTGGTGCGCGAGAAGAAGGTCCTTCTATGGATGCAGCCTTTGAAGAGTATCTGAAAACCGCTGATTTGACCCAGTATGAAAAGATCAATCCGAACTCACGGACGATTTCTGTGGATTCTAAAAACTTTAGTCTACCAGTAGAAACGCCTCAAACGAATGCGGCTGCTAACGATGCGACTACAAATGTGCCATTGACTTATGAGGTGGCAGGTCAATTTAGCAAGAAGGCGGTTGTCTCAGAAAAAGCCCTCCCAAATACAGGAAGTGAACAGTCCATCTTCTTGCTCTTGATGGGAATGGTAGCTGGTTTGGCAGGTATCTTATCGAGTCGAAAACCAAAGCAAAAATAGGTTAAATTTTACATCTAGAAGAGTCTAGGGAAACGTTTTTACGCCTTTTTCCCTTGACTCTTTTTTGGTTTATGATATAATTAACCAGTAAAGAATCGGTGGCTATCTATGTTTTTTTACGAAAAAGATAGCTAGGGAAGGAGTAACACATGAGACAGCTTGCACAGGAAATCGATAACTTTTTAAACGAGGTGATCTTGAGATCTGAGAACCAGCATGAAATTCTAATCGGGCATTGCACGAGTGACGTTGCCTTGACCAATACTCAGGAACACATCCTCATGCTCTTGTCCGAAGAATCCCTAACCAACTCGGAGTTGGCCCGTCGTCTCAATGTCAGTCAGGCGGCAGTGACCAAGGCTATCAAGTCTTTAGTAAAAGAGGGTATGTTAGAGACATCCAGAGATCCCAAGGATGCGCGTGTGATCTTTTATAAACTGACAGAGCTAGCTCGACCAGTAGCGGCAGAACACCACCATCATCATGAACACACGCTCTTAGCCTATGAACAAGTGGCAAGTCAGTTTACTCCAAATGAACAAGAAGTTATCCAGCGGTTTTTAACTGCTTTAGTAGGAGAAATCAAATAATGCGGTATATTACAGTAGAGGACTTGTCTTTCTATTATGACAAAGAGCCTGTCCTCGAGCACATCAACTACAGTGTTGATAGTGGGGAGTTTGTCACCCTGACTGGTGAAAATGGGGCTGCCAAGACGACGCTTATCAAGGCAAGTCTAGGCATTTTGCAACCAAGATTTGGTAAGGTAACCATCTCAAAGACAAATACTCATGGGAAAAAGCTTAGGATAGCCTATCTTCCCCAGCAGATAGCCAGTTTTAATGCTGGCTTTCCAAGTACAGTTTATGAATTTGTCAAGTCGGGTCGCTATCCTAGAAAGGGCTGGTTCCGTCGTTTGAACGCCCATGATGAGGAACATATCAAGGCCAGTCTAGACTCAGTTGGTATGTGGGAACACCGTGACAAACGGATTGGTTCCCTCTCTGGTGGGCAAAAGCAACGGGCGGTTATTGCACGGATGTTTGCTTCTGACCCAGATATCTTTGTCCTGGATGAGCCGACGACAGGGATGGATGCAGGGAGCAAAAATGAATTTTACGAACTCATGCACCATAGTGCCCACCATCATGGCAAGGCTGTTTTGATGATTACCCATGATCCTGAGGAGGTCAAGGACTATGCGGATCGCAATATCCATCTAGTGCGCAATCAAGACTCGCCATGGCGTTGTTTCAACGTTCATGAAAGCGACCAGGAGGTGGACCATGCTTAGTTTGTTATCTTATGACTTCATGCAGCGTGCCTTCTTGGCGGTCATTGCCATGAGTCTCTTTTCTCCAGTTCTTGGGACCTTCCTTATCTTACGTCGTCAGAGTCTCATGAGTGATACCCTCAGTCACGTTTCTCTATCAGGTGTAGCCTTTGGTCTGGTTTTGGGGATTTCTCCAACTATTTCAACCATTGCTATTGTCTTGATTGCTGCGGTCTTTCTGGAGTATCTCCGTACGGTTTACAAGAACTTTATGGAAATCGGGACAGCCATCCTCATGTCTACAGGGCTTGCAGTGTCACTTATCGTCATGAGTAAGGGTAAAAGTTCGAGTTCCATGAGTTTGGACCAATATCTCTTTGGTTCGATTGTGACCATTAGCCAGGAGCAGGTAATTTTCCTCTTTGTCATTGCTGCGGTCGTTTTACTCTTGACTTTCTTGTTCTTGCGACCAATGTATATCCTGACTTTTGATGAGGATACGGCCTTTGTGGATGGCTTGCCCGTTCGTACTATGTCTATCCTCTTTAACATGGTGACAGGGGTGGCGATTGCTCTCATGATTCCAGCAGCAGGAGCCCTATTGGTGTCGACCATTATGGTCTTGCCAGCTAGTATTGCCCTTCGTCTGGGGAAAAACTTCAAATCCGTTATGTTACTAGCCAGCGCTATTGGCTTTTTGGGAATGGTGGCAGGACTTTATATTTCCTACTATGCGGAAACCCCTGCCAGCGCTAGTATCACCATTATCTTTGTAGCTGTCTTTTTGTTAGTCAGTCTACTGAAACGTTTTATCAAATAGGAGAATGAAATGAAAAAACTGAGCTTACTACTAGCTAGTCTATGTGCCCTGTTTTTAGTGGCTTGTTCCAATCAAAAACAGGCAGATGGGAAGCTAAATATCGTAACAACCTTTTACCCTGTCTACGAATTTACCAAGCAAGTCGCAGGAGATACTGCTAATGTAGAACTTCTAATCGGTGCTGGTACAGAACCTCACGAATACGAACCGTCTGCCAAGGCAGTTGCCAAAATCCAAGACGCGGATACCTTTGTCTATGAAAATGAAAATATGGAAACTTGGGTTCCAAAATTGCTAGAATCCTTGGATAAGAAAAAAGTGAAAACCATCAAGGCGACAGGTGATATGCTCCTCTTGCCAGGTGGTGAGGAAGAAGAGGAAGGGCATGATCATGGTGGTGAAGGTCACCATCACGACTACGATCCCCACGTTTGGCTTTCTCCAGCACGCGCCATCAAACTGGTAGAGCATATTCGTGACAGTTTGTCAGCAGACTATCCTGATAAAAAAGAGACTTTTGAGAAGAATGCTGCTGCCTATATTGAAAAATTGCAAGCCTTGGATAAGGCCTATACAGATGGTTTGTCTCAAGCCAAACAAAAGAGCTTTGTGACCCAGCACGCTGCCTTTAACTACCTTGCCTTGGACTATGGACTTAAACAAGTCGCCATCTCAGGTCTCTCTCCAGATGCAGAACCGTCAGCTGCTCGTCTGGCAGAATTGACAGAGTATATCAAGAAAAACAAGATTTCTTATATCTACTTTGAAGAAAATGCCTCACAAGCTCTTGCTAATACACTCTCAAAAGAGGCAGGTGTCAAAACAGATGTCCTCAATCCTTTAGAAAGCCTGACAGAAGAGGACACCAAGGCGGGAGAAAATTACATCTCTATCATGGAGAAAAACCTCAAGGCTTTGAAACAGACAACGGACCAAGAAGGACCAGAAATCGAGCCAGAGAAGGAAGAGAACACCAAGACAGTTCACAATGGTTACTTTGAGGATGCAGATGTCAAAGACCGTACCTTGAGTGACTATGCTGGAAACTGGCAGTCTGTCTATCCTTTCCTTGAGGACGGAACCTTCGATCAAGTCTTTGACTACAAGGCTAAGTTGACTGGCAAGATGACCAAGGCTGAGTACAAGGCCTACTATAGAAAAGGCTACCAGACAGATGTGACCAAGATCAACATTACTGATAATACTATGGAATTTGTTCAAGGTGGACAAAGTAAGAAATTCACCTACAAGTATGTCGGAAAGAAAATCTTGACTTACAAAAAAGGCAATCGTGGCGTGCGCTTCCTCTTTGAAGCGACAGATGCGGACGCTGGACAGTTCAAGTATGTTCAGTTTAGTGACCACAATATCGCCCCAGTTAAAGCAGAACATTTCCATATCTTCTTTGGAGGTACTAGCCAAGAAGCCCTCTTTGAAGAGATGGATAACTGGCCAACCTACTACCCAGATAACCTATCTGGACAAGAAATCGCCCAAGAAATGTTGGCGCATTGATGCAAGAGAGAATCCCGCAAATCTGCGGGATTTTTTGCTAGAAACGATTATCTGAGTAGGCTGTGGGTGTTATAGTACCACAGTTGTGCTGTTCACGATGTGATAAAGCAGTCATTTTCTACTTGCTGATTCTCACTAGCTGGCGAATACAAAAGCTACGATTGTACAAACTATAGAATCTTTTCAGGGGATTTAGGAAGTCATCTTAGTCATATTGACGCTGCTATCGCTTTTTGTTATAGTCAAGGAGAGAACAGTCTGGAACAATAGTTTATTCACAGTCTGTGGATAAGTCTAGGGGGAAATGACATATAACTCAGGGTGTTGAAGTATCCTGATAATAGTTCCGTATATTAGTTTCTTTCTGGAAAGCTAGTAGAAATCCTAGTACAGAGCTATTTGACAAAGGTATGTTTAGGGCGACAGGTGAGCTAGAGACTGAAAAAACTAGTTTTTAGGAATGTTTTCTTATCCACAAGTTGTGGATAATTTTGTGAACAAGAGAAAGAGATGTGAGATGATGACGAAAATAAAACCGCATGGACCATTACCAAGCCAGGCCCAGTTGGATTATTTAGAGGATGAACTAGCTGCCTTTATCCATTTTGGCCCCAATACCTTTTATGACCAGGAATGGGGAAGTGGGCAAGAGGATCCTATGCGTTTTAACCCGACCAAGTTGGATGCGCGTGAATGGGTTCGGGTACTCAAAGAAACGGGTTTTAAAAAGCTGATTTTGGTGGTGAAGCACCATGATGGTTTTGTGCTCTACCCGACAGCACATACAGATTATTCGGTCAAGGCTAGCCCTTGGAGGGATGGAAAGGGGGACTTGCTCCTTGAGGTTTCCCAAGCTGCGACTGAGTTTGACATGGACATGGGAGTGTATTTGTCTCCTTGGGATGCTCACAGTCCCCTCTATCACGTGGGCCGAGAAGCAGACTACAATGTCTACTATCTGGCTCAATTGAAGGAAATCTTGTCAAATCCTGCCTATAGGAATGCCGGTAAGTTCACTGAGGTGTGGATGGATGGTGCTCGAGGGGAAGGGGCCCAGCAAGTCAACTATGAGTTTGAGACTTGGTTTGAAACCATTCGTGACTTGCAGGGCGATTGTTTGATTTTCTCAACTGAAGAGACCAGTATTCGCTGGATTGGAAATGAACGAGGCTATGCAGGGGATCCCTTGTGGCAAAAAGTCAAGCCAGACCAGTTGGGGACAGAGGCGGAATTAGATTATCTACAGCACGGAGACCCCTTTGGGACGCTATTTTCAATCGGTGAGGCAGATGTTTCTCTTCGGCCGGGCTGGTTTTACCATGAGGATCAGGACCCCAAGTCTCTCGAGGAATTGGTCGAAATCTACTTTCACTCGGTGGGTCGGGGTACACCTCTCTTACTCAATATTCCGCCAAACCAAGATGGACTCTTTGACGAAAAGGATATCCGGCGACTGTATGAATTTGCTGCCTACCGTGACGAGCTATATAAAGAAGATTTGGCTTTGGGAGCCACGGTATCTGGCCCTGCTCTATCACCAGACTTTGCCTGTTCTCATCTGACAGATGGACGGAAGACCAGTTCTTGGGCAAGTGATGCAGAGTTGCCAATCCAATTAGAGCTCGATTTAGGGGCACCTAAAACTTTTGATGTGATCGAGCTGAGAGAAGATTTGAAGCTGGGGCAACGCATCGCTGCTTTCCATGTTCAGGTAGAGTTGGATGGTGTCTGGCAGGAGTTTGGTTCTGGCTATACTGTTGGCTACAAACGTCTCTTACGAGGATCAGTCGTTGAGGCGCAGAAGATACGTGTGACCATTACAGAGGCGCAGACTTTGCCTTTGTTGACCAAGATTTCGCTCTATAAAACACCTACCTTGTCGAAAAAAGAAGCTGTTCAGCAACTAGAGTTCTCAGAAAAAAGTCTGGCTGTGACCAAGGGAGAAAATGTCCACTTTACAGTGAAGCGAAGAAAATCTAGCAGTCCTTTGGAAGCTAAGATTTCGATTCAACCAGGGACAGGTGTGCATGGTGTCGCTTATCGGGACGAGATTCAAGTCCTTGCGTTTCAAGTTGGCGAGACTCAAAAAAGGCTGACGCTACCAACCTTGTATTTTGCAGGAGATAAAACCTTGGACTTTTATCTGAATTTGAGGGTGAAGGTCAGTTGCTCAGCTTTCAAGAGGTCTTGGTGTTGGATGCTAGATACTGGGGTCTTGTCCAGTCGGCATTCTTTGACAAAGTTGAAATGGCTGTGGTTTTGCTCAGTATGAATATCCAACCATTTATTTTCCTTAGCCAGGTAGATACGGAGGTGGTCAAAGAGAGGGATTCCGAGATCATAGCTGGGTTTGCCCGGACAGATCGGGTAGAATCCAAGAGCTGACCAGATGTACCAGGCTGAGAGACTGCCATTGTCTTCATCGCCAGGATAGGCTTGCCAGCTTGGGTGAAAGGCTTTCTGACGCAAGGTTTTGATGAGTATAGCAGTGTAGTCAGGGTAGTCGCTGTAGCGAAAGAGATATGGAATGTGGAAGCTAGGCTGGTTAGAGATGGCGAGTTGTCCAAAGGGAGCTGTTGCCATCTCGCTCATTTCATGAATCTCGTAACCATAACCAGTCGTCTCAAAGAGGGGAGCATCCTGATAGGCTTTCAAAAGATAGTTGCTAAAGGCTTCTTTTCCGCCCATAAGTTGTCGCAAACCTGGGATGTCGTGGAGGACCCCTAAAGTTGCTTGAATGGCTGAGCATTCGGCGTAGTCGCGTCCCCAACTATAAGGAGAGAAGTCAGGGCGAAAGTTTCCTTGATTGTCTCGCGCTCGCATGTAGCCCGTTTCAGTGTCAAATAGATGGTGGTAATTTTGGGACGAAGTTCTATAAGTTTCCGCGATGTCATTCTGACCAAGCTTTTCGGCACAGCTGGCGATACAAAAGTCGCTATAGGCATAGTCTAGGGTGTGGCTGACGCTTTCGTGGTGGTCGGTAGAGAGGTAGCCCAGCTCTTGGTATTGGGCTAGTCCGTGACGACCATTGATCCTCAGAGGGTCGGACTTAGTGGCTGTTTTAAGCATAGCCTGGAGGAGTTCTTTCTCTAAATCGGGAGCCATGTCCTTGCAGGCGCTATCTGCGATAACGCCATCTAGCAGAGTACCAGGCATCATGCCACGTTCATCTGGAGCTAGCCACTTTGGAAGAAATCCGGTATTGCGGTAGCTATTGAGGAAACCTTCTAAAAAGCGGTGATAGTGTTCTGGTATGACAAGGGCAAAGAGGGGGAAGGTGGTGCGGAAGGTATCCCAGAAACCATTGTTGCTAAAGAGGACACCGGGCTTGACAGTACCAGTAGCCAGATCCACGTGGATGGCTTTCCCTGATTCATCAACCTCATAAAAAGTCTGCGGGAAGAGGAAGAGTCTGTAAAGGCAGTGGTCAAAGAAGGTTCGGTCAGCCTCTCCAGTCTCGATAACGTCAAAACGATGGAGGAGTTCTTCCCAATCTGCTTTTGCACTTGCTTTACAGCTATCAAAATCTTCTTGAGGTAGATTAAGCAGAGCTTGAGAAGGCGAGATGAAAGAAGTTGCTAGCTGGATCTCAGCATGACTGTCTGCTAAGTCAATTCGCCAGTCTCCACCTTCTTGGCTGACAGCAAGAATATCCGTGTTCATTTGTAGGGCAGTAAACAGTATCAGCGGATTTTTGTTGGTCTCTGTTTTTCCCTCTTGACGCAGAGCAAGAGTCCGCTTATCTATTTGTTCTACTGTCAGTTCATCTGCTGCGTGAAGATAGAGGGAGAGGGCTTTGCCTTGCTTTTGCTCTAAACGAATAGAAGCACCATAGCAAGTCGGTGTCAGCTGGGTTTCAATCTGATAGCGCAGAGAAAAGAGTTTCAAATAGTGAGGCTGGAAGCAAGCTTTATCTATATCATAAGAAGACTGGCGGTGAAAGAGACTGTTTCCCCCAGGCTGACCTGTGACAGGTGTCAGAAGGAACCATGAGTAGTCCCCAATCCAAGGGCTGGGCTGGTGGGTTAAGCGAATCCCCTGAAAAATGGGCATATGTGGATCAAAGAACCAAGCTCCCTCCTGGTCACTAGTCTGGGGAACAAAATAATTCATCCCAAAAGGAACGCCCGTGTAAGGCAGGGTATTCCCCCGAGAAAAGGCATGTTTGCTGGCAGTTCCAAAGCGGGTATCGATGGTTTCAAGTAGTGGTTTCATAAAAAAGCTTTCTGTAGAGGTTTTTGTTTAGTATAACATGAAATTGCCAATAACCGAATTTTAAAAAGTAAATGCCCCTATAAATTTCGGTTAATAATTTACAAATATTCATTCTTTTGTTAGAATGGAGACAATAAAAAAGAAAAGGGGATTTTTTTATGAGTGATTCGGTAAATAATGTGAATAACGAAGAATCTGTAGAGAAGGTTGAAAACACGCCTGTAGAGGATGTGGAGTCAGTTGATACTCAAGAACCAGAAACTGTGGAAGAAACGGCTTCTGAGCAAGCAAAAGATGACCAATCTGAAGAAGTGGTGGAAGAGAAAGATTCTAAGCCAGAACAGAAAGAAGATGCAAAAGCTTCAGCTGAGGCTTCGGCTCAACAAGTCGTTGAAAAAACCAAAGGATTGTTTGCAACGAAACGCAAAGAAATCATTGCAGCTCTTGTGGCAGTAGCCGTTATTATTGTGGCATTTGTGGGATACAATGTTATCCAGTCACAACCAAAAAGCTTAATTGGCGACGTCAAAGTTGAGTTTTCAGGTTATGAAGAATCTGGAACGGTAACTTATAATAGTCAAGATATTGCTGAGAAAGTAGCAGAAATAGCATACCAAAAAGTAGGCTTTAATAAGGATCAGGCAGCTGGTTTGGCTAAAAAAGACCCTATTATTTACGCAGAAGTGTCAAGAGATGGCAAGTTGGCGTCTAAATTGATGCAAGCAGAAGCGATGATTAGTAGTGTCCATTATGAATTTGACAAAACAAATGGTCTCAAAAATGGGGACGAAGTTACATTCACCGTAACAACAAGCTCAAAGAACTCACCATTTAAAGCTGAAAAGAAAACTTTCAAAGTTGAAAACTTGAAAGAATATGAGAAGGTATCAACGGCTGATTTGCTCAAAGAAACTCCTGTGACATTTACTGGATTTAATGGGTATGGTATAGCGTCTATTACAGAAAATCCTAATAAAGACGACTATTTCAACTTTGAAGATAACAAACGTCCGACAAACTTGAAGAACGGAGATACAGTTACTCTTACTGTTAGTGCGACCTATATCAATGAGTTAAAATCAAAAGGAAAAGTTGTTGACAACAATAAGGTCGAGGTGACTGTTGAAGGGTTGAAAGACTTAAAAGATGTGAAGAACTTTGCGGATCTTCTGAAAAAGAATGATGACTACAGCAAGTCTGAAAATCAAAATAGTTCCTTTAGCACCTACACTTTAGAGTCACAAGGCAGTTATTTGAAAGTCATCCCAGAAGAGAATAAAAAATCAAATGGGAAAGTTTCGTTGATAACAGTTTATAAAGTAACTTGGTCAAGTGGCAATTCAAAAGAAGTTCGTTACAAATACTATGGTTATCAAGCTTACCTTTTGAAGGACAATAATCTTGATCTTGATGCTGCTTCTAAAGTATCAAGTTGGGGATCAAAAGATTTAGAAGGTCTAAAAGCTGAACTGGCTACCGAAGGTTATAAGGTTTACGAAGAAAAGAAAAGTGAATAGAAAAGTTGGGGAGAGCCCCAACTTTTTTTTCATAAGTTTGTTTCAAAACGCCTTTAGTTTGTGTATATCTTTTGGAGGCGTTTTTTTTTATACTGAACATGAAACTTGTTTGAAAGAGGAAAAAATACTATGGTTTATTCGAAAGAAATTGTTAGAGAATGGCTAGACCAAGTAGCGGAGCGGGCTAAGGACCATCCCGAGTGGGTGGATGTCTTTGAGCGTTGCTATACAGACACCTTGGACAATACGGTCGAGATTCTAGAAGATGGCTCAACTTTTGTCTTGACAGGGGATATTCCTGCTATGTGGCTTCGGGATTCGACAGCCCAACTCAGACCCTACCTGCACGTGGCTAAAAGAGATCCTCTCTTGCGTCAGACCATTGCAGGTTTGGTCAAGCGTCAGATGACTTTGGTGCTCAAGGATCCTTATGCCAATTCCTTCAATATTGAGGAAAACTGGAAGGGTCACCATGAGACTGACCACACAGACCTTAATGGCTGGATTTGGGAGCGTAAGTATGAAGTAGACTCGCTTTGCTATCCTTTGCAGTTGGCTTATCTCCTCTGGAAAGAGACTGGCGAGACCAGTCAATTTGATGAGACTTTTGTCGCAGCGACCAAGGAAATTCTTCATCTCTGGACAGTGGAACAAGACCACAAGAACTCACCTTATCGTTTTGTCCGCGACACAGATCGAAAAGAAGACACCTTGGTAAATGATGGATTTGGACCTGACTTTGCAGTGACAGGTATGACCTGGTCAGCTTTCCGACCGAGTGATGACTGCTGCCAGTATAGCTACTTGATTCCGTCCAATATGTTTGCAGTAGTTGTCTTGGGCTATGTGCAAGAAATCTTTGAAGAACTGGATATAGCTGATAGCCAAAACATCATGGTAGACGCTGAGCGTCTCCAGTCTGAAATCCAAGAAGGCATCGAAAATTACGCTTACACAACTAACAGCAAGGGTGAAAAGATTTACGCCTTTGAAGTGGATGGTCTAGGAAATGCTAGCATCATGGATGATCCAAACGTACCAAGTTTGTTGGCTGCGCCTTATCTGGGTTATTGCGACATTGAAGACGAAGTGTATCAAGCCACTCGTCGTACCATTTTGAGCCCAGAAAATCCATATTTCTACCAAGGAGAATACGCTAGTGGTCTCGGAAGTTCCCATACCTTTTATCGCTATATTTGGCCTATTGCCCTTTCTATCCAAGGCTTGACAACAAGAGATAAGGCAGAGAAGAAATTCTTGCTGGATCAGCTGGTTGCTTGCGATGGTGGTACAGGTGTTATGCACGAAAGCTTCCACGTGGATGACCCAACGCTCTACTCTCGTGAATGGTTCTCTTGGGCCAACATGATGTTCTGTGAATTAGTCTTGGATTATCTAGATATTCGCTAGTCAGTTCTTTAGTTAGATAGAAATAAAAATTTAAATTTAGAATGAGGTTTTACTTCATGGAAAATGTTGTTGTACATATTATCTCACACAGTCACTGGGACCGTGAGTGGTACTTACCTTTTGAAAGCCACCGTATGCAGTTGGTGGAATTATTTGACAATCTTTTTGACCTTTTTGAAAATGATCCTGAGTTCAAGAGCTTCCACTTGGATGGTCAAACCATTGTCCTTGATGACTACTTAGAAATTCGTCCTGAAAATCGCGACAAAGTCCAAGGTTACATCGACCAAGGCAAACTCAAAATTGGTCCCTTTTACATCTTGCAGGATGACTACTTGATTTCCAGCGAAGCCAATGTTCGCAATACCTTGATAGGTCAAGCAGAATGTGCAAAATGGGGCAAATCAACCCAGGTTGGTTACTTCCCAGATACCTTTGGAAATATGGGACAAGCTCCTCAAATCCTTCAAAAATCAGGCATTCACGTGGCAGCCTTTGGCCGTGGTGTCAAGCCGATTGGATTTGACAACCAAGTCCTCGAGGATGAGCAGTTTACTTCTCAGTTTTCAGAGATGTACTGGCAGGGTGCAGACGGAAGTCGTGTCCTCGGTATCCTCTTTGCCAACTGGTATAGTAATGGGAATGAAATCCCAGTTGACAAGGATGAAGCCCTGGCCTTCTGGAAACAAAAATTGTCAGACGTGCGTGACTACGCTTCGACCAATCAATGGTTGATGATGAACGGATGTGACCACCAGCCTGTACAGAGGAATCTGAGTGAAGCCATTCGTGTGGCCAATGAACTCTTCCCAGATGTGACCTTTGTGCATAGTTCCTTTGATGACTATGTCCACGCAGTAGAAAGTGCTCTACCAGAGCAGCTATCAACGGTTACAGGTGAGTTGACAAGTCAGGAAACAGATGGTTGGTACACGCTTGCTAATACTTCTTCATCACGCATTTACCTCAAACAAGCCTTCCAAGAAAATAGCAACCTCCTAGAGCAAGTGGTGGAGCCATTGACTGTCATCACTGGCGGCCACAACCACAAGGACCAGTTGACCTATGCTTGGAAAGTGCTTCTACAAAATGCTCCCCATGATAGTATCTGTGGCTGTAGTGTTGACGAAGTTCACCGCGAGATGGAGACACGTTTTGCTAAGGTCAACCAAGTCGTAAACTTCGTTAAGACCAATCTTCTCAACGAGTGGAAGGGCAAAATCGCAACCCACGAAGCCCAAAGCGATCATCTCTTTACGGTCATCAACACAGGCTTGCACGACAAGGTTGACACTGTCAGCACCGTGATTGATGTGGCGGTTTGTGATTTCAAAGAATTGCACCCAACAGAAGGCTATAAGAAGATGGCAGCTTTGACCTTGCCAAGCTACCGTGTCGAAGACTTGGAGGGGCATGCTGTAGAAGCGAAAATCGAAGATCTGGGAGCTAACTTTGAGTATGATTTGCCAAAAGACAAGTTCCGCCAAGCTCGTATCGCTCGACAAGTGCGCGTAACAGTACCTGTTCACCTGGCACCACTTTCTTGGACAACCTTCCAATTGCTTGAAGGAGAACAAGAACACCGTGACGGTATTTACCAAAACGGAGTGATTGATACGCCATTTGTAACGGTCAGTGTGGATGAAACTATCACAGTCTACGACAAGACAACTCATGAAGCTTATGAAGATGTTATTCGCTTTGAAGACCGTGGTGATATCGGAAATGAGTATATCTACTTCCAACCAAAAGGAACAGAGCCTATCTACGCCGAGCTAAAAGGCTGTGAAGTCTTGGAAAATACAGCTCGTTTTACCAAGATCTTGCTCAAGCATGAATTGACAATTCCAGTAAGTGCAGACGAAAAACTGGATGCAGAACAAAGAGGCATCATCGAGTTTATGACGCGTGAAGCTGGGCGCTCAGAAGAATTGACAACCCTTCCTCTGGAAACAGAGATGACCGTCTTTGTTGACAATCCACAAATCCGCTTTAAGACTCGCTTTACCAACACCGCTAAGGACCACCGTATCCGTCTCTTGGTCAAGACTCATAATACGTGTCCAAGCAATGATTCGGAAAGCATTTATGAGGTGGTGACACGACCAAACAAACCAGCTGCTTCTTGGGAAAATCCTGAAAATCCTCAACACCAACAAGCCTTCGTCAGCCTGTATGATGATGAAAAAGGGGTGACAGTGGCCAATAAAGGACTGCACGAGTATGAAATCCTTGGAGACGATACCATTGCTGTGACCATTCTTCGTGCCTCAGGTGAGCTAGGTGACTGGGGTTACTTCCCAACACCAGAAGCTCAGTGCTTGCGCGAGTTTGAAGTCGAGTTTGCTCTCGAATGCCACCAAGCAGGGGAACGCTTCTCAGCCTTCCGTCGTGCCAAAGCCTTCCAAACACCATTCACTAGTCTTCAAGTTGCTAAACAAGAAGGAAGTGTTGCTGCTACTGGTAGCCTCTTGAGTCATGCGACACTCAGCTTACCACAAGTTTGCCCAACAGCCTTTAAAGTGGCGGAAAATGAAGAAGGATATGTCCTCCGTTACTACAATATGAGTCAAGAAAATGTTCGCATATCAGAACACCAACAAACCATTTTGAACTTACTTGAGCGACCATATCCCGTTCATTCAGGACTCTTAGCACCACAAGAAATTCGCACAGAATTGATTAAAAAAGAAGACATTTAACAGTTTTGAAGTGTTTGATAACTAATACTATGAGATAGAAAGGAGGGGCGAAAGAGTAAGGACTAACTGCTGATTCGCCCCTTTTTACGGTAAAGAACAATGACCATTGCAACCATTGATATCGGAGGGACTGGAATTAAGTTTGCCAGTCTGACTTCTGATGGAAAAATACTAGATAAGACAAGTACTCCGACGCCAGAAAGTTTGGAGGATTTACTAGCTTGGCTAGACCAACGCTTGGCAGAGCAAGATTATAGTGGAATCGCCATGAGCGTTCCAGGCGCGGTCAATCAAGAAACAGGTGTGATTGAGGGAATTAGTGCTGTACCTTATATCCACGGTTTTTCTTGGTATGAGGCCCTTGCTCATCATCAGCTACCTGTCCATCTAGAAAATGATGCCAACTGTGTTGGACTTAGTGAACTGTTGGCTCACCCAGAAATTGAAAATGCAGCCTGTGTCGTGATTGGGACTGGAATCGGTGGTGCCATGATTATCAATGGCAAACTTCACCGAGGTCGCCACGGCTTGGGGGGAGAGTTTGGCTACATGACAACCATTACACCTGCTGAAAAACTCAACAACTGGTCGCAACTAGCGTCAACTGGAAATATGGTGCGATACGTGATTGAAAAATCTGGTCAGACTGACTGGGACGGACGCAAGGTTTACCAAGAGGCCGAAGCTGGTAATGCTCTTTGTCAAGAAGCTATTTTACGCATGAACCGCAATCTGGCGCAAGGTTTGCTCAATATCCAGTATCTCATCGATCCAGATGTCATTAGTCTGGGAGGCTCCATCAGTCAAAACCCAGACTTTATCCAAGGGGTCAAAAAAGCTGTCGATGAATTTGTCGAAACCTACGAAGAATACACGGTCGCACCTGTTATCCAGGCCTGCACCTATCATGCAGATGCCAATCTCTACGGTGCCCTTGTCAACTGGCTACAGGAGGAAAATCAGTGGTAACATTTACAGGACTTAGTCCCAAGCAAACTCAGGCAATCGACTTGCTGACAAAACATATCTCTTTACCAGATGTGGAAGTTGCAGTCGCTCAGTCTGATCAAGCCTCTATCTCTATCAAGGGTGAAAGTGGACAGTATCACCTGACTTATGACAAACCTCACCAACTCTATCGCGCCTTGTCCTTGTTAGCAACAGCTCTAGTAGAAGGTGACAAAGTAGCGATTGAGGAGCAGGCAGCTTATGAAGAGTTGGCCTACATGGCAGACTGTTCCCGAAATGCGGTGCTGAATGTGGCTTCTGCCAAGCAGATGATTGAGGTCTTGGCTCTCATGGGTTATTCAACCTTTGAGCTTTACATGGAAGACACCTACCAGATTGAGGGGCAGTCTTATTTTGGGTACTTCCGCGGAGCCTATTCAGCAGAGGAGTTGCAGGAAATCGAAGCCTATGCCCAGCGGTTTGATATGACCTTTGTCCCATGCATCCAGACCTTGGCTCACTTATCAGCCTTTGTCAAATGGGGTGTCAAAGAAGTGCAAGAACTCCGTGATGTAGAGGACATTCTCCTTATCGGCGAAGAAAAGGTTTATGACCTGATTGATGGCATGTTTGCCACTCTGTCTAAACTGCAGACTCGCAAGGTCAATATCGGTATGGACGAAGCCCACTTGGTTGGTTTGGGACGCTACTTGATATTGAACGGTGTTGTGGACCGTAGTCTCCTCATGTGCCAACACTTGGAGCGCGTGCTGGATATTGCCGATAAGTATGGTTTCCACTGCCAAATGTGGAGTGACATGTTTTTCAAACTCATGTCAGCAGATGGCCAGTACGACCGTGATGTGGAAATTCCTGAGGAAACTCGCGTGTACCTAGATCGTCTCAAAGACCGTGTGACCTTGGTTTACTGGGACTATTATCAGGATAGCGAGGAAAAATACAACCGCAATTTCCGCAACCATCACAAGATTAGCCAAGATATTGCCTTTGCAGGTGGTGCTTGGAAGTGGATTGGATTCACACCCAACAACCATTTCAGCTGTCTCATCGCTATTGAGGCCAATAAAGCCTGTCGTGCCAATGACATCAAAGAAGTCATCGTGACGGGTTGGGGGGATAATGGTGGCGAGACAGCCCAGTTCTCTATCCTACCCAGCTTGCAAATCTGGGCAGAACTAAGCTACCGCAATGACCTAGATCGTTTGTCTGCTCACTTCAAGACCAATACAGGTCTTTCGGTTGAGGACTTTATGCAGATTGACCTAGCTAATCTCTTGCCAGACCTACCAGGCAATCTCAGCGGGATCAATCCCAACCGCTACGTCTTTTATCAGGATGTTCTTTGCCCGATTCTTGACCAGCACATGACACCTGAACAGGACAAGCCGCACTTCGCTCAGGCTGCTGAGACGCTTGCTGAAATCAAAGAAAAAGCTGGCGCCTACTCTTATCTCTTTGAAACTCAGGCCCAGTTGAACCAGATTTTAAGTAGTAAAGTGGATGTGGGACGACGCATTCGTCAGGCCTACCAAGCGGGTGATAAAGAAAGTTTGAAAGAAATCGCAAGACAAGAATTACCAAAACTTAGAAGCCAAATCGAACATTTCCATACCCTCTTTAGCCGTCAATGGTTGAAAGAAAACAAGGTCTTTGGTTTGGATACGGTTGATATCCGTATGGGCGGACTCTTGCAACGCATCAAACGCGCAGAAAGCCGCATCGAGGCTTATCTGGCAAGACAAATTGAGCGCATTGACGAGCTAGAAGTTGAAATCCTACCATTTACTGACTTCTACGCAGACAAGGATTTCGCAGCCACCACAGCTAACCAGTGGCACACCATTGCGACAGCTTCAACGATTTATACGACTTAAAGGCATCTTTTCCGAGTCAGAGTGTTTCTCGTGAAACCCATTTCTTATAAAAAACTTCTCCACATAAAATAATTTGTGGAGTTTTTTCTATAATTAGTAGTTTAACCTAGCCATCAATTAGGAGTATACTAATAATGTAATCGTTATCAAACCTAAAAATTCGATGAAATCAGTTTTTAGGAATAAAAAGGGAGGAAAGTATGAAAAAGTTTTCAAAGACCTTGAGAGATAACTGGATCTTTCTCTTGATGGTTTTACCAGGGGCACTCTGGTTGATTCTATTCTTTTACATTCCAGTATTTGGGAATGTGGTCGCCTTTAAAGACTACCATATGACCAGTAATGGTTTCATAGATAGTATTGTGAATAGTAAATGGGTCGGGTTAGATAATTTCAGATTCTTGTTTAGTTCAAAAGATGCCTTTATCATCACTCGAAATACCGTTCTTTACAATCTCGGCTTTATCTTTATCGGTTTGATTGTATCAGTAGGGATTGCCATCATCCTCAGCGAGCTTCGCTCTAAGAGAATGGTTAAGATTTTCCAAACGTCTATGTTGTTCCCTTACTTCCTGTCATGGGTTATCATCAGTTTCTTTACAGATGCCTTCCTAAACATTGACAAAGGGGTCTTCAACCATTTTCTAACATCCATTGGCATGAAGGAAGTCAACTTCTACGCTGACTTAGGCATTTGGCCATACCTTCTCCTTTTCCTAGGTATTTGGAAAGGCTTTGGATATAGCAGTGTCATGTACTATGCGACGATCATGGGGATTGACCCAACCTACTACGAAGCAGCAACAGTGGACGGGGCTAGCAAGTGGCAACGCATTCGCAACGTAACCATTCCTCAGTTGACTCCGCTTGTAACTGTATTGACCATCCTTGCAGTTGGAAATATCTTCCGCGCAGACTTCGGTCTCTTCTATCAAATCCCACACAATGCTGGTCAGCTTTACAATGTAACTAACGTTTTGGATGTATATGTCTTTAATGGTTTGACTCAGACAGCAGATATCGGTATGGCTTCAGCAGCCGGTCTTTACCAATCCGTAGTCGGTTTGATTCTGGTTATCCTATCAAACTTGCTTGCAAGACGAGTCGATCCAAACTCAGCTTTGTTCTAGAAAGGAGGAGAATATGGCAGAAAAGAAAATTAAAAAAGAAAAAATCGATAATGTCGGCATTCACTCCTTCAGTAAGAAAGCAGATATCTTCTTTAGTATCATCTCTGGTTTGGTCGCTCTTTCTTGTATCTTGCCCTTTATCTTCGTTATCATCATTTCGGTGACAGACGAAAAGAGCATTCTCCAGTATGGATATAGCTTTTTCCCTTCGAAATTTGGTGTAGATGGATTCCAGTTCTTAGCTCAGTTTAAAGATAAGATCCTCCAAGCACTCTTCATCTCAGTTTTTGTAACCGTAGTCGGAACAGTGACCAACGTCTTCATCACGACAACTTATGCCTACGCCATCTCACGGACAACCTTTAAGTACCGCAGATTCTTTACAATCTTTGCTCTTCTTAGTATGTTGTTCAATGCTGGTTTGGTACCAGGCTATATCGTGGTCACTCGCCTGCTTCAACTGGGTGATACCGTTTGGGCCTTGATTGTTCCAATGCTCCTCTCACCATTCAACATCATCTTGATGCGTTCCTTCTTCAAGAAGACCATTCCAGAAGCCATTCTCGAATCTGCTCGTATCGATGGTGCCAGTGAAGCCCGGATCTTCTTCCAGATCTGTTTGCCATTGTCACTTCCAGGTATCGCAACCATCACGCTTTTGACAGCTCTTGGTTTCTGGAACGACTGGTTCAACGCCCTTCTTTACATCAAGAGTGACAACTTGTATCCATTGCAATATTTGCTCATGCAAATCCAGCAAAATATGGACTACATTGCAAAAGCAGTCGGCCTATCTGGTCAACTGGGAGTTGCTCTACCGAAAGAAACAGGTCGTATGGCCATGGTTGTGGTTGCAACCCTTCCAATCGCGATTCTCTATCCTTTCTTCCAACGCTACTTTGTTAAAGGGTTGACAATCGGTGGTGTGAAAGAATAGCACTTGCTGAGAAACACTGTTTCTCTCTTCCCAACTTCATCATAGCGATTGAAGTTACAAATCATTAAATCGTTTATAAGTTTAAAAATAAAAAAAGGAGTTTTTATCATGAAAAACTGGAAAAAATATGCTTTTGCATCTGCTAGCGTAGTCGCTTTGGCTGCTGGTCTTGCTGCTTGTGGAAACCTTACAGGTAACAACAAAAAAGCTGCAGATACTACTTCAGGTGAAAAACCTGTAATCAAAATGTACCAAATCGGTGACAAACCAGACAACTTGGATGAATTGCTAGAAAATGCAAACAAAATCATCGAAGAAAAAGTCGGTGCTAAATTGGATATCCAATACCTTGGATGGGGTGACTATGATAAGAAAATGTCTGTTATCACATCATCTGGTGAAAACTATGATATCGCATTTGCATCTAACTATGTCGTAAATGCTCAAAAAGGTGCTTATGCTGACTTGACAGAATTGTATAAAAAAGAAGGAGCAGAGCTTTACAAAGCACTTGACCCAGCTTACATCAAAGGGAACACTGTAAACGGTAAGATCTATGCAGTACCAGTTGCAGCTAACGTTGCATCATCTCAAAACTTTGCCTTCAACGGAACTCTTCTTGAAAAATATGGTATTGACATTTCAGGTGTCACTTCATACGAAACACTTGAACCAGTCTTGAAACAAATCAAAGAAAAAGCTCCAGACGTAGTACCATTTGCGGTTACGAAGAACTTTATCCCATCTGATAACTTTGACTACCCAGTACCAAACGGACTTCCATTTGTTATCGACCTTGAAGGAGACACTACTAAGATCGTAAACCGTTACGAAGTACCTCGTTTCGTAGAACACTTGAAGACTCTTCACAAATTCTATGAAGCTGGATACATTCCAAAAGACGTAGCAACAAGCGACACTTCATTTGACCTTCAACAAGATACTTGGTTCGTTCGTGAAGAAACAGTAGGACCAGCTGACTACGGTAACAGCTTGCTCTCACGTGTTGCTAACAAAGATATCCAAATCAAACCAATCACTAACTTTATCAAGAAAAACCAAACAACACAAGTTGCTAACTTTGTCATCTCAAACAACTCTAAGAACAAAGAAAAATCAATGGAAGTGTTGAATCTCTTGAACACAAACCCAGAACTCTTGAACGGCCTTGTTTACGGTCCAGAAGGCAAGAACTGGGAAAAAGTTGAAGGTAAAGAAAACCGTGTACGCGTCCTTGATGCCTACAAAGGAAACACTCACATGTCAGGTTGGAACACTGGTAACAACTGGATTCTTTACATCAACGAAAACGTTACAGACCAACAAATCGACGATTCTAAGAAACAATTGGCAGAAGCTAAAGAATCTCCAGCACTTGGATTCATCTTTAACACTGACAATGTGAAATCTGAAATCTCAGCAATTTCTAACACAATGCAACAATTCGATACAGCTATCAACACTGGTACTGTAGACCCAGATAAAGCTATTCCAGAATTGATGGAAAAATTGAAATCTGAAGGTGCCTACGAAAAAGTATTGAACGAAATGCAAAAACAATACGACGAATTCTTGAAAAACAAAAAATCATAAGATCGATTGATTTCGTGTATTCATTCCTAATTCCTAAAAATGTGATCACTGCCTTCCTTAGTTCTCTAGGGGAGGTAGTGATTTTTAGGATGTAAACATGAAAAGAGTGGTTCTGAGGGTTTATGCGATGTGATACACATACATCTATAGAGGATTTATTATGAAAAAATATCGCCTTTTTTTCAAAATGAGTGCTGTCTTCTCTTACCTATTTTTCGTATTTGGCCTTTCTCAGCTGACGCTTAT
>NZ_JANCOF010000005.1:0-133180 GCF_024295845.1 Streptococcus sp. CF8-6 | reverse complement strand
TACCTTTGTCAAGGACTTTTTTCCTCTTTACCGAAATTCTGAAAAGATTAGGGAAAAGAGCCAGTTAAACTGACCCCTTCTATTTATCTTGCCAATTAGTTGCACGTTCCTCTCCCCACCAGTAAGGGATCAATTCGGCAACCTTAATTGTTTTTCTTGTTTCGTAGTCCATCATGAACTCTGCTTCTTTGTTTTCAGCATTCAATTCTAAGAGAAATTCTCTGCAAGCGCCACAGGGCATACCTGATCCTTCGCCGTAGGGAGGTTTATCTCGAAAGGCGAGGATTTTCTTAACTTTAGTTTGTCCTGAAAATTGATACATATTGAAGAGAGCTGCTCGTTCTGCACAGAGATGAAAAACGCCACAAGTTCCCTCCATACAAAATCCTGTGAAGATCTGACCATTTTCTGCTTCTACCGCAGCAACAACATGGTTAGCATAAACAAAGTCAGAAACTTCATGGGGATTGTATAAGGTTCGTGCTTCTTCATACATTTTTTCCCATGTATCCATCGGAAGTCCTTTTTATTTAGAAATCTCTTTCAGCATGTTTTCAATATGCTGGATTGACTTTTCACGTCCGAGTAAGAAAATGGTGTCTGGTAATTCTGGTCCATGCATTTCACCTGATACAGCAATACGAATCGGCATGAAGAGGTTTTTCCCTTTAATACCTGTTTCTTTTTGAACTGCTTTGATTTGTGGGAAGATGTTTTCTGTCACAAATTCTTCATCTGTCATTGCTTCTAGTTTTGCTTTGAAGGCTTCTAGAACAACAGGAACGGTTTCTCCTGCCATGACCTCGCGCTCAGCGTCTGTCAACTCTGGGAAATCTGAAAAGAAAAGATCTGTCAGTGGAACAATCTCGTCTACTGATTTCATTTGTGGTTTGTAGAGTTCTACCATTTTTTCAGATTTGTCAGTCAAACGCCCTGCTTCTTCTAGATAAGGTTTAGCCATTTCAAAGATAGTGGCAAGTTCCGCTCTCTTGATGTAGTCGTTGCTCATCCAGTCTAGTTTCTTCTGATCGAAGGCAGCTGGTGACTTGCTGAGACGGTTTTCATCGAAAAGTTTAATGAGTTCTTCACGAGAGAAGATTTCATCTTCGCCACCTGGGTTCCAGCCAAGAAGGGCGATAAAGTTAAAGACGGCTTCTGGCAAATAGCCTTTTTTACGGTAGTCTTCGATAAACTGAAGGGTATTGGTATCCCGTTTAGACAATTTTTTACCCGTTTCAGAGTTGATAATCAAAGTCATGTGACCGAACTCTGGAGCTTCCCACCCAAGAGCTTCATAAACCATAAGCTGTTTGGGTGTGTTGGCAATGTGGTCATCTCCACGGATAACATGAGAGATTTGCATATCGTGGTCATCAATAACAACGGCAAAGTTGTAAGTTGGGTAACCATCTTTCTTTTGAATCACCCAGTCACCGCCGATATTGCCACCTTCAAACTCGATATCACCTTTGACCATATCATGCCATTTGTAGATACCAGATTCATTAACAGCCAAACGAACAGTTGGGATGATACCGGCTGCTTCACGTTCTGCGATGTAAGTTGCTTTTTCTTCTTCGCTCATACCAAGGTATTCATTGATGTAACGTGGTGTTTCACCTGCTGCTTCTTGGCGTTCGCGTTCAGCTGCCAACTCTTCTTCTGTGACGTAAGATTTGTAGGCTTTTCCTTCAGCTAGCAATTGGTTGATGTATTTTTGATAGAGTTCCAAACGCTCTGATTGGCGATAGTTTTCATGAGTTTCTGGACTTTCATCCCAGTCAATTCCCAACCAGCGAAGATTTTCAAGCTGTGAACGTTCTCCATCCTCAACATGGCGTTTACGGTCAGTATCTTCGATACGGATGATAAAAGTTCCACCATGATGGCGTGCGTAAAGGTAGTTGAATAATGCTGTACGGGCATTTCCGATGTGTAGGAGTCCTGTTGGACTTGGTGCGTAGCGTACGCGAATATCTTTTGACATAGTTTCTCCTATAAAGTCTCTAGGCGTCTGCCTTTTTGCTTTCTATATTATATCACAAGTCTCGCCTGAGTCCAATGTCTAGAAATAAAGAGAGTAAAAAGAGTGGGCAAGCCACTCTTTTCTTCTATTATAGACGTGCGTTAAGCTCTTTGCTCAATTCTTCAAATCCTGGTTTTCCAAGAAGTGCAAACATGTTGCGTTTGTAAGCTTCAACACCTGGTTGGTCAAATGGGTTGATGGCATTCAAGTAACCTGAAAGGGCAATTGCCAATTCGAAGAAGTAGATAGTATAACCAAGAGTGAAAGCGTCTTGCTCTGGAAGAGTTACGTACATGTTTGGCACATCACCGTCAGTGTGGGCAAGAAGAACACCGTCAGTTGCTTTTTTGTTTACAAAGTCAACGTCTTTTCCTTGAAGGTAACCAAGTCCGTCAAGGTCTTCTTCCAAAGTAGGGATGATCACGTTCTTACGAGGTTTGTCAACACGGACAACTGTTTCAAACATGATACGAGTTCCTTCTTGGATAAATTGACCAAGTGAGTGCAAGTCAGTTGAGAAGTTTGCTGAAGTTGGGTAAATCCCTTTTTGGTCTTTCCCTTCTGATTCACCAGCCAATTGTTTCCACCATTCTGAGAAGTATTGAAGTGATGGCTCGTAGTTTACCAAGATTTCAGTTGCATAGCCTTTGCGGTAAAGGATGTTACGAACCGCTGCGTATTGGTAAGCTTCATTTTCAGAAAGTTTATCTGAAGTGTAGTCTTTACGAGCTGCATTCGCACCTTCCATAAGGGCTTTGATGTCTGCGCCTGATGCTGCGATTGGAAGTAAACCAACTGCGGTCAATACTGAGAAGCGTCCACCGATGTCATCTGGAACAACAAATGTTTCCCAACCGTTGGCATCTGCTTCAACCTTAACAGCACCTTTTTGGCGGTCAGTTGTAGCATAAATACGTTTGTTAGCTTCTTCTTGTCCGTATTTCTTAACCAAAAGTTCTTTGAAGACACGGAAAGCGATCGCTGGTTCTGTTGTTGTACCTGATTTAGAAATCACGTTTACTGAGAAGTCTTTGTCAGCTACGTACTCTACCAAGTCAGCAAGGTAAGTAGATGAGATTGAGTTTCCTGCGTAAAGGATTTGTGGAGCTTTGCGTTCTTCTTTTGTTTGCAAGTTCGCAAAGTGGTGGTTCAAGAAGTCAATGGCTGCTTTCGCTCCAAGGTAAGATCCACCGATACCGATCACAACCAAAACATCGCTGTCTGATTTGATTTGCTCAGCAGCTTTCAAGATGCGGTCGAATTCTTCGCGGTCGTAGTTCTCAGGAAGGTCCAACCAACCCAAAAAGTCGCTACCAGCACCAGTTCCTTTACGAATCAATTCGTCTGCAGCTGTTACTTGTGCTTGCATGTATTCCACTTCATGTGGAGCAACAAATTTGTCTAAAACTTTTGAATAATCAAATTTAATATGTGACATGATAATCCTCCAAAATTTCTTCTTTTCTATCATAACGCTTACCTTCGATTTTTTCAAGCTTTTTTATTGAATTTGCCCAATTTTTATCAGAATTCAAACGTTTGCGTAAATTTGCTAAAATATAAAAAATCTGAAAGGGCGAATAAAAACGGCTAGAGATTCTAACCGTTACAATTCATTTAATAAATACTCAAATAGTTCTAAATTGCCATCTTCTTCATTGACCAGAAACTCTGGGTGCCACTGCAAGCCGATAATACGATGCTCGTCGACAGACTCAATCGCTTCAACAGTCTGGTCTCTTGGATCAACAGCAGTCACACGGAAATTAGGTGCCAGATCTTTGATACTCTGACGATGGACTGAGTTGACCTGACTTTCTTTGCCAAACAACTTAGCCACCACGCTTCCTTCTACTGTCTCAATAGAATGAGATGTTCCAAAAGGCAAGCCTTGCCAGTGACCTTCAATTTCTTGGTGGAGAGTGCCGCCAAAAGCAACATTGACCAGCTGAACCCCACGACAGATTGCCATAATTGGTTTATTCTGACGAAGCGCTTCTTTCAAGAGGGCTAGTTCAAACTCATCGCGTACAAGGTTGTAATCATCGCTCTCAATAGTCTTTTTCTCTCCATAAAACTGAGGATGGACATTTTGCCCACCTGTCAAGATGAGTTTGTCAATCATTTCCACATAATCGCGCACAATGGACTCATCTCCTACAGGAATTACTAAAGGGAGACCACCGACTTGACGAATGCTCTCTGCAAATTTACAGGATACAGATGAGTGAATGTTTTTCCCTTCTGCATCTACAGGACATAGATTCGCAGCAACTCCTACAACCGTTCTAGCCATGATGTGTCTCCTTTCGATTTTCTTGCGACAGTCTTATCTTATCACTCCAACCCTTTCCTGTCTAATATGTTTTTTTAAAGACCGTGATAAGTATTTTTTATGGATAAGAAAAAGCTGCCCAATAAGGACAACTTTTCTATTCGAAGACAAATTGATTGTGATACAGTTCTGAGTAGAAACCGCCGAGCTTGAGCAACTCGTGATGATTTCCACGTTCAATGACCTCCCCATCTTTGAGGACAATAATCTGATCGGCATTGAGGATGGTCTTGAGACGATGGGCAATAACAAAACTGGTTCGTCCTGCCACAACTGCCTCCATAGCATGTTGAATCTTGCTTTCTGTTACGGTATCGACATTGGAAGTCGCTTCATCCAAGATTAGGACTTGGGGATCTGTCATCAAGGTTCGAGCGATGGAAATCAATTGTTTCTGCCCAGTCGAGAAGATATTTTGCTCATCATCAATAAGGGTATCATACTTGTCAGGCAAGCTTTCGATATAGTCATGAATATGAGTTGCCTTGGCAGCTGCTTCGACCATTTCCTGACTGGCATCTGGCACACCAAAGCGGATATTGTCTCGGATTGTTCCGCTAAACAAGACCGAATCCTGCAAGACAATACCGACCTTACTCCGCAGGCTGTCCAAGTCGTAGTCACGGATGTCTTTGCCATCAAAGGAAATGCTGCCTGCATCCACATCGTAGAAACGATTGATGAGGTTCATGATGGTCGTTTTCCCTGAGCCAGTCGGACCGACAACTGCTATCATCTGCCCCTTAGGAGCTGAAATGCTGACATCTTTCAAAATCGGCTTGTCTGGCACATAAGAGAAATCAATGTGACTGATTTCAACGCCCTCTCGTAATTCCGTAAAGGATGGTGCATTTTGCGGGCGGATCTCTTCTTCTGCATCGAACATTTCTTGGATACGATCTGCTCCAGTAAAGGCCAACTGGAGGCTTCCCCAACTCGCAGCCACCTGGATAATCGGCTGGTAGTACTGCTGAGAAAATTGGGTAAACATGACAATCAAACCTAGGGCTGTCGTTGTTTCGATACTTGGATCGTTCAACAAGACCGCAGAACCTGCAAAAATGACGACGGCCGTATTGACCAAGCTCATCCCATTCATAACTGGAAAGAGGATGCCTGAGAACATTCTCCCTTTAAAGGTCGCCTTGCGCACGCGCTCATTTTGCTCCACAAAGCCTGCTACGATGTCGTCTTGAATTCCTTGTACGATAACAGCTTTCTGTCCAGAAATACTCTCGTCCATGTAGGCGTTGAGTTTCCCAACCTCTTTTTGCTGGAGATTGGTGTACTTGCGGGCCATTTTCACGATGAAGACCAACATGAGAAAGGCCACTGGAGTGCTGCCTACTGTTATCAGGGCTAGCGTCACATTCTTTGAAAACATGACAAAAATCAAACCGATGTAAAGAGCAATATTGCTCATGACCTGAACTAGGCTTTCATTGAAGGCTTGAAGGATGTTGTCCAAGTCACTCGTGAATCGAGAAAGGATATCACCATCCTGATGGCGGTCAAAGAAAGAAACCGTTAAACGAGAAAGTTTACCAAAAAGGCCCTTACGCATCTCATTTGTTGACTCAGCAATCACACGGGTCATCAAGGTCATGTAAATCAAACTGGATACCACTAAGGCGAGGACAACCAGAGCTAGATTCAGCATCAGAGCTGACAAACTCTGCCAGGCTAGTTCGGAAGTCCCATTTTGATAAGCCAGAACTAGGTTAGCGAGCTCTGTCACTGCTTGACCTGAAAAAACTGGAAAGAGGGCTTGGGCAATCGTCGCAACTGCAACCATCAGAATCACAATAACAAAGGAGAGCTTGTAAACTTTAAAATAATTCCAGAAAAATCGAACGGTTTTCATTTTATTCCTCCTTTCCCTTTTGTGTTTCGTAGATTTCGCGGTAGACGGCATTGTTAGCTACCAAGTCTGCATGCCGTCCTTCTCCAATCAAACGCCCTTGATCCAAGACCAAAATCTTGTCCGCATGGACGACTGAACTGATCTTTTGAGCGATGATAATGGTTGTCGTCCCTTTCAGGTCTTTATTCAAAGCTTCCTGCACGAGTCTCTCTGACTTAGCATCCAAGGCTGAAGTCGAATCGTCAAAAATCAGGATACGGGGATTGCTGACAATCCCACGGGCAATGGACATCCGTTGCTTTTGTCCACCAGAAAAGTTGGTGCCACGTTCTTCGACCTGACTCTCAAATTTGTTTTCCATACGCCCGATAAATTCACTGGCTTGAGCAATTCGTGCTGCACGTTCCATTTCTGACACGCTGGCATTGCCTTTCCCTTGACGGAGATTATCTGCAATGGTCCCGCTAAAGAGAATAGCACGTTGCAAGACGATGGAAACTGTTTTACGCAAGGTTCCCTCGCTGACGTCTCGAATATCCTTGCCTCCAATCTTGATAGATCCCTCCTGTGGATCAAAAAGTCGTGGAATTAACTGAGCTAGAGTGGACTTCCCTGCTCCAGTAGCCCCAACCACACCGACCATCTGACCAGGCGCAATATCAAAGGTTACATTCTTCAGCATAGGCTCATCATCATTAGGATAGGTAAAGGTCACATTTTCAAAAGAGAGACTTCCTTCTAACTCTTCGTCTGGGAGATCTTTAAAGGTCATCGCTGGCTCGGTATCTAGAATCTCGCGGATACGACGCAAGGAAATCATGGCACGGCTGACAGAATTTCCTAAAAATCCAACCATGATGATGGTAAAGATAATCTGGCTGAGATAGTTGATAAAGGAAGCAATAGAGCCCACAACAGATGGATCTGACTGAGCCATGCCTGCCACCAACCAGATAGAGAGGAAGACCGCTCCATAGCCGACTAGCATCATAACGGGTTCTATAACTGAGAAGGCATAACCGATATAAAGATTTTGTCCGAGAAGTTCATCTGAAACATCGGTAAATTTGTCAAATTGTGCTTTTTCTTGTACAAAGGATTTGACCACGCGCACACCACGTAGATTTTCCTTGGCGATAGCATTGATCCGTTCAAGAAGGGTTTGAAACTTAGCAAATCGTGGCCCCATCATCCCCATCATAATGGCTGTAAGTGCAAAGATTAGGAGCACCATGAGGACAATCACCCACCAAAGCGACGGAAGAGTGTGAACCGCCAAGATAAAGGAACCGATAAAGAGAAGAGGGAGACGGAAAAGGATTTGAAAAGCCATCATCACCACGTTCTGAATTTGGTTGATATCATTGGTCATTCGGACGACAAGATTACCCGCATTAAACTGCTCAATATTGGCATAAGAAAAAGTCTGGATCTTGCGAAAAGCGTCTTCACGAAGGTCCGAAGACACTCCTTGAGCAATATAGGCTGCAAGTGTCACATTGACCCCGCCTGCAACCAGACCGACTAGGGCTACTCCTATCAGCCAAGCGCCAATACTATAAATAGCCTCATTTTGTCCGGCCAACAAAGCCTCTAACACCTCTTGCAGATAGCGTGGTTGCAAGAGCGAGCTCGCAACCATCAAGCCTGTCATCATTAAGGATGCCAAGGCCTGCCATTTATAGGTTTTTATTTTTTTAATGAGCATATTTCCTCCTAATAAAATAGATAAAGGGAGCGACATCCTGCGTCAGCTCCTTCTCATTCGTTCATATTGATGCTATTCTAGCAAAAAAGAGGCATCTTGTCAAAGAAGTCTCCTTATTATAAATTAGTGCGCTTTCACCTACAGGTGATGCATGAAAAGGCTTTTTATGGTAAAATGAAAGGAAGAACTCTTACAAGGAGGAAAAGATGAAGAAACAAACCATCGCTGTCTTGGGTCCTGGTTCTTGGGGAACTGCCCTTTCGCAGGTCCTAAACGACAATGGACACGAGGTTCGAATTTGGGGAAATATTTCTGACCAAATTGATGAAATCAATAACCAACATACAAACAAACGCTATTTCAAAGATATCCTACTCGACGAAAAAATCAAAGCCTATCATGATTTAGAAGAAACACTAAAGGATGTGGATGCTGTTTTATTTGTAGTCCCAACAAAAGTAACGAGACTGGTTGCCCAACAAGTAGCAAAGGTGCTCGATCACAATGTTGTCATCATGCATGCCTCCAAAGGATTGGAACCAGATAGCCACAAACGCCTATCGACTATTCTTGAAGAGGAAATCCCAGCTGACCTTCGCAGTGATATCGTCGTTGTTTCAGGGCCGAGCCACGCTGAGGAAACTATTGTTCGGGATATTACTTTGATCACCGCAGCCTCTAAAGACCTTGAAACTGCCCAGTACGTTCAAAATCTCTTTAGCAATCACTACTTCCGTCTCTATACTAATACGGATGTTATCGGGGTTGAAACCGCTGGTGCTCTCAAAAACATCATCGCAGTTGGCGCTGGGGCACTACATGGTCTAGGATTTGGCGACAATGCCAAGGCGGCTATCATTGCCCGTGGCTTAGCTGAGATCACTCGTCTAGGGGTCGCTCTTGGAGCTAATCCTCTGACTTATAGCGGTCTTTCTGGAGTTGGGGATTTGATCGTAACGGGAACATCTGTCCACTCTCGTAACTGGAGAGCTGGTGATGCCCTCGGTCGTGGAGAATCCCTCGCAGACATCGAAGCTAACATGGGCATGGTCATTGAAGGCATTTCAACAACTCGAGCAGCTTACGAACTGGCTCAAGAATTGGGTGTCTACATGCCAATCACACAGGCTATTTACCGAGTCATCTACGAAGGTGTCAATATCAAAGAAGCAATCACTGACATCATGAGCAATGAATTTAAAGCAGAAAACGAATGGTCATAGACCCTTATAGAAAGGAACATCATGAAACAAAAAGTCAGAAAAGCAGTCATCCCTGCCGCTGGATTGGGAACTCGCTTCCTCCCAGCAACTAAGGCCTTGGCCAAGGAAATGTTGCCAATCGTAGACAAACCTACTATCCAGTTTATCGTTGAAGAAGCTCTCAAGTCTGGAATCGAAGATATCTTGGTTGTTACAGGTAAGTCAAAACGTTCTATCGAGGACCATTTCGATTCAAACTTCGAATTGGAATACAACCTTAAAGAAAAAGGGAAAACAGATCTTTTGAAGCTGGTTGATGAAACAACCGGCATGCGCCTGCATTTTATCCGCCAAACACATCCACGTGGTCTCGGAGATGCTGTTTTGCAAGCCAAGGCTTTTGTCGGAAATGAACCTTTTGTCGTTATGCTTGGTGATGACTTGATGGATATCACGGACGAAAAGGCTGTTCCACTTACCAAGCAACTCATGGATGACTACGAGCGCACCCACGCGTCTACTATCGCTGTTATGCCTGTCCCTCACGACGAAGTCTCTGCTTATGGGGTTATTGCTCCGCAAGGCGAAGGAAAAGACGGTCTTTACAGCGTTGAAACCTTCGTTGAAAAACCAGCGCCAGAGGACGCTCCTAGCGACCTTGCTATCATCGGACGCTACCTCCTCACGCCTGAAATTTTCCAAATCCTCGAAAACCAAGCTCCAGGTGCAGGAAATGAGATTCAGCTGACAGATGCAATCGATACCCTCAATAAAACACAACGTGTATTTGCTCGTGAGTTCAAGGGGGCTCGTTACGATGTTGGAGACAAGTTTGGCTTTATGAAAACATCTATCGACTACGCGCTCAAACACCCACAAGTCAAAGACGACTTGAAAGACTACCTCATTCAACTCGGAAAAGAGTTAGCTGGGGGGGAATAGAAGAAAAACAAAGCTCTTAATTAGGGGCTTTGTTTTTTGTTGAAGCTTGCAATAAAAAAAGCCATCTTTGCAGATGACTTATTAGCAACCGAATCGGTGCTCGCATTTAACTATTCCATCCCTACACATAGCTCATTCCCTTATAGCAAAGGAAAATGGCTAGTGCGATAAAAAGTACAATTGCTCCGATTCGCTGGCTGGTACTATACATCTTTCTCTCCCATTTAACTGGAAAAATGACTGCTAGAAAAGCACCGCCTACTGCGCCACCAATATGCCCAGCTAGGCTGATTCCTGGAATCAGAACACTTCCAATGATATTGATCACGAAAAGTGTCAGATAGGATTGCCCCAACTGCTGGATATAGGGGCTGCGAGTCGCGTAGCGCAAAACGATAATCGCAGCAAATAGTCCATAGAGGGAGGTGGATGCTCCTGCTGCTAGGACTTTCGGTGTGAAAGCAAACACAAAGAGATTGCCCATCATTCCTGATAAGAGATAGAGAAGGAAGAACTGCTTGGAGCCGAAAATCTCCTCAACCTGTCGTCCAAGAAAGTAGAGCGAAATCATATTGACAATGAAATGCTCCCATCCGATATGCACAAATATAGCCGAAAAAAGGCGCCAAATCTGCTCAGGGAACAGGCGAATGATCGGTCCATACATGCCTCCAAACTGAAGCAAGGTATCTGCTCGTTCAAAATTTAAACCTGTAAGAACCAACATCAAGAGAAATACCAATGCTGTTACTAGGAGGAAGAAGCTAGTCACAGGATAACGTTTATCAAAGATTTCCTTCATAGGTTAGCACCTCCTGTACGGGAATATCATGGTCTTCCAAGTTAAACTCCTGAACCTGACAAGGATAGATTGTACTTAGGCTATGCCCAGCAAAATTCTCCAGATAGCGGTCGTAGTATCCTCCACCATATCCAATCCGATACCCCTCTGTTGTAAAAGCCAAACCCGGAACATGAATTAAATCAATCTGAGACGGATCCACCACTTCCAAGTCTCCTTGCGGTTCCATTAGACCAAAGGAAGTTTTTACCAACTGCTGCGGATTGTAGACTACAAAGTCCATGCACCCCTTGGGATAGGTTTTGGGTATCAGAACTTTTTTGCCGTCCTTCAGCGCCTGCTCGATCAATTCTTGCGTTTGAAACTCATGCGGAAAAGAGAGATAGGTTGCGATGGTCTTGGCTTCTTGGTAAAAGGGGTGATGCAAGAAACGCTCAGTTAAAACTTGATCCATAGCCTGTTTTTGCTCCTGAGATAAAGCCTTCATTTCGTGTAAGACTTGCTTACGTAGTTCTGCTTTCATAGACAATTCCTCTACTCCGCCGCCTTCTTTTTCAGGAAACTAGATACTGCTTCCACCCCAATAGTTAAGGCTTCTTCCTTGGGACTCATCTGAGGATGGTGAAGGGCGTAGGGACTATCGATACCCAGCCAAAACATAACGCCATCTACCTTCGAAAGGAGGTAACCAAAGTCCTCACCTGTCATAGCAGGCTCGATATCAATCAACTCGATTCCGTCTTTTTCTTCAAAGAAATCCATCAGTTTACGCGCCAAGGCTGGATTGTTCTCAACAGGTAGGTAGCCTCCTTGCTTGAGTTCCACTTCGACTTCCATATCAAAGGCTGCTGCAACTCCTTCTGCAACTGTCTTGACCCTTTTTTGTACCAAGAGACTCATGTCCTGAGTCAAGGCGCGAATGGTTCCGTGTAAAAAGGCTGTATCTGTGATGACATTGTTGGTTGTTCCAGCCTGAAAAACGCCAAAGGTCACCACCGCTCCCTCGATTGGGTTGACATTGCGGCTGACAACTGACTGCACCTGGGTCACAAAGTAACTAGCCGCTACCAAGGCGTCATTAGCTTCATGTGGAAAAGCTGCATGTCCCCCTTTTCCTTTGAAATGAATCTTCACCTCACAGGTCCCTGCAAAGAGAGTATGTGTATTGGTCGCAATCTGTCCAACCTTCAGATCCGGACGAACATGGAGACCATAAAACTGGTCTGGCAACCAATCTCCAAAAGCACCGTCTTCATACATAAGCATCCCACCGGCTTCATTTTCTTCAGCAGGCTGAAATAGAAAGAGCAAATTATTCTTGGGTTGCTCCTCAAGAGCGCGTTCGAGACAGCCCAAGGCAATAGTCATATGAAAATCATGGCCACAGGCATGCATGCGACCTTGGCGCTGAGAGGCAAAAGGCAGTCCTGTTTGTTCGACGATAGGCAGGCCATCAATGTCTGTTCGCCAACCAATGGTTCGTTCCGGCTGACTTCCCTGCAAATAAACCAGAATACCTGTCCGCCAAGTACGAACTTGAACAAAGTTCTTGTCCGTAGTCAATTTTTCAATCACATCCAGCAAATAAGCCTGAGTCTTAAACTCCTCCAAGCCAATCTCTGGAATCTGGTGTAAATCTCGTCTAGTCTGAATCAAATCTAACATCTATCTGTCCTCCTATATAGAAGAAAGAGGCTGGAAAAAGGGTTCCGCCTCTTTTTATTTTTACAAGGTACGAAGCGCATCCTCAAGCGCTGTTTTTTGTTGGGTTTGGGCATCAATTTCTTTGATGATACGAGCCGGAACACCTGCTACCACCACATTTTCTGGGACATCTTGGGTAACGATAGCTCCTGCTGCAACAACTGAACCACTGCCGATTTGAACTCCTTCGATAACCACTGCATTGGCACCGATAAGAACATTGTCTCCGACACGGACTGGTTCAGCACTAGCTGGCTCAATCACACCCGCCAAAACTGCACCTGCACCAACGTGACTGTTTTTCCCAACGATAGCACGACCTCCAAGGATGGCACCCATGTCAATCATGGTTCCAGCACCGATTTCAGCACCGATATTGATAACAGCTCCCATCATGATAACAGCATTGTCACCAATTTCCACCTGGTCACGGATAATAGCACCTGGCTCGATACGAGCATTGATAGCACGTTTGTCTAGCAAAGGAACTGCAGAATTACGAGCATCTTGCTCGACAACATAATCTTGATTTTCTACCAAACCTTCAAGAAGCGGAGCGACGTCCTTCCAGTCTCCGAATAAAACATTTCCTAGTTTGACAACAGAGCTAGGTACAGCAGTTGCAAGTTCTCCTTCAAAGGTTACTTTGACACTGGTTTTCTTTTCAGCATTGGCGATAAATTGGATAATTTCTTGAGCGTTCATTTTTGTAGCAGTCATAGGTGCCTCCTGGTTCGTTATAATGATACCTATTCTACCAAAAAAGGCCTCAAATTTGAAGCCTCAACTATCAAATAATCATCTTTACCTGGCTTGTTTTGCTTCTTCTACAGATAAGAAAATCATCGGAACGATAATCAACACCATAGCTAAAGCCAAAAAACCATCCATGACCAATCCCAGAAAAAGAACACTTAATAATGCTGAAGAGAGCGGTTCGCTAGCACTCACCACTGATACAACCAGCGGGGAAACGAGTGACACAGCCTTCATAGATAGGAAGAAAGCAAAAGCAGTACCAAACACGGCAATCGTCAGACAAATCAGCACACTTACCAGATCCACTTGAAAACTTATCCGATAAATAGGGTAGAGGAAATTACTAAAGAGCCCTGCTAGAATCATCCCCCAACCAACAGTTGGAACGAAACCGTAGCGCCGTGCAAAGCGTTGGGGAAGGATAACATTAAACATGACCCCTACTGCACTGAGCAAACCTGTCACTAGAGCCAAAGGTGTCATGGATAACTGGGACAAATCCCCTTTTGTAGCCATCAAAAAAACACCTAGCATGGCAATCAAAACATAGAACACAGCTGTAATCGAAGCCTTCTTCTGGTAAATGATTCGATTGTAAAACAGGATAAAAACTGGGCTGATAAATTGCAAAATGGTCGCCGTCGTTGCATTGGAATACTCAACGCAGAGATAAAAGAAAAATTGCACAGAAAAAATACCTAGAATAGCATAGGCTAAAAAAGGTAGATAATTTTTCCTATCACGCCAGATGTCCAACAAGTGGCTACGCAACTGAAAGGCAGATAAACCTAAAACCAAACTCCCTGCCACTAGTAAACGCATAGAAGTAATCCATCCAGAAGACACTGGATAATGAGTGAAAAAATACTCTCCTAGAATCCCACAAATCCCCCAGATTAGGCCTGAGAGTAGCGAGTATACTGTTCCCTTAACAATCTTTTTCTGATAATGATTCATATTATTATTGTAACACGAAACCAACAAAGAAAAAAGTAGCAACAAGGAGAAATTACTAACCTTGCTACTACTCTTTCTTAACGATTAAATAGACGTGAACGTCCTGATGAACCACTTTGAGTATTTCCACTCGAACTTGAACTTCCAGAGCTACTGCTTGAACTTGAGTTTGGAGGAGTCACTGCTGGAATGCTTCCTAGAATATTCTTCCATGCGTTCAGATAATCTGCATCGCTTCCTCCAATAGCAAAGCGATAGGTGGTCACTGGGGCGCCTTCCTTAGTCGCCCAGTAGCTCGTTACTGTTGATCCAGAAACTTCTATTTCTTTCCCATTGATAGAAACCTTGCCTGGTTTTTGCCCTGTAGATCGGAGAACTTGCGACTTGGTCACACTTGGATCCAGATTAAAGCGCTCATTCCCCCATATTCCAGGTTCAGCTTGTTGGATAGCATTGACCAAGTGGGCCATATAGTTGGCATTACGGTAGTGGCCTGCTCCTTTGGCTAGTGGTCGATTATCATCGTGACCTAACCAGCCACCCAAAGTCAAGCGAGGTGTAGAAAGCATGAGCCACATATTTTCATCTTCATTGGTCGTACCAGTTTTTCCGATCCAGTCAGCACGAGCTAGGGATGGATTGATAGTCGTCAAGTCCGTCTGGAAACTTGAAGTAATCCGAGATGAAATGACATCCCGAAGGAGACTTTGCATGATGGTTGCTGTCGCTTTTGAATAAACTTGGACAGGCTCATCCTTGTGCTCGTATACCAATCGGCCATCCGTTGACTCGATCTTAGCGATCATATGTTTCTTATGGTAAACTCCATTGTTGGCCAGAGTTTGATACCCGTTGGTATGCTGGGCAACTGTAACGTCAATCCCCCCACCCATCGGTAAACTTTCAATCCCATATTCTGGGATTTCGTAACCCATTTTTTCCATATAGCCTTTGACATCAACACCCTTCTCTCGAAGCGTACGATACGTCCAGTAGGCTGGGATATTCCATGAGTAGTTAAGAGCTTCTCCCAATGTCATCATACCTGTACCAGGACTATTGACATACATGATGGGATTCCCGTTTGAGAAGTTGGTAGGATAGTTTGATAAGATACTTGCACTCCCCATCAAACCTTGGTCAATAGCGATACCATAGGCCAATATAGGTTTTGTGGTTGAAGCTGGAGAACGCTTGGTATCGATAGCGTGATTATTCTGATTTTCTTGATAATTACGGCCACCAACAAATCCAAGGATAGCTCCCGTTTGGTTGTCCATGAGGACATTCCCCACCTCAGGCTGACCTGTCGAATCATCTAGCAGATAGCCGTAGGTCGCAACCGCATTTTGCATCGCAGCATGAACATTTTTATTGATAGTTGTCGTAATCTTATATCCACCATTTTCAATTTCCTTAGTGGCTAAATCACGATAGGATTTCTGAATGGACTCATTCTTTAATTCTTGCGCAGAAACATTATCTCGTTGGATGAGATAGTCGTACATACGGTCAGTTGCTTCTGCCAAGGTTGCATAGTAGAGATAGTCACGCGAAGTACCACTAACACTACCAGATGGTAGGAAATCTTTCTTAAAGTCATAATCTTTGTACTTATCGTAGTCTTCTTGACTTAGAGCCCCTGTCCGGTACATGTTGTAGAGGACATCCTTGGCACGCTTGATTCCCAGAGCCATGTCCTCATCACTCTTCATACTACCATCAGATTCATAAGGAGAGTAACTGATTGGACTCTGTGGCAATCCTGCGATAAAGGCTGCTTGAGGGACCGTTAAATCCGAAGCATTAACACCAAAGATTCCTTCTGCAGCCTGCTGGGCACCTGCAATATTTTGACCTTTATGATTGCGACCAAAAGGAGCAATGTTAAGGTAGGTTGTCAAAATCTCATCCTTACCCATGGCCCTTTCTAAAGCAAGAGCATCAATAATCTCTTTAGCCTTACGAGCTAGAGTTGGAGCATCCCCCACTACTTGTTGCTTGATGACCTGCTGGGTCAAGGTCGAACCACCACTAGACGAGCCTAGACCGACAAAGGTTCCCAAGGTCGCACGAATAACGGCCTTAGGCACAACTCCCTTGTGCTCATTGAAATGCTCGTCCTCTGTCGCAACAATAGCTTTCTTAAGGTTATCTGAGATAGCATCTGAAGCGACTGAAGTGCGCAATAAATCGCCCTCGATCGAGGCAATGGTACTACCGTCAGAATAAGTGATTTCTGAGATGGAGGCAATATCCTTCACTTGTTTGACCAACTCTTCTGCTTGAGGTACCTGGGCCTTGTCAAATAGAGCGACTCCATAACCCATAGCCACACCAGCGCCAAACAGTCCACCGATAAAACCTAAGATAAAGAGTGTGTTAAAAACTATTTTAAACCCACTCAAAACCTTAGCAAAAACAGATCCTGCCTTTCTAACTTTGTCAGAAGAGGTCCCCTTTTTACTGGTTTTCTTATTAGCTAGTTTTTCTGCTAGTCTTTTCTTCCATTTTGCAATTCGTTGCATTAGCTGCTGGAAAAAATGCAGCATTTTTGTTTTTAATTCATTAATTCTTTCTTTCATGAATGTCCTCGCTTTCTCTATTATACCATAAAAGGGAAATTTTCAATAAAATAGCCACTTTCTTCCCTATTCCACTAGGCTATTAATCAAGTTTGTGATACAATAGGTAGAAACAATATTTTATAAAGGAGAAAAGACACATGCACATTTTTGATGAGCTAAAAGAGCGTGGTTTGATTTTTCAGACGACTGATGAAGAAGCTTTGCGTAAAGCCCTAGAAGAAGGTCAAGTTTCTTATTATAGTGGCTACGATCCAACTGCTGACAGCCTTCACCTAGGCCACCTTGTCGCAATCTTGACAAGTCGTCGTTTGCAACTAGCAGGTCACAAACCTTATGCGCTCGTTGGCGGTGCTACAGGTCTCATCGGAGATCCGTCCTTCAGAGATGCTGAACGTAGTCTCCAAACAAAAGACACAGTAGATGGCTGGGTCAAGTCTATCCAAGGACAACTTTCTCGCTTTCTTGACTTTGAAAATGGTGAAAATAAAGCTGTCATGGTCAACAACTACGACTGGTTTGCCAGCATCAGCTTCATTGACTTCCTCCGTGATGTCGGAAAATACTTCACTGTCAACTACATGATGAGTAAGGAGTCTGTGAAGAAACGGATCGAAACAGGGATTTCTTACACAGAGTTTGCCTACCAAATCATGCAAGGATATGACTTCTACGTCCTTAACCAAGAGCACAACGTCACCCTACAAATCGGTGGTTCTGACCAATGGGGAAATATGACTGCAGGTACCGAATTGCTTCGTCGTAAGGCTGACAAGACTGGTCACGTTATCACTGTGCCACTCATTACAGACGCAACTGGTAAGAAATTTGGTAAATCAGAAGGAAACGCAGTCTGGCTCAATCCTGAAAAGACTTCTCCATACGAAATGTACCAATTCTGGATGAACGTCATGGATGCTGACGCTGTTCGCTTCTTGAAGATCTTTACCTTCTTGTCACTTGATGAGATTGAAGACATCCGCAAACAATTTGAAGCGGCTCCACACGAACGCTTGGCACAAAAAGTCTTGGCTCGTGAAGTCGTGACTCTTGTACACGGAGAAGAAGCCTACAAGGAAGCCCTCAATATCACTGAGCAACTCTTTGCTGGAAACATCAAAAACCTTTCTGTCAAAGAACTCAAACAAGGACTTCGTGGAGTGCCAAACTACCAAGTACAAGCAGACGAAAACCACAATATCGTGGAACTCCTCGTGTCATCTGGTGTGGTTAACTCAAAACGCCAAGCCCGTGAAGATGTTCAAAATGGAGCCATCTACGTCAACGGCGACCGTATCCAAGACCTTGACTATGTCTTGAGTGATGCAGATAAGTTAGAAAACAAACTAACTGTTATCCGCCGCGGGAAGAAAAAATACTTCGTTCTTACATACTAAAAAAGCAGACTGGAGGCATTTGCCATCCAGTCTTTTTTTTTGCTAGACTAAAACTATGAATACAAACCTCAAACCCAAACTTCAACGTTTTGCTACTGCGACTGCCTTTTCCTGCCCTATCTGCCAAGAAGATCTGACCTTGGTCGAAACTAGTCTCAAGTGTAGCAACCGCCATTCTTTTGACTTGGCAAAATTTGGCTATGTCAATCTGGCTCCTCAAATCAAACAATCCACCAACTACGACAAGGAAAATTTCCAAAACCGTCAGCAAATCCTTGAAGCTGGTTTTTATCAGACTATCTTAGAAACCATCTCTGACCTGCTTGCAAGGCTAGAAACTGCCAAAACAATTTTAGATATCGGTTGTGGCGAAGGATTCTACTCTCGTAAACTCCAAGAAAGTCACCCTGACAAGACCTTCTATGCCTTTGATATTTCAAAAGACTCAGTCCAAATCGCTGCTAAGAGTGAACCCAACTGGGCAGTCAACTGGTTTGTCGGTGACCTGGCCCGTCTTCCTATAAAAGACGCCAGTATGGATATCCTGCTCGACATCTTTTCGCCTGCCAATTATGGAGAATTTCGCCGTGTTTTATCCAAAGATGGCATCTTGATCAAGGTCATCCCGACTGAAAATCACCTCAAAGAAATCTGTCAAATGGCGCAGGACCAGCTGACAAAGAAGGATTATTCCAACCAAGATATCAAAGAACATTTCCAGGGACATTTCAGCATCCAATCTCGCCAAATAACCTTCCTGACCAAATCCATCACAGCAGAGCAACGCCAAGCCCTGCTTGCCATGACGCCCTTACTCTTTCACGTTGACCAAAGTAAGATTGACTGGACTCAGTTGACTGAGATTACCATTGAAGCAGAGATTCTAGTTGGGAAAGTAGGGTGAAATATTTTAAAGATAAAAAAACGCATCTTTTTAGATGCGTTTTTTATAATCTGATGCAATGTATCTTAGTTCAAGTGCCAGATATCTTCATTGTACTGAGCGATTGTACGGTCAGATGAGAAGAATCCTGCTTTGGCAATGTTAACGATGACTTTATCCAACCATGCGTCACGGTCTTCGTAGTCAGCAAGCATTTGCTCTTTGACTTTGATGTAGTCTTCCAAGTCAAGGAGAGTCATGAACCAGTCTTTGTTGATCAATTCGTTGTAAAGACGTTCCAAGCGTTCTTTCTTACCTACTGCAAGAACAGCATCGCTCACGATGAAGTCAACCAATGGTTTGATAGCCTTACGAGCGTAGAATTCGCTTGATTTGTAAGCTGCTTTTGCGTAAAGGTCGATAACAGTTTCTGAATCTTCACCGAAGATATAGATGTTTTCGTCGCCAACCAATTCAGCGATTTCCACGTTAGCTCCGTCCATAGTACCAAGAGTCAAGGCTCCGTTCAACATGAATTTCATGTTACCAGTACCTGAAGCTTCTTTAGAAGCAAGTGAGATTTGTTCTGAGATGTCACATGCTGGGATCAAGAAGCTTGCTGCAGTAACGTTGTAGTTTTCAACCATTACGACTTGCAAGTGTGGAGCTACAGCTGGATCGTTAGCAATCACTTCTGACAAGCAGAGGATCAAGTGAATGATGTCTTGAGCGATTGTGTAGGCAGGTGCTGCTTTACCACCAAAGAAGACTGTGATTGGACGAGCAGGGATGTTACCAGCCTTGATATCAAGGTATTTGTGGATAACATACAAAGCGTTCATTTGTTGGCGTTTGTACTCATGAAGACGTTTGATTTGGATATCAAAGATAGAGTTTGTATTGATTTCCACACCTTGGTGCTCTTTCAAGTGACGAGCCAATTTACGTTTGTTGTGAGCCTTGATGCTTTCCAATTTTTCTTTGACAGCAGCCTTGTCTTCGTATGACAAGAGTTTTTCAAGCTCATCTGCTTCATGATGCCAACCATGTCCAAGAATCTCATCCAAGTAGTGAGACAAGCTTGGGTTAGCATGCATGAGCCAACGACGGAATGTGATACCGTTTGTTTTGTTGTTGAATTTTTCTGGGTAGATGTCGTAGAAAGCTTTCAACTCTGAGTTCTTCAAGATTTCAGTGTGAAGAGCTGCAACCCCGTTTACACTGTATCCGTAGTGGATATCCATGTGAGCCATGTGAACACGTCCGCTCTCATCGATGATTTGAACAGCTGGGTCTTTGTATTCTGCCTTCACACGACGGTCCAATTCTTTGATGATTGGTACCAAGTGAGGAACCACTTCTTGCAAGAATTCAAGAGGCCATTTTTCAAGGGCTTCAGCAAGGATTGTGTGGTTAGTGTAGGCAGTCATGCTACGTACGATTGAGATTGCTTCATCAAGTTCGATACCACGCGCAGTCAAAAGACGGATCAATTCAGGAATCACCATTGATGGGTGAGTATCGTTGATTTGTACAACTGCGTAGTCAGCAAGGTCATGCAAGTTGCTTCCTTTTTCGATTGCTTCGTCGATGATCAATTGGGCACCGTTTGAAACCATGAAGTATTGTTGGAAGATACGGAGCAATTCACCTTGCTTGTCGCTATCGTCTGGGTAAAGGAAGAGAGTCAAGTTACGAGCGATATCTGTCTTGTCAAAGTTGATACCATCTTCGATGATAGAAGAATCAACTGAATCCAAGTCAAACAAACGCAAGCGGTTTTTAGTAGCTGTCTTGTAACCAGGTACATCGATATCGTAAAGGGTAGATGTCAATGTGAAGTGTGCAAATGGCACTTGGTAGCTACGGCTTGAGCGAACCAACCAGTTTTGCTCTGTCAACCAAGCGTTAGGAATCGTTTCTTGTTGGTTGTTTTTAAGAACTTGTTGGAAAAGACCGAAGTGGTAGTTCAATCCAACACCATCACCATTCAAACCAAGTGTAGCAATTGAGTCGATAAAGCAGGCCGCCAAGCGTCCCAAACCACCATTACCAAGTGATGGTTCCAATTCTACTTCTTCGATTTCGATCAACTCTTTACCTGCAGCTGCAAGTTCTTTTTTCACATCGTCGTAAAGGCCAAGGTTAATCAAGTTGTTTGACAAGAGTTTACCGATCAAGAACTCAGCTGAGATGTAGTAAACTTTTTTCTTACCAGTGTTGACTGGCTTTTGGCTGCTAGCAAGCTTGCTGTAGTTGAGAAGAGCAAGGTAAAGCTCTTCATTGCTACATTCTGCAATAGTTTTATTGTAACGTTTTTGTACAAATTCGTTTAATGGTAACATGTTTATGTGTCTCCTGATATTGTCTTATTTCTTTAATTTTACCAAATTTTCATTGATTCGGCGATAAATTGTAGTCAAGTCAAGCAAAGTTTCTTCAACAGCTGGTGTCAGTTGATCTGCTGTCATACGCCATGACCAGTTTCCGCCAAGAGTAGATGGGAAGTTCATACGAGCTGACTCATCTAGTTCTAGCAAGTCTTGCATGGTTGCAATAGCCATGAAGCTAACGGATGAAAAGACTGTGCGAAGCATTGCGTGTGGCACTGTTTCGTACTCTTTACGGTTCGTGTAACGAGCCATGTATTCACGAGTTGGATCGTCAATCTCATTACGGTACCAACCAAGAACCGTATTGTTGTCGTGTGTTCCTGTGTACATAACAGAGTTGGCAGGTGCCAAGTGTGGGCTATCGATACTTTCGTCTTCTGGATTGAAGGCAAATTGAAGAATCTTCATTCCTGGGAAGCCAGTGCGTTCACGCAACTCGATGACTTCATCTGTCATGAAACCAAGGTCTTCTGCGATGATGTTTAGCTCACCAAGCTCTTCTTTAACAGCTGCGAAGAGTTTGTAGCCAGGACCTTTTACCCATTTACCAGGTGCTGCTGTATCGGAACCAGCAGGAATTTCCCAGTAAGATTCGAAACCACGGAAGTGGTCGATACGAACGATATCGTAGATTTTGAAGCTTTCACGCAAGCGTTCAATCCACCATTTGTAACCATCTTTGTCCATTGCTTCCCAGTCATAGATTGGGTTACCCCAAAGCTGACCAGTTGCTGAAAACTCATCTGGTGGGCATCCTGCGATGCAAGTTGCCTTACCATTGGCATCTGTCTTGAAGAGGTGTGGATTTGCCCACATGTCGCTTGAATCTTCCGCTACATAGATAGGCATGTCTCCAACGATTTCGATGTGGTTATCGTTAGCGTAAGCTTTCAATTTCAACCATTGTTGGAAGAAGAAGTATTGAGTCACACGGTGGTAAACCAACTTGTCTGCCAATTTCTCACGGTAGCTTTCAAGCGCTGAAGCTTTACGAGCACGAGCATCTGCATCTGGCCATTCTGTCCAAGCAAGATTGTTAAAATGCTCTTTGATAGCCATATACTCTGCGAAGAGTTCAAGCCATGATTGGTTGTCTTTAGCAAACTTCTCAAAATCTTTGACATCACCCACTTCCAAGAAGCGTTTCACTGCTTTTTCTAAAAGTGGACGACGTGCATAATAAATCTTCGCATAGTCAACTTCAGATGCATCGCTACCAAAGTCAACACCTTTAAGATCACTGGCTTCGAGCAAGCCTTGCTCTACCAAGATATCAAGGTCGATAAAATGCGTATTTCCAGCAAAGGCTGAGAATGATTGGTATGGAGAATCTCCATAGCTTGTTGTCCCAAGAGGGAGGATTTGCCAGTAACGTTGCTTCGTACGAACCAAGAAATCAACGAAATCATAGGCAGTCTGGCCAAATGATCCAATCCCGTATGCTCCTGGCAGAGAAGAGATGTGCATCAACACACCACTTTGACGTTTTTTCATAATAGCACCTCATGTGTTTGTTATAAAACGTTGCGCAATCGAGGCGCAAACGTTTGCGTTAAATTAAGTATAGCGTATTTCAAACACAAATGCAAGCGTTTTTAAAAAATTTTTTTGAATTATTTTAATCAAACAAAACTTGTTCCCACTGATATTTTATGAAATGAGCCAAAAAATTTTAAAGATTTTCTGATTTAAGATAATTCATTCCAAACATCTGCTCTATTTTCTGAAAAATCGAGCAGAATTTACGCAATCGTTTCCCTAATATATTTTCCATTCAAGAGAAGCAAACGTTTTAAGTTCTTTCCTATATAAAGGCTTTAACAAATGTTTGAAACCTTAAAATTTTTTTAAAAAACTTTTTAAAAAAGCTTGCAACCGTTTTCTATTTGTGCTATACTAGGCTCATAAAAGAAAACGTTTGCGTTTTCTAAATAAATTATACTGTTATTCTTTAGGAGGAATACACTATGTCATCTAAATTCATGAAGAGCGCTGCTGTGCTCGGAACTGCTACTCTCGCTAGCTTGCTCTTGGTAGCTTGCGGAAGCAAATCTGCTGACAAAGCAGCTGATACTAGCTCTTCAGAAGCACAAGAACTCACTTTCTACGTTGAAGGCCAATATAAAGCCTTCGCTGAATCAGCTGCAAAAGCTTATGAAAAAGAATCTGGCGTAAAAGTTACTATCAAAACAGGTGACCAAATGGGTGGTCTTGATAACCTTTCACTTGACAACCAATCTGGTAAGGCTGCTGATGTTATGATGGCTCCATACGACCGTGTAGGTAGCCTTGGTACTGACGGACAACTTTCAGAAGTTACTCTTAGTGATGGTGCAAAAACCGATGACAAAACAAAATCTCTTGTAACTGTTGGTGGTAAAGTGTATGGTGCTCCAGCCGTTATCGAATCACTCGTTTTGTACTACAATAAAGACTTGCTAAAAGAAGCACCTAAAACTTTTGCTGATTTAGAAAACCTTGCTAAAGACAGCAAATACGCTTTTGCTGGTGAAGATGGTAAAACTACTGCCTTCCTAGCTGACTGGACAAACTTCTACTACTCATACGGACTTCTTGCTGGTAACGGTGCTTACGTATTCGGCCAAAACGGTAAAGATCCTAAAGATATCGGACTTGCAAACGAAGGTGCCATCACAGCTATCAACTACGCTAAATCTTGGTACGAAAAATGGCCAAAAGGTATGCAAGATACTGAAGGAGCTCCAAACTTAATTCAAACTCAATTCCAAGAAGGTAAAACTGCTGCTATCATCGATGGTCCTTGGAAAGCTCAAGCATTCAAAGATGCTAAAGTAAACTACGGTGTTGCGACTATCCCAACTCTTCCAAACGGTAAAAACTACGAAACATTTGGTGGTGGTAAAGCTTGGGTTATCCCAGCAAGCACTAAGAACCTTGAAGGAGCTCAAAAATTTGTAGACTTCCTTGTATCAACTGAACAACAAAAAGCGTTCTACGACGCTACAAATGAAATCCCAGCTAACACTGAAGCTCGCACTTATGCTGAAGGCAAAAAAGATGAGTTGACAACAGCCGTGATTGAACAGTTCAAGAACGCTCAACCAATGCCAAACATCTCACAAATGTCAGCTGTTTGGGACCCAGCTAAAACAATGCTCTTTGAAGCTGTAAGTGGTAAGAAAGATGCGAAAACAGCTGCTAACGATGCTGTAACATTGATCAAGGAAACAATCAAACAAAAATTTGGTGAATAATTGATTTGTTCAAGGGGGGTGGAAGCAAAATCCCCCTTTGAATTTATAGATACGCTTCTTATCAGTTGTATGTATCTTACGATTGAATCTGAGTTTTATCTCGCATCCTATGAAAGGAGTAATCATGGAAAAACAACAGCCTCGCAAAGCAGCCTTGCTGTCAATCATTCCTGGTTTAGGACAAATCTATAACAAACAAAAAACTAAAGGATTTATTTTCCTTGGTGTTACTGTTTTATTTGTTCTGTATTTTCTAACACTTGCAAGCCCTGAATTGAGCAATTTGATCACACTTGGTGACAAACCTGGTCGTGATAATTCACTTTTCATGCTGATTCGTGGTGCTTTTCACTCTATCTTTGTTGTCGTTTACTTACTCTTTTATATCTTTAATATCAAAGATGCACATACGACTGCTAAACGTATCAACAACGGTATTCCTGTAGCTCGTACCTTCAAGGATATGGTTAAGGGCGTTTATGAAAATGGGTTCCCATACCTTTTAATCATCCCATCCTATGTAGCGATGACATTTGCGATTATCTTCCCTGTTATCGTAACCTTGATGATCGCCTTTACCAACTATGACTTCCAACACTTGCCACCAAACAAATTGTTGGACTGGGTTGGTTTGACGAACTTCACAAATATCTGGAGCTTGAGCACCTTCCGTTCAGCCTTTGGTTCTGTTCTTTCTTGGACCATTATTTGGGCCTTGGCTGCTTCTACCTTGCAGATTGTCATTGGTATCTTTACAGCCATCATTGCCAACCAACCATTTATCAAAGGAAAACGTATCTTTGGTGTTATTTTCCTTCTTCCTTGGGCAGTTCCAGCCTTCATCACTATCTTGACATTCTCAAACATGTTTAATGATAGTGTCGGTGCCATCAACACCCAAGTCTTGCCTCTTTTGTCTAAGGTTCTTCCTTTCCTAAATGGAGCTCTTATCCCTTGGAAAACAAATCCAACTTGGACGAAGGTTGCCTTGATTATGATGCAAGGTTGGTTAGGATTCCCATACATTTACGTTTTGACTTTGGGTATCTTGCAGTCTATTCCTAACGACCTCTACGAAGCGGCTTACATCGATGGGGCCAATGCTTGGCAAAAATTCCGCAACATCACTTTCCCTATGATCTTGGCTGTTGCAGCACCAACATTGATCAGCCAATACACCTTCAACTTTAATAACTTCTCTATCATGTATCTCTTTAATGGTGGAGGTCCTGGTACTGTCGGAGGCGGAGCCGGTTCAACTGATATCTTGATTTCATGGATTTACCGTTTGACAACAGGTACATCTCCTCAATACTCTATGGCGGCAGCTGTTACCTTAATTATCTCAATCATTGTCATCTCTATCTCTATGATCGCATTCAAGAAACTACACGCATTTGATATGGAGGACGTCTAAGATGAATAACTCAATCAAACTCAAACGTAGACTGACTCAAACCCTCACTTACCTCTACTTGATTGGCCTATCAATCGTGATTATCTATCCACTTTTGATTACTATCATGTCAGCCTTTAAAGTAGGTAACGTCGCAGCCTTTAAACTCGATACCAACATCGACTTTAATTTTGATAACTTTAAAGGACTCTTTACTGAAACCTTATACGGCACTTGGTATCTCAATACCTTGATTATCGCCTTGATTACCATGGTTGTTCAAACAAGTATCATCGTACTTGCTGGTTATGCCTACAGCCGATACAACTTCTTGGCTCGTAAGCAAAGTTTGGTCTTCTTCTTGATCATTCAAATGGTGCCAACCATGGCCGCATTGACCGCCTTCTTCGTTATGGCGCTTATGTTGAACGCTCTTAACCATAGCTGGTTCCTCATCTTCCTCTACGTTGGTGGTGGTATTCCGATGAATGCTTGGCTCATGAAAGGTTACTTCGATACCGTGCCAATGTCTCTTGACGAATCTGCGAAACTAGATGGTGCAGGACACTTCCGTCGCTTCTGGCAAATCGTTCTCCCTCTTGTTCGCCCAATGGTAGCTGTACAAGCTCTTTGGGCCTTCATGGGACCTTTTGGGGATTATATCCTCTCTAGTTTCTTGCTTCGTGAGAAAGAATACTTTACTGTTGCCGTTGGTCTCCAAACCTTCGTTAGCAATGTGAAAAACATGAAGATTGCCTACTTCTCAGCAGGTGCTATCCTCATCGCCCTTCCAATCTGTATTCTCTTCTTCTTCCTACAAAAGAACTTTGTTTCAGGACTTACAAGTGGTGGCGACAAGGGATAATCTATCCCCGCCACCCTTTTTCATTTTGGAGCATGTTGCTACAGCTACAAGATTGGACACCCTTCTACAAATCTTATTGAAACTATCTTTCAATAAGGAATTGATTTGCTAGACTTGAAATAAAGCACATTTCTCTATATAATAATACTCATATAGAAAACACTTTTAGAAAGATGCCTATGCTTCCATATCCATTCTCGTATTTCTCTAGTATCTGGGGATTTCGTAAGCCCCTATCAAAACGTTTCGGACTCAACTGGTTTCAGCTTTTCTTTACTAGCATTTTCCTCATCAGTTTGTCCATGATTCCGATTGCCATTCAAAACAGCTCACAGGAAACGTATCCACTGGATACCTTTATCGACAATGTCTACACTCCACTGACAGATGAAGCCATCATGGACTTGTCAGAGAATACACAAATCGTAGATGGAAAGCTGAACTACTCAGGTACGAAGAATCAGCAACCTTCTCTTGTGATTGGCCCAAGCCAAAACAAAGAATTGCCAAAGGACTTGCAACTTCATTTTGATACGGAAGAACTCGTCATCAGTAAGGAAAGTAAGGAGCTGACTCGCATTCGCTACCACGCGATTCAAACGGAGAGTTTCCAGAGCAAGGAAGATCTAACCCAGGCCATTTCTAAAGATTGGTACCAACAAAATCGGGTCTATATCAGTCTCTTTCTCGTTCTTGGTGCAAGCTTTCTCTTTGGATTGAATTTCTTCATTGTCTCTCTTGGGGCTAGCTTTCTCCTTTATATCACCAAAAAATCACGCCTCTTTTCATTTAGGACCTTTAAAGAGTGCTATCATTTTATCTTGAACTGTTTAGGATTACCAACTCTGATTACGCTTATTTTGGGACTTTTTGGCCAAAATATGTCAACCCTTATCACTGTACAAAACATTCTTTTTGTTCTTTATCTGGTCACTATTTTTTACAAGACACATTTCCGTGATCCAGATTACCATAAATAGGAGATTTTTATGCCCGTGACGATTAAAGATGTGGCTAAGGCAGCAGGTGTCTCACCTTCAACTGTTACCCGCGTCATTCAAAATAAATCAACGATTAGTGATGAAACCAAAAAACGAGTTCGTAAGGCTATGAAGGAACTCAACTACCATCCCAACCTCAATGCTCGCAGTCTAGTTAGCAGCTATACTCAGGTTATCGGCCTGGTGCTTCCTGATGACTCGGATGCCTTTTACCAAAATCCTTTCTTCCCATCTGTCCTTCGTGGTATCGCCCAAGTCGCGTCTGAAAACCACTACGCTATTCAGATTGCAACAGGGAAAGATGAGAAAGAACGGCTCAATGCGATTTCTCAGATGGTTTATGGCAAGCGTGTTGACGGTTTGATTTTCCTCTACGCTGAAGAAGAAGACCCTCTGGTCAAGCTAGTAGCCGATGAGCAGTTCCCTTTCCTCATTCTCGGAAAATCTACTTCACCCTTTATCCCTCTTGTTGATAATGACAATGTACAAGCTGGCTTTGATGCGACAGAGTATTTCATCAAAAAAGGATGCAAACGAATTGCCTTTATCGGGGGTACAAAGCGACTCTTCGTAACGCAAGATCGTCTAACTGGCTATGAGTCCGCACTCAAACAACACCAACTTCCAATTGATACCAACTTAACCTACTTTGCGACCGAATTTCTAGAAGAAAAAGGTTATCAGTTCAGTGAACTCCTGTTCAATCACGATCCGCAGATTGATGCTATCATCACAACTGACAGCCTCCTAGCGGAAGGAGTTTGTGACTACATCAGCAAGCATCAGTTAAAGGTTCCTGTCTTGAGTTTCGACTCTGTCAATCCTCGACTTGACCTCGTAGCTTATGTCGATATCAATAGTCTAGAACTTGGGCGGACATCATTTGAGACGATTTTACAGATCATCAATGACGCAAAAAATAACAGACAAATCTGTTACCGCCAGTTGATTGCCCACAAAATTATCGAAAAATAAAGACCAGCCCCAAGGCTGGTCTTTTGAGTATTATTAATTGTCTGTTTCTACGAATCGTCCTAAGATATGGACATTTTCAGATACAGAGACAAAGGCTGTCGGATCAACCTGTTTCATGATGTGTTTAAAATCATTAAACTCTGCTCGTGTGATAACCGTAATCAAGACTGCTTTTCTCTCATGATTATAGGTTCCTTCTGCATCGTGGATCATGGTTGCTCCGCGGTGCAATTTTTTATGGATTTTTGCGATTACCTTGTTAGGATTATTGGTCACAATCATGGCCTGCATGCGTTTTTGCTTGGTAAAGACCGCATCCGTCACACGGCTAGATACAAAGATGGTAATCATAGAGTAGAGGGCGTATTTCCAACCAAAGGTCAATCCTGCTATCAGCATAATGGTCCCATTCACTAAGAAAGAAATACTGCCGACATTTCTCCCTGTTTTCTTTCGAATGGTGAGACTGACGATATCTGTACCTCCGCTAGAAATATTGTTACGGAGTGCAAAACCAATCCCCAAGCCCATGACAACACCCCCAAAAAGGGCATTGATAATGGGATCCTCTGTCAAGGTCACAACTGGTACAATCTGGATAAAGAGGGAACTCATGGATACTGTGATAAAAGTAAAGACCGTAAATTTATGTCCAATTTGATACCAAGCCAAAATCATTAACGGAAAATTAATAGCATAAAAGGTTAGCGATATCGGAATGTAAAACCCAAACCAGTGATTACTCAAGGCAGAGATAATCTGTGCCAGACCCGTCGCGCCGCTGGAGTAAACGTGTCCTGGTTGAAAAAAGAAATTGACTGCTACTGCTGACAAAAAGCCATAAACCAGAGAAGCCGAGACTTTCTCATCATATTTTTCCCGAGAGATACTTTGTAAAACTCGTAAGATTTTTATCTGATAAGCAAAGCGGCGCAGATAATAGCGCCACCGCTTAATTCGTTTTGCTTGTTTCATCTTCTTCTACTTGTAAGCTGAGTTCCTCTAGTTGTTTGAGAGCGACTGTTGATGGAGCTTGTGTCATTGGGTCGGTTGCCTTATTGTTCTTAGGAAAGGCAATGACTTCACGAATATTTTCTTCTCCTGCTAAGAGCATCACAAAACGGTCAAGTCCAATAGCCAAGCCACCGTGGGGTGGGAAACCATAGTCCATGGCTTCAAGAAGGAAGCCAAACTGGTCATTTGCTTCTTCAGCTGAGAAACCAAGAGCCTTAAACATGCGTTCTTGAAGGTCTTTTTGGTTGATACGAAGACTACCACCACCAAGCTCATAACCATTCAAGACGATATCGTAAGCAATGGCACGAACCTTAGCCAAATCACCTTCTAATTCGTGAGCGGTTTCTTCCTGTGGAAGAGTGAACGGATGGTGGGCACTCATGTAACGACCTTCTTCTTCAGACCATTCAAACATTGGCCAATCAACCACCCAAAGGAAGTTGAATTTATCGTTATCAATCAAGTCAAGCTCTTTGGCGATACGGCCACGAAGGGCGCCTAGTGTTGCATTGGCCACTTCAAGCGTATCCGCCACAAATAGAACCAAATCCTTGTCTTCAAGACCAAGTGCTGCAGTCAATTCTGTTTGGATACCAGTCAAGAATTTGGCAACTGGTCCGTTTAATTCTCCATCAACCACCTTGACCCAAGCAAGACCTTTGGCACCATATTGTTTGGCTACTTCAGTCATCTTGTCAATGTCTTTACGTGAGTAGTTATCTGCTGCTCCTTTGACTACAATGGCTTTAACAGCAGGTGCTTCTGAAAAGACTTTGAAATCAACACCTCTAACCACTTCTGTCAAGTCCTGAAGCAACATATCAAAACGAGTATCAGGCTTGTCAGAACCGTAAAGAGCCATCGCATCATCGTATTTCATACGAGGAAATGGAAGCGTCACGTCAATGCCTTTTGTTTCTTTCATCACGCGCGCAATCAAGCCTTCAGTGATATCTTGGATCTCTTGCTCCGTAAGGAAGGATGTTTCCAAGTCGACTTGGGTAAACTCAGGCTGACGGTCTCCACGCAAGTCTTCATCACGGAAACATTTGACGATTTGGTAATAGCGGTCGAAACCAGCATTCATCAAGAGCTGTTTAGTGATTTGTGGGCTCTGAGGAAGAGCGTAGAAATGCCCTTTATTGACACGAGATGGAACCAAATAGTCACGCGCACCTTCTGGCGTTGATTTAGAAAGGAATGGCGTCTCCACATCGATAAACTCCAACTCATCCAAGTAGTTACGGATAGAGTGAGTCACCTTAGCACGAAGTTTGAGATTTTCCAACATCTCTGGACGACGAAGGTCAAGGTAACGGTAACGCAAACGTGTATCGTCATTGGCCTCAATACCATCCTTAATCTCAAATGGTGTTGTTTTGGCTGTATTCAACACTGTCAAAGCTGTCACGTTCAACTCAACTGCACCCGTTGGCAACTTATCATTGGCTTGCTCACGCGCAGCAACTTGTCCAGTCACCTCGATGACAAATTCGCTACGAAGACTTTCAGCTGTTGCCATAACCTCTGCAGAAACTTTTTCAGGGTTGATAACCAACTGCATGATCCCTTCACGGTCACGAAGGTCGATAAAGATCAAACCACCCAAGTCACGACGACGGCCAACCCATCCTTTCAAGGTCATTTCTTGTCCGATGTGTTCCTCACGAACACGACCAGCATACATACTACGTTTCATGTTTTCTCTCCTCTTTTATTCTGTTACTATTTTACCATAAAAGCGCAGGCACTTCATGAAAATCAGCAGAAAAGTTTGATTGCCTTTAGAAATCAAAACGAACAGACAAAAAATCCGATGAAAACGTCATCGGATTCTCTGATTATGATTCTTAACCTTTTTTACGCTTTTCAGCAATCTCAGCTGCCTTTTTAGGTAGAACAATCTCCGTCGCATAAGCCGAAGCAAAGCGCATGATTCCTGCAATAGGTGCAAAAACCACTGCTAGATAGTTGTAAAAGAAGTCGCCTTTAAAGGCATAGGCAAGCCCCCCGATGATAAAGAAGAGAACGACTGCCTGTATCACTGCTAATAAAATTACTCGTTTCATGTGACCTCCTGACTCTATTATAGCATGAGTATCATCAAAAAGCCGATTAAATTATTCAAAGCGTGGAGAGAAATGCTGTAAAGAAGGCCTTTTCGGCTCACATAAGCAAGACCCAAACTCAATCCCAGACTAGCATAGACTAAAAACTGTTGCAAACTACCTGGAAAATGAATCAAGGCAAAAAGCACACTCGATACAAGGAGAAACAGAGCTGTCTGTTTGCTATTGTCCTGCTTAGGAAAGATATAGCGCGCCAAGATTCCTCTAAAGATGAGTTCTTCCGTCAGAGGAGCAAAGACAACGACAGTGAAGAAAGCAAAGATTGGTTGAGATAAGGTCAAATTGCTAGCGATTTGTTGGTTGCGTGATGGATCATTCGGAAGGAAGAATTGAATCCCGAGGTCAAGCAACCAAACAAAGGCAGGGAGCCAAATAAATCGGTTGAATCCTGTCTGTGAAATGCTGACAGGAACTTTCTTATACCATTTATAAATGAAATAAACATAGACTCCTGACAAGGCTGTATAAAGTAGTACAACAGAATATACAGAAGCTCCTAAAGCAAGCGAAGATACCGCTAAACTCTGAATAAAACCATACACAAAGACAAAAGATAGAAAAGCTAGCAGAAACCAGCCAAGGTTTTTAAGTAGTTTCATAAAAGACTCCTATTTGAAATAACGTTTTGTTTTTCGCAATTGTGCAACATTGGTATACAAATGGATGACAACTGCCACGAGCAGAGCAACCAACTGTACTTGTCCTAATACCATAGATAGAACTACTAGGACAACATAGATACCAGGAATGAGGATCTGATTGACCTTGAACAAGATCAAGTAAGCTTCTTCCATTTCAGCCTGTTTTTCTCCCTCATCATAAGTATCGAGGTATTCCAAAATCTCCTTAGGCGTCGCCGTAACAGAAAGTTTGTAGTTACGAATCTTGCTGGTGATTTTTAGACAGTAAGCACCCGCCCAGATACCTAAAACTATCAAAAGTAAGGATGCTGCTGATAGGCCTAAAGCTCCCAAATCTATAAGTAGGCAGGATAGCATACTAATTTGGCAAACATTCCAAGCTACTGTACCATAATCTAAGAAACGATACATAGCAAGGTAGTCTTGCTCATTTCCTTCATCCTCTTCCTCTCTTTGATAATTCTGATAAGCCTGATGGCTTTTTCTAGTGAAATAAAAGGTTAGAATCACCGTAAGCATCCCTAAACCAAGAAAGAATGATTTCAAGGCAACGACTACTTGCTCTTGACTGATACCTAAAGGATTAACACCAAGGAAACCAGCAAATATTGCTAATAAAACACTTGCAAGAAAAATCTTCAGTGCAAAAATGATTTGTTTCTTTTCCATATTTCAACCTCTTTCTAAAATAAGCCAGACAACCATTGACCAAAAGCTTTACCTGATTCGAAGATAGCGGTTAAGCCTTCTGTTCCAAGTGATACCAAAATCAAACAAACAGCAAGTAAGAGAATAGCTTGGTTTCTAGCTTTTTTTGCTCCATCCCCCAAGGGTTCATTGCCAAGCCAACCTGCTAGATAAGCATAGGCTGTAACTGTTAAAATACCAATCTCTGTAGAAGAGAGAAACAACAAGACTGTCACCAAACGAACGATATTGGCTTGAATGTTAAAATAATTTGCTAAACCTGCACAAACACCGGCAAGTTCTTTGTGTTCAGTATCGACTTGAAAACCCGCTAAAAACTCTTTCATAACTTTTCTCCTTTTACGATCTCTTTAAACTTTATCTTTCTCTCTACCCATCTAAAGACTAATAGTAAAACTATGTTAATCCAGAAGAGGTACTTACTTTCAACAATTGTAAACCAACCAAATAGGCTTCCAATCATAACAAAGATATTTGCAATAAACACAAGAATACTAAGATAATAAATCACTTTATACTTGTTCATCACTCATCCTCCTCTAAGCGAAAGACCGATTCGACTGGCTCATGGAATATCTGAGCAATCTTCAGGGCAATGACGATGGATGGGGTGTACTCATCCCGTTCTAGCAAACTGATGGTTTGCCTGGACACGCCAGCTAGTTTGGCAAGTTCGGTTTGATTGAGACCATCGCGAGCTCGAAGCTCTTTTAAACGATTTTTAAGCATTCCTTTCTCCTTTTCTCTTAACTTGCTTACATTGTAATACATCTTTTTCTTTTTGACAAGTATATTTGTCAAAAAGTTTATGATTTTTGTCATTTTGTAAAAGAAAAAGGTCAGGAGTAAGGTCCTGACCAGTTTTAAATACTATTAAAAGCCTAATTTTTCAAAGATTTCTGAGAAGTTTTGGCTGATAGCATCAAGTGACACTTGAACTTCTTCTCGAGTTTGGTTGTTCTTAACTGTCACTTGTCCGCTTTCGACTTCGCTCTCTCCGAGAGTGATGAGGGTCTTAGCCGCAAAGACATCGGCTGACTTGAACTGAGCTTTGAGTTTACGGTTGAGGTAATCACGTTCTGCTTTGAATCCTTGTTGGCGAAGGGCTTGTACCAATTCCAAGGCCTTAACATTTGCTCCTTCACCCAAGACTGCAATATAGATATCTAGAGCATTTTCGATAGGGAGAGTCACACCTTGCTTTTCAAGGATGAGAAGCAGGCGCTCTACACCAAGTCCAAAACCAAATCCAGCAGTCTCAGGGCCACCAAAGTAGGCAACCAAGCCATCGTAGCGACCACCTGCACAGACGGTCAAGTTATTGCCCTCGATTTCTGTGATGAACTCGAAAATCGTGTGGTTGTAGTAGTCCAGTCCACGCACCATATTGGTATCGATGATGTAATCTACTCCAAGATTTTCCAACATCTGACGCACAACATCAAAGTGAGCTTGACTTTCTTCATCAAGGAAGTCCAAGATAGACGGAGCATTCTCCACTGCCTCCTTGTCTTCTTTTTCCTTAGAGTCCAAGACACGGAGAGGATTTTCCTCCAAGCGACGTTGGCTATCCTTAGACAAGGTCTCCTTGAGCGGTGTCAAATAGTCAATCAAGGCTTGACGGTAAGCCGCACGGCTCTCAGGATTTCCAAGAGTGTTGAGGTGTAGTTTGACACCTTGGATGCCGATTTCTTTCAAGAAATGAGCTGCCATAGCGATTGTTTCCACATCGGTAGCTGGATTGCTAGAGCCAAAACACTCAACACCAATCTGGTGGAACTGACGCAAACGACCTGCCTGTGGACGCTCATAACGGAACATAGGGCCCATGTAATAGAACTTACTTGGCTTTTGCACTTCTGGTGCGAAGAGTTTATTTTCCACATAGGAACGGACAACGGGCGCAGTTCCTTCTGGACGGAGGGTGATATGGCGGTCACCCTTATCATAGAAATCGTACATTTCCTTGGTTACGATATCCGTTGTATCCCCGACAGAACGGCTGATGACCTCGTAATGCTCAAAAATAGGCGTACGCACTTCTGCATAGTTATAGCGCTTGAAAATCTCACGGGCAAAGCCCTCAACGTACTGCCACTTAGCAGACTCAGCAGGTAAAATATCCTGCGTTCCTTTTGGTTTTTGTAATTTCATAAGGAATCCTCTTTAAACTTAATAGTCTTATTTTACCATAAATAGAGGGATTAAAACAGTGAGAGTAGAAAATCTCAAGAGAGTCTTTTCAGAAAATTCATCAAAAACTTGCCAAATTGTCAGAATTATGAGAAAATAGAGGATATTTATCAGGTGGAGGGACTGTTATGAGAGACGATATCAAAATCAATGACCGCGCTTTGGCCTTACAAGACCAAATTATCGAAAAACTAGAGAAGGTTTTTGATACAGATGTGGAATTGGATGTTTACAATCTAGGGTTGATTTATGAAATCAATCTAGATGAAACGGGTCTCTGCAAGATTGTCATGACTTTCACTGATACTGCCTGCGATTGTGCCGAAAGCTTGCCTATCGAAATCGTCGCAGGTCTCAAACAAATCGAGGGTATCGAAGATGTCAAGGTTGAAGTTACCTGGTCGCCTGCCTGGAAGATCACACGAATCAGTCGCTACGGCCGTATTGCCCTTGGACTGCCACCTCGTTAAGCAGGCAAATCACTTTTGAAGATAAAAAGAAGCAAGCCGAAGATGGCTTGCTTTTTGATACTCAATGAAAATCAAAGAGCAAACTAGGAAACTAGCCGCAGGCTGTACTTGAGTACGGCAAGGCGACGTTGACGTGGTTTGAATTTGATTTTCGAAGAGTCTGAGTTTATTTTTTACCTGACTTGTCCATATTCCAGAAGTCTGTCACGGCTCCGCGAGAAGCGGATGATACGATATGGGCATATTTACCGAGAACACCACGGCTGTAAAGTGGTGGCAAGGTTGTTTCTGCCTTACGTTTTTCAAGTTCTTCTTCCGATACGGCCATGGAAATTTCTTTGGTATCTTGGTCAACCGTAACGATATCGCCTGTACGGAGGTAGGCAATCGGTCCACCATCCTGAGCTTCAGGAGCGATATGTCCGACAACCAGACCATATGTACCACCAGAGAAACGACCATCCGTCAAGAGGGCAACCTTGTCTCCTTGACCTTTACCAACGATCATGGATGAAAGGGACAGCATCTCAGGCATACCAGGACCACCCTTAGGTCCAACAAAACGAACAACGACAACATCGCCATCAACGATTTCATCTGTCAGAACGGCCTGAATCGCATCTTCTTCTGAGTCAAAGACCTTAGCAGGTCCAACGTGACGACGCACTTTCACACCTGATACCTTGGCAACCGCACCGTCAGGGGCAAGGTTCCCGTTCAAGATGATAAGCGGACCATCTGCACGTTTTGGATTTTCAAGTGGCATAATGACTTTTTGGCCTGGTGTAAGGTCTGCAAAGTCAGCCAAGTTTTCAGCGACTGTCTTACCAGTACATGTGATACGGTCGCCATGAAGGAAGCCATTCACCAAGAGATATTTCATAACCGCTGGAACCCCACCGACTTCGTAGAGGTCTTGGAAGACATACTGACCAGATGGTTTCAAGTCAGCCAAGTGAGGCACACGCTCTTGGATTGTATTGAAGTCCTCAAGTGACAAGTCAACATTAGCCGCATGGGCAATGGCAAGCAAGTGAAGAGTGGCATTGGTTGACCCACCAAGAGCCATGGTTACTGTAATAGCATCTTCAAAGGCTTCACGAGTCAAGATATCTGATGGTTTGAGACCAAGCTCCAGCATCTTAACAACAGCACGTCCTGCTGCTTCGATGTCTTCTTTCTTGTCAGCTGATTCAGCTGGGTGAGATGAAGATCCTGGCAAACTCATACCGAGAACTTCGATAGCAGTCGCCATGGTGTTAGCTGTATACATACCACCACAGCCACCAGGACCCGGGCAGGCATTACATTCAAGACGCTTCACGTCCTCAGCTGTCATGTCACCGTGGTTCCATTTTCCGATTCCCTCAAAGACAGAAACCAAGTCAATGTCTTTGCCATCAAGATTTCCCGGTGCAATGGTTCCACCATAGGCGAAAATAGCTGGAATATCCATATTGGCAATGGCTATCATAGAACCAGGCATGTTCTTGTCACAGCCACCGATAGCGACAAAGGCATCCACGTTGTGACCACCCATCGCTGCCTCGATGGAGTCCGCAATGATGTCACGAGATGTTAGAGAGAAACGCATACCAGGCGTTCCCATGGCAATCCCGTCCGCTACGGTAATGGTTCCAAACTGTACCGGCCAAGCGCCTGCTGATTTGACACCTTCTTTCGCCAATTTCCCGAAATCATGCAAGTGAATGTTACATGGTGTATTTTCCGCCCAAGTCGAAATCACTCCCACAATCGGTGTTTCAAAGTCCTTATCTGTCATACCAGTCGCACGAAGCATAGCACGGTTTGGTGATTTAACCATGCTGTCATAAATGCTACTGCGGTGACGTTTATCTAATTCAGTCATCTTATCCCTCCCATTTCAGTTTTTACTATTATAGCACATTTTAAAGGCAATGAACAGAAGAAAATTCTTGAATTTTCAGAAAATTCTATACAGTAATATTTTCTTTAATAATGTTACATTTATTTCTTGACTTTATAAATTAAAGTGATATCATTTAGATATCATATAACAGGAGGTCATTCTTATGACTGAAAAACTAATCAATTCAAAACCAAATGGTGTAGTAGCCTTGATACTTATCGAGTTGGCACTCGTACTTGGCATTTTTATATTTGTAATCGGTGCTGGTTCAGAAAATATTTTTGGAATTATTATCGGTCTTTTATTAATCTTAATTTCAGTTCTAGCTCATGCTGGTTTAAAAGTTGTCAAACCTCAGGAAGCTCTGGTTTTGACCCTCTTTGGTAATTATACAGGTACCATCAAAGAACCTGGTTTTTACTTTGTCAATCCTTTTAGCATAGCAGTCAACCCTGCAAACCACACTCGACTTGGTCAAAGTGGTGATGTTAGCACAAAATCTCCTTTTTCAGGAATGAAATCATCAAATGGCAATGATGTAAACCTTGAAATTGGCAAGAAACAGATTTCTCTCAAAGTTATGACCTTGAGCAATTCTCGCCAAAAAATCAATGATTGTCTAGGAAATCCCGTAGAAATCGGTATCGCGGTAACTTGGAGAGTTGTCGATACCGCTAAGGCAGTCTTCAACGTTGATAACTATAAAGAATATCTCTCATTGCAGTGTGATAGCGCCCTTCGTAATATTGTCCGCATCTATCCTTACGATGTGTCTCCTAATGTAGATACTACAGGGGATGGACAAGCAGATGAAGGTAGTCTCCGCGGTTCTAGTGAGATTGTAGCTAAACGTATTCGTGAAGAAATCCAAAGTCGTGTTGAGGATGCTGGCTTGGAAATCCTTGAAGCCCGAATCACTTACCTAGCTTATGCGCCAGAAATTGCTGCTGTCATGCTTCAACGTCAACAAGCATCTGCTATTATCGATGCACGTAAGATGATTGTAGACGGCGCTGTAGGAATGGTTGAAATGGCCCTAGAACGTCTCAATGAAGGGGAATTGGTAGAGCTTGACGAAGAACGAAAAGCTGCCATGGTTTCAAATCTCTTAGTCGTTCTCTGTGGCAATCATGATGCACAACCAATTGTCAACGCAGGAAGTCTTTACTAAAGATGGCTGAAGCTAAAAAAAAGCAGATCCCCCTTCGACTCTCAACAAAGTTATACGCTGCACTCGCATCATGGGCAGAAGACGACTTTCGTTCAGTCAATGGGCAAATCGAATATCTCCTCACAGAATGTGTCAAACAACGGAAGAAAGACGGAAAATACGTATCAGAAACCATTGACGAACCATTTGAGATTGATATTTAACACCTTCTCCTGTCTGCTGGGTCAGACGGGAGAATTTTTTCATCTTTTTTTGTCAAGTAACTTTACTTTACAAAAAAGTTTTGATATACTATTAAAGTTGATGAAAATCAAACCTAACTGAATTATATCTTAAAAGGAGAAATCAAAATGGCAGTACCTGCACGTCGCACTTCAAAAGCGAAGAAAAACAAACGTCGTACACACTACAAAGTAACAGCTCCATCTGTAAACTTTGACGAAACTACTGGAGATTACTCACGTTCTCACCGCGTATCACTTAAAGGATACTACAAAGGACGTAAAATCGCTAAAGCTGCATCAGCTGAATAATAGAAGGGAGATACCATGCGCGTAAATATCACACTTGAACACAAAGAATCTGGTGAACGCTTGTACCTTACTTCTAAAAACAAACGTAACACTCCAGACCGTCTTCAATTGAAGAAATACTCACCAAAACTTCGCAAACACGTTGTGTTTACAGAGGTTAAATAGTGGGTCATTACGTTTCAGTAGAAACGCAAAAACCTTGATTTAACGCGATTCTTGAATTTTCAAAATTCAATGTATTGCAATAAAAATCAACCGAATGACTACATTTTTGACTACATTTTTTGTGAAATAAATTAGATGTTCGGATATATAGAAAACGCTCTAGTCATATTGTCTAGAGCGTTTTTGTATTTTATAATCTATTCAATCTTTGCTTTCCAATCATCAATGTTCAACGAACCATCATATAAATCATAAGCAATTGAGATTAATGTGATTTTTGAAGCAATATTCTCTATCTTCATAATTCATTTTATCTTATTATTAAATCTTCTATTTTTATCAAAATTGATATTTCAATTTCAACATAGTTCATATCGATTTTTAAATCTCTTTTTGTTTATTATCAAAAACTTTTTTTGAATCAATGATTTTTTGGTAAAAATCATATTCAATCTCTGTAAAGTGACAGAATACTTCAGCACATTCAATTAAAATAGGATTTAGTTTTTCTCTTGGGGGAAATCCAACTGAAAATTTAATTTTGTCTCTTTTTTCAAAACGTTCGGCCCAAAAGGCTTCATGAAATGCGACTTCAGACAAATGAACATAGCCAGATGATTTATTGTATATTTCTTCAATCTCAGGATAATACTCCGATATCCTTTTCTTAAGATTGAAATCAGTCATCTTTCTGTTTTGATTATCTCTCATATTTCTAATAGCTTTACCACTTAAACTCTCTTTAATAAAGGTTCTTCTATCTTCTGATATAAAAGCAGCGAAGACTCTCATAAGGTTATCAAGTTGTGTTCGTACTAAAATTCCTACACAAGCCAGATTTCTCATTCTTAGTAAATCTATTATTCCATCAATATGTTGAACCCGTCTGTTAAGTGCAGAAATAAAAAACAAATCATCTTCAGTTAGATTTTCACCAATAATACCTTCAGCTATTGTCTTTGATTCTTCACGATATTCTCTTAATTTATTAAAATATGTCTCTATTTCATTGAAATATTCATCATTTGTCATTACATTTCCTCCTGATCTATCTTTCTAATATTGACTCAATCATTGGTTCAATCCCATTTTCAATCAAGTTATCTATCTTACGCTGAGCAGAAAAGCGCCCAACTTCATAAGCTACATAGTGTAAAATCTGAGCAGCCACTTCTTTAACATTGAATGAAAATTGTTCCTTTAGAACTCTATAAGAAAGGGTAGCAAAAGAGTCTGCATCTTCAAATCGTTTCAAATATTGCTCATAGTTAGAATGAATCGTCTGAATGATATAAATCGCATGGGTATCATCTAACTTCATAAAGATCATTAAGCTTTCAATAAAAACATTACTTTTTTTTATACATGCTTGACATAACTCTCTTGCTGGCATTTCATAGATATAGTTTTCTATGTCGTCATCAAAAACACCGTTGCTAATTTTTTCCCATATTGTCTTCTTAAAAGCATCGTCGCTTCTAATTCTCAACCATGCATTTAATGCACTCAACATTTCAGTAGCATCTTGATACCTATAATCAGGTTCTAAATTCGTAGCTTTTTCACTAACAGAACGAAGTGAATGAGAAGAAATATTAGGATACTTAGTCATAACAAAATTAATAATACGTCCCAGCGAATACACATCGCTTCGTTTATCGGCATCTTTTAAAAGCATTAATTGCTCTGGTGCGCAATAAAAGAGTTGACCAAAGGAAGTTGTGTCCATTGTTTGATGAGATGTCAGAGTGTTTAGGTTTTTTCCTAAACCAAAATCAGCAATCTTAATTATCCCATTCACTAAAAAAACATTGGTCGGACTTAAGTCTCTATGTAGAACATCTCTTTGGTGGACAAGAGACATAGTATAAAGTATTTGACGCAATATATTGAGTTTAGAATCCTCTGTCAGCTCACTTGCTTCAATATAATTTCCCAATGTATCATCGGCTTTTTCCATTGTGTATGAACAATTACTACTATCGAAATCAAATACTCGAATAATACTCTCAATATCCGAACAAGACTTAGTTATTTCATACTCTCTTTTTAACCTACTTCTCAACGATTGTCGTCTCACAGATTCCTCATTTAGTTTTTTTACAACTAATCCTGTAGATTTTTGGAAATAAATATCAGCAAAGCCACCCTTTCCAATCTCAACTAAATCTAAATCAATTTCTACTAAATAAAATTCATTTCCTTTTCTTGAGAGTTTTAAAGAATAAACAGAACAAATTTTATCTAATTCATTTATTATTTTCTGCTGATGCTCTATAGCGTCCACTTCACTTATCTGACGCTCTGTTAAAAGATATTGTTTGCTGAGTATAAGGCTGAAAAATGAATTGATAATGCCTCTAGATGAAAAGTCCAACAGCTTGTCATTCACATATATCCATCTTGTAGGAAAACCCTGACCATAACTATCTTGAGTATGGAAATGGGTATTAAAAAAAGAAACTAGCTGAGGTCCTGATTTATAAGTAAACAGCTCTGTCTCATCTCCACAGAATATCTTTGCTAGTCTTTTGTAAAAATCTGGATTGATCAATAACTCGTCCTCCTTATAGATGGTAATTCTTTAATTTAATAAATGTAGGCAGTAACATACAATCTACTTTCTCAATTAAACAGAGGATGTCGTCAAGAATAGAAAAAATATAAAATCTATCTTGAAATATAGTTACAAAATAGGTATCAAATCCCTTCGCTTTTAAACTTCTGTATTCAAATAGTGAGTGGAAATCATAATTTAACGCGCTTACAATAATATCATCCGAATTATCTGTCTCGAGTATATCAATCAGCTCAAACGAATATGGAAAAAATAATAAAAGGTTTTTCTGTTTTTCAAGCATTTTCAACACTTTTATGATATCTCTTTCAATACCATACTTTCTAATATTTAAAAAGTTTTCCCCTAATCGAGTGAGCTCTGATATATCTCTTGTTCGGAATGCAACATGAATCTGAGTAGCTTTTACTTCACCGAATTTCTTTTTACTTTCATGAATACCAATTATACCATCGCCATAATTGCTAATGCCCGGAGAAAACAAATGACTAGCTTGTAATCTAGTGCTAGATGATAATAATTTAAAGTCTATTTCATAATTTTTCGATATTGCATCACATTGACCATTATTTTCATTTAACGGTTTAGAGAAAGGAGATTGCCCTTTATCTTTGAAATGAGATGACTTATTAAGTAGCTCTAGTAAATAGTTCTCATAATTACAGTCGGGCTCTCCATCAACAAAATTTTTAATAATAGTAGCTGGTGGTAACAATTTGAATTGTATACGTGGGTCAATATTAGGGTTTAAATTTTCTTCCATAAAAATTCCTCCAGTTTATTATAACATTAACATCTTAAAATTTTTACACTTAATACACTTACAACAAATAATTTCTTTGTTCACTAGCTTATGCTACCACCTACCCTTTAGTAACAACTATGGATACCTTATGTATTAGAGTATTTTGTACTATTATGGTATAATAAAATACAAACATCTTTACCTTTCATTTATATAATTAAAAAGGAATAATTATGCCTGAAACAAATAAATATCAGTACTGTATAAGCAACAATGAAATACTTGAACTTCACGTACTAGAAGAGGAATTCTATAGAAACAAACAAGCAACAAGAGACAGATACAGAGGTCAACTACTATGTCCTGGGTGTAAACAAGTACGATTATCTATAAAAGAGAATAGTAATGGAATTTACCTTGCTGCTTACCCCAACTCTGTTCATACAGAAAATTGTGAGTACTTACTTAAACCTGCTGCTAGAAGAGAATTAAGAGTATTCTATGATCAAATTGCTCCTGACAGAGCTGAACAAATGTTAGAACGTATTTTAGATGATAGAATAATTGTGGTAAATCTACCTCAAAATCAAAATCCTAATGATGATGTTGATGTTGATGAAGGTGATGATGAAAATTACGAATTGACAAATGAAAATGGTATTAGAAAATACTTGCCTCGAAGATCATTACAGTTAAGAAAAATGGAAGAATCTGACCATCTTGTAATGTATTATGGAGAATGCAGATTGTTTCTAGTGCAAGATAAGTGGAACAACTTCTACCTAAGAATTTTTCGAAATGATGAAACTAGGTATTATCTATGTAGTTTAAAAATTCCAAAAATTGTTTTCAATCATTTATCGGATGAATTAAACTTTATTCCTTGCGAGCAAGATTTCGATGTAAATAATTCTAAGGAAAAATCTGTTCCTGCTAGAATAGCTTTTATCTCTGAAATCGAAAAAAAATTATCGTATTTTAATGGGAAAATAATTCATTCTAAGCTATTAAAAGTAATCCAACTATAAATTAAACTCCTTCATAAAATCCTGTAGCAACTATTCTTATAGTTGCTATTTTACTGATTATAAATAACAATAATATGAATTATCTAAGTATGGTATAATAGTAACAAAAACAGTATTGTAAGCTTTTGGTTGGCTACTATTTAAATAATAGTTTATCTTTCAAAACGGAGAAATAAAATGACTTTTGATAACCTAGTACATCAGATTAATGAACTTGCTGAAACGCAACGTGATAGAGGAACATACTTTGAGTATTTAGCACGTGCCTATTTTCAAAATGAACCAACATACCAGAATGAGTTTAAGAATGTATGGATGCTAGCAGATGTTCCAGAGGAATTTGGGGTACCCAAAGTTGATCTAGGAGTGGATTTAGTTGCTGAAAAGTATACTGGTGAATTGGTAGCGATTCAGGCAAAGTTCTATAATCATACAATACAAAAGTCTAATATTGATTCTTTTTTAGGGGAACTTGGGAAAGACTATTATGAATCAGGTATTATCGTTGCTTCTACTGATAAATGGGGCAAAAATGCTGAGAAAGCTCTAGCAGACCGAAGTGATGTTATTCGTATTGGGCTTTCGGATCTTAGAAATTCTCAAATTGATTGGTCAAAATTCTCTTTTGAATCACCAGAAATAGTCACTGTTAAAGCTAAAAAGAAACTAAGATATTATCAAGAAAGTGCGATCCAGTCTGCATTGAATCATTTTAAGGAAAATGATCGTGGACAACTTATAATGGCTCCAGGAACAGGTAAGACTTTTACAAGTTTAAAAATTGCTGAAGCAATGGCGAAGGAAGCTAAAAAAGAACAGTATACTATTCTTTATTTAGTACCAAGTATTCAACTTCTTACCCAAACATTGAGAGGGTGGAATAATGATACAGAGATGACTATGTCTTCAATGGCAGTTACTAGTGATAGAAATGCTAGTCGTGGAAGTGTCAAGCAGGATGAATCAAATATAACAATTAAAGCTAGTGATATAGGTTATCCGGCAACAACTTCATCAAAAAAAGTTGTTGAAAATTATTTAGAATTAATGGATAGACCTAAAAAAGAGCTGTTAGTTGTATTCGGAACATATCAGTCAATTGATGTTCTTGGAAAGGCTCGAAAGGAAGGATTCCCAGAATTTGATTTAATTATTGCAGATGAAGCTCACCGAACTACAGGAGCAAAAGCTTTGGGAGATGAAGCATCAGCATTTACAAAAGTACACAGTAATTTAAATGTCAAAGGGATTAAGCGCCTTTACCAAACAGCAACACCAAAATTATATGGTACTGATACTAAGAAAAAAGCTGAAGAAAATTCAATCGTTATTTCTAGTATGGATGATGAAAGCCTATATGGTAGTGTATTCTATCGTTTAGGTTTTGGGGATGCCATTAGTCATGATATTCTTACTGACTATAAGCTGATGGTGCTAGCGGTAGATGAAACAGTTGTTCAGAAAGATATGCAAAAATCTCTTGCTGATTCAGAGAATGGGCTGAATATTGATGATGTAGGACGTATCATTGGTGTTTGGAATGGAATGATTAAGCGTGAAAGTTTTGCAGATAAAGTTTCTGGAGAACCGATGAAAAGAGCTATAGCCTTCTCACGAACCATTGAAGATAGTAAGCGTCTATCACAACAGTTTGAGAATGTTGTAAATGACTATCTAAATAGTGATGAAGGGTACTCTGTTAATGTTCGTCATGTTGATGGTAGCATGAATGCCCTTGAGAAAAATGAGGCATTAGATTGGTTAGCAAGCGATGATATACCTGAAGATTCAGCACGTATTTTATCAAATGTTCGCTTCCTAACTGAAGGAATTGATGTTCCTAACCTAGACGCGATTATCTTCCTTTCACCTCGCAAATCACAGGTAGATATCGTTCAAGCGGTAGGACGAATCATTCGTAAATTTGAAAGTAAAGAATATGGGTACATAATTCTACCAATTGTAGTTCCTGCTGGTGAAACACCTGAAACAATTCTTGATAACAATAAAACTTACGATGTTATTTGGCAGGTATTAAACGCTTTACGATCAGTAGATGAACGTTTTGAGGCTACAGTTAATAAATTGGAATTAAATAAACAAAAACCCAAAAATATCCAAGTTATTGGGGTTGGTGGTGCACCAGACGATCCTAATTTCAATGATAGTTATGTGAAAGAGCCAATAGTTGCTTACCAAACAGAACTTGAACTTGAATGGGAAGCTGTCGAGGGAGCAATTTATGGCAAGATTGTTCAAAAAGTGGGGGACAGACGCTACTTAGAAGACTGGTCAAAAGATGTAGCTGACATTGCTAGACGTCACATTCAAGGAATTGAGTTCATCTTAGAACAAAATCCAGATAGTCAATCTGCTTTTGATAAATTTTTGCATAGTTTGCAGCACAATATCAATGAATCCATTGATCAAAATCAAGCCATCGAGATGTTGGCACAACACTTGATTACTTTGCCAATTTTTGATGCACTTTTTGGTGAGTACAGCTTTGTTAAGAATAATCCAGTAAGTTCAGCGATGGAACTAATTGTAGAAGAACTATCACAATTTGGTTTTGAAAAAGAGCAGAAAGAATTGCAACCATTTTATGATTCAGTTCGACTACGAGCAGAAGGAATTGACAACGCTCAAGCCAAGCAGAAAATCATTATTACTCTATACGATAAATTCTTTTCTACCGGTTTCAAACCAACCACAGAAAGATTAGGTATTGTCTTCACTCCCGTAGAAGTTGTAGATTTTATTGTCAAATCAGTCGATGTAGTCTTGAGGAAGCACTTTGGTAAGACTTTAGCGAGTGAAAATGTTCATATTTTAGATCCATTTACTGGAACCGGAACATTTATCACTAGAACGTTGCATTATTTGAAATCACTGATGGATAGTGGTGAAATTACTTTCAATGATATTTTAAGAAAATATACTCAAGAACTGCATGCAAATGAGATAGTTCTCTTAAGTTATTACATTGCTGCTATTAATATTGAAGCTGTATTTGATGAATTTAATGGTGATGAACCGTATAAACCATTTGAAGGAATTGTATTAACAGATACCTTTGAATCAACAGAAACAGAAGATACGCTTGATGACTCTTTCTTTGGTACAAATGACAAACGTCTAAAACGCCAGCAAGAAAAACCAATTACTGCCATCATTGGTAATCCACCATATTCGATTGGACAAAACAGTCAAAATGACAATAACCAAAATATCTCGTATCCAAAATTAGATAAACGCTTAGCAGATACTTATGTAGCTAAATCTAATGCAGTGCTCACAAAAGGACTATATGATTCTTATGTAAAAGCATTTCGTTGGGCTTCAGATCGCCTTAAAAATCAAGGAGTGATTGGGTTTGTGACGAATGGCAACTATCTTAATACCAATTCAGCGGATGGCTTGCGAGCGGGACTTTATGAAGAATATAATCATCTTTATATCTTTAATCTCCGTGGTGACCAGAGAACACTAGGAGAACAATCCCGAAGAGAAGGCGGGAAAATCTTTGGTTCGGGTAGTCGTACTCCTGTTGCAATTTCAATTCTAGTAAAAGATGGCTCAGATAGTCATAAACTTCACTATCATGATATTGGTGATTATTTATCACAAAAGGAAAAACTAGCAATTATTTCTGGATTTGGCGATGTTTCGCAACTAGATTGGCAAGAGATTATTCCTGATGAAAACAACGATTGGCTCAATCAAAGAGATCCGAATTATCAGAAATATGCTAGTTTAGCAGGAGAGTCTACTTCTGTGTTCAATAATAATTCAATGGGGATATTGACTAGTAGGGATGCTTGGGTCTATGCCTATTCAAAAGAGAAAGTAGCTCAAAATACAGAAAGACTTGTTCAAAATTATAATAATGAGTTGAAACGTTTGAAAAGTATTCCAGTTAATGAACGAAAGGATTTGCTGAATAGAAAATCTGATTATATCAACTGGTCACGTAAACTTGAAAGGTTTGCTGTAAATGATATTGAACTAGAATACCATCAAAGTCATTTAAAACTTAGCCTTTATAGGCCGTTTACTAAGAAATGGGTCTATCATGATAAGGCGCTTAATGAAGAAGCCCGTCTTTACTACAATAAATTCGGTCAGGATAATCTCGTCATCAATACAACAGGTCGGGGAGCTACACGAGATTTCTCACCGTTGGTAGTTGATTGCATCCCGAGTAATGATTTTATGGAAAAGGGTCAAGGTTTTATGCGTTATGACAACGAAGTTGATGAAACTTCATTGTTCCAAAATAATGATAACTTGAATCAAGAATTTGCTGATAAGCTGGGATTAAATTTAGATGATACCTTTGCTTATGTCTATGGGTTGCTAAACTCTAAAGAATACCAAGAGAAGTATGCTAACGATTTGAAGAAAGACCTCGCAAGAATTCCTATTGCACAAAATAAAGAGAGATATGTTGAAGTTGGTAGGGCTTTGATGGATCTACACCTCAACTATGAAGAAGTCCCTGTTTATGATGGAGTAGAGATTACACCGTTCGTTAATCCAAGTTACAAAGTAACTAAGATGAGATTTGCTAAAAAGCGTGATGAAAAAGGAAAATCGGTGAATGACTTATCCACAATTATATTTAACAGCGACATCACCATTAGTAATATTCCTGAAAAAGCGTATGAATATATTGTGAATGGACGCTCTGCTATTGAATGGATTATCGATCAGTATCAAGTTAAAACTGATAAAAAATCAGGAATTACAGATGACCCAAACGACTATAGTGAGGATGAAAAATATATCTTCAATTTACTATTAAGAATCATCAATGTATCTGTCCAAACAGTTGATTTAATTAATAGTTTGCCTAAATTTGAGGTGGAGGAGTAAAATATTATGGATATCACGAAACTAATGTCGGTTTTCAATTTTTCGCTTTTACTCGTTTTTCTGGTTTTCTACGAAAGGCATAAAAATAACGAAAGATTAAAAAATCCATTTTATAAAATGATAGAAAGAATTTTAAGTAAATATTATTCAGGATATTTTTTAAGGTTTAATGACTTAAAATACTATCCTAAATTAAAACTAATCTATAGTGATTTGATATGCCAATTATATAACGAGGGTATTTATCAAGAGACTTTAGAATCGTATGTTAAATCGAAGGAAAAAAGTACATTTACTCTGATGTCATTTTTAACTTTATTGGGAGCCTATTTAGGAGGGCTTCAATTAGAAAATCTAATTTCCATTATTAATATTCTTAAAGAAAAAATTTATGAAATAATTCCCTCTTTTAGTAACGATATTTTAATTTCGTTATTAATTGTGCTTCTATTAATGTTTGGTCTTTTTGCTATTTTTACTCTTATATTATATGGTTCCAATAGTATTGTAGAAAAATATAGCCTCAAGAAACAGGGGAAGCGTATTATAAAGGATGTATTAGAATTTTCTAAAAATAATAAGGGTATAACAAAAAATTTAAATTCAGATAATATAATCTTTACGGATCAAAATATTTATTTTTTGGATATTAGAATAATTCGAACAAAGAAAAAATATATAATTTATTTTCCTAAAGAAGTTATATCATCACTAGGTAAGAGCGAATGGGTTATAGAACATTCAGATGATGTTATTGGAATTCCTCATATAATTTTAAATAATAATGAATATGTTTTTGTGTTTAAAAAAAGCGCAGATAAATTGTCCATAAATCTGAATAAGATTAACCCTGTGGCTGCTTATCCTATATCTGAAATGGATCTACAAAAGTTAAGGATAATATTTCAAATCCTATTTCTAGGTGCTGATATGGAATATAGTAGACAAAATTTTGTATTACGATGGCTTAATAGCATTGTATCAATATCAAAGACTAATGGCAGAGGGGCAAAGGCAAGAACAATTTTTGCGAGTATAATTTTATTTGTGCTTTTTATGGGTGTCTTTGGACTGATTATTTTCATTTTACCGTTCTTCGGAACTTGGTATTTCTACATTTTACTTTTGTTTTTTATTCTTTTTTATCTGGCACTTATTTTTGTAAAAAAAATGTTTAGTTAAAGTGTATAAATACTAATCGATAATAGGGATGAAAAGATTAGACTAACATAATGTATTATTCCTTGATGGACAAAAATGAATAATTTCTCCGTTCCGGTGTAGTATTGTATTTTATATACAAAATTGAATTATAAAAACTGTATGATTAAATCTGCAGTTTTTTAGTTATGTAAATTTATTTGACGTTTAGAATACATCGTTCCGCTCAAATCCTGGAGTGTATAAGAAATAATTAAGCATGTATTGCTACTATATCCGACGTTTTAGATGGTCTATCACTTTGCCATTGTATTTGCCAAATTATTTTTTTCTTTAAAATTTTTCATAATTTAATTATATCTCAAATAATTTAAGTGGTTTTGAAAACTCCTTATCTTAACCTACCTAAACCATCTATGTTCGATTTTGTCTATCATAGTTTTACTTTTCATATTCTGTGGTTTAAAATAGAATAAAAGGCAAGCTTTTAAAATTATTTTATGAAAGGATATGACAATATGGATCTACCAGTTGAGCAGATTTTAGCAAGGAGGATATCACAGAATTTTTCTAATTGTTTAAAAAAATCAAGATATAAAAGAAGCACCTTTCCTGGGAATAACTCAGATTTAAAGAGAATTGAAGAAGACGATAGAATTATTGAATATAAATATAAAAATGGGAAAATGACAACGTCAAGTATTATAACTGAAGGGTTTATTCAATCTTGTATAGAAATTTTTAAATGTGATAAAATTGATTTTATATTTGGTGGAGAAGAGGAATTAGAAAGTTTATTATATCTAATATTTTATAGCGCTTCTAGACTTGCTTTTATACATGATCTAGATGCAGGGAGAAAAGGTCCGAAACCTAGAATTAGAGCGAAAAATAAACGGGATATAATGTTGCAAAAAAGTTTATGCAACCTTTTCTCATTTTCTGCAGAGTATTGTACAAAGAGGCAAAATCTTGCAGATTTAAAGATCTCAGAAATGCATTTTTACGAATATGTTGACCGAGAAATAAGATTCTTTGGTCAAAATTTTGTACCAATTAATGCCATTCTAAATAATGATAATTTTGAAGATTTATTCTATATATCTATTCCTTTCAATGAAATTTTCAGATTCTTTTGGGCATTCATAAAAGACAAATTTACACTATCGTTTAAGCATAAAATCATTAAATATTTAGTAACAGTTCCTCCCGGTTCTAAAGAAAAGCCTATAAAATTTCATGAGGTAAGCCAGAGAATTAATGATTGGTTATATGAAGATGTAGCAAATATTATAATTCCTGATGTGATTAGTAGACTTGAAAATAATCAGATATTTTCATTAGGACTCATAGTGAAAAATTTACTTGATGCTAGAAGTAGATTATTTAAAGATTATTCAAATGCTCAACAGGACTCAATAATAAACGCAGAAATAGTGAAAACATCATTTATTAATGTAGAGGAGTTTGAAGAACAATTTATTTCAGAAGAAGAAATACGTTGCGGAGATTTATATAGTAAAATAAATGAAGTAAATAAAAGTGGGCATGATTTGAGAATTGACTATCGGATAGAGAATAACAAAAGAGCGATTAATTTCTTTGCGAAAAATATTTTGCAAGATATTGAAGCACTTTGTGAATCTCTGACTAGTATTCAAAAAACTTTTTTAAATACAGTCTCTATTGAAATGGAAGAAACAATTTTAAATATATAGTGAGAGGCTCTAATTAGTCTTTTAAAAGGAGAGGATGTGTTTCCTCTCCTTTTCGTATGTAATTATAATTTTTATTTTTGAAATTTCGTTAGGAAGTTCGTTAGAACGAACGATTTTTTTTAACGAATATCATAATTTTTAAAAAAAGTATTTAGGCTATAATAGTCTTGTCGGATGAATGAGCTCATATTTGACAATAATTTTAAAATAAAATTTAAAAGAGGTAAATCAGATGAAAACACGAAACCGTAAAAACGGCTATTCAGCCAACACAGCTAAACAATATGTAGATCAAAAACAAGCGATTCACTGCTTGAGTACTGAATTTGAAGCACAAATCAAGTTTGAAGATGGTCAACCAACTGGTGAGATTATCGGCCACAAAGCCTGGTTCACTCAAAAAGGTTTGCCACCATTCCAAGTCAAATTCGAATCTGAAGTTGCTCTTCCAGCATATTTAGCGATGGTTGATTTTGACAACCTTGAAGCTTGCGAAGTTGGTTACAATGTCTATTTCCGTGCTAATAATCTTAAAGAGGTTAAATAATGACTGATAAAGAGCTTGCTCAATACTTGCTCCAAGCTCTAAATATGGGACTTGGCAGTATTATGCAGGGAGAGACTAGCTACACTAATAGTTTTGATATTAAAATCCTGCAAGAAGGTTTTATGTTTATACCGAGACTACCATCGGGCTATATCATTGACGATGAACTTTATCAGAAGATTTTTCTGATTGCTAATGCTGCTCTCTATCCACGATATACAGTTCTCAAACAGAACTCTGCTTACTTTCTTTCTCTTGAAACTGATGATATCCACGTTCAAAGAGGATTATTTTTCCCTTGGAAATTAGGTATCTCTGAACGCTTAATAATTCCTGATTTAGATGAATTAGTAGGCAATCAAAAAGGGTATTTTATTCCAATCATGAAAAATCTTACTCTTGATTACAACAAAGTAACTTCGATGGCTATTGCAGGAAACAGTGGTTCTGGTAAGTCTTATGCTCTAACCTATTTTCTTAGCTTACTAAAAAATATTTCGGACTTGATTATTGTAGATCCAAAATTTGATACACCTTCCAGGTGGGCACGTGAAAATGGGATTGCAGTTTTTCATCCTCAGCGTAATCGCTCTAAGTCAGATTTTGTATCAGAAATTAATGAAAATCTAAGTTCAAGTTTGAATCTTATTCAAGAACGCCAAGAGATTCTATATGAAAATCCTGAGGAAGAATTTAAGCATTTAACAATTGTAATAGATGAAGTTCTAGCTCTTTCAGAAGGTGTCAATAAAACGATAAAAGAATCTTTCTTTTCCCTCTTATCCCAAATTGCTCTGCTAGGGCGAGCGACTAGGGTTCACCTTCTATTAGTTAGCCAACGTTTTGATCATAATACAATTCCGATTTCTGTTCGTGAGCAATTAAACGTACTAATCCAGATTGGAAATATCAATAAGAAAACAACACAATTTTTGTTCCCAGACTTGGATCCAGAAGGTATTGTTATCCCGATAGGGAAAGGTACAGGATTAATTCAAATCATTGATAATGAGCATCCATATCAAGTTCTTCCCTTGCTATGTCCAACGTATTACACTAAGAAAGGTATTTTATGATTGTTAAAACAAATTTCTTTCAAAGAACATTTAATATCACAGTTATCCTTCTAACCTATAGCTTGCTTTTCCTTTTAATTACATTAGGATTTAAACTCCTATATGATTTGATGGAAAATATTCAAAGTACATACTTATCTAATCTGTTTGCAACTATACGATATTGGATAAGTCAAGGTGAGTACTATACAAAAATCCTATCTATCCTCTTATCGTTAATTTCAGTAGCACTCATAATAATAGAGTTACTTCTGCGTTCTCTTTATGATACACCTGTCAACTACTTTAAATCTGCATATCAAACAATTCGACTAGCACAGTTTTTACGACAAGATGAGAATTCTCAACTAGCATTTTCAATTGATAACTCTTCTACTGTGACAAGGTTCAATCCTATTTTAAGAAAATTCAATAGAGCAACATCTAAGTGCGTTGTTGATGTAAGAAAAGATTCTGTGACGATTGTGATTAAGTATCCAAAGACGCAACAGGCTCAGAAATTATTGAGAGATATGGAAGCCTATATCAAAGAAGAAATTTCTAGTCGCAATCCAGACTATTATTTCTCTGCACCAGACAGGAAAGGAAATAAACTATGGTTTAAATCTACCAAGAGATACTAGTGGCAGTACTCGGTTCACGTAGTGAAGACCGAAAGTGCTGCCTTATCATAAAATCTAATTGACAGAACCAATGGGGTTACTACGACCCCCATTGGTTCAATAATCAATAATCACATGAATTGCAAAAACTTGGAAATTCTAATTGAAAGGAGGTATTCATGCCCAAAGATAAACGTTCGAATAAGTGGGCATTCCTGATTTATCAAGAAAGCGCGCCGGAAAATTATTTAGACGTCCTTGAAGAAATGCATATTCCATTTGTCCTGAGCCCTTGGCATGACAAAGACATCAACAAAGAAACTGGAGAATTTAAAAAAGCACACAAACACGGAGTTCTATTTTTCGAATCACTTAAAAGCTATACGCAGGTATCAGAGTTACTAACTGAGAAACTCAACACACCTTCTCACGTAGAAGTTGTCATGTCACCAAAAGGAATGTACGATTATTTCATACACGCAGAGAATCCTGATAAAACACTCTACAATATCGATGAAATTGAATCAGGTTGTGGTTTTGAATTGGAGCAATTTCTAATCACTAACAATAACGAACAATTTCTTTCAACTGTGATTGATATTATCGAAGTTCACAACTTTACTGAGTTTAACAATCTTGTTAGATATGCACGAGTTGAAAATCCTTCGCTGTTGAATCTCATCATTGATAAGACGTACTTTTTCGCAAAGTATCTGGATTCGCGTAGACACTCAAGTCATAGAAAAGGGAGTGAAAAATGACGAATAATGAACTCATAAAATTAAATCAAATTGAGCAGATTTTGAATTGTTTGCTAGCTTTGATGCAGAAACAAGAAAATACTCAAAAACATGTAAGTATACTTACTCAAAAAGAGCTGCTCTCGGTACTGAAAATTTCACCAAATACGTTGAAGTCTTGGGAGAAGACCGGACTAAGGCGTCTTGAACCACCGATTGAGGGAACTAGAACAGTGTTTTATAGAATAGAGGATGTACTGACCTATTTAACTCCTTGATTCTAAAAAAATGTGCTAAAATAGTAATATCACATAGAATAATGTGAGGTTGTTATTTTAGCCTTTTATATATATCCGAACGTGAAAGGCTACTATGCAGAAAGAAACTATCATTCACAACAATCGAAAAGTCATTAAAACTACCAAAAATAATGGAACTATTAGCTATACGCAACGTGGGGTGTATATTGGTGTAGATGTTAAGACTGGAAAAAAAGTTACATCATCTATAACTGCTAAAACTCTGAAAAGTCTGGACAGGAAAATCATTCAAGCTCGGATTGATTTTGAAGCAAAGGGATCAACTCTAAAAGAAACTTTGTTGATTAATAACTTCGAGGAATTAGCAGAAGCCTGGTTTGTCAGTTTTGTAACTTGGGTGACTTCTCAGAATACGATTAATCGAGTTCGAAGCTATCTTGACACCTATCTCATCCCTAAGTTTGGAGAATATAGGCCTGAAGAGATAAAATCTGCAGATATTCAGATTTAGGTTAATAAATTAGCCCAACAATCTAAAAAATCTGTTGAATCCGGTGTAAAGAAATCCAAAAAGGGACACGCAAAAGATTTCGGTGCAGTTATCTATAAACTCAGTGATATTTTCAATTATGGGATTACGAATTTCGAACTTTCTCATAATCCAGCTCGGACGGTAAAAAACCCTCCGAAACCGAAGGTGGTAAAGGAGAGAATCATGGTATTGCATGGAGAAGACTTGGCTACTTGGCTGAACTATCTTGATACTCTTCCTGATACTCGAGCAAATCGAAGATTTAAGGTTATCTGCGATACGTTACTAGCTTCTGCGCTTAGAATTAATGAGCTTCTTGCTTTAACGATTCATGATCTTGATTTTGATTCCAATGAAATTATCGTCAATAAAACGCTAATGTAGAAAGCTGGAGATAAGAAACTTGGAATCAAGGGTGAGATGATTTGCAAGAGCAGTGCTAAAACTGATGCTGGTAACAGGAGAGTTGCAGTTCCGAGACAAGTTTTGGATGACTTGAAAGCTTTTCATGCTGAGATGAGTGATTACTTTGTGAGTCATGATTTACCAACTGTGGACCTAATTTTCCCAACAATTTACGGTAACTATATGTGTGATAGAAATGAACGTGCAACGCTTAAAAAGCGTTTGACTGAGTTGGGACTGCCAAACTATGGCTTCCACCTTTTCCGTCATACACATGCTTCTTTGATGCTGAATGCTGGTGCAAACTGGAAAGAGCTCCAGATAAGAATGGGCCATAAGTCGATCAAAACGACAATGGACACTTATGCTGAATTAGCACCGAAAAAGAAGGCAGAAGCAGTTGAAATCTACCTCAAAGAAATTGCAAAATTGACGGCATAGCAAAATGACTACATTTATGACTACATTTTCTATAGAATAATCTAAAAACATTGATATGACGGTGTTTAAAGGGTGCTAAAATAACATTCACAACCTTTACAGAAGTTAAATAAGCATTCAATACGAATCAATACAGAAGAAAAACGCTGATTTCAAGCGTTTTTTCTTTTTGTCAAATGCGATATATTGCACTGTATTTCAATTCAAACTCTACCTTTTTCTCTACCTTTTTTCTTAAGACCTGGTTTGACAAGATTGGATCTCAGGTAATTCATAAATAGCTTTATATCAAACTTTAGCAGACTTATACTGCTTTTTTATTTGATAAATTGTAAAATATAGTGCAACAAAAAAACTCATAGCGTTTCATTGGTGTAAACTGTAAGTAACCACACAAACAGAAACCGAGGAAAAACTATGAGCTACTCCCATCTTACCATAACCCACCGAAAAAAGATAGAAGCTTACTTGGAATTAGGTTTGAAACCTTGCCAAATTGACGTCCATAAGTCTACCATTTCAAGAGAGTTAAGACGATGCCAAAATGCTTATTCCGCAGTCTTAGCACAGGAACAGTACAACAACAGGGCTAAGCAAAAAGGTCGGAAGTATTGTTTAACACCAAAGTTGAAAAAGGAAATTGAGGACGGGTTAAAATCCTCCTGGACGCCTGAACAGATTTGGGGTCGCTATCAGCTTGAACAAAAGCCAATGGTAGCCTTTAAAACCATCTATAACTGGCTCTATGCTGGTTTGCTTGATTTGGATTTAAGCGCCCTTCGTCGTAAAGAGATTCGGAATCGTAAAACTTTTGGCCATTGGGAGCTTGATACTGTAGTGTCTCCCAGAGGAAAAAGCAAGGGATGTTCAGCGACTTTTCTAGAGCGAAAAACTCGTTTTTACTTAGCTTTCAAGATACCAGATAGAACAGCCAAAGCCATGTTTTCAGCCAACGAACAACTTTGTAAGCTATTTCCAAAAAAGACTCTTAAAACCTTTACTTCAGACAGGGGAAAAGAGTTCGCCTGCTATCCTCTGGTAGAGAATTTAGGAATTTCCTTTTTCTTTGCGGACGCCTATTCATCCTGGCAGAGAGGAAGCAATGAAAACGCAAATGGCTTACTAAGAGAATATTTCCCAAAGAAAACAGATTTAGCTGCTATATCTGATGAGGCTTTGAACAAGGCCTTATATGATATTAATCACCGACCACGAAAATGTTTAGCTTACAGAACTGCTTATGAAGCTCTAGTGGATGAGTTAGAGTAAATATTGCGCTTATTCTTGCAATTTATCCTAAAGAATAATCCCGCAAAACAAGTCAGGATACCCCCCAAGCCTAAATCACCTCAAAACCGAATTCAAGTTCTACATGAAAAAGATATCGCTATATGGTTGAATTACTTAGATACGCTCCCAAACTCAAGAGCTAACAGGCGCTTTAAACTTATTTGTAATACTCTTTTAGCTTCTGCCTTACGAATTAATGAACTATTAGCATTGGAAGTTGATGACTTACTTTTCGAATCATCAGAAATCAACGTAAATAAAACTCTTATGTGGAGGAGAGCAGACAAAACTTTAGGTACTAAAGGTAAGGTTATTTGTAAAAATTCTGCGAAAACTGATTCAGGAAATCGCAAAGTATCAGTACCTATTACCATTATTCAAGAACTTAAAGATTTTAACAATGAAATGAATAATTACTTTGAAAAACATGGGCTTCCAAAATCTAAGTTGATATTCCCACTATCTATGGAAATTACATGACTGATCGAAATGAGCGAGCTACTCTTATTAAACGATTAAAAGAGCTAGGTTTACATGATTATCGTTTTCACTTATTCCGCCATACTCATGCATCTTTAATGCTCAACTCTGGAGCAAATTGGAAAGAATTGCAAGAACGTATGTTTCACAGATCTATTTCAACCACAATGGATATCTATGCGGAATTAGATCCTAACCGAAAAAATGAAGCAGTCGATATTTTAATAGAACGACTTGCACAAATCAAAAAAACTAATTAGAGACTATTATATTTAGATATAATAAAACACCTTAAAATTAATGCAAAATTTTATATTACTACTATAAAATTTTAGACATACAAAGATCCATAGATGCTTTATTGGTAAGATTAATTTTATAACATTATTACAGTTAAAAAACTACTCATAATAGTTTAGAATTTTTTCAAAAAAGGCCTTAATGGTTGAATTATCTAATCTTTAACAGTATAATAGAGGTAGTAGCTTTATCAGGAGGTTCTATGCTACAATATAGTGGGTGGCACGGCACCACCAATAAAAGTAAAAAAAAGATCCTATCTGCTGGTTTTTCTTATAAAAAATATAAACCTGGTATTAATAAACAGAGACATCCGAACGACTTGGGTAACGGTGTTTACTTTTTTCTGCCTTTTAATAACGATACTGGCAAAACTATTGCTTCTGCTTATGTAGCAAAGTATAAGTCATTTGAACTAAGCAAACCTGGGGTTAAGCCTGAATTAGTTAACGCCAAAATCACTATAAAATCTATAGACAATATTTTTATTTTGGATGAACCAACAAACCAAAGTATATTAGATGAATATCGACAAAAGGCATATATTGAAATTGAACGTGAGATTGCAAGTATTTCAGATAGCGGAGCCAAAAATAGAGCTACTCTTCTTAACCAAAATCAAGGGTTAATTATTGAACTACTACTTGATTTAGCGTCTCAGTATGGAAAGAATTTTGAAGCCGTACAGTCCAAAACATATACTGATATTTCATTTTTACCAGTAATTAACGGTAAGAATGGAGAAGAAATTTGTATACGTGATTTAAATTGTATCACAAACATTTTATAAATAAGGAGGCTTTTATGAGTTTATTATCAAACTTTTTAGGAACTGAAGAATTTTCTTTGATGGATTCTCCAATGTTCCAAGAATTAGTTGAAAATATTAAGGCCAACAAAATCTATTCAGTAAACAATGAATTTGATTATTATTTGAATATGTTAGGAAGTCCTAAAAAATATAAAGATGAAATACATTTTACCTCTCAATTAGATAATCAAAATGATTTTTATGATTTGAATTATATAAATAAAGTAGATGCAATGTCTAAATATATTATAAAAAACAAGAAATCATGTTTTTCATATTTCCCAATAGATTCTGAAAACTTAATTACAACAAAAGAAAGTAGTGAGGTGGCAGCTTAATGTCCTCTTTACAATTTAAAGATTATTTTTTAAATGAAGTATCATATCGAAGAAATCCTAGTTTTGATCAAACAAATAGTACTATTAATTTAAAACCTGAATTATCTGCTCAGATTTTAATAAGAAAGTCTGAAAACCTTGCTTACGTTAACTTAATAACAAAGCAAGGAAATATGTCTTCAGATGATTCTGCTTTTGAGCTTATTGTAGATATTGTAGGAGAATTTTCGTTTATATACGACAAAACAGAATTTGATATTAGTTTTGAAACTTTTCTTAAAGAGAATGGTTTAGCAATTCTTTGGTCCTATATTCGGCCTATCGTATCTGATATGATCACTCGTGGTAATGAGTTCCCAAACTTCCTATTACCTGTCATTAACATTAAAAAAATGCTTGAAGAAAAAGATTCAATCAAGTTAACATACGAATAAAAATAGTGTAATGTTTTTCAAAGATCCAATGACGTGCTTTTTCTACTTTAATGTACATTTAGAAGGTATTTAGAGAAATAGAAAAATAAATAAGTAAAAATTGTGATGAAAATAAATACGCCCGAGGAGTTTTGTATTATAGTGATGCCAGTTAAAACTCTACCTTTTTTTATTAGACTGTTATAAAGTCTGTCAGAATAAGCTTTGTAAGCATATAAGTTAACTTTTACAGAGGTTAAGTAAGCACACCTACCTCAAAACGCCTTACTGGGCGTTTTTTGCTTTATTGATTAGCGATTTATAGCCCTTCAGGAGAGATTTATGGCATTTTATCTTTGGATGTTTCCTCTACTTTTTATCTTTCACGATATGGAAGAAATTATCGGTCTTGTCCCTTGGATTCATCTCAACGAAACCTTACTGGTCCAAAAGGCTCCAGCTATTCTCAAGATTCACAAAGGAATTACAACAGAGGGATTTGCCCTTGCTGTTTTTGAGGAGTTTATTCTTGTCTTATCCATCACTTTATTAGCGTATTTTACTCAATCTAGAGCGCTCGAATTAGTTTGGTTAGGAGGATTTGTGGCCTTTGCACTTCATCTCTTGCTCCATATTGGACAATCAATCTTTCTTCGCAAGTATATCCCTGCTCTAATCACTTCTATCCTTTGTTTTCCTGTCAGTGCTTATTTTATTACAGACATTGTACATTTGTGGCGGGTTTCGACTAGCGAATTTTTCCTATTTTCACTGGTCGGTTCAGGAATCGTCATCATCAATCTTCTCTTTGCTCTCTGGCTTGGGAAAAAGTATTCCGCCTGGCTTACCCATAACCATTAACAAAAGTTCCTTGCAATTTTATTTTGCAGGGAATTTTCTTATCCTCCTTCACAGTTAAGAAGTGTTCTATAGTTTTTTAAGACAAAACAAAAAGCCCACTGTTGTAGGCTTTCTATATCACATATCCTAAAATTAAAGCATTTTGTTGTAGAATTCAACGACAAGTGCTTCGTTGATTTCTGGGTTGATTTCGTCGCGTTCTGGCAAGCGAGTCAATGAACCTTCCAATTTCTCAGCATCGAATGATACGAATGCTGGACGTCCAAGAGTAGCTTCTACTGCTTCAAGGATTGCTGGAACTTTCAATGATTTCTCACGAACTGAGATCACTTGGCCTGGAGTTACGCGGTATGATGGGATATCAACGCGTTTTCCGTCAACAAGGATGTGACCGTGGTTTACGAATTGACGAGCTTGACGACGAGTAGTCGCAAGACCAAGACGGTAAACAACGTTATCCAAACGACGTTCCAAAAGAAGCATGAAGTTGAAACCTAGGATTCCGCCTTTGATTTTTGTAGCTTGTACGAACAAGTTACGGAATTGTTTTTCACCTACACCGTAAGTGAAACGAAGTTTTTGTTTTTCAGCCAATTGCAAACCGTATTCTGACAATTTAGAACGGTTGTTTGGTCCGTGTTGTCCTGGTACGTAGTTACGACGTGCCAATTCTTTACCTGTACCTGTAAGTGAAAGGCCAAGGCGACGAGCTTGTTTCCAAGATGGTCCTGTATAACGTGACATGTGTATGTCCTCCTGATATAAATAATATTTCGGTGGAAATAGTCACTTAGAAAGCCCTGATTCGTGCAGATGCCCTTCGCCTAAACAGCCAAGGTTACTTGTCATAAGACACCTGTTGACGAGCTTCATGCTTTCCTGCTGCTATTTCACACAAAGGCTATTGTACCATGAAAAGCTAGATTTGTAAAGGGATTTTACACCTTTATTTCAAATTGAGTCTGAATGTAAACTTGCTTCCTAAGCCATATTGACTTTCTGCTGTGATTTCGCCACCAAGCTGATGAGCTAGTTCTCGTGCAATCGCAAGTCCTAATCCATGCCCACCTGTCTTCATATTGCGCGAAGTTTCTACACGATAAAGCCGTTTAAAGATCTTTTCCAAATCCTCAGGAAGGATCCCCTGACCCTCGTCTTTCACACTGATTGTCAGCTCTTGTTCTTTTAATTGGGCAAGAACCTCGATTCTGGTTCCTGGTTCTGAATATTTAAAGGCATTGTTTAACAAATTGACCAGAATGCGAGAAAGTTTGTCAGAATGGCTCTTGATTTTCGCCGACTCAGGTGATACTTGAATGTAAACATCCCGCTCCTCTTGTTCAATCTGGAGTTGAAATTCACTCATTGACTCAATCAGCAACTGATCTAAAAAGACCTCTTCGACTTCTTCATCAGCAATTTCTTGAGGTTGTGTGTTAAGAGTCAAAACATCCAATTCCTCTACTAGCTTGTTTAGACGCTCAGTTTGCCGACCAATTGTGGCTAAGTAGTGGAGCCGCTCCTCTTCCTTAATCACTCCATCTAGAATTCCCTCCACAGTAACCTGAATGGAGGTAATGGGAGTTTTAATATCGTGAGAGAGCTGCGCAATCATCATTCTCTTTTCTTGCTCGCTCTCATCAAGTGATTGAAAGGTGGCTTGCAAATTGTGGGACATGTCATTAAAAGCCTGGCCCAGCTCTTGAAATTCTAATGGGCCCTTGGTTTCGATTTCTGTGCTGAAATCCTTGCTTGCTATATCCTGAGCTTGTTTTTTCAAATGTTTCAGAGAAGAGAACACAGGCGACAAAAGAAAGATGCTCACTGCAGCGCCAATGAAACTAGCAATCAAGGTCATTCCAACTAGAAAGTAAACTTCACTTTTCTCAATCAACATTCGTTGGACTGCCCAGAAAACGACCAAAATCGTTAGTAGAGTCGACACTAGATACCCCACTAAAATATAGTTTTTTAATTTCATTTTCTACCTCTTGGTTTTTCCATCTTATAGCCCAAACCCCAGACAGTTTTGATAGCAGGAGCATTTGAATTTGTATACTTGGTCAACTCTTGCCTCAAAGCATGGATATGAACATTGAGTGTATTGGTATCATCCACATAGTCCTCTTGCCATACCTTCTCGTAAAGTTCCGTCTTTGAAAAGACTCTCTCAGGATTGCTGGCTAATACCCATAGAAGTTCAAAGGATTTTACTGTCAATTCCAAAGGTTGCTCCCCAATGCGAACCTCATGAGTCACATGGTTGATTACCAAGTCTCCAAACTCGATCTGTTCTGTCTCTCCTCCACGGCTAAGGCGACGCAAGATATTATTCACTCTTAAAACCAATTCGCGTGGGCTAAAGGGTTTGACTATAAAATCATCTGCTCCCAAACTTAATCCATAAATCTTATCCTGTTCGCTTGTCTTAGCAGTTGTAAAGAGGAAGGGTTGATCCGGAGCGATATACTGAACTTCACTGATAAAATCATAACCGTCCATGTTGGGCATCATGATATCTGTGATAATGAGATCGATAGATTTTTTTCTGAAAAGTTCTAATCCCTCCTTACCATCATGGGCGACCAAAACATCGTAACCTGCCTGTAAAAGATAGCGGTTTTGAATATCTAGAATATCTATCTCATCATCAACCAGCAAAATTGTCTTTTTCATCTGACGCTCCTTCGATAAAAACAGTGTTATACTTGCTTTAGTATAACACTATTTTCCCTAATGTTTAAGTGATTTGAATCTTAATCTTCTCGTTTGGTTGTCAAACCCAAAAGTCCAACAAGACCTGCCAAGGCTAGACCAAAGATACCAAGGCCAGCTGTAGCCGTTTTAGCTTCCCCAGTATTTGGTAGCATCGCTTTATCATCTTTTTTCATCATATTAGCCATTGGGCTAGAAGCTGGTTGATCTACTTTCATATCTGACATATGGTGATTTGTACCCATCATACCCTCAGTCGTACCTGTAGAGCCTGTTTCAGAAGGCTTCGTATTCATCTGACCTTGTTGCGATGGTATTGCCGCCATTTCTTTTCCACGAAGCTGAATCGTTACTTGACGAGTAGCAATCAGATTGGTCAAATCAGGTTTGCCGTCTTTAGCGCCATAGACTTTAACAGTAGCTAGGTATGTATGGGTTCCGTTAGCTCGAAGTTGATCCAGCAGGGCTTGTCCTTCTTTGCCTGTCGTGTTGCCATTCAAATCCACTTCGTAGAAATATTGGCCTTTAGCCAAGCCTTCAAGTGGCAATAGAGCGGGATTTTTAGCCGTTCCGTTGTCTGACCATGGGGCTTTGTCTGAGGCTTTTAATAAGAGGCGAGTCAACATACCATCTCCACCAAAAGCTTCGTATGGAATAACTTGGTTGACACCGGCCAAGAAAGGTCCAGGAACCTTAACCTTATCAAGGTAGCTAGCTGGAACATCAATCATGTCTTTGACATTGTTAACAACAGACTCTTTAACCTGACTTGGTGTGGTCAAGCCATTCAAATTAACAGTCAAATCTTTAGTCGCTACCAGATTAGTTAAGTCAGGCTTGCCGTCTTTTGCACCGTACACCTTGATAGTAGCCTTATAGCTTTGAGTTCCATTTTGTTTCAAGAGGTCAAGCAACTCTTTGTCAGATTTTCCTTGGGTGTCTGCCAAGTCTACTTCATAGAAGTAAAGGCCTTTGCCCAATTTCTCTACTGGTGGGAGAGCAGGATTTTTAGCTGTTCCATTGTCTGACCATGGAGCCTTATCAGATGCTTTCAAGATAAGGCGAGTCAACATGCCATCACCAGCGAAGAATTCGTATGGAATGACTTGGTTGACACCAGCTGTAAATGGTCCTGGGAAATTGGCTTTGTCAAGGTAGCTAGCTGGGACATCTACTGTATCTTTGGTGTTGTCGGCCACACCTTTTTGCACTTCAGCTGGAGTGGTCAAGCCATTCAAATTAACAGTCAAATCTTTAGTTGCTACCAGATTAGTCAAGTCAGGTTTGCCGTCTTTTGCACCGTACACCTTGATGGTTGCCTTATAGCTTTGTGTACCATTTTGTTTCAAAAGGTCAAGAAGCTCTTTATCAGATTTTCCTTGGGTGCCTGCTAAATCCACTTCGTAAAAGTAAAGACCTTTGCCCAATTTCTCTACTGGTGGGAGAGCTGAATTTTTAGCTGAGCCGTTGTCTGACCATGGAGCCTTATCAGATGCTTTCAAGATCAGGCGAGTCAACATGCCGTCACCAGCGAAGAATTCGTATGGAATGACTTGATTGACACCAGCTGTAAATGGTCCTGGGAAATTGGCTTTGTCAAGGTAACTAGCTGGGACATCTACTGTATCTTTGGTGTTGTCAGCCACACCATTTTGCACTTCAGCTGGGGTGGTCGCTGGTTGCGCTTCACTGGCTTCACGGTCTTGTCCAGAAACTGTAGACGCAGAACTTTCCACAGGTTTAACTGCATCTTCTGTTTGTTTCTTAGAGTCAGGTTGTGTTTGTACTTCTTCTTTTGGCGCTACTGCAGGCTCTTTAGCAGTTGCGTCCGCTTTTTCTGAAGAGCTTGTAGTATCCAAGCTTGCTTTAGGTGCTGAGTCTGCTTGTTCTGAAGGAAGAGCTACATCGACTGCTTTTTTGAGAACCTCTGCTGGTAAGTCGTTCTTTTCACTCACCGAAGCAGCGTCTGGCACGACTTGGGCAGGAGTCGGATTGACGACATCAGCACGTGCAGAACTTGGTTGACCGACTAGGACAAAGAAGCCACTAGCCACAACAACTGAAGCAACACCGACACTGAGACGGCGAATAGACCAACGAGTATATCTCTGATTTGGATTGAATTTCATAGGATTCTCCTTAGAGTTTTCTTTTTTTGATGACTCTAGTATAATCTCCTAAAATTAAAAAGGATTAAGAAAAAGTTAAAATTTTTCTTAAATCCCTCTTATAAAATACTTATATTGACTCGTTAATTGTTGAAAAGAGAATACCCTTCCTCTCCTACTCACTCAGTTCAGCCAGGGTGTCCAAATGTTGGTTATTAATGACGGCCATGATGTAGGCATCTGCCTGCAAGAGGTCATTGGGTCCGAATTGGACATCCAGAGGAGCATTTTCGTAGGCACGAAAGCCAAGTACGTTGAGATTGTATCGCCCACGTAAATCTAGCTGACTGAGGCTTTTACCTACCCATGATTGGGGGATTTTCATCTCGACAATCGATACATTCTTGTCCAGCTGAAAGACGTCTACACTGTTATGAAAGAGGATGGTCTGTGCCAATGAGCGCCCCATTTCAAACTCTGGTGAGATGACTGCGTCCGCGCCAATTTTTTCTAGAACCTTTTTAGCTGTATGACTTTTGACCTTGGCAATAACAGTCGGCACTCCTAGACTCTTGCAGTGCATAACCGCGAGAACACTGGACTCCAGATTTTCACCCGTTGCGACAACTACGGTATCACAGGTGTCAATCCCCGCTGATAGAAGGAGTTCTTCATCCGTGATATCTCCAACTACCCCACGCGCCAGCACAGGTTCAAATTGATTAATGCGTTCCTCATGGTCATCAATAGCAATGATATTCATGTCATGCTTGGCTAGGGCAGCCAAAACACTGCTCCCAAAAATTCCCAAGCCTAAAATTCCAATTGTCCGATCTGACATCGTTTTTCCTTTCTTACCCAATGGTGATATCTGCTTTCATATAGTGAATCGTATCTTTCTTGTCTGGCTGGTATTCCGCTACACTGACCAGTAGTGTCAAGGGACCAATACGGCCGATAAACATCAGCAACATAACGATGCTGAGGGCTATCTTGCCTAGCTCTGGTGTTAAATTTGCCGTCACCCCAACTGTCGCAAGGGCTGAAATGGTCTCAAACATGAGGTAGATGAAGCGCGGATTTCCCTCTGCTGTTATCCCTAGTAGGATCAAGCCCAGCAAGAATGTTAGCAAGAAGATAATAAAGACACTGAAAGATTTTTGCACAGTTCGGGGTTCAATGGTTCTCCGAGCCACATTGGCATGAGGCAAACCCAATAGTTCGCTACGAGCAAAGACCAACAGGACAAAGAAGGTCGTAATCTTGAGCCCCCCTGCTGTCCCTCCAGGTGCCCCGCCCAGAAACATCTGTAGGATGTAGATCAGTAAGGTAACTGGTCGAGCCTGAGTGTAGTCAATGGAAGCAAAGCCTGCCGTTCTCATGCTGACGGTCTGGAAGAAACTAACCAGCAATTTCTCTGGAGCGCTGAGATTTCCAATCGTTCCAGGATTCTTCCACTCAATTAAGAGAGTCGATACGGTTCCAAAGAGCAGAATTCCCGCTGTTAAAAATAGAACCAACTTGGTATGGAAACGCAGACGGCGTTTTTTCTTTTTCCCAATCTGGGTCGCTAGGTCAAACCAGACCATAAATCCTAGACCACCCGTGATAATCAATCCTGCAATTACTAGATTGATCAAGGGGTCCGTTTGAAAAGCTACCAAACTCGTACTTCCAAAATTATCAAATCCAGCATTACAGAAAGCTGAAACAGCCAAAAAGATAGAGGTTAACATCCCTCGGCTCCAGCCAAATTCAGGAATGAAGCGGAAACTCAGGAGAAAGGCACCAATCCCTTCCACCAAAAAAGTCGTCAGAAAGATCGAGCGGATGAAATCCTTTAGAGACTGGGTTTCTCCATAACTGAAACTTTCTTGAATGGTCTCCCGGCCACGAAGACTGAGCTTTTGCTTGCCTTGGATATAAAAGATTCCGATAAAGGTCATGAGCCCCAAACCACCAATCTGGATCAAGAGCATACAGATCAACTGGCCCCAGATATTGTAGGTAGAAGCCACTGACTGGGTAAAGAGCCCTGTCACACAGACCATGGACACCGTTGTAAAGAGATGATCAAAGTAGGTCGCTTGTGACGTTGTTGCTTGCACAAAAGGGAGGCTTAAAAGGAGCGAACCCAAGAAGATAACTAGGGCAAAACTTAAAAAGATACGACGGGCTGGTGATAATCGAACCAGAGTCGTCTTGATTTTTTCCAAAAAAGATTTGAATAACATAGCTACATTGTACCATAAAAACAGTAAGAGCACTCACATGTGGTGCACAATAGCAAGACAGAGTTCGAGCGCCTTATCAAAAGCTTCTGAACCCCAGTCACGACTGTCGTAGTTGTCTAAATCTGCCAAGGAATCTGCAGTAAAGAGCAATTCTCCCCAGACAACCCTACGTAGCTGAGCTACTGCCACAAGAGCAGAGCACTCCATCTCCACAACAGCACAGCCTTCTTCCTTACGATAAGCAACCTTTTCAGCTGTCTCTCGGTAAAAACCATCTGTCGTCCAGGTCATGACTTCCTCATAGGGAATGCCTCTTTGTTCCAAGACTTGCTCAATGGCAGAGATAACCTCAATCTGCATCTCCATATAACGAGAAGGTGCTACATAGTGGTAGCTGGTCCCCTCATCTCGCAGAGCCCGAACAGGGACGAGAAAGGCATTTTCCTCTATATCGGCTAGGACGCCACAGGTTCCAGTGGAAATGATTTGCTCCACACCATAGCCAATCAACCAATCCATAAACTGGGCCGCTGGGGCAGACCCAACGGGCGCCTGGGCCAGACAGATCTCCTCGCCCTTGTAGTTGAGGACATAGACTGGATAAGTCTTGGTGGCCGAAACGAACTCACCAACACAATCCGCCCCTACTTCCTGAGCATAGCGATCAATCTCTTCCTCCAAAAACGCATAGATGCACTTCTTTGGCAACTTTAAATCTAGCCCCTCATGTGTTGGCATAAGGACCGCCTGGGGATTGTCATCAAACTCCAAAATGGGGATCGCATGTTTCTGAATCATAACCCACCTCCTCTAATTTTGTACTATTGTATCAAAAGCTGACGGAGTGTCAAGGAGTTGACTTTAGCAAGCCAGAAAACTCCTCTTCCATATATTTAAAAAATCGTTGCACCGCTGGAGAGGTTGGTTTCTGTTTTGGCAAAGTGATTAAGGACTTATAAAAACATATCAAATCCAATAACAAAAAGACATGGATCTGAAATAAGCAGAACATGTCTTTTTTAGCTTGTTTGAAAGTTAAGTAAATAAACCTTAGTTCTTCTAGAACTCCCTTATTTCCACAAACCACCTAAAATCTGTTTTTCTAATAAGTCTAAGTCTTCCTCTTTTATTTCTCCATTGTCGCTAACGATATAAAGCTGAGCGAAGTAAGCCAACAATGGACCAACACAAATACGAACCATTTGAGGAATCGTTAACTCTGAATTCACACGTGGATCTGCTAGCAATTCCTTATGAAGCACTCGAAGTTTATCTTGAATAGCATTCCAGATAAAAATCTGTTCATTTTTTAGTTTCTTATTTGAAAAACTCTCCTGCAGAATGATTTTCATCAAAGCACGATTTTTTTTGAGATAGCTCATACGATCGTGGACGAGATAACGAACCCTCTCTTCTGTCGTTTCAAAAGCTAAGAGTTCCTCAAAAAAACTACCGAAAATACCTGGGACTACAGGATGTAAAATAGCCGTCAGTAGATCATCCTTCGTCTTAAAATACTTAAACAAAGTTGCCTGACTTAGTCCAGCACGCTCAGCTATGTGAAGAGTTGAGGTCCCATGGTAACTCCTGGTTGATATGAGATCCACTGCTGCCTGCATGATTTTTTTCTTTCCTTGAGGGTAATTCGCTTCTTCTAAGTAATCTTCAAACGATTCAAAAACAGTCTTATCCATCTAATCTTCACACCTTTTTAGCATTATTTATGTTGATTTCTAAACTTTACGATAACGACGCAATCCAACAATATTGAGAATTGTTAAAATGATCAAGAAAATCATTAAAACACCAAGATTTGGCAAAATATCACCAAGATTGTGTCCGTAAAGAATAATCTGGCTTATTGCATCACCAGAATAGGTTAATGGCAAAAATTTCCCCACAGTTGGAGCCCATTCTCCCATGGATGACAATGGAATAATCCCTGAGAAAAAGAGTTGAGGCATAATCACGAGAGGAATAAATTGCATCATTTGGAATTCTGATTTTGCTAGAGTAGACAAGAGAATTCCAAAAGCTAGTGCTACAAGAGCCAGTACCACATTAACTATTATAACATTTAAAATATTTCCTACAACTTCTACATCTAGTAGCCAAATTGCTGCTAAGACGACAACTGCCGTTTGAAAAATCGCAATAATACCGTAAGACAACATATAGCCATAGACGATTTCAGAACGTTTCACTGGGGTTGCTAACAAGCGATCCAAGGTTCCACTTGTGCGCTCTTTCAAAAGTGCCATACCAGAAATCAAAAAGACAAAGAAAAAGACCACAAAGCCAATTAAAATTGGAATCATATGTGCAAAGAATCCAGTATTTTTATCTCCATATTGGTAAGATTCTTTGATTTCAGGCGCCTTTGCATCTAATTTCAATTGTGGAAGAGCTTGTTTGACACGAGATAATAACTGATCGGTGCCTTCATTGACGATACTTGTTCGTAACACTTGTCGTGTCATAGTTGTTTTAGAAGCATCCGTATTTGCGTAGTCGACCTGATACTCACCATCTTTATACGATATGACTGCATCTACTTTCTCGTCAGCTAGAGCTTTTTTAGCCTGATCTAAGTCTTGATAAGTCTCGACGTCCACATGATCGAGCTCATCCATTTTCGTTACCAAACCAGTTGGTAGATCTTGTGTCGCTAACTTGACATTCACGGTTGTACTAGCTGAAAACATGAGGTTCATCAGCCACATAATAAATACCGGCGCTACAAACATCATAGCCAAGGTTCGTTTGTCACGAAGCAATTCTTTGATAACTTTTTTAGCAATAGCAATGGTTCTCATCTTACTCTCCTTCTGCTTTCAAAAATACTTCTTCAATACTTGAAACTTGATAACTATCTTTTAAGTGTTGCGGTGTATCAAAAGCAATGATTTTTCCACCTAATAACAAGCCGACCTTATCCGCTAACTCTGCTTCATCCATAACATGGGTAGTAACTAATATCCCAATCCCATTGTCTCTAAGCGCGAATAATTCTTTCCAAATTTTCTTTCGAAGAGAAGGGTCGATTCCAACTGTCGGTTCGTCCAAAATCAAGAGCTGAGGATTCCCCAGAAGCGCGATGGCTAAAGACAAGCGTCGCTTCATTCCTCCAGAATAACCGGATACCGTTTTATTCAAATGCTCTGTCAGATCCACAACTTGAGCCACATGGGTAATTTCAGCTGTCAGATCTCTTTTGGATAGCCCTTTTAGCTGCCCAAAAAATTCTAGATTTTCTTGACCTGACAAAGCCTCATATAAGGCATCTGACTGGGCCATATAACCAATATCTCCTAAAATATGGCGATTGGGCATAGTGTGATTTAACACTAAAGCTACGCCTCCATCAGCCTTTTCCATTCCTAACGCAGTCTTAATCATAGTTGATTTACCAGCACCAGACGGACCAATTAATCCTATAATTTCTCCTGTCTGCAATTCAAAGCTGACATGATTCAGAACTATTTGATGGTCAAAAGATTTTACTAAATCTTGTAAATGTAGTAACGTTTTCATTTACTTCCTCCTTGGTGAGTGATTACTCACTTACTAAATATAAACCTATTATAGTGAGTAATCACTCACTTGTCAAGAAAAAAGTTGAAATTCTTTAAAAAAATAAAAACACCAGATGATATTATCTGATGCTTATTAAAAATATCTCTGATTTTAGGAGTGTTTCTGAATCTCTTCTCGATACTCCGATATCGTCTTTCCTGTCCACTTTTTAAAGGCCTATTCTTCCTCTGCTTTTCTCAGCCAATCCTAGCATCGTCATTGCTATCGCAACTCTAATGACCTTGGCGATGGAAATTCATTTTACTCATTTTTATATGAAACAGACTAAGAAATTTTCAAGACCTAATGGGGAGTTGTTTTAGCTACAATCCATCTCTCAAACATAAAAACTCTCCCTTCTCTTTCGAGAAAGGAGATTCTTTTTTATCCTCGTCCGCCAGGGGCTGGACCGCCAGGACCACCATTTCCTTGAGGGCCTCCATTTGGTCCACCGCCTCCAGGCATAGAGTTGACGATTTCCGTTTGTTTTTCGCCGTTGAGATAGATGTCACCACCTGTATAGGTCGCCGTTCCATCAAAGTCAAAACCTGTTTGACCAATCATTTTAATGGTTCCACCTGTAACCGTGATATCCCCGTTTGAGTCGATTGGATCTGTATCCCCTTGACCAACTTCTATTGTCAGGTTCCCACCGTTCATAGTAAAGAAAATCTCACTTTGTTGGGCATTTTTATTTGCTGCATTGACTCCATCATCTGTCGCATAGACATTGATATCGCCGTCGTTTATGGTGATAGATTTTCCTTCTATCCCTTCTGTTGAATTCTTAACGGTATAGGTACCGCTATCAATCACTAGGTTACCAGAAGCGTGAATTCCATCATCTCCTGCTGTGACTGTTATGGTATTGTTAGCCAAATACATATTACCGACAGTCATATCGTCATCATTGTCGACCTTTACGCCATCTTCCTTGGCATCGATAGTCATGGTTGTACCAGTGATGTTGAGTTCATCATTGACATTAAAGGCATCGCCGACTGCTGTGATGTTATAGGTTCCACCCGTGATATAGAGAGTGTCATTGGCCTTGATACCGTTGTTCTTCTTGCCATCTACATTGAGAGTTCCTTTCCCGTTGATGGTCAAATCCACCTTAGAAAAGAGAGCTGCGTCAGCCTTTTCGTCGCTGTTAGAGCTTGAGTCAGAGAGACTATTGGTGGTTCCCTCTGCTAGAGTTAAGTAGACGTGGCCAGCTGATGTCGCTGAAATCGCTGCATTGGTATTGGTCATGGTCGCACCTTTTAGGACTAGATGAACATCTGCCGACTTATCTGCCTCGACCTTGATCTGCACTCCGTCAGACTGACCTGAAATCACATAGGTCCCAGATTTTGTGATGGTCACTGTTGATCCAGAGACTGTCACCCCATCTCCAGAGACGTTTGCTGATGAGCCAGATAACTCAATCTTAGAAGCTGTACTTTCATCATAAGAATTATCATTGTCCTTCTCTGTAAAATAGGAAGATTGGTTTGTCTTTGTTGCAGTTGTTGTTGCACTATTTGTCGTTGCATTGGTATTGGATGTAGTTGTTGACTGGGCACATGCTGCCATCAGCACCATTGCCGTTAAACTCGTTGCGAGTAGGGTCCATTTTTTTGATTTCATACCTTTTTCCTCTCCTTCGTATGATATAGCTAGACAGTCTACAGAAGATTCCTGAAACAAAACTAAAACTTTTCTGAAAGTTTCCTTAAATTCAGTTTCAATTAAGTTTCGCTTAATAAAACTTTTAGAAATGTCCTCTAGACTTGTTCCAAGCAAGTTTACCTTGTTTAATCTATGATTTATCTAAAGGAGAAATTGCTTATGAAACCCCTAGAAACAAGCTTTGAACGGATCGAAACCAAGTACATGGTTTCTAAAACAGACCTACACGATTTAATAGAAGATTTGAAAGACTACCTCATCGAGGACGACTATCCGACTTCGACCATTTCCAATATCTACTTTGACACAGAAAATTTTCAGCTCATCCAAGACTCTCTGCAGGATCAGCATAAGAAGGAAAAAATCCGTATGCGGACCTATCTCGCACAGCCAAGCGCTGACAGCCCCGTCTTTCTAGAAATCAAGTCCAAAGACGAAGCCGGTGTCGGTCATAAGCACCGCATCCTATCCCAGTCAGATACCATCACCCAACTCATCACTAAGGGGTGGGGAGGAGACTTGATCAAGGATAACTTTCTGGTAGCAGAGGTTCAAAAGCTACGTCAACGCTACAGTGAAGCTCTCAAACCGCGTATCTATATCTCTTATGACCGTTTTTCACTAAAAGAAAAAAAGAAAATCCCAGGATTCCCCTACCAGAAAATTCGTGTCACTCTTGATCAAAACCTGACCTATCGAGATGAAAATGTCAGCCTATTCGCAGACAAGGAAGGTTTGCCTCTCTTAGATGACGAACTGGTCATCATGGAAATCAAGGCGCCTGGTGACAAACCGCAATGGCTACAGGATATCCTTGATAAGCATGGTCTGGTAGAGCAAAAATTCTCAAAATACTCCTGCGCCTACCATAAATCACAAGGACTGGCCTATGTCCCGCAACCTATCGGAGAAAGTGTAGGTAATGCTTATGTCTAATCTTTTTAATTCTATTTTCAACGACGCAACCGCCACTGCTGATCCCCTCCAACTCCTACTTGCCCTCGTCGTCAGCCTTTTTCTAGGACTAGCACTCAGCTGGGCCTACAAGCAACGGACTCTTTACACACGGGAATTTGTCATCAGTTTGACCCTTTTACCTTGTTTGATGACGCTGGTCATCTTCCTCGTCAATGGCAGTCTCGGAACATCGATTGCAGTAGCAGGGACCTTTAGTCTCATTCGTTTCCGTTCTGCCACGAGTGGCTCTCGAGAGCTGATCGCTATCTTTCTAGCCATGATCATCGGTCTTGCGGCAGGGACAGGCTACCTTTTATTAGCCGTTCTCTTCACAGTCTTTATCCTAAGCATTTGGCTCCTTTTGGAAAAACAACAGAGCAAGAGCAATCACCAACGTCGTAGACTCTTAACCATCACACTTCCCAATAAAGAAGACCGCCTAGATACTATCCAGGTCGCGCTGGATCAATTTTGCACCGAGTCTGACCTCATCTCAGTAAATACCAGCAATGCTGGTGAATCCTTGCAAACCGTCTACGAAGTCGATCTCAATCCTCAAGTAGACGACTTCCAACTGACGAGCTACCTGACAAGCAAGATTCCTCAGTGCGATGTCTCTTTGACTAAAAAAGCCAAAAAGAAGAAAAATCTATAAGATTAGAGCTCATAAAAAGAACAGCCCAAGCTGTTCTTTTTAGTTTTCTTTTACTGGGATTTCCTTAATGACACGCGCAGGATTCCCACCTAGGACAACATTGTCTCCAAAGGACTTGGTAATCACGGCCCCTGCTCCAGCAACGACATTATTTCCTAGTGTCACTCCAGGAAGGACAATGACGCCACCTCCAGCCCAGAAATTATCTCCAATGGTGATGGGCTTGCCGTATTCGACCCCTGAATTGCGTTCATGCGGATCCAGTGGATGGAGTGGGGTTAAAAACTGACAGTTGGGGCCAAGCATGGCATTGTTGCCGATGCGGATCGGACAAACATCCAGCATGGTCAAATTCCAATTAGAATAAAAATTTTCCCCTAGATGGATATTGACTCCATAATCGACCACCAAGCGTGGATTGACATAGAGATTTTGCCCAGTTGAGCCAAACCAACTTTTGATAATCTCCGCCCCTTTCAAGGGATCTAACTCCTGGTTGAAATCCGCCTGCTTCTGACGTGCTGTCTGAGTCAAGGTCCGCAGCTCGGAATCAAACGGATGATAGGGATCTCCCGCTATCATTTTCTGGTATTCACTGGTCATCTTAATACCTCACACTTAGTTTGAGGCCATCATATCAAAAAGACTTTGAAAGGTCAAGAATAAGCCGGTCTAGGACTTCTTTCTAGACTCTCGAAACCATTCCCCATCCCAACTCAAAACAACTTACTTGACAAAAGCTTGACTTCATGGTTTAATATACCCCGTAAGGGTATATTTGGAGGTGCCTATGTTTCACTTATTATTTACAAAAATTGACAGTATTTCGACCAGCGAGTTAGAAGCTAAACTCAGAGAACCGATTCAGCTACTGGATGTTCGGACGCCTACGGAATTCCATAGAGGTCATATCAAAAATGCCAAGAATGTCCCTCTATCCGAAATCGGATCTTATACACCAGCGACAAAAGAAACACTCTATGTCATTTGTCATTCTGGTGTGCGAAGCAAACTAGCTGCGAAAAAGCTTAAGAAAAAAGGATATGATGTCATCAATGTACGAGGCGGTATGAGCGCTTGGACAGGCAAGGTCATCTAGAAGCATAAAATAATTAGCTGCGCAGCCTTGAACCTTATCGAAGGTCTGAGCGATAATATCCAATGGTGTCAGCTCAAAGACAATCTGACTAAGGGCAAAAAATCCCTAGATGCACGGATAAGTAGCGAATTCCAGAGTGGTCGACTCAAAGTCGACACCATTCACATCCCCCTAAACGAACTACGGGAACGCTTGGATGAACTAGACAAGAACCAAGCCTACATCCTTAGCTGCCACAGTGTTTTGCGCAGCTATATCACAGAGCGTATCCTCTAGCGGCAGGATTTACCGTCCAAAACCTTGATGGCGCTTATTCACAATATAAAATGGCTAATCCAGAAGGAGTCAAATATGGAAACTAGTATCAGCATGGCTGACTTTTATGAAAAATACCTAAATGAAAATCTAAATCTTATCGATGTACGTGAAGTGCATGAATTCCAAGCAGGACATGCACCAGGAGCCAAAAATCTTCCGTTAAGTACCTTGGAGCAAGGTTACAAAGAACTCAAACCTGACCAGAAATACCATGTCATCTGTCAAGGTGGAGTACGCTCCGCATCTGCTTGTGAATTTCTAAGCGCCCAAAGCCTCACCGTTATCAATGTAGAAGGTGGTATGAATGCTTGGCCCGGTCAAGTAGAATAAGCAAAAAACCGATTAAGTTTCTTAATCGGTTTTTTCATTTCTGCAACCCAATGATATAGGGTTCGTAACCCGTCGCTTCTAAAAACGAAGCACATTGATGGTATCTAAAAAGAGGTTTTCTCATTGGTATTAGGGGAACTCATCCGTTTGTCCGACATGATTTCTTTATCGAAATAGACTTAAATGCCTTTGTCTGCATTGTTTATCAATAGCAAATTAGTTTATTTCCGTTTAATCAGGTATCGGATGGCCTTTTCTAGGCGTTCCTTTTGAGCCTCGGGGTCGTCTAGTGGTTGGTTGATACAGCCTGTGAGATTTTCAGTAATGATCATCTCAATCACGCGCTCAACGCTTGATTTCACTGCTGTCAACTGCGTAACAATATCTGCGCAGTCACGATCTTCTTCAATCATCTTTTGAATCCCACGCAACTGGCCCTCTGAACGTTTCAGGCGTGTTATATACTTTGAGTTTGTCATTAATTTATCCTTGGTCACTTTTTCTTCATTATATCTCGAATAAGGGGCTTTGTCAAAATTCACTTCCTGTCTGTATTTGTGGGAGGCAACCTTTTCTCTGTATCAGACAAAAAAGATAGGTGAGCATGGAAATGGAAAAGAAACTCTGTTCTCCTTGAAGCTCGATGGGAAGTCACGTTTCCTTTCAACCAACTGACCTTTATGCGTATATCTTGGACAAATTGGACAAAAAGGCTAGGATCACTATCCCATAGACTATAACTAGAGCCAGCCCAAATCCGATACCAAACCACTTGTAAAACTTGTCCATTCCGCTGTAACGTTCGACATAGGCCCTGGTCGGCTTGTCTGGATCATACCAGACTGTCAGCTCCGAATGAAGGGGGAAATGGGTCTGCATCAAGCGTTTGAAGGAAACAAAGGAGTTGCTGTAGCGAGTGATCGAAGGTGCCAGCATATCTTCTCTTGTATAGTCCTTTAAAAATTTAGTAGTCCCCCACGGAATTGTGACCGTTTTGAACATAAAATACTGCAAAGTTTTCTTATAAGAAATCCCATCCACCGTGTATTCGACGATAGGTGGATACCCCTCACGAAAACGGCTATAGCCGATAACCGTTCCCTGTACGGATGACTTGGCAAGGCGGACCAACTTCTGATCTCGAAGATAGAGGAAAAGAAAGGTCCCACACACAAATACAAAAGATAGGAAGATGACGATTGTCCCAACTATCAAACCAATCACTTCTTTATTCATATGAACTCCTCCTGTTATTCTATACAGTAAAATCTTAAAACTAACTCATCCAGAAAGGACATCGATGTCCTCGAGTCTACTCTTCGGATTTTTCTTTTGACTGTTTTTCTCTCAAATCTTTCACCGATTTTGATATGATATCTCTCACCTGTTCGTCAGTAAGTCCTGGAATCTGGTAATAAGGATTATTGGATTCGCTTTTTGAGGGTTTTGTTCCTGAACTTTCGGTTTTAGAACTTTGTTCAGTCGAAGACGAGGATTTCGACTCTGGGGAACTGGATTCTTTGGTCTTAGAAGAGCTGGACGACTCAGACTCAGAAGGCTTGGACGTTTCAGGCGTTTTAGAATCAACCTTAGGCGGCTTGTTTACTTGGTCGTTCGGCTGTTTCACAGGTTTATAGAATAGCCCAAAAGACAACAACAAGGCCATCAAAATCCCAATACCAGCCAAGGTTCTTTTATTGGCTTCAGTCGAAGGAACCTTTACTCCCTTTGTACTGAGTATTTTCCATTCTGGATGCTCTTTTTCTATGGCTTTTTTCTGTCTCCTAAGAGGAGCAAGTAGAAAATGATTAAAAGGTACAATCGTTACCATAGCCACCGTTACAAGCGGGACATAATTGGAATGACTTGATACCAGTAGAACATCGAGTATAGCGAGAAGAATGAAGAGGAAACGCCCCACAAACTTACGAACTTGATGCTCTTTTTTGATCTGCAAATATCTCTCTTGTGACATTATGTGGATTACCTCACCTCTTTAACAAATAAGCAAGCACTACAACGGCGTAGGTCATGATTAACAATATAGCACTACCGATGCCCAACAATCTATAAAGTTTGTTGATTCCACAGTATCGTTCCACATAAGCCCTGTTTGGTTTTTCAGGATCATACCATACCGTCATCTTCGAATAGACTGGGAAATGCGTTCGCATTAAGTTATTAAACGATAGAAAAGAATTACGATAAAAGGTTAGGGAATTTGCCAACATGTCCTCTCTTGTAAAGTTATCAGCTGTACTTATAGGCCCCCATGGAAGCGAAATCGTTCTGATTATAAAATACCGTAATGGCTTGCTATAAGTAGTTCCGTCAACCGTATATTCAACAATCGGAGGATTCCCAGCCTGAAAATTACTATAGCCCACAACCGTTCCCTTAACAGACGATTTGGCAAGACGTACCATCTTTTTATCCCGAAAATAAAGGTAGAGATATGTACCAGATAAAAAGATCAAGGATAAAAGAATGACGATGGTAGCAAATAAAAATAAAATGATGTCTGTTGTCATATTCAACTCCTATCTTATTCTACGCTCTTCACATTGGACATTGAAAGTGTCATCTTAGATGGATCTGACATCGAGTCAACAAGCTCCAATTGTTCTGAGTTAAGTGGTAACAAAATTAATGTGGTTGTGTAAGAAGGTAGCTCACCACTATCCTTGATAGTATAGCTAATCTTTTGATTATCAAAAATGGTCTTGCCATCATAGGACCAACTCAGTGAAAACTCCAAATCTTTTTTGATATCTACGTCAGTTTTATTGACGAGCATTAGTGCTGCCCTACCATCTGAGACGGCTCCTGTAAAGTAGATAGCCATACTTCCCTTACTTCCAATTTCTGGATGTTCTTTGGTCATTTTTTTACCAAGTTCAATTAAATCTGACGTTTGGCCTTCATATTGTGGCGCTACTACAAATTTCAATTCTTTCTCTTTGTTTACAACTGTCTCGCGCGTACTTTTCTCTGTCCCCCCCTGCTTCCTTTCCATTAGAGCAAGCTCCAAGAACCAATAACAAGACGACGACAACTAACTTCTTCATTTTTCCTCCCTATTTGAAATTCAATGTCAAATATCAATATCTACAGTAATATAAGAAAAATGCTTTTGTCCCATTATTCTTCCTCCGTACTGGATTTATAATATTGTAAGAACTCTTCTTCGCTTTGAATCAGATGCTCCTGTCCATCTTTCGAACTAGCTGCTGGAATGGTGAGATCCTTAAAAATATTGGTATCCTCTGGAAGGACTAGCTTTAAGAGAGAGATTTTAAAGTGAACATCTTCTTTTCCGAGGAAATATAATTCCGATAACAACCCTTTACTCAATATATCAAACACCTTTGGATATTTGCTTGACAAGGACAGGTATTGGGATTTTTCTACTGGTTCTTTAAAACCAAAGTTAGAAAAGACAAAGGCAAACTTTTCGCTTGAAAATTTATTATTCGAAATAAGAATATCATCTAACTTCGGTTTGTATGATTCTTTCTTATCGTTATAAAGATCTTTGGAAGTTTTACCAGATGGAGTAGTTGCTACTATCTTTCCATCCTCTATATCAATAAGCCCATTTTCCATTTTCATTTCTGGCTGTTGACCAATAGCCATACTAATTGGTAAGTAAGTTTTTCCTTGTTCCGTATACAAGAAATAATTAACGTCACGAACCCTTCTTGGAATATAATCCTTATTATATTCCCTCACCATCTGAAATACATCATACGTCTTTTGTTTGATTGTCTCATCTTTCGTATCATAGACGTCTAACAACCAGTACTCTCCCTGCTCTGGAATATTACTTTTCAAATATGGAACCGCATCTTCTTCAAGAATCCAATACTTATACGTAGCCGATTTTAACTTATAACTTTGCTGAATAATATAGCGTTCTCCATTAACTCTCGTCATTTTTTCTACATTGACACGCGAATCATATTTCTTAGCCTCTTCCGCATCTTTTAACTCCGACTCATTATCCCACTCAATCGCTACTGCCTTGTTATCATCCATAAATTCATAACTTGCAATTTTAGCTCTTGGACTCCACATGACAAACTGAGTAAGTTCATGCCTACGATATGTCTGATAAGCAAAGTATAGTCCCATGATAGTGAGTGTAAAAGTATGACTTGAACTAATTTTGATTTCATTATTTTTTTCATTATCTTCCCTCATCAGTGATTTATATAATATCAAAACGCTTTATAGCTCTAGTATCCACAACTACCATATTTAAAAATTCAATATACTTTTCTTTCATACTATCCTCTTCTTACTTCTCTTCCTTAAATAGCACTTTCCCCTGCTTGTATTTTCGTACGGCTAAGAGCCAGCGGATTGGATTGTTTTGAAATAGTAGAAGAACCACGCTAATTGGGACGATCGTTGCTCCGATTGGCACCATGAACATCGACGGTTCAAACCATTCATGTTCATAGTAGGGAATGAAGGTCCCAGGTATGGCAAAGAACACAACAATAACAAAAACAAATAGAAGAACGAGGATAACAAATAGATACAAGATGATTTTATCGACTGTTGGTTCCTTATCTGGTGACTTCCTCCAAAAAGTACTACTTTCAACCGCATCTTTAAACTGTTCTTCACTTGCTGGGACAAGCGACTTAGCCCCACTGTAAAAAAGTTTTTCAAATCCATAAACACTTCCGATAAAAACGAAAAGGATAGCGGCTAGATGGATAGGTGCCATCCACTCACTCAATCTAAAGGGCGCTAGCAAGGAACGAATCCAAATACCGATAATAGCAACTAGCAAGAAAATAAAGAAGACAACCCAAGGCCACTTGGATTTCTTTGAACTGATGGCACCGTCGGTTTCTGACGAGGCGCTAGATTCTGTCGCTAAAGCCTCGCTCGTCTTTGTGTTATAGTAGATGGATTGCTGGCATCCTTGGCCTATATAAATGATTTTTCTCATCTTACATGTCTCCCTCCTTCCCTCGACTACCGTCCTGTAATGTCTCCATCAGCTCCTTGAACAGTCGTTTGCGCGTTTTCATCCGAAAATCATAGACTATATATGTAAGAATACCAATCCCTAACATGTACATAAGTAAAAACTGAAAATCAGAAACAGCCAGATAACGATAGGCTGAAAAAATCGTTATTAAAACAAAAATGTAGCCAACTACTGTCAACGCCCTAGATTTTCTCCTAAGTGTTTTGATATTGGCTTTTGTCAGCCGAACTTTTCTAAATCTATCTGTCTTCATGTTGCGTCGGTTAGTTTTGGCAAGGATAATGGTCCCGAAAACCAAAAACAAAGACATCAAGATAAAGAAAATCAGATTGAAAAGGGAGGAGACATCTCCAAAGGTTTGGTTGAGCAACTTCGACAGCCGTTGCAAGGAATAGATTGCAATAGGGGCTGCAATGGCTGAATAATTCATGCCTTGTTTTGCACTGTAGAATACTTGATTCCCCAAATCATAATAGATAAAAGAGTCCTCCAGAGGGCCCATACTGATTAAATTTTTTACACTTGTGTCCATCTTATTTCCCGTCTCCTAAACTCAATACGGATGTTCAAACAAAGTTCTACTTTCTCTTAAAAGCATCGTGACAACGATTGCCAGCATTCTAGCTGATTTTTAGCATTTGCCTTCCTAGAGAAAGAAAAGTTTATTAGTATTATAGCATGAACCCCCAGAAAAGGGAAAATATCCCCGGCAGATACCTTTGCTAGATCCAAGAAAGGTTTCGTCATTTCATAAAAAAGCGAACAAGTCCGCATTCTAAAAACAGAATACGAGCTTATCCGCCTTTTCCTATGTCTCTAAAATAAATAACGTGTTTTCCTCGTTTCATCGTGCCAAGCGAATGCGAGTCACAATCCCATCTGGGTCTACAAGATCCAACTCACTCGAATTTAGCCACTTGATTGGTGCTTCTAGCTCTTGTGCTTGCTGAACGATGTCCAAGAGTTCTTCCTTGCTTTCGACCTCAAGGACATAGTAGGCCAAGCCTGGCAAGCCTTGCTCACGCGGAGCCAGCCCTTTTCCAGCCCATTCGTTGACAGCCAGGTGGTGATGGTACTGACCAGCCGCTATCCAACTGGCACTAGGAATGCTAAATTTATCTTCTAATCCTAACACCTTTTGATAAAACTGGCTCGCCGCGTGGCTATCCTTCACCGATAGATGGATATGCCCCATTCTAGTCCCTTCAGCTAGGATAAAGGGATCCACCTTTTCCCCTAACTCATAGATGTCCTGTGCCGCAAGGGCTTCGGTCACACCGATAATGCGACCGTCTTCTCGAATATCCCATGAAGACACTGGCTTATCACGGTAGAGTTCAATGCCATTTCCTTCCAAATCCTCTAGATAAATAGCCTCACTGTATCCATGATCTGCACCCCCGACCAGAGGAATCCGCAAGTCACTTAGGTGTTTCAAGACATCTGCCAAGGCTTTTCGCGTCGGCAACAAAATCGCCAGATGGTAGAGCCCATAATGCTCCCTTACTTCGCCAGACTTTTCTGCCTGAATCAAGTGAACCAAGGCTTTTCGACCAAGTCCCAAAATCGCTTCTGTCTCTGTTTGGGATAAAATCTCCAAGCCAATAATCTGGTGATAAAAAGCCGTTTGACTCGTCAAATCCTTGACATTTAAAACCGCCTCTGCTAGATAAATGTGGCTTTGGTATGCATAAGTCATAGGGTGTCTCCTTTTATTTGTTGTAACTTTATGTATTACATCAATTATACACTATTGAGATAAAATGTCAACGAAGACAACTCAAAAGAGCTGGAAACCAGCTCTTCTTTTTATTTGACAACAAGCTCGTAGCGAGTTTTGCTGGTGAAAGTTTCCCCTGCTTTGAGAATAACTTGGTCTTTGAGATCACTGTGAATGGCATCTGGTAAAGCTTGCGCTTCAAGGGCAATCCCATTGTGTTGCACCATTGGCTGGCCTCCGATGATGACACTCTCATCCACAAAGTTTGCTGTGTAGACCACAAAGCAAGGGGCCTCTGTCTTGAACAGCAGGAAACGACCTGAGTTTTGGTCATAAAGGAAACCAGCATTGTCATGGCCTGCAGGAAGAGCAAATGGGTGATCCAAACCAGATACCAACTGGATTTGCTCATCTTCCTCTGCAAAGATGTCCTTCAACAAAGCTCCATTGTAGATGTGTTTAACCACATCACGAGTAGCATCTGGAGTCTTAGCCGGAACTCCGTCTGGAGCGATTGGGTAAATGCCCTCCGTATTTAGTTGGAAGACATGGCGGTCAATTGTCTGCGTGAAATCACCAGATAAGTTGAAATAGCTGTGGTTGGTTGGATTGACCAGCGTATCCTGATCTGTCGTCACCTTATAGCTGACTTCGTAGGCGCCAGTTTCTTCCAAGTGGTAGCTGATCCAGATCTTGAGATTACCAGGGAATCCTCCTGTTCCGTCTGTACGCTCTGTGTAGAGGGTTAAGCCATGGTCGCTCACTTCTACCAATTCAAACAAGCTCGCATCCCAACCTGTTGAACCACTGTGGTTACAGTTGCTGGCATTGTTGACTTCAAGATTATAGGTCTGGCCATTGAGCTCAAATGTCGCACCTGCAATACGGCCCGCTACAGGACCTACACTTGCTCCATGCTTGGGACTATTGCCTACATAGCTATCAAAATCATCAAAGCTCAAAATCACATTGGCAAAATTCCCAGCCTTGTCAGGTGTAACATAGCGCAAGATAGTCGCACCATAAGTCATAACTTCAAGCTGGTAACCACCATCAGTCTCAAAGCGATAAGCCAAGACATCCTTGCCCTCATGATTTCCAAATACACGCTCTGTGTATGCTTTCATTCTTCTCTCCTTTGATCCATTTCTCTTAAGTAAACAAACCATAGAGAGTGTCTCACCATCTATGGTTGTAGTTTTTATTTTCAAAATCCTTTGTCAGAAAACCTTAAGTATTTTCTTAACAAAAGGGGTTTCTTCTATACCTGTTTTATGCTTCCACACGTTCAGTCCATGAAGTCGCTGTTGTTTGAAGAACCTTGTTGAGTTCGTCAATGTTCTCAAATCCAGTTGTGCGTAGCCATTCACGAGCTGCTGCCTCACCGTCTTTGATGTAGGCTTCAACTGATCCAGCCCATGTTGCACGTCCACAAAGAACACCGTTGAAGTTTGCGCCTGATTCGTGGGCAAAGACAAGCGTTTCTTGGAAGAGTTTAGCTGATACACCCGCACTCAAGTAGATGTAAGGAAGATTTGTTGCTTCGTCTTGAGCTTTGAAGAAGGCTGCTGCTTCTTCGCGTGTATGAACGACTTCTCCATCACCAAAGCCTTCAACGTATTTCACATTGACTGGAACTTCCACTTTCAAAACATCGATGTTGAAGCGTGGGTCTGAGAAGACTTTCATAGCACCGATAACCTTGTGTGGTTTCACTTTGGCATATTCTGCAGAACCTGCGTCAGAGATTTTTTCATCATAGGCAAGAATTTCAAGGAAGAAAGGAATGTCTTCTGCCACACACTCTGAACCAATGCGTTCGATATAGGCTTGTTTTTGTTGGTTGAGTTCATCAGAGCTATCTACGTCATAGTAAAGCAAGAATTTGACTGCATCTGCACCTTGTTCTTTGATACGTTTGGCAGACCAAACATCCAAGCAGTCAGGCAAGCGTTTAGTGCTAGTTGTGTCATAACCCGTTTTCTCATAAGCAAGGAGAAGACCAGCATTGGCATCAAGCGCTTTTGTAGCTGGAAGACCATACTCTGGGTCAAGAAGCATAGAGGATGCGTATTTAGTCAATTCATCTGCTACCAATACTTTGAGTTCTTCCATTTGAGCCACTGTTGGCTCTTCTGCTTGGTATTGAGCCATGAGGCGTTTCAAAGCACCACGTTGGTCAAAGGCAAGAGCTGAGATAATGCCGTTCTCGTCAGAGAGTTTTTGCAAGCAAGCTACTTTATTGGGACTTAATTGTAATTTACTCATAGACACTTCCTTATTTTTGATATTCATGAATGATCACACCTTGCACCACACGGTTTACGGTACCAGTAGGAGACGGCGTATCTGGTTTATTTTCGACCTTAAGCGAAGTCAAAAGGGCAAAGAGTTGAGCATATACGATGTAAGGGAAGACACGGTAAATATCGTTCAAGACACCGCCACAACCAAGGGCCACTTCTTTGACATTTTCAAGACCAAAGGCTTGATCACTCAAAAGAACGACACGACGAGCAATCTGGTCACCAGCCACTTCACGAACCAAGTCCAAGTCGTACTTGCGAGTGTAGTCTGTCGTTGTACCAAATACCAAAACAACTGTATCTTCGTTGATCAATGATTTTGGACCGTGACGGAAGCCGACTGGGCTTTCATACATAGTCGCCACCTGACCAGCTGTTAATTCCAAAATCTTCAACTGAGCTTCATGAGCAAGTCCAAAGAAAGGACCAGCACCCAGGTAGATAACACGGTTAAAGTCAAGGTCTACCAGCTCTTTAACATCTGCTGCATTGTCTAGAACTTTGCGGGCAAGGCTAGACACAACTTCAAAACGTTCAGCTTTCACAGCAAATTCTGTAGGATCAAAAACCAAGAGAGCTGTTAGCATCATGGACGTAAAGCTAGAAGTCATGGCAAATCCAGCGTCATTGGAAGCAGCTGGTTGCAAGAGCAAAAGATTGCGGTCATCGCCATGAGCTTGAAGAGCCAATTTACCATCTGCAGCACATGTAATGGTCACTTGATAGAGGTCATCAACCAAGGCTTTAGCCAAATCAACAGTTGCCACACTTTCAGGCGAATTTCCACTACGAGCAAAGGATACAAGGACAGTTGCCACATCTTTTTTTAGATAGGTTTCTGGATTGGCTACGATATCAGTTGTCGCAATGGCATTGAAATTCCATTTGCGTTCGTCATAGACTTCCTTAAAGTGTGGTACCAAGGTATCTCCCACATAAGCAGAAGTACCAGCACCCGTCAAGATAACCTTGATATAGTCATGTTTATCAGCGATTCCTTGCAAAAAGGCTGCAATTTCTTCTCGTTTTGCTTGATAGGCTTCAAAAGCTTCTTTCCATACATCAGGCTGTTGGTAGATTTCACGAGTCGTGATTTCTGCACCCAGTTCAAGTAATTCTTCTTTTGTGTAATTTAGCATAGAGTTCCTCTAATCTATTGTTGTTTCATTCCTATTGAAAATATGGGAATGGGAGTGACTCCCATTCCCATGTATATTCTATACAAGCTGTTCTAACGGTTTAGCCGTTGTCACATCTTATTGAATTGAGTTCCAACTAAAATCTTGGGGAAAAAGACCGATTATCGTCGGAGCATCGCTCCGTCCTCCTATCGCCTATTTTCCCTGTGATTTTCACGTTGTCACATCTTATTCATCTTCGTCATCATCGAAGCCTGCTAACAAATCGTTGACTTTTACGATGCTTTCTGCAGCACGGCTCTTGTAGTCCGCATCTGCACCTGTAAGACTCGCATTGATAAATTCAATCACCATTGGAAGATTCATCCCTGCGTAGAGTTCAATGTCGCGACCTTCCATGATCAAACGGCTTACCACGTTACAAGGTGTACCACCGAGAAGGTCCGCAAAGACTAGGAAATCATCCAATCCTTCGATAGCAGCTTCAAATTTTGCAGTAAATTCTTCTGGACCATCTTCTGGAAGAAGAGCCACTGCATGAATGTTGTCCTGTGGACCCATGATCATTTCTGTGCTACCTTTAAGTTCTTCACAGAAACGACCATGACTCACCAAAATTAATGATTTACTCATAAATTATGCGCCCATTCCAAGTACAAATTTACCAAGAGCAGAAAGACCTACTGCAAGAACGATAATGATACCGATCGCTTTAGTAGAGTTCATACCTTTCTTACCAAGCAACCAGAAGATAAAGGCAGTAAAGATTGCTGGAAGCAAGCGTGGGAAGATTGAGTTCAAGATGTCCTGGAAGTCAATCATTTTTTCACCGATTGGCAATTTATAAGAAACTTCAAAGTTGATCAATGTTGCTACAAGAGCACCCATCATGAAGACACCAAGTACAGATGCAGCGTCAATCAAAGCTGTCAAGGTACTTTGCATGTTGTTGATAAGGCTAACCCCTTCTTTGTAAGCAAATTCCAATTGTTTCCAACGGAAGATGTCATAAGCAACTGCAACTGCGATCCAAAGGAAGATACCCCAAGGTTGGCCAGCGATAGCCATAGTTGCTGCGACTGACCCCATGATAGCAGGTACAAGTGAACCAAAGATTGTATCTCCAAGAGGAGCGAATGGTCCCATCAAACCTGTCTTGATACCGTTAACGGCGTCTTTTGCACCCACACCATCTTTTTCTTCCATGGCAAGGTCAAAACCAGCGATAATGGTATGGAAGAATGGTGAAGTATTGAAGAATTGAGTATGAACTTTCATCATTTCTTTCAATTCAGGAGTGCCATCCCCATACATTTTACGCAACTGAGGCAAGATCATGTAAAGGTAACCAGAAGCTTGCATACGTTCGTAGTTCCAACCTAATTGGAAAGTAAACAAGCTACGTTTGTTGATTTGATTAAAATCTTCTTTTGTAAGTTTGTAATTAGAATTCGTCATCTTCGATTTCCCCACTTTCTGATGGTGTAGAAGGTGCTGCTACAGCTACTTTTTGGCTATTTTTGAAGTGAAGCACTGCTAGGAAGATACCTACGATAGAGATACCAATCATAGACAATCCTTTGAAGTTGTTAGCAAAGCCAATCTTTTCAGCAACATCAGCAGGAAGAGTACCAAGGATACCCGCAACAGCGCCACCAAGACCTGTTACATATGAGTAAAGAACAGTCAACATAGCTGTCAAACCGAATCCCATTGCAAGGTAGTGAAGGTTACGTTTAACTGGAAGGTAACGAAGCAAGATTGCAAATCCAAGACCTGGAAGCATACGACCTGCAAGTGTCAAACCGTCTGCAACCCATTGGTATTCTTTAACAAGGTCTACTACTGATTGTACGAAAGCACCACCAAAAGCAAGAGCGAAGAATACTGGAAGGGCACGTGAAAGAGCCCATGGAAGCGCACCAAGTAGGTAGTTGCGTTCGATACCTTTGTAGTCAAAGCGTTCGATCGCAGCATCAATACGGTGTGCAAAGAAAGTAGTTGTCATACGTCCAAGAACGTCGAAGTATGTCAAAAGTGCTGCTACTGGTACAGCGATTGTTGTAATCGCAAGATCTGTATCAATACCTTGAGAGATAGAGAATGCTGTTGCAAGAACCGCACCAGAAGTTGCGTCGATACGAGAAGCACCACCGAAGGTACCAACCCCGAGAACGAACAACTGCAAGCTACCACCGATAAACAAACCGGTTGTCAAATCTCCCATAATCAAACCAGTAATAAAACCAGCAAATACAGGGGAACCTGCAGATGAAACGATTGTCAACTCATCACAGATTTGATAAGCTGAGTACAAAGTGAGAAGTAAAATTTGCCACCATTGTATCATAACAATGACCTCCTAAAAATTTTTTCCTATTTTAATAAACTCAAAAAGTCTGATACGGGATCGTTTGGAACCATTTGAGCAGTGAGTTTCACACCTTTGTCTGCTAGTTTGTGGAAGTCTTCCACATCCTTGTCTACCACGTTGATAGAACGTGTGATAGGGCGAGTTTCTGGTGTTTGAGACATATTGCCTACATTGAGTGTTTCAAGCGGAACACCTGCTTCAACCAAACCAAGGAAACGGTCTGGTTTACGTGCAACGATAAAGAGACGTTGGCTATCGTATTTACCAGCAAGGATATTTGCTGCTGCTTTCTCAATTGGCAAGATACTAAGCTTCACACCTGGTGGTGTAGCAAGTTTCAAGCCGCTCTTTTCAATATCGTTGTTAACGACTTCATCGTCTACAACCATAATGCGCGAAACATTTAGTTTCCCTGCCCAAAGATTGGCTACTTGACCGTGGATCAAACGTCCATCGATACGGCATCCTACAATTGTCATAAGTTTTCCCCCTTTATGTGTTTTAGTGTAGGTTTACGAGTTAAATGAATCTCTTCTTTGTATTCGCCCTCAGTTTCAAAGATGATGATGCGATTAGCACCTTCCTTGAGATAGCTATGAGGGATATAAAGCGAGAGGGTCGGGCCGACGTTCCAGAAACGCCCTAGGTGACGCCCGTTGACAAAGGCAACTCCCTTACCAAACTCAGACAAGTCTAAGTAGGTATCTTTTGGCTCTTCGACCGTAAAGTCGAAAGCGTAAAAGGCTGGTTGTCCTTCTGTCCATCCTTTTGAAAAATCAATCTTCTCAGGATTATCCAGTGGTAGTGGGTATTGTTTCCAATTCAGTAAGAAATGTAGATCCTTGCAGACACCTGTACGAATTCCTTTACGTTGCGTATCTGCCAAGAACTTATGTCCGTAGTTGACACGCCCCATATTTTCAATCAAGATGTCAATCTCCGAAAAGCCTTCTCGGTTGCCCTGACAGTAGATATCTTCACCAATCTCTGTCTGGTATTGAGTAGCAATCCATTGACCATCTACAAAGAGTTGAGCTCGGTCACGTCCATCGATGATACGGAGACGTTCCTCTTCTGCATCCCAACTTGCCTCAGTGCGGTAGAGAAGGTAGCCACAACTTTGACCAAGTTCTTCCATCGCTTTTGGATAGAGGCTTTCAGTAGGACTAGAGAGATTATCCAGGGTTTCAAACAAGGAAACTTTTTCGACTAGTGGAATAGACCCTATCTCCATGCTTTCCTTATAGAGCGGTTCCAACTGTGGATACTCTGGGAAGTGTGTTGCCATCATCTTCTTGACTGCTAGGTATTTAGCAGTTGGATTTCCTTCTTCATCGAGAAGGGCATCATAGTCGTAAGATGTGACTTGTGGCAAATCCAGAGTTCCTCGAGCTGAGCAACCATTCATGAAACCAAAGTTTGTTCCACCATGGAACATGTAAAGGTTGATAGAGCCTTGCTCCAATACCTCTCGAACAGCCTCTGCCAATTCTTTTGGATCACGAGTGATGATGGGTTCTTTCCAACGGTTGAACCAACCATCCCAGAATTCCATACACATGAGGGGCCATTTTTTGCCATGCTCATCAAAGAATTCCTGCATCTGTGAAAAGTTGTACGGAGCTTTAGAACCGAAGTTCCCTGTCACAAAGAGGTCATCTTCGATCAAGGTTCCGGCTTTCAGAGTAGCCCTCCAAGGACCATCTGAAGTAAAGAGTGGGCAATCAATCCCTCGGTCTTCCATCAATTTCCGAATCGCTCGTAGATAAGACTTATCTTCTCCATAAGAGCCATATTCATTTTCGACTTGCATCATAAGAATGTTTCCGCCATTATCCAACAAGCGAGGCACAAGCCTTGGCAATAATTGGTCATAATAGCGAGCAACAGCCTCGATGTAGGCTGGGTCGGACGAGCGAATTCGCATGTCCTTGGTCAAGAGCCAAGCCGGCAAGCCACCAAATTCCCATTCTGCACAGATAAATGGAGACGGGCGTACAATGGCATAGAGACCCAGATCTTGTGCTATTTGAAGAAATCTCTCCAAATTTCTGGCACCTTCAAAATCAAACTCCCCTTCAACAGGTTCGTGTAAATTCCAAGCCACATAGGTCTCGACTGTATTAAAGCCAAGCGCCTTTAAGTTATAGAGAGAATGATACCAATCCTCTGCTGGAATCCTAAAATAATGAATGGCGCCGGACAAAATCTTGAACGGTTTTTCGTCTAAATAGAAATCGTCCTCAATTTTAAATCTTGTCATGTTATTACCTCTGACGAATTAAGTTTGCGCTTTCATTTATTATAATATTAACTATAATCAAATCTTTTGCATTTGTCAATAGGTTTTAGAAAATTATTTAAAATTTTTCTATTTTTTTACTTACTGTTTACCGAAATTATCTAAAAATAGCATGAAAACGATCTTTTTATGTATGATAATTCACAAGAACATCAAATGAATTTTTTTACATGTAAAATAACATTTTTAGTCTATTATTTTAATTTTTTGACCTTAATACTACTCTTTTCTTTATATTTGTGGTAAAATCAAAATTGGAGAAAGAGAATCGAGGTGAAATTTATGGCTATTCCTAAATACCAATATATTAAAGATGAATTAAAAAACAAAATCATCTCTGGTCAATTTGCAAGTGGAGATAAATTTTATACAGAAGCCGAATTGATCGCGATGTACGATGTGAGTTCAATCACAGTTGTACGTGCTTTGAATGACCTTGCTAAAGACGGCTACATTGTCCGCCAACAAGGTAAAGGTACTTTCGTTTCACGTGCCCGTAAGCACAAACTCGTTGAGTTTTCAGATGTCGAAATCTTTGAAACAAAAGACGATAAAGTTACTGTCCTTTCTATCGAGCGCGGAAACAAACTTGAATATTTAGATAAACTTGGACTACGTGGAGATCAATTCTACTATAAGATTGAACGTATTCGTCAGACAAACGACGTGACATACATCTACCACACATCTTATATTCCTGAGCAATACATCAATGCCAACTATCCAAATCTTGACTATTATAGCTCTATCTATACACGTTTCAAATTGGATTACCGCATTCACATGAGTGATGAACATTTTGAGGAAATCAACGAAATCGCATTCCCAACACCAGAGCATGCTGCTTCTGTACTCGGAATCGATACACAATTCCCAACTGTCTTCCAAACGAAGACTACAAAACTTGAGGCCACTGGCCAAGTCCTTGCCTATAGTGAAACTTATAAGCGAGCAGACTACTACAAAATCAAATTCATCTCATGTAACCGAGGTCATTAAGAAAAAGCCTGAGCCTAGCTCAGGCTTTTTCTCTATTCATTATAGCACGAGAAAGAAGTTGTGAAAACGCTATGAAGGGCTCTTATTTAATTAGTAGCATTTTTACTAAAAACAAGGTAAAATTTCGTTTGGTTTTTCCTCGGTTTTATCCCTTATTAGCAAATTTCTCCTAAATCTTATGATTTCCTCTATTTATTATAGTTCTTATATAAACCCACTTGACATTTTACTCCGCAGATAATAAAATAAAATTGGTTTTATGTAAACGCTATCATATATGATAATAACAAGGAGGTTTTGTCATGAAACTAGAAAAGAAACAGCGCTTCTCCATCCGTAAATACGCGGTTGGGGCAGCTTCTGTACTTATAGGATTTGCTTTTAGCGCACAAGTCGTATCTGCCGACGAGATTACTCCAGCTCCAACAGCTGTAGAAACTGTTCAAACGATTCAGGAGAGTCCACAAGCAACCGAAGAAGCTGTAGACTCCAAGGTTCCAGAAAAACTGGAAGAAAAGGCTGACAAACCTGTAAAAGAGGAGGTCAAAGAAGACCAGGAGGCTCCTCAAACAGTTGCTCCAACAACCGAAGAGTCAAGCGCACCAGTTGTGACAGAAAATGCTGCTCCAACTCCTAGCGCCGAGAAAAAAAACCCTGCCCCAGCTGAAACTCCTGCCGAAAGCACTCCTTCCGAAAAGAAAAATGAAGTCGTCACACCTGTAGTAGCCGCTCCTAGCACAGAACGAGCAGCTCAGGTAAATGAAAAACTGGCAAAACGAAAAATGATCTCAATCGACGCTGGACGCAAGTACTTCTCTCCAGACCAACTCAAAGAAATCATCGACAAAGCCAAACACTACGGCTACACGGATCTTCATTTACTAGTTGGAAACGATGGCATGCGTTTCATGTTGGACGACATGACCATCAAAGCCAATGGCAAAACCTATGCAAGTGACGATGTCAAACGTGCACTCGAAAACGGAACTGATGCCTACTACAAGGATCCAAACGGCAACCATTTGACAGAGAGTCAGATGACGGACTTGATCAACTATGCTAAAAATAAAGGTATTGGTCTCATCCCAACTGTAAACAGCCCTGGGCACATGGATGCGATTTTGCATGCCATGAAAGAATTAGGTATCCAAAAACCGAACTTCAACTACTTTGGTAAGGAATCTGCTCGTACTGTTGACCTTGATAACAAAGAAGCGGTTGCATTTACCAAAGCTCTGATCGACAAGTATGCTGCTTACTTCGCTGGCAAATCTGACATCTTCAATATCGGACTAGACGAGTACGCCAATGATGCTACAGACGCTAAAGGCTGGAGCGTTCTTCAAGCCTATAAATGGTATCCAGAAGATGGTTTCCCAGACAAGGGTTATGATAAATTTATCGCCTACGCTAATGACCTTGCTCGTATCGTCAAATCTCACGGACTCAAACCAATGGCCTTTAACGACGGTATCTACTACAATAGCGACATTAGCTTTGGAACCTTTGACAAAGACATCATCGTTTCAATGTGGACTGGTGGATGGGGCGGATACGACGTCGCTTCTTCTAAACTTCTAGTTGAAAAAGGCCACCAAATCCTTAACACCAACGATGCTTGGTACTATGTTCTAGGACGGAATGCAGATGGTCAAGGCTGGTACAACCTCGACCAAGGACTCAATGGTATCAAGAATACTCCAATCACTTCTGTACCAAAATCTGATGGGGCTACTATCCCGTTCATCGGTGGTATGGTAGCTGCTTGGGCGGACACCCCATCTGCACGCTATTCACCATCACGCCTCTTCAAACTCATGCGTAGCTTCGCAAATGCCAATGCTGAATACTTCGTAGCTGACTATGAGTCTGCTGAGCAAGCTCTGAAAGAAGTCCCAACAGACCTTAACCGCTATACTGCGGAAAGTGTCGCAGCTGTCAAAGAAGCTGAAAAAGCCATTCGCTCACTCGATAGCAACCTCAGCCGTGCCCAACAAGACACCATTGACCAAGCAATCGCAAAACTCCAAGAAGCTGTCAGCAATTTGACCTTCACACCAGAAGCTCAAAAAGAAGAAGACGCGAAACGTGAAGTTGAAAAACTTGCCAAAAACAAGGTAATCTCCATCGATGCTGGCCGTAAGTACTTCACGCTTGACCAACTCAAACGCATCGTAGACAAGGCGAGCGAGCTCGGCTACTCTGATGCGCATCTCCTCCTAGGAAATGACGGACTTCGCTTCCTACTTGATGACATGACCATCACAGCTAACGGCAAAACCTATACAAGTGATGATGTCAAAAAAGCCATCATCGAAGGGACAAAAGCTTACTACGATGATCCAAACGGAACCACTCTTAGTCAAGCTGAAATCACTGAATTGATCGAGTACGCAAAATCAAAAGGCCTCGGACTCATTCCAGCGATCAACAGCCCAGGCCACATGGATGCCATGCTCGTCGCTATGGAAAAACTTGGAATCAAGAATCCTCAAGCCAACTTTGACAAGGTCTCCAAAACAACCATGGACCTCGAAAACGAAGAGGCGATGAACTTTGTCAAAGCCCTCATCGGCAAGTACATGGACTTCTTTGCAGGCAAGACTAAGATCTTCAACTACGGTACAGACGAATATGCCAATGATGCTACCAACGCGCAAGGCTGGTACTACCTCAAATGGTATGGACTCTATGGCAAGTTTGCTGAGTACTCTAACACCCTTGCTGCCATGGCCAAAGAAAGAAGCCTTCAACCAATGGCCTTCAACGATGGTTTCTACTATGAAGACAAGGATGATGTCGAGTTTGACAAGGATGTCATCATCTCTTACTGGTCTAAGGGATGGTGGGGTTACAACCTTGCATCTCCTCAGTACCTGGCAAGTAAAGGCTACAAATTCCTTAACACCAACGGAGACTGGTACTACATTCTCGGTCAAAAACCTGAAGATGGTGGTGGTTTCCTCAAAAAAGCAATTGAAAACACTAAAAAAACACCATTTAACCAGCTTGCTTCTACCAAGTATCCTGAGGTAGACCTTCCAACAGTTGGAAGTATGCTTGCCATCTGGGCAGATAGACCAAGCGCTGAGTACAAGGAAGAAGAAATCTTTGAACTCATGACTGCCTTTGCAGACAATAACAAAGACTACTTCCGCGCTAACTACAATGCACTCCGTGAGGAGCTTGCTCAAATCCCTGCAAACTTGGATGGATACAGCAAAGAAAGTCTCGATGCTCTAAATGTAGCTAAAGAAGCTCTCAACTACAACCTCAACCGTAACAAACAAGCCGAGTTAGACGCTCTCGTAGCCAAACTCAAGGCAGCCCGCCTAGGCCTTAAACCAGCAGCAACCCACTCAGGAAGCCTCGATGAAAACGAACTAGCTGCCAATGTTGAAATCAAACCTGAACTCATCACAAGAGCAGAAAAGATTCCATTTGAGGTTATCAAGAAGGAAAATCCGAACCTCCCAGCTGGTCAGGAAAAGATCATCACACCAGGTGTAGATGGCGAACGCACTCATTACATCTCTGTCCTTACTGAAAATGGGAAACAAACAGAAACTGTCCTAGATAGCCAAGTAACCAAAGAACCTGTGACCCAAGTGGTTGAAATCGGCACTCCTATTACGCACAAAGGAGATGAATACGGTCTTGCTCCAGCCGCAGAGGCAAAACCAAGACTGGACATCCAAGAGGAAGAGATTCCATTCACTACCGTAACACGTGAAAATCCGCAATTACCACTCGGACAAACGCAAATCGTCGTTACTGGTGTAAATGGTCGCCGTACGATTTTCTACTCTGTCAGCACCACTGCTGACGGCAAGGAAGAAAGATCCCTTGTCAATAGCGCGGTATCGCAGGAAGCAGTCGCTCAGGTGGTCGAAGTCGGAACTGCCGTTGAGAAAGCTGAGCAAGCTGAACCGACTACTAGCAAAGCAGATGAAAAACAACTCCCTGCAACAGGAAGTCAAGACTCTGCAGGCTTGGTCGCAGCAGGACTCATGGCCACACTAGCAGCCTACGGACTCACTAAGAGAAAAGAAGATTAACCCCCTTCGATAAGCATACAAAAAAGCGAGATTGAATCTCGCTTTTTGTTATGATTAGTCACCAAGTCCGATACGTTCAAAGATATCATCCACTCGTTTGGTGTAGTATGCAGGGTTGAAGATTTCGTCGATTTCCTCTTGAGTCAGGCGTGATGTCACTTCTGGATCTGCTTCTAGAAGTGGTTTAAAGTCTACTTGATTATCCCAAGAGTAGGCTGTTTTTGGTTGCACCAAGTCATAGGCTTGCTCACGGGTCATGCCTTTTTCAATCAAGGTCAACATGGCACGTTGGCTAAAGATAAGACCAAACGTAGAATTCATGTTGCGGATCATGTTTTCTGGGAAGACCGTCAAGTTCTTGACGATATTTCCAAAACGGTTAAGCATGTAGTCAATCAAAATGGTCGTGTCCGGTGTGATGATTCGCTCAGCTGATGAGTGAGAAATGTCGCGTTCGTGCCAGAGAGCAACGTTTTCATAAGCTGTCACCATGTGACCACGGATAACACGCGCAAGACCTGTCATGTTCTCAGAACCGATAGGATTGCGCTTGTGAGGCATCGCAGATGAGCCTTTTTGCCCTTTAGCAAAGAATTCTTCCACTTCGCGCTGCTCAGATTTTTGCAAACCACGAATCTCAGTCGCCATACGTTCGATTGAAGTCGCAATGCTAGCAAGAACTGCAAAGTACTCAGCGTGAAGGTCACGAGGAAGGACCTGTGTCGAGATTTCTTGAGCACGGATACCCAACTTGTCGCAGACGTATTGCTCTACAAATGGTGGGATGTTGGCAAAGTTCCCAACCGCACCAGAGATCTTACCAGCTTCCACACCAGCAGCCGCATGCTCGAAACGCTCGATATTGCGCTTCATTTCACTGTACCAAGTCGCCAATTTAAGACCAAAAGTTGTCGGCTCAGCATGCACACCGTGGGTACGACCCATCATGATGGTGAACTTATGCTCCTTAGCCTTGTCAGCGATGATGTTGGTGAAGTTTTCAAGATCACGACGGATGATGTCGTTGGCCTGCTTGTAAAGGTACCCGTAGGCCGTATCCACCACGTCGGTAGAAGTCAAGCCATAGTGAACCCACTTGCGCTCTTCGCCAAGCGTTTCAGAAACCGCACGCGTGAAAGCAACCACATCGTGGCGAGTCTCTTGCTCAATCTCCAAAATACGGTCGATGTCAAAGTCCGCCTTCTCGCGAATCAAAGCCACATCTTCCTTAGGGATTTCCCCCAACTCAGCCCATGCCTCATCAGCCAAGATTTCCACCTCAAGCCAAGCACGGTATTTATTTTCTTCACTCCAAATGTTCGCCATTTCAGGGCGAGAGTAACGTTCGATCATTGTTTTATTTTCCTTTCTTTTGATGTTTCACTTAAGTGGGACGGACGTCAGCAGATTCCTTCGGAATCTCATAACTAAATTTCAAATCCAGAGTTGCAAGATAACTTTCTAAATGTTGAATAATCAGGTAATCATAGTTAGTTTCAAAAATATAATTGTTGTTTTCTACTATGTTTATCACAAAATACCAGTCAATACAAAACTATGTCTATTTAGTCTCACCAAATTTTCTTAAAATTTCAGAATCCTTATTTTCTTTATCGATATCATCACTATAGCAGAAACTGATACTAGTGTCATTTTCAAAATATCTAAACAAATCTGGTCGCAACAATTTGGTTTTATCTGAATTAAACTCACTTCGTTGTCCCCCGTTTGGATTTCTTTTAACGCCATAACAATAAATTTTATTTGGATCCTCTGCTTCACTCCGACTTAGAGAATTTACTAAGGCTGCTTGTTCAGCAGCTGTTCTTTGTTCAGGAACATTTGCAGGTATTGATTTACCTAATTGATTTGTGAATTGCTGTAATATATCACCTAAGTTATCACCATACTCAATTCCAAAAAATTCTCTTAAAGTTTTAGCATCCACAAGCAATCTCTGACTGTTCGCCTCAACTTCTAACTCATTATGTAGGTCAGCAGCCTCTATAAAGTGTAGCTTTATTAAAGAGTACTTTTCTATCCTTTGCTCCTTACCAACAAATCTTTTTACAAGGACGATATACTCTACTCTTTTATAGACAAAGATAAAACTACAGATGGTCCATTTCTTTGCTACCATATCTTTTTTTAAGTCTTTTAGATTTTCTAACATGTTAAAATTATTCTCCTACCTTTCAATTTAAAACGTAGTCTTTTATCCAAATTTAATTCTATGTATGACAGTAAATCTATTTTTTTTGCCGTCAATTAATGCAACTACTGAAACAACTGCAGTAAGCACTGTTGCCATTTCCCCTGCATTTTCCTTTACAAATTTAACAGGCTTATTCATAATTTTTCCAATCTTATGTACTTGGTTTCTATCCATTTTTTACTCCCTTTAATAATTCCTGACCTGAAAATTCAATTGTAATAATATAATCATCCGACAATTCAGTTGCTCCAATCTTCCCAATAAAATCATTTGGCTCAATACACCATTTTAACCGTCTTTGCTCCTCAGCACTTATTTCCTGTAATTCTACCAGTTTTGATATATACTCATGGTTATTTTCAATCAAATTCTTAACAGGTGCATAAACAGTGTCAATCAAGCCATTGTTACCTGTCACTGTGTATATTTTAGCTAGTAAATCACTTGCCTTTACAATATATGAAAATTGGTCATTTAATTCTACAAAGCTATTTGAAACATCCTCATTAAATTTATCATCAACGATTGATTTTAGAAATAAAAATAAATTAGTTTTTGGTATGGATAAATTTTTAGCCACAACTCCTTCAAATTCTTTTATAATAGATGCTCGTCCTTCATTTAACTGATTAATTGCATTCAATAAGAGATGCTCTTTTTGAGGATTTTCATCACTCATTAATAATGCTTGCTCTATTGTACTTTCTGCCCCCAATATTTTGGACCGCCTATCATCTTTTTGACCTTGTTTAATATCTAAAGAAATCTGTTTTACTTCTGACAGCAATAACTCCAGTTCACTTACTTTTTGAGCCTCAACCAACCGATTTACATTTGACACAACATTTTGTAAAGCTTCTGGGTTGTCTAATACAATTTTTTCAAGTCTAGCCATTGAAACAATATTATTATTAGTCCCTTTTGATACAAAATTTGGCAATAAAGACTTCATATCTGCCGTTTTTTGAAAATCAATATCTCCCCTATTAAATTTATCTAGCTGTTCTTGAGTAAATTTAACAACATATATTCCTTTAGGATCAATATTCTGTTTTACTTCATTATAGGAGTTAACGATGGTAGTAAAGTAATTTCCAACTTTTTCAAACATCTTACTTTTATTTTGAAAAAGTCTAATATCAAGTTGACTACTATTTTTCTCTTCTTCAATGAGTTTATCGTTCTTTAAAGCTAACTCTCCCATTTTGTATCTCCCACTTAAAATTCCTCAAACTCCTCTTTTCCAATCCACACTGATGGATAGTAATCTAGTGTATTCAAATCCGTATCTAACGGTAGATCATAGATGGCTAAGTAGTTTTCAGGATATTGTGCTACTAGCTCTTCATACTTGTCTTTCACCTTTTCGTGATTCCCACTAGCATACAAGGCCTAGACGACTGCTCCACAGCCTTATCTTGTTTAATAAAACCATTGTACAACCAGAATACTCTAAACAGAAATCCCCTTCATATTTGCTTCTAGAATAGGCATCTCAACACCCAACTCCAGACCAGTCTGATAAACACTTTGGCAACAATAAAAGATGTCCTGTTTATCATTATGCAAGGTCATGATTTTTCGAGTCAACTCATTTTTCGCAAACATGGCTTTCATGGCCTTTCCTGCAATCCAAGCGGGAATTTTATAAGGCAAGAGTTCTGCTTTGTAAAGCTTCAAATTCACACCACGCGCTTCTACGACTTTCAAAGCCTCTCGAATGGCCTTGATGGCTAATGATAATTCCGAAGAACTGTTCATCAAGTTCAAAGCCAATTTTTCTGGATTTTCTAGATTTCCCGATCGTGCAGCTGTCGAGGTGACACCCGCATTAATCGCCATGTGAATCCAAATCCACTCGACCATATCATGGGGAACCTCCCACTTCAAATCTGCTGAAGTCAGCAAATCCGTCAAATCAGCATAATTGGGGATGTGTGCTTTTTTCTCCCCTTCTAACATTAAATGGTCGAACAAGACGCCATCTAAATGATCCTTATTCATATGACCACCAGCTGTAGGAAATGCGAGAATATAGTTATACTCCCCTGCCCATTTCTCTACTTCCTCTCGCGTATTCCAGAAATTACAGAAGAAAACGAGAGTTCCTTTAATCTGATTTTCTCGCAAAGTTTCCACGGCTTCTTTTACAAAACCATGACGCACACTGATAAAAATAAAATCATATTCCGCATGAGCTTCCGCCACATGAACCGCATAGGTATCCTGTTTATTTTCACCTTTGGAAACATAACGGCCATCTAGCAAATCAACTGTCAAAACGTTTGGTGCTGTACTTTTCTTACTTTCTCTCAGCACGTGCTCTACCCGATGACCTGCTTTTTGAAAAGCATAGGCATAAATGGTCCCGATAACCCCAAGACCTAAAATTGCTATTCTCACCTAAAAATTAATCCCTTCTCCAAACTCCTCCACCTCATCCGGCACATCACTAAACAAAGTCACATGTCCCATCTTACGATTGTGCTTCGCTTCTATTTTACCATACATATGAAGGTGGGCGCTTGGATTTTCTGTGACATATTTTTCAGCGACCTCAACGTGTTGGCCGAGTACGTTGAGCATGACGGCTGGCGCATACAATTTGATAGCTGGCAATGGTGCTCCCAGAACACCCAAGATATGAGTATCAAACTGGGAGAAGTCACAGGCTTCGATTGAGTAGTGTCCTGAGTTGTGTGGGCGTGGAGCAATCTCATTGACGATGATGTTATTAGCCGTCGCAAACATTTCCACGCAGAGAGTTCCAGACAAGTTCAGTTGCTCAGCGATTCTCACGGCCATAGCTTTGGCTTTCTCAGCTAAACTTTCAGAAATGCGGGCAGGCACAATGGTTTTTGAAAGAATGTTGTTTCGGTGAATATTTTCCTGAACTGGGAAAACCGTAACTTCCTTGCCATTCCCTGATACGATGACAGAAATTTCAAGATCAAAGTTGACAAATTCTTCCAAGACACAGTCTGCTGAATCGGCTAGTACACAGGCTTCTTCCAAGTCTGCTTCTGAACGAATGACCTTTTGTCCATGCCCGTCGTAGCCACCAGTCGCAGTCTTGAGGACATAGATTTTCAACAGGTCAATATCTGCCAAGTCTTGGCTTGAAGTCACGACCTTGTATGGTGCTACGGTGACTTGAGCCTTGTTTGACAAAAAGTCCTTTTCAAGGATCCGATTTTGAGAAATGCGGAGCAGGTCCGTCCCTTGAGGGAGCTGACCATCCTTGATAACGGCATCCAAACCGTCCGCATCGACATTTTCAAACTCATAGGTCAGGACATCGCAACGCTCAGCCAGCTGACGCAGGGCATCCACATCGTTATAAGGCGCCACGATAAGCTCTGCCACGCGAGAGGCTGGACAATCCGCCGCTGGATCCAGCGCGATGACCTTGTGCCCCATGTAGATAGCAGAAATGGCCATCATCTGACCCAGCTGACCGCCACCGATAATTCCGATTGTTTTAGATGAGCTCATTTGTAGACTCCTCTGCGATTTTTCCTTGCTCTTCTGCAAAATCTGCTAGCGCTGCTGCTAGGTCTTGGTCCTCAATGGCCAAGATCCGAAGGGCAGTCAGGGCAGCGTTTGTCGCTCCCGCTTCACCGATTGCCATAGTTGCCACAGGCACACCGCCCGGCATCTGCACAATCGAATAGAGGGAGTCCAGACCGCTGAGCGCACGTGATTTGACGGGCACACCGATAACAGGTAGAGTCGTTTTGGCTGCTACCATACCTGGCAAATGCGCGGCACCACCAGCACCGGCGATGATGACCTTTATGCCGCGACTGCGGGCTTCTTCTGCATGCTGAAACATGAGGTCAGGCGTGCGATGGGCAGAGACGACTTTCTTTTCATAGGCTACACCAAAGCGGTCTAAGACTTCAGCTGTTTTTTGCATGGTTGCCCAGTCAGATTTAGAGCCCATGATGATGGAAATAATTGGTTTAGTCATAATTTTTCCTTTTCTTTTTTGATAATGGTCTTAGGTGGTGGGGACGGAAGCAAACCTTCGGTTTCATTCCTAAACTTTGAGCCTAAGGTCTCAAAGTTTCCCCCGACCAGAACAGTGAATGTTCTGGTCTTTTCACCACGGCGACCATTAACGTATTTGGCGACTTCGTCGCGTTATTTTTATACTTTTACTTCATAGCCTTGCTTCCGATATCTGTTCGGTAAAAGAGGCCTTCTGTTTTTTGTTGGGAGAGTTCTTGATAGATGGTTTCTTGGGCTTCTTTGACGGTATCGGCTGTGGTGACGAGCATATAGACACGTCCGCCGTTTGATAGCAGTGCTCTGCTATTTTCCGCAAACTTAGCCCCTGCATAGTAGGTGATGATGTCGCCTTCGGTTTTAGCTGGCAATTCCACACCCTTTTCATAGTCTAGCGGGTAGCCCTTGGATGCGACAACCACACCCAGAGTCACACCCTTGTCCGTCCACGTGATGTTTGGCTCCTTGCCATTGAGAATATCCGTGATATTTTGTGCAAAGTCAGAGGTCAAACGAGGCAAGATAATCTGAGTTTCGGGATCTCCGAACCGAGCATTGAACTCGATAACTTTAGGTCCATCTGCTGTCAGGATAAGCCCTGCGTAAAGGACACCAAGATACGGACGACTTTCCTGAATCATCCCTTCAAGAACTGGCTTGACAATGGTGTCAACCGCCGCATCAACCGCGCTCTGTAGCACGTGAGGAACTGGCGCATAAGCTCCCATACCTCCCGTGTTAGGGCCCTTGTCGCCATCGTAAGCACGTTTATGGTCCTGAGCCGTTGGCATGATGTAGAACTTGTCCCCATTGACAAAGGCAAAGAGAGAGAACTCTTCTCCGTCAAGGAATTCCTCGATAACCACACGCGCACCCGAGTCACCAAATTTATTGTCCAAAAGCATCTCATGAGCAGCTTCGACCGCTTGCTCAACCGTCTCCGCAACAACGACACCTTTCCCAAGGGCCAAACCATCCGCCTTGACCACGATAGGAGCCCCCTGCTTTTCGATATAGGCCTTAGCTGCCTCAAAGTCAGAAAATGTGCCATAGGCTGCTGTCGGAACGTCGTATTTGACCATAATTTCCTTAGCAAAATCCTTTGACCACTCCAACTCCGCTGCCAATCTCGTCGGACCAAAAGCCTTGAGCCCAGCTTGGCTAAAATCATCCACGATCCCAGCGGCAAGAGCATCATCCGGACCGATAAAAGACCAAGCAATATCATTCTCCTTGGCAAATTCAATTAGTTTGGAATGTTCGGAAATTCCAATGTTTACTAAATCCAACCCATCCAAGGTCATTCCATCATTTCCAGGAGCTACAAAGACTTTTTCAACGTCTTTTGATTCAAGCAACTTCTTAGCAATCGCATGTTCACGACCACCCGAACCGACAACTAACAGCTTCATCTCTCAACCTCTTTTGCGAATTATTTACTAATATTATATCATAAACGTTCGTTTTAATCTTGTTATATTCCGTTTTTTAAGCAAAAAAAGGAAAGAAACTGTTTTCTTCCCTTTACGTTTTTAATGTCTAAAATGTCTCACGCCTGTGAAGACCATGGTCAAGCCATATTTGTCAGCCACTTCGATAGACTCTTGGCTGCTCATTAACCAGTTATATCAGAAAGGTTAAAAAGTAGCTCTCATTTAATCGTTTTTCATTTCGCGTATTTTTCGAGATGTGTTTGAATTTTTGGCATGATAAGATGCATGATTTTAAGATTCGTAAAAGCTATTACCATGGCCAATAAAAGATAGACAACGACTGATAACAAAGAAACATCATAAGGCCAATAGTGAGAAATAATCATTAGAACCATCGGCAATTCTAGGGTTACCGTGACGACTCCAGGAACATAGCCCCTAAATTGCAGGCACATGATATAATGGATTATGAAATGAGCTGTATACGCTATTACAAAAGATAAATAGAGTAGGTTGTTGTGAGTCAATTGGCAAAGTCCAGAAATAAACAGCAAAATAACAAACTCTTCTAACACACCTACTGCAAAAGCGGAGCCTTGCGTAACGGAACCAAAGAACGGTTTCTTAAAAGTTTCTAATTTTTGATGATGCCGTGTTTTCCACAAGGGCATAAAAATCATTTCTTCAAAATCGTGTAAAATAAATAAAATAGGTAGCATCCAAACATTAAAAAGAATGCTCATATCTTTACCTCCTTAATAACAACTAACAATTGTACAATGTTAAGAATAAATGATAATCATATATCACGCGCAACACTTTTAGTATAAAGATAAACTGTTACAAAAACAAGAGGTTAAGAGAAATTGGCACAGTTTGATCAAAAGTGTGACAGGAAAGGAAAAATATCATGGAATATCAAATGCGGCAATGGCTGGAAGAAGCCTTGTTCGATTTATTAGCAACTAAGAAGTCTCTCCAAAATATCAGCATTGCTGAACTCAGCGAACATGCTCAAATTGCTAGACGAACGTTTTATCGTTATTACCATTCAAAAGAGGAAGTTCTTACGAACTATTTAGACCGCTTAATTCAAGACTATATTATCGAACTTCAAACAGCAAAACTGACTAATTTTGAAGATTTAGTGAACCTTTTCTTTCAGTATTGGAGCCAGTACACTGAGCCATTAAAAATTTTGCAAGACGCAAACTTGCTCGTGCTTATCTTGCAAAGGTCTTATGATAAGCTTTCTGCTGCTTATACCACTGTCATGGCACCTTGGCATGTCACAAATAGTAATCAAAGACAAATCACCTATGATAGTAGATTCATCGTTGGAGGTCTCTACAATATTTTTGATGAATGGTTAAAAACAGATTACCACACAATGCCTGTTAACGAGCTAGTCACAACAACCTTAAACACCATAAAACGTATGAAAAATAGTTAAGTGAGAAACTGAGTTTTTCGAGATTAGTCATGAACAGCTCTGACAAATCATTTTAATAATTTCTAACACTAAAATGCTTATTGTTTTAGACATACAAAAAGAGAAGAACACTTACGTCTTCTCTCATTGCTAGCGATAAATCATTCATCATAGTTGATAATGAGCTAATTTTTAAATACCCATCAATGTCTAAAATGTCTTACTCCTGTGAAGACCATAGTCAAGCCGTATTTATCCGCTGCTTCGATAGATTCTTGGTCACGGACAGATCCACCTGGTTGGATGATGGCTTTGATACCTGCTTTAGCGATTTCTTCCACGTTATCCGCGAATGGGAAGAAGGCATCCGAAGCAAGCACAGCGCCATCAAGGCGGTCTTTAGCTTGGTCAATGGCAATACGGACTGAAGCTACACGGTTAGTCTGACCCGGGCCAACACCAAGTGTCATGTGGTCGTTGGTCACGATGATACCGTTTGATTTCACATACTTGATTGCCTTCCAAGCAAACTCAAGAGCTGTCGCTTCTGTCTCAGTTGGTTGGCGCTTGGTCACCACTTGCCAGTCAGCTGGGCTTTCTTTCACTACGTCTTGGTTTTGCACGAGGAGTCCACCAACAACACCTGTGTATTCTGCTTCCACTTCACTGGCATCTTGAGCATCAAATGGCAAGGCAAGGATACGCAAGTTTTTCTTTTTGTTGGTCAAAATGGCTAGCGCTTCATCCGTATAGCTCGGTGCGATGATGATTTCAAGGAAGACGCCATGCATCTTCTCAGCTGTCGCAGCATCCACCTCACGGTTAAGGACGACAATTCCACCAAAGATAGACACTGGGTCAGACTCATAAGCATAATCCCAAGCAATTTCGATGTCATCAGCTTGACCAATTCCACATGGGTTCATGTGTTTGAGAGCCACAACGGTTGGACGGTCTTTGAAATCACGAATGATACGAATCGCCGCATCAGCGTCACGAATATTGTTGAATGACAATTCCTTACCGTTGAGCTGTTTTGCTGAAGCAATCGAGTAGTCAGTCGGCAAAGCTTTTTGGTAGAAGTCGGCGTCCTGTTGAGGATTTTCCCCATAGCGCATGGCTTGCTTGAGGTCATAGGTCAAAGTGAGTTTTTCTGGTTTTGCTTCGCCCACTTGAGCTGTGAAGTATTCCGCAATCAAAGCATCATAAGCCGCAGTGTGACGGAAAACCTTGGCTGCCAAACGTTGACGAGTTTCATAAGTCGTTTCACCATTTGCTGCCAATTCGTCCAAAATCACAGCATAGTCAACAGGGTCTACCACAACCGTCACGCTGGCATGGTTTTTAGCTGCTGAACGAAGCATAGATGGCCCACCGATATCGATGTTTTCAACCGCATCCGCGTATGTCACGTCTGGTTTGAGGATGGTTTCCTTGAATGGGTAAAGATTTACTACAACGAGGTCAATCAATTCGATATTATTGTCCTTAGCTGCTTGAAGATGGCTGTCCAAGTCACGACGAGCCAAGAGCCCACCATGAATATTTGGGTGAAGGGTCTTGACACGACCGTCCATCATTTCTGGAAAACCAGTCACATCGTCAATAGCAATGGTCTCCACCCCAGCATTGTCAAGGACAACCTTGGTCCCACCTGTCGAGATGATATCCCAACCAAGTTTTTTGAGTTCTTGGGCAAATTCAACAATGCCCGCTTTGTCTGAGACGCTGATTAAGGCGCGTTTAGTCATGTTATTTCCTTTCATTTACTTATCCAACAATTCTCTAATAACTTCTGGATACAACTTGTACTCTGCCTCATGAATACGAGCTTCAAAGCTTTCGATGGTATCATCAGCTAGACGTGGAACACGGACTTGTTTGATGACCTTGCCTGTGTCCACACCTGAGTCCACCCAGTGAATGGTCACGCCGCTCTCAGCGACATCAGCTTTCCAAGCGTCCTCAATCCCATGAGCGCCTGGAAATTCTGGTAGGTAGGCTGGATGAATGTTAATGATCCGACCTTCATAAGCCGACAATAAGGTTGGGCCGACAATTTTCATATAACCCGCCAAACAAACCAAGTCAATCTGGTGCTCATCCAAGAGTTCGACAAGAGCTGCTTCATAGTCTGCCTTGTTCTCAAACTCCTTGAGTTCAAAAGCGTAGGATAGGACACCAATCTTTTCTGCCCGCTCTAGCACATAGGCGTCACGATGGTCTGAAAAGACAAACTCCACCGGAAACTCTTCAGCAATCACCTGAAAATTTGAGCCATTACCAGAGGCAAAAACCGCTATTTTTTTCATTTGATGATGACACTTTCGTTTTCTTTCTTAACGATGCGACCAATTTCATAGACTGGTTCATCCAACAATTCCTTGACGCGATCTACATTTTCAGGGCTAACTGCAAGCATGAGTCCCACACCCATATTGAAGATTTCAAACATTTCTTCATGCTTGATTTCACCGTATTTTTCAAGAGCTTTGAAAATCGGAAGCACTGGAACTTTACTTTCCTCAATTTCAGCAGACAAGTCAGCCGCAAACATACGAGGAACATTCTCGATAAAACCACCACCTGTGATGTGGGCAATACCGTTGACCAACTCTTCCTTGATGAGTGGCAAGACAGCCTTGACATAGATACGAGTCGGCTCAAGTAGGACTTCCTTGAGTTTCTTGCCTTCCAATTCTGGCAAGACTTCCTCACCTGTATAGTCGGCAAAGACACGACGCACGAGTGAGTAACCATTTGAGTGAATCCCGCTCGAAGCAAGTCCGAGAAGGACATCACCTTCAGCTACTTTTGAACCATCTATGATTTGAGATTTTTCAGCCACACCGACTGCAAAACCAGCCAGATCGTAGTCATCTTCACCATACATACCAGGCATTTCAGCCGTTTCCCCGCCAATGAGGGCGGCGCCTGCCTGCACACAACCTTCTGCCACACCAGCAACCACTTGTTCTAGTTTAGCTGGTTCATTCTTGCCAGTCGCTACGTAGTCAAGGAAGTAAAGAGGTTCCGCACCTGCAGCGATGATGTCATTAACACACATGGCCACACAGTCCTGACCGATGGTATCATGCTTATCGTATTTGATAGCCAGCATGAGCTTGGTTCCGACACCATCAGTTCCTGAAATCAAGACGGGCTCTTTGATACCTGTTTTTGAGAGGTCAAACATGCCACCAAAACCACCAAGAGCTCCCATAACACCTGCACGCTCCGTACGAGCCACATGCTTTTTGATCCGCTCAACAACTTCATAACCCGCTTCAACATCCACACCAGACTGCGCATAAGCATTTTTATTCGTCATTTTATTCATTCCTTTTCTTTAATGGAGAGTCTTTATCCGTCTATTTGTAGAAACTGGTCTTTTCTTCCAAACTTCTACGATAGTCTTCCTCATAGTCGTAGAGAGGTGTTGGGTAGTCGCCGTCAAAGTAAGCGACACAAAGACCACCGTTCGGCGCATCTGTTTCAATCCCGATAGAATTAATCAAGCCATCAATCGAAAGATAGGTCAGGCTATCCGCACCAATGATTTGGCAGGTTTCTTCGACCGTATGATTGGCCGCAATCAGCTCCTGACGCGTCTGGATATCAATCCCGTAAAAACATGGATAAGCTAGCGCTGGACTGCCAATAGCAACGTGAACCTCAGAAGCCCCCGCTTCTTTCAAGAGCTGAACGATGCGACGAGAGGTTGTCCCACGAACAATGGAATCATCAATCATGACCACACGTTTACCTTTGACAACGCCCGAAACAGCAGATAGTTTCATCCGCACCCCTTGCTCCCGCAATTCTTGAGTCGGTTGGATAAAGGTGCGTTGGGTGTATTGATTCTTAATGAGACCCATTTCATTTGGCAGGCCTGATTCTTCTGCAAATCCCATAGCTGCGCTGAGTGATGAATTTGGCACACCGACCACAATATCTGCCTCATGCTTGAACTCACGCGCTAATTGGGCCCCCATACGTTTGCGAGCTGTATGGACATTGACCCCATGGATGTTAGAGTCAGGGCGAGCAAAATAGATATACTCCATAGAGCAAATCGCCAGCTGGGTATCATTCGTATAACTATCGTACTGGATGCCATTGTCATCCACGATTACAATCTCTCCTGGTTTTACATCACGAATCCACTCGGCACCGATGACTTCAAAGGCACAAGTTTCAGAAGAAACAACCACCGCTCCGTTGGCCATTTTCCCGATAGAAAGCGGACGGAAACCATTCGGATCAAGCGCAGCAATCAACTTGTCCTCAAACAGCAAGATATAAGCAAAGCCACCTTTGACAAGACTGAGCGCTTCCTTGATTTTACCCATTAGACTAGGATTGTGACTCCGACGAATGAGGTGGGCCAAGATTTCCGAGTCCGAAGTTGAACTGAAAATAGCTCCTCTTTGTTCCAATTCTTTTTTGAGCGATTCGGCATTAGTCAAGTTTCCGTTGTGAGCAAGTCCAAACTGCATATCATGAAAGCGAAAGAGGAAGGGCTGAATGTTATCAACAGAAGCTTCGCCAGCAGTCGCGTAACGCACATGCCCAATCGCGCTCGTTCCAGTTAGTTTATCCAAATTAGCTGGGTTTCTGAACACTTCTGATAAAAGCCCCATATCACGATGACGCTTCAATTGACCCTGATCATTGGAGAGGATCCCTGCCCCCTCCTGACCACGGTGCTGAAGACTGTGGAGACCAAAATAGGTCAATTTAGCAGCATCTGGATGCCCCCAGATACCGAAAACACCACATTCTTCATTAAGAGATTTTACTTCGTATGTCATTTTATATACCTAATTTTTATTTGTGTATCATTCCTTTAGTAGTAGGAACGCTCTCAACTTTCTGTGATGACTTTCGAATTTTTTCATTGTCGTCATGAATGCCGACGAAAAAACAGAAAGTCTATCAAGAAATTTTCTAGCTAGTATTTGAGCCAAAGTCTCAAATACTAGCTAACTGCACTACTGCGGAATGATACTGTAGAAACTCGTTTCACTCGCAAAACAAACTATTTGCAATCATCACAAGCTAAGTCTACATAACTTTTACATTACGGATACTATCTATTAGAAAATCTGCAAGTCTTATTTCCCAGTAAAGTATTTAACAGCCGACGCAAACAGGTGCTGGTCTTTATTCCCTGAAATATTTTGGAAGAGACCGTCTTCATAACGTTCTGAGTGGCCCATTTTACCGATGATTTGGCCGTTCTTGCTGGTAATCCCTTCGATAGCATTTACCGAACCATTCGGATTGTACTTAGAATCCATACTTGGTTTGCCGTCAAAGTCAACGTATTGGCTAAAGATTTGACCATTGGCACGGAGCTCTGCAAATTCCTCAGCCGTCACGACAAATTTCCCTTCACCGTGCGATACTGGAATGGCATGGATATCGCCCACTTGTACTCCAGCCAACCATGGTGAGTTGGTATTGGCAATCCGAGTTTCCACCATCTTGGCCACGTGCTGGTTGGCATCATTGTAGAAGAGGGTTGGACTCGTGCTGCTGGCATCTTCAAAGTTTCCATATGGAAGAAGACCTGATTTGACCAAGGCCTGGAATCCATTACAGATACCGATAATCAAGCCACCACGAGCAATAAAGCTATCAATGGCCGCACGCACTTTTTCATTAAGAAGGATATTGACAATAAACTTAGCTGATCCATCTGGCTCGTCTGCAGCGGAGAATCCGCCTGCAAAGAAGAGAATGTTTGCCTTGCCGATATTGTCAACCATAGTTTCAACTGACTTGACAATGGCTTCTTCATTCAAGGTCACGAATGGCACCAAGTTAACCTCTGCCCCTTCTTTTTCGAAGGCTTTAGCTGAGTCATATTCTGAGTTGGTTCCTGGGAAGACTGGGATGTAAACAACAGGTTTTTCAATGGTTTCTTTGGCTTTGATGACTGCGTCAGAAGCGACAGCTGGCACTTCTTCCAATTCTTTAGATTGGGCAAATTCTGTTGGGTAAACTTCTTCCAGTTTCCCTTGGAAAGCACTGTCAAGTTTGTGTCCATCTAGCTTCACACCGTTGACAAGGAGTGTAAAGTCTGCTTTTGTTTGACCTATTTTCTCTACTCCAGTGATTTCTTCAGGAGATGTGAAGACAAATCCACCCAATTGAGCTGTCAAAGCTGTTTCAAGTTCAGGCAAGGTCACCTCTGCACCAATATGGTTCCCAAAAGTAGCAAGAGCCAAGCTTTCAAGGACACCGCCATATTTAACAGCTGATGCAGATGTCACTTTGTGAGCCTTTTGAATGCCTTCAAACTTGGCAAAATTAGACTTAATCAAGTCAAAATCAATCTCTGCAGAAAGAGCTTGACCTGGGATGTAGTAGATATTTTCACCAGCAGTCTTGAACTCAGGAGAGAGCACCTTACGGCTATCTGCTGTTGTCACTCCAAAGGCAACCAAGGTTGGCGGTACAGTCAATTCTTCAAAAGTACCAGACATGGAGTCCTTACCACCGATAGATGGCAAACCAAGCTGGATTTGTGCTTCGATAGAGCCTAGGAGAGCTGCTACTGGCTGACCGAAACGCTCAGCTTGTTTGTCCATCCGCTCGAAATACTCTTGGTAAGAGAAGCGAGCCTTAGACCAGTTTGCACCAGCAGCAACCAGACGAGCAGTCGCTTCGATAACCGCATAGACAGCGCCATGATATGGAGACCATTCTGCCACGTATGGATTGAATCCTTGCGCCATGACAGACGCAGTGTGAGTCACACCGTGTTGAACTGGCAATTTCTGCACAGATGCCTCAGTTGGTGTGAGTTGGTAGCGACCACCAAGTGGGTGATTGACCGTTGAACGACCGACCGAGCAGTCAAAGATAGTTTGTAAACCTTTTTGACTCGCATGGTTGAGATCAGACAGAACCGCAAGGGTATCTGCTTCAAGTGTGTCAGCACTTGTTGTGCGTTCTTCTGGGAGTTTGACATCCTTGTCCACAACCTTGGCATCAACGACTACACGCACACCGTTTGTATCAAGGAAACGGCGTTCCAAGTCGACAATCGTTTCACCATTCCAGTGCATGACAAGATTTGGTTTTTCAGTCACTGTTGCCACAACAACAGCATCAATATTTTCTTTATTACATTCCGCAACGAAGGCAGCTACGTCTTGAGGACGCACCACAACTGCCATCCGTTCTTGAGATTCAGAAATGGCAATTTCTGTACCGTTCAAACCTTGGTATTTAAGAGGAACCTTGTTAAGGTCAATTTCAAGACCATCTGCCAATTCACCGATAGCCACACAGACACCACCTGCTCCAAAGTCATTGGACTTCTTGATGAGACGAGTGACATCGCCATTACGGAAAAGGCGTTGGATCTTGCGCTCTTCGATGGCATTCCCTTTTTGAACCTCAGCACCGGCAGTCTCTACAGACTCAACTGTTTGAACCTTAGAAGATCCCGTTGCACCACCGACACCATCACGACCAGTCTTGCCCCCTAGCAAGATAATCACGTCACCGGCTTCCGGTTTTTCACGAACAACATTGCCCTTAGGAGCCGCACCAACAACAGCACCTAACTCCATGCGTTTGGCTACAAAACCTGGGTGGAAGTATTCACGAACGTAAGTCGTTGCCAGACCAATTTGGTTACCATACGAAGAATAACCATGAGCCGCTGTTTTCGAAATGACTTGTTGTGGCAATTTCCCAGCGCGCGTTTCTGAAATCGGCGCTGTAATGTCACCAGCACCTGAAATACGCATAGCTTGGTAAACGTAGGAACGCCCTGACAACGGGTCACGAATGGCACCACCGATACAGGTAGCAGCCCCACCAAATGGTTCAATTTCCGTTGGGTGGTTGTGGGTTTCGTTTTTGAACATGAGGAGCCAAGGTTCCTTGACACCATCAACGTCCACCTCGATTTCGACCGAGCAGGCATTGATTTCGTCAGACACTTCCATATCGTCCAAACGACCATTAGCACGCTCATAACGACCAAAAATAGTCGCCATATCCATCAAGGTTTGTGGCTTTTCAGATCGACCTAGTTCCTCACGCATAGCAATATACTTGTCATAAGTCGCTTGCAATTGCTTTTGGAATTTAGAAGCTGAGAAATCAATCTGTTTCAACTCGGTCTCAAAAGTCGTGTGACGACAGTGGTCAGACCAATAAGTGTCCAAAACCTTGAGCTCTGTCTCAGTTGGCACGCGCCCGATTGACCTGAAATAGTCTTGGATAAAGAGCAAATCGTCCACTTCCATGGCCATCCCTTGCTCTGCCTTGTAGCGGGCAAAGTCTTCTGCCGTATAGCTTTCAAAGAAAGTCAATTTTGGAATAGTCTTGTCTGACTCTGAAAATTCCTGCTTGGCAATTCCTGTCGTGATGTCCTTGAAACGAGAATCAACTGGGTTGAGCAAATAGTTCTTGACTGCTTCCAACTCAGTCGCATCAATATCCTTATTGACCAAGTAAAGCTGGGCTGTGTTGACTGTTACATCACTTGAACTTCCTAGTAAAAGCAAGGCTTCCTGTGAAGAAGCTGCACGCTGGTCAAATTGACCAGGCAGGCTTTCAATGGCAAAGAAAGCATAGTTGGCAAGATCCGCTTGCACGGCCGCTTCGTCCAAGACATGATCCGTCACCTGCTCAGAGAAGATGTGCTTCTCTGCAGGTGCAAACAAGTCCTCTGCCAAATCAAAGACATCATAAACTTGCACAATGCGAATACTTTTCAAGCTTGACAATCCCAAGTTGTGCTGGAGCTCCCTTACCAAACTCTCTGATTTAACCTGAAAATCAGCTTTTTTCTCAACAAAAATACGTTTATCCATCAATTCTTATTCCTTTATTTCAGCTCTTGCAATGTTCCCAACGACCTTGAGAGTCTTGCAAACAGATTATTTCAAACCCTGCAACTTTTCCCAGACAATCTCATAAACGTCGGTTAATTCTCCTAAGCCACGACGGAGTGAAAAGGTCTGGGGGACCTTTTCAGCCTGAGTCCTTACATCTGAAAGACGAAGGTTTTCCGTTTATAACAGTTTATTTCAAAGCCTGCAATTTCTCCCAAACAATCTCGTAGACGTCAGTCAATTCACCTAGTCCTCTACGGAAAACATCCTTGTCCATGTGATTGCCATCTGCATCCCACAAACGGCAGTTATCTGGTGAAAATTCGTCTGCCAAGATAATCTTGCCATCCTTATCAAAACCAAATTCCAGTTTAAAATCGATTAACTTAAGACCAATCTCAGCAAACCAAGCTTTCAAGAGCTCATTGATACGACGGGTTTCTTCCTTCAAGTAAGCAATCTGCTGGTCATCCGCAATTTTAAGGAATTTCACATGCTCGTCATTGATAAAGGGATCATCCAAATCATCATTTTTATAGTAAAATTCGACAATTGGGACCTCCAAGGCGATGCCCTCATCCACACCAAAACGTTTTGAAAAAGAACCAGCTGTATAGTTGCGAAGCACGACTTCCAAAGGAATGATTTCCACCTTTTTATTGAGTTGTTCCGTGTCTGAAAGTTTCTCCACAAAGTGAGTCGCTACACCAGCCGCATTTAATTTCTCAAAAATAAAAGATGAAATCTGATTATTTAACACTCCCTTGCCTGCAATCTGCTCCTTCTTGACACCGTTGAAGGCAGTCGCCTGGTCCTTGTAAGTTGAAATAATGAGATTTTCATCCTCAGTTGTATAGATATCCTTGGCTTTTCCCGAATAGATCAGTTGTTTTGACATTTTAAAGTTCGCCTTTCGTTTTACTTGAGCACATTCTACCACAAAAGCATGAAAAATTCAAGATTTTTTACGAATAAATAACGTTTTCCTGTTTCAAGCGTAAAGAAAAACTGCAAGATGAACTCTTCTTACAGTTTTAAAATCATTTATCCTCTGAAAAACACGAATATTACCCTTTATTCAAAAATTGATCCCAAAAATAACGGAGATAGCTTTTCTTTCCCGTAATCATCTGCAGGCGGCCTTCTAAACCATAACGAAGTGTTGCAGCCTGTTCAGAAGTCAGATGGGTCTCCGCCTCGATTTTAAAGAAATTTCCTTGTTCGGTCTTTGTAGCTGTCGCATCAATACTTGTAATCGTAGAATCCAGGAAAATTTGATTCTTCGCATCATTAGTCGTAGTATAACGGACAGAGTCCCCAATCTTGACTCTAGCAACATCTTTTGAACTGAGATAGGCTGTGAGTTTAGTTTTTCCTTCTTTTTCCAAGGATGGGTAGAGTTGGGCTAGCAGGGTTCCTTCTGCGACCATCGTAGATTCACTAGTCTCAGGATTGAGGTGAAGCACCCCATCCTCACTTGCTGTAATCTTCCCTTTATCTAGGAGACCTCCCTGTACCTTCTTACCCGATTCCGCCTCCAAAATTTTCTGATCTAGAAGAGTTAATTCCTGGCCAACTTTGACTAAGTGCTGAGACTTGAGCGATTCCAGTTGACTATCCAGTCCCGTTGCGTGGGCCTGTTGAGCTCCAGAACCCGCATACTGTATACGATACGTAGCTAGACTAGACTCTAGCTGGGCAATTTGTGCATCCACTTGCGCAATAACTTGCGATTTAGCTTGCGGATCTTCTTCACTTTGATTTTTATAGGTCTGGTAAAAAGAGTAGGCTGGATTCTGACTATCCAGTTGAGCTCCGGTTTCAATCGCTGACTTTGCTGTTTTGTAATCTCGAATTTTATCTTGTGTTTGGCTGATAAGATTGCCAATCTCGGCCTGGCTCTGACTTGCTGCCGCATTCTGCGAGGAGATGCTGGCATTTTGCTGAGAAACATTGCTTCTTAGACCATTTGCTTGGCTGAGATAATCTCGAAACATCTCCTGGTAACCAAACTTATCCGCCTCTAGGAATTGATCACTCCCCTCTTTCAAACTGGATTGCAAATATCCCAACTGCTTTTTTTGATCCTTTAGCATCTCCAATTGACTGGCATATGCCTCAACCTGGACAGCCTCCGCCCCTTGCTGGTACTGAACGAGCAGATCTCCTTGCTTGACCAACTTGTTTTCTTCCAGATAATTGGCCACAATGCGTTGATTGCTAGTCGACTGGATATTGGCAATGATCCGACTAGGTTCGACAGTTGCTCTGGTAGACAAACTAATCTCCTTCTCTGCAAAAACTGCAAATCCCAGTAAAAACATGAGCAGAAGTGACATAGGTAAAATCACCTGACTGGAAAAATTATGATAACGACGATTATAAAACTCCGCACTTTCTAAAAATTCTGGTTTCATCTTCTCCTCTTTCTAGCTATTCACCAAATGGGCATAAAAGCCATCCTGTGCAAGCAAGTCTGCATGGGTACCTTCTTCAACAATCTTGCCCTGATCCAAGACAACAACCTTCTCTGTCCGCTCTGCAATGGTCAAACGGTGAGCAATGAAAATCAAGGTCTTGTCCAAAGCCATGAGATTATCAACAATCCGCTTCTCTGTCAAAATATCCAGACTGCTGGTCGCCTCGTCCAAGATCAAGACCGGCGCATCTGTCAAGAGAGCACGCGCCAGAGCAATTCTCTGACGTTGACCACCTGAGATCCCTGCCCCATCCGAAGTTAATTCTGTCTGGTAATTCAGTGGCATGCGCTCAATATCCTCCCGAATCTCTGCCAATTCAACTGCCCGTAAGATATCCTCCTGAGTCGTCCCCTCCTTGGCTCCAAGGAGCAGATTCTCCAAAATCGTCCCGTTAAAGACATAGGGCTGTTGAGGCAGATAGTTGATAAACTGTCGCAGAGCTTTTTTATCAATCTGATTGAGATTGACACCACCCAGACTAATCTCCCCTTGACTTGGGTCGTAAAAATTAACCATCATCTTGGCCAAGGTGGTCTTTCCTGACCCCGAAATCCCCACAAAAGCCATCTTAGACCCTTGCGGAATGGTTAAATTGATATCCGACAAGACGTCACGACCATAGCTATACTTGTAGTGAACCTGTTTAAAGGTCATATCCCCTTTCATCATGCTCAAATCTTCTACCGTTTTCTTCTCCTCAAACTCCGAAGCTACTAGATAAACCTCATTTAAGCGATTATTGGCAACCTGCGCTGTCTGAAGTTTGGTTTGTAGGTTAATGATATTTTCCAAAGGATTGGTAAAGTAAACAAGCAGGGTGTTATAAGTAATCAGCTGACCCAAACTCATTTTCCCATCCATGACAAGAATAGCTCCCAGCCAGAGAACGGCAACATTGAGCAGGAGCTGGGCAACTTTTTTCAGAGCCTTTTGCTGGCTTTCTGCCCGACTGTAGGTAAAGGATTTTTTCAGATAAGCCACAAATTCCTTATCAATCTTTTGATAGCGTGAACTTTCACTGGTCAAAGACTTAATGGTCTCAATACCGTTGATGTCCTCGATGATAGAAGAAGACAGAACCGCATTAGCTTCCATGGTATCCCGATTCATCTTTTCAAAAGGCTTCATAAAGGCAAAGATAATCACTGTATAGATGGGAAGCGCAAGCAGACTAATGAAAAAGAGTGTCATATTTTGTGAAAACAAGACCAGCGAGATAATCAAAATCGTCGACACATCTAGGAAAATCGACAGAATGGTCGACGCCAACGCATCGATGATACTGTTGGCATCTGTAAAACGAGATACGATTTCTCCTGTCCTGCGTGTCGCGAAAAAGGACATCGGCAGGTGAAAAACATGCTTGATGTAGGACAAAATCACATCGATGGACAAGCGCTGCCCAAGGATTAGTAGGAGATATTCCTGCGCGTAGGACAAAATCTGCTGGAGGATATAGACGATGACCAGCCCAATAGAGATAATACCCAGCGTCGAGCGCATCTGATCTGGCACGTAACTATCAATGATGGACTGAAGATAGTAGGAGCCCACGATATTGATCAAGGTTACCAAGAGTGTCGCTAGGACGATATTGGTAACTAAGCCACGCTGTTTGAATAAAATCGGCAAGAAGGATAGGAGACCCTGTTTCTTCTCCTTATGAGGTTTATAGCCCGGAGATGGCGCCATAAAGAGACTGACCCCTGTCCACTCTTGCGCAAAACGCTCACGGGAAATCTTGGTCAGCTTGACACCAGGATCCGGATCAGCGATATGAATGTGCTTTTTATCCTGATCTATCACCACATAGTAGTGGAGCAACTTTCCTTCCTTGAGCACATGAGCCACAAAAGGAAAGGTCAAATCTGGCAGATCAAAGAGCGTCATATCCGCCTTGATAGCCCGCGTCTCAAACCCAATCTCCTCTGCCACCTTTACAAGTCCCAAAGCGGTCGTCCCATCCATGGTCGTCTTGGCTAACTCTCGTAGATGAGCCAAGGAGTAATAACTACCGTAGTAGCCAAATACCATAGCCAAGGAAGCCACGCCACAATCCATCTGATCCACCTGGGGACGATAGTGCCTTTTCCCAAATTTCATATCCATCTCCTTTTTTCTAACAATCTCTTAAAAACTTTGTAATATTATTTTAACCAAATAAGGATAAAAACAGGAAAATATTCCTAAATAAACTATTTTTACGCCTAAAACGCACTTTAAAAAGCATAAACTATCATTTAAATGTAAAAAGCAGAACAAAAGTTCTGCCTGTTTAAAGTAACCGTTAAAAAATGAAGGCCCAGAAATAAACTATTCTGAAATGATATTCTCTTTACTTCTATAAAGTGAGATAAATGTCATCAAAAATAATGAAATCGTAGGTATATCAAAACATTCAAACCACGTAGGTAAATTTATTTTGTTTACATCAGCCACAATTCTAATCATTAGATAAGTTATAGAGCTAAACAATACAATAAACTCTGGCCAAGCTTTTTGTAGTAATTGAACGACTTTCATCTCCAACTCCAATCTGACATTCCATCAATTCTCAATCTTACTTTCTGTTGTTTTTTGCTTGTATTCTACATAAAACAGACCAAGCAGAATCGGATAGATCTCTGGATAAAACAGAGTATTGATCGGATTTTTCATAATCAAATACGTTGCGATATAAAGAATAATCGATACGACAAAATACCCCTCAGCAAATCCTAATAAGATTTTTTTCATAGCAGACTCCTATTTACCTGAAAAGAGTGCTCGAGTTGTTAAAATAGCTCCACCTGTATATACAAAACCTTTTACAAAACCAACTGCCACAGGGATAAGAAGGGGAAAGGCTCCCCCTTGAATTTCCTGCAAGTCCGTATCAGTCATTGTTTCAAATTTTAAAATAGATTTTTCCATATCATCTCCTCCTTCTATTACCATCTACCCGTCACATAATTATAACCTGCAATTCCTGCTGCAGTAATTCCACCAGCAATTTTAGCTGCTGTCACAGGATTAGCAATCACCCAAGCTACAATCGGCCATGCTCCCCCATTCACATCCGTCAACTCTTCTTCTGTAAGAGCTACAAAGTTCTGTTCCATGTTGTCAAAGTTTGTCATCTTTCTTCTCCTCTATATTTTTCTATATATCTAATCTTTAACCTCTAAGCCACTTAAATAGCCAGATTGGGTAAATTACTGAAATCATTTTCTTCTCTCCTTCCTTTTCTTCTCACTTATCTATTCGAGAAGTAATTTAAAATGAACAAGTAAATTTCATTTATTTTAAATACCATTTGATTAACCATGGCAATAAGATTGGTAAATACATCACATAGTCTCCTTCCCTTTTCCTTACCTATCTATTCGAAAAACAATTCGAAAATGAACAATTTATTCATATTTATTTTAAAAACCACTTAATGAACCATGGATAAAAACCGGTCACATACATAAACATTCCTCCTTTTTCTTTCTCATCTCTTTATTCGCAATTTCTACTAAAAGTTTCTCTTTTTTCCGCAAATAAAAAACAACATGACTTGCATGTTGCTTTTGGCTATTTTTTATCTTTAATAATCGCTACTACATCCGCTACGCTTTGAAGTTGATCGATTTCCTCATCAGTGATTTCGATACCAAATTCATCTTCTAGTGTCAAGACAAACTCCATCAAATCCACTGAGTCCGCATCTAGATCGTCTTTCAAACTTAAGGCCTCTGTTACGGCAAAGTCTTCTCCCTGTCGCTCTTGGATAATGGTTACAATACGGTCAAAAATTTCTTTTTCTGTCATCTTTTTTATTCTCCTGAAAATTCACGCGCAGTCTGAGCAACTACGTCTGTTTCTAGCATGGTACGAATCTGACGAATCGTACTGTACACAGCATTGGCATCACTTGAGCCATGAGTTTTTACAACTGGCGCCTTGACACCAAACAAGACTGCTCCTCCAACATCTGAATAGTTGAGCTGTGTCTTCAACCCCTTAAGACTATCCTTAAGAAGTAGAGCACCTAGCTTCGCTCGAAGGCCACCACCCGTAATAGCATTTTTAAGTAAACCCATGATTCCCAAAGCTGTACCTTCGATGGATTTGAGAACAGCGTTTCCCGTGAAACCATCTGTTACGACAACATCCGCAACGCCATTCATCAGATCACGCGCTTCCACATTTCCGACAAAGTTCAAACTTTCATCAGCTACTAACAAGTCGTATGTTTCCTTTCGAAGCGGATCTCCCTTGCTGCTTTCTGTCCCATTGTTGAGCAAACCAACACGTGGTTTCGAAATCCCACGAACATTTTTCGCATAGAAGGAACCTAGGACAGCGTATTGGTGCAGATGATGGGCTGTATTTTCCGCATTGGCACCAAGGTCTAGCATGTCAAAGCCTTTTCCATCGATGGTCGGCAAGGTCGACATGAGTCCTGGACGATCGATATTTTTGATACGACCCACAATAAAGAATCCTGCAGCCAACAAGGCACCTGTGTTACCAGCAGAGAGGACAGCGTCTGCTTCTCCCTCTTTAACAGCCTTAGCTGCCAATACCATGCTGGCATTTTTCTTCTTACGGATAGCTTTCGTCGGCTCATCGTCTGAGTTGATTTTCTCATCCGTATGGATAATGCTGACACGCTCTGTCGCTGTTAGATATTGCTTGATCTTACTTTCATCTCCATAGAGTTGAACCTCAATATCTGAAAAGTCAGCAAGGGCTTGGTTGACACCCTCAACGATGGCTTGAGGTGCGTAATCGCCCCCCATAGCATCTACTGCGATTTTTTTCATTTGTCTTCCTCTTTTAGTAATTGTCCCCAGTCTGCCAGGGAATCAATAAATTTCTTTGATTTTAGGTGAATCCCAACATACTCTTCGTAGAGTTGATCCATAAACTTGCGCAAGCCCTGCTTGATTTCTGCCTTAAGCGAAATAGTCTCCAAGGTATCAAAATCAATGGCTTGAAATTGATTGAGCAGATAAGGGATATTGGGATTGAGATGACAACGTCTCTCATCTTCATGATAATGCTCTGGACAGAGACAGGCTCCATATTTGAAAGAAAAGTCAAAAGCCTGACCCACCCGATGGCAAAAGACACACTCATTAAAATTGAGACTAATCCCAAATCGAGTCAAGATTTGAATTTCAAAAATATTGGTCAAAACCTGATAATCTATGCCCGCTTCCATCAACTCCAGAGTCTTCTTCAAGAAAGCAAACAAGGGAGCATCCTGCTGATTATCCTGCAAACTAGCATCTGCAAGGGCCGCCACATAAGTTGCATAGGCCATGATAAAGAGATCGCTATTAATCTTTGGAAAGGTCATCACCTCGTGATAGTCCTCGATGTAGCTAAGCCCGTCATCATTGATTCGCAAGAGAAATCGTGCCAACACCAAGGGCTGAATAACCGGAGCTAGTTTGGACTGGCCAGCGTGTTTGACGAAAAACATGCGCTTGCCCGCCTGCTCGGTAAAAATCTTGACTAGCTTGTCATCCTCACGAAAGTTACGATTGTAGAGCACCAAGCCTTGACTCGTGATAGACTGAATCATGCTTCTCTCATGTACTCCTCAAGTCGTTTCATGGCCTCTCTGATCGTTTCCATGCTGGCTGCATAAGACAGACGCACATAGCCTTCTCCGTAACGTCCAAAGGCTGCACCAGGGATAAAGGCAACGGCCTTCTTATAGGCAAAATCCTTCAGAAAAGCAAAGGAGTCTTGATTGTAGCCCGCTGGAATCTTAGCAAAGATATAGAAGGCACCGTCTGGTTTGATAATTTCAAAACCAAGAGCAGTCATCTTTTTGATGATATAATCACGACGCTGGATGTATTCCTTCTTCATAGGCTCTGCGTCGTTTTTACCAGCGGTCAAAGCCTCCACCGCAGCATGCTGAGCCATAGTGTTTGCGGCAGTTACCAAGTACTGGTGACTCTTGATTAACTGAGCTGTGAAAGCTGCAGGAGCAAAGATAAAGCCTAAACGCCAACCAGTCATAGCATGCGATTTAGATAAGCCATTAATAATAATAGCCTGGTCTCTCAGCATAGTTCCCAGAGACACATGAGCTTCCCCTGTATAGGTTAATTCTGAGTAAACCTCATCACAGACAACAAAAATCTCATACTTGCGTAAAACGTCTGCCAAGGCTTCCAACTGCTCCCGACTATAGGTAATTCCTGTCGGATTGGCTGGATAGTTGAGAATAACTGCTTTGAGCTTGTCCCCTTGCTCCAAAATGGCCTTTTCCAACATCTCAGGGGTCAAAACAAAACCATTTTCAGTTGTATCAATCTCCACAATCTCTGCCCCAACTAGATTGACAATCGGCTCATATCCTGGATAGGCAGGAGCTGGCAAGAGCACCTTGTCCCCCTCTTCCAAAATAGCCGTCAAAGTAGCAGATAAAGCCTCTGTCGCCCCAATTGTAACTAAAATTTCATTTTCAGGATTATAATCTAGCTGGTATTTTTCTTTTACAAAGTCGCTAGCAGCCTGGCGCAAGGTCAGTAAACCGCTCATCCCTGTATAGTAGGATTGGTTCTGGTCAATCGCCCGCTTGGCTGCCTCCTTGATATGATCTGGCGTTGTAAAATCAGGTTCCCCCAAGGTCAAACGCAAGACCCCAGGAATCTCTGAAATTGCCTGGTCAAACTGGCGAATCAAGGAAACTTGAATCTTGTCTAACTGTTTATTAAAGCGTTTGGTTAAGTCCATAGATATCCCCCTTGCTTACAGAACATAGTACTATTATACTACAAAAGCTTCCTGACCGCAAAATCCATCTGAAATCCGCATTTTTCACTTTCTGTTTTACTTTTCTTCTCGACAGGACTATAATAATAAGTGCTTATTTTCGGAGGTTTATATGTCATTTTTATCAAAAAATGGAGCAGGAATCTTGGCCTGCCTTCTCATTTCTATCGTATCTTGGTTCCTGGGAGGATTTTTCCCGGTCGTGGGTGCACCTGTCTTTGCAATTTTTGCAGGAATGCTCCTCCACCCCTGGCTCTCACCCTACAAACAACTAGACGCAGGTTTGACCTTTAGTTCCAAAAAATTGCTCCAGTATGCCGTTATCTTACTCGGTTTTGGTCTCAATATCTCGCAAGTCTTCGCAGTTGGACAATCTTCACTCCCTGTCATCCTTTCCACCATTTCGATTTCCTTAATCGTTGCCTACCTCTTCCAGCGTTTCTTTGCGCTAGACACAAAACTAGCTACCTTGATTGGAGTGGGTTCTTCTATCTGCGGTGGCTCTGCCATTGCTGCGACAGCACCCGTTATCCATGCTAAGGAAAAAGAAGTTGCCCAAGCCATCTCCGTTATCTTTTTCTTCAATGTCTTAGCAGCACTTATCTTTCCAACTCTAGGAACCTGGCTTCACTTATCCAATGATGGCTTCGCCCTCTTTGCAGGAACTGCGGTCAATGATACTTCTTCTGTAACGGCTACCGCCAGCTCCTGGGACAGCCTTTACCATACCAATACCCTTGAGTCTGCAACTATTGTGAAACTCACGCGCACCTTAGCAATCATTCCTATTACGCTCTTTCTCTCCTACTGGCAAAGCCGCCAACAAAAAAACAGCCAAGATTTCCAACTAAAAAAAGTCTTCCCACTTTTTATCCTTTATTTCATCTTAGCCTCTCTCCTAACGACTCTTCTCACCTCTCTCGGTGTGTCTAGTAGCTTCTTCACCCCTCTCAAACAACTCTCCAAATTCCTCATTATCATGGCCATGAGTGCTATCGGTCTCAAAACCAATCTAGTAGCTATGGTCAAATCCAGCGGTAAATCCATTCTTCTTGGAGCCCTTTGCTGGATTGCCATCATCCTCACCAGTCTTGGCATGCAAGCATTGATTGGTACTTTATAATACAAAAAGGTAGCCTACTGGCTACCTTTTTATTGTTCAAGAATTAAGCGAGTATGTTCCCTCTTAATACAGCGATTCATCACGATGTCATCGCATCCTCCAGCACGCAAGATTTCTTCCGCTTCTAGATTTTCAAGTCCCAGTTGTGCCCAAAAAATCTTGGCATCCGCCTTGAGAAAGTCTCGTGCTACATCAGGTAAAAATTCACTGCGACGATATACATTGACGATATCTACAGGAAAAGGAATCTCAGCTAGACTCGCATAAGCCTTTTCTCCCAAGATTTCCCCACCTGCAGCCTTGGGATTAACTGGAATGATTTTATAGCCTCGAGCTTGCATTTCCTTGGTCACTCGATTACTAGTTGTTTCCTCACGGTCAGACAAGCCCACTACCGCTAACGTTTTACTGGTCTCCAGATACTGACGAATCACACCAACACTTGGATTGATAAATTCTTGACTCATAGAAATCCTCCTTTTTTCTCAGTATAGCATATTTTGAAAAGGCTTGCAGATTTTGACTATAAAAATCTCCTAGCAAGAAAAGAAGCCTGCTAGGAGTTCTGTCTACTTCAAGTGAAAGATTAAATCTTTTTCTCAATACAAAATAGGGGAGAAAGAGGACGTTTTTCGTGAATACGGATAATAGCATCGCCCAGAAGATGAGCAATCGAAATTTGTTCAATCTTATCAATCAAACGCTCTTCTGGTAGGTAGATCGTATCCAAAACAACCAATTTTTTAATAGCTGATTTTTGGATATTATCCATAGCAGGACCAGAAAGTACTGGGTGCGTACAGCTTGCATATACTTCAACAGCACCTGCTTCAGCAAGAGCATCTGCCGCATGACAAATAGTTCCAGCTGTATCGATCATATCGTCAATCAAGATACAAGTCTTACCTTCTACCTTACCAATGATGTTCATCACTTCACTGGTATTCATCTTGTCTACACTACGGCGTTTGTCAATAATCGCAATCGGAGTTTTCAAAAACTCTGCCAATTTACGAGCACGAGTCACTCCACCATGGTCTGGGCTGACAACCACGTAGTCAGAGCCGACCATGCCACGACGTTCAAAATAGTCCGCAATCAATGGAGCACCCATCAAGTGATCTACAGGAATATCAAAGAATCCCTGAATCTGTGCAGCGTGCAAATCAATCGTCAACAAACGATCTACCCCAGCAACTTCTAGCATGTTTGCAACGAGTTTTGCTGTGATTGGCTCACGCGCGCGCGCTTTTCTATCCTGACGTGCATAGCCATAGTAGGGCATAACAACATTGACAGATTCTGCACTAGCACGCTTCAATGCATCCACCATAATTAAAATTTCAAGTAAATTATCATTTACAGGTGAACTCGTTGATTGTAGGATAAAGACGTGTTTTCCACGGATTGATTCTTCAATGTTGACCTGAATCTCCCCATCTGAAAATTGGCGAACAGTCGATTTCCCCAACTCTATCCCAATTTCTTGCGCCACACGCTCTGCCAATTCTCTATTAGAAGAAAGGGCAAACAGCTTTAAATCAGAAAAAGACATGATTTCCTCCGGTATTTATGTATCACTTGTTTTTACACAACATTTTCCATCTACCATTGTAGCGCTTTTTCCTTTATTTTTCAATCAAAAATAAAACAAGAGTAAACATTTATACCCTTGTTTTTTGCTATTTTATATTAGCTATATTAAAACTAAAAATTCTACATTTTAACAATCGATTTTATGCTAGGATGAGATTTTTTCGAGACAAAGTTAGTATACTTCTCTCATACTTCCTGTATCCACATCATAGACAGCACCTGAAATAACCACATCATCAGGAATCAGTGGAGATTCTCGAAGCAATTGCATATCCTCTCTCACGCTCTCTTCCACATCCTGAAATGGTAAAAAGTCTTGACCAGACACATCAACTCCGAGCTCGTGTTTCAAATGTTCATGAAAACTTTCATTTTGAAAGGTTTGAGCTCCACAGTCTGTATGGTGAAGCACCACGATTTCTCTTGTCCCCATTTGTTGCTGGGAAATCACCAGTGAACGAATCATGTCCTCAGTTACTCGACCACCCGCATTCCGCAAGATATGAGCATCCCCAAGGGCCAAACCTAGAGCTTGCGCAACGTGTAGACGTGAGTCCATACAGGTCACGATAGCTACTCTGGTTTTGGGTTTAAGTGGCAGATTTAACTGCCCATGTAGGGCAACATAAGCCTGATTGGCTTGCATAAACTGTTCAAAATACGACACGATTCCCTCCTCAAAAATTTGATAATCAAATATTTCTCCTATCTTATCATTTTTAAGAGGATTTGTCACGGATTATGCAAAGACCTTTTTCAAAACTTCCTGAATAGTCGTCACACCAATGACTTCAATTTCCTTGGGTGGAGTGATTCCTGTCAAGGAATTCTTGGGTACATAAATCTTGGTAAAGCCCAATTTTTCCGCTTCATTGATGCGTTGTTCGATGCGATTCACGCGCCGAATTTCTCCGGTCAAGCCCAGTTCACCCACAAAACATTCCTGAGGATTGGTAGGCTTGTCCTTGTAACTAGAGGCAATAGCCACTGCAACAGCCAAGTCAATGGCAGGCTCATCCAATTTTACACCACCAGCAGATTTGAGATAGGCATCCTGGTTTTGCAAGAGAAGCCCTGCTCGTTTTTCCAAAACAGCCATAATCAGACTTGCACGATTGAAATCAAGTCCAGTCGTCGTACGTTTAGCATTTCCAAACATGGTTGGTGTTACCAAAGCCTGAACCTCCGCCAAAATCGGACGGGTCCCTTCCATGGTCACAACGATTGACGAGCCAGTAGCCCCATCCAAACGCTCCTCTAGGAAAACTTGACTCGGATTGAGCACCTCAACCAATCCACCCGACTGCATCTCAAAGATGCCAATCTCATTAGTGGAACCAAAACGGTTTTTGACTGCTCTCAAGATACGAAAGGTATGGTGACGTTCCCCTTCAAAGTAAAGCACTGTATCTACCATATGCTCCAACATACGCGGACCCGCCAAGGTCCCTTCCTTGGTCACATGCCCTACGATAAAGATGGCAATGTTATTGGTCTTAGCCAGCTGCATAAGCTCAGCGGTCACCTCACGCACCTGAGACACAGACCCCTGCACCCCTGAAATCTCAGGAGACATAATCGTCTGGATAGAGTCGATGATGAGAAAATCTGGTTGGATGCGCTCCACCTCAGATCGAACACTCTGCATATTGGTCTCTGCATAGAGATAAAACTCACTATCAATATCACCCAAGCGCTCTGCCCGTAACTTAATCTGCTGGGCAGACTCCTCCCCACTGACATAGAGAACCGTACCCACTTGAGACAGCTGCGTTGAAACTTGTAGGAGAAGGGTTGATTTCCCGATTCCTGGATCCCCACCGATAAGGACGAGACTCCCTGGTACCACTCCGCCTCCAAGCACACGGTTGAATTCCTCCATCTCCGTCTTGGTTCGATTGACATTGATGGAAGTCACCTCAGCCAGTTTCATAGGCTTGGTTTTTTCACCTGTCAAGGACACTCGTGCATTCTTAACCTCGGCAACCTCAACCTCTTCTACAAAAGAAGACCAAGCTCCACAGTTTGGACAGCGCCCTAGATATTTTGGGGAATTATACCCACAATTTTGACATACAAATGTCGCTTTTTTCTTTGCGATAATTCTAATCCTCTCATTTTAAAATTTCTTGTTTTTCACGCTATCAACTATCTTTCTTTAAAACAGTCAATCCGCCATCATCTGCATAAGCATAATACTCTCCATCCGGACTAAAACCAAAAATATACGGTAAATAACCTTTATAAATTTGTCCCCTAGTTTCTTTATCCTTTTCCCAAAAAATGGTTAAAATCGGATACTTCCCAGATTGATCTTTTTCCATTGTCACTCGGATATCTTCCCCATTGTCCAAAGGGAGACTTCCACCATATTGTCCCGCAATAGAAATGGGAGAATCACAGCCCTCATACATGGCTACTAATTCCGTCTCATCATAATCCCCATCTACAGGAGTTACCTGATCATTTTCACAGTCAATTATTGACATATATTCTGAAGAAATACAAAGAATTTTATAATAGGCTTCCGGAAGAAAAGCTAAGTAAAGAAATCCTCCAATACTGATATTATAGACTTTCTTATACCCTTGACAATTCTCAGCGGTAAAAGCTTGAAAATCTCTATAGCTCATTTCATTTTACTTCTTTCTATATCTCTATCTCACACTCGATCACTTGGCAAAAATCAATCTTCTCGTCTGGTACAAATTGGCGCATGAGCATTCCGTGAGTTACAATGATAATAGTTTTATAATTTTTATATTTTTCCAAAGCTTTTAAAAAACGATGACGCATCTCTAGATCTGTTTCATAGCGATAAGGAGAATCTTCAGATAAACCTCTTTGATGTTTTAGATAATATTCATGAGCTACCAATACACTAGTTAAATCAGAGTTAGTGCCATCTAAGTCTGGACGCCACTCATGAAAAAACGGCTCCACAAATAAGTCCAATCCTGTTTCAACTGCTATATAATGGGCTGTTTCTAAAGCCCTCGTCACAGACGATGAAATAATAATCTCTGCCTTTCCAAAACATGTAGTTTTAGCAACTTCTTTTGCCAGACTGCGACCTTTTCCTGTCAATGGTGCTAAATCACGACCAAAACCACTATATAGTTGCGAATTTTCAAGTTTATCAAGCATACTATAATCTGGTTCCCCGTGACGTACAAAGATAATCTTCATCTTAGTGTCCAGTCGATCCAAATCCACCAGTCCGCACGCCAGCTGCTTCATCTCCATCCGCGATTAAAAATGGTGCAAAGACAGCCTGAACTACACGTTCTCCAACTTCAAGAACAACTTCTTGATCTGTGATATTCTTCATCTGAGCAAAGATATGCCCCTCATTCCCAGGATTACCATAATAGTCTCCATCAATAACGCCAACAGAGTTGATCAAGACCAAACCTTTTTTACGAGGATTTGATGAACGGTCATAAAGATAGAGCACCTCAGTCGGCTGCATATAAGCCTTAACACCCGTTGGGACGAGAACAATCTCTCCTGGAGCGATAACCGTACGCACCGCAACCTTTAAGTCGTAGCCAGCTGCATGCGCTGTCTCACGCTTGGGCAATAAATTTTCATCTGTAAAACTCGAAACCAATTCAAAACCACGAATTTTCATATTTTTCTCTTTTCTATTATCATTTATTCTAGGCTATTTTATCTTATTTATTCGAAAAAAGCACGAAAAAAGAGCACACAATTCACATCGCTTAGGGCTGCTGGATTCCTCCCCTGACCCGCTTCACGCAGAACTGTTGCTCCACTATTTATTATACCACATTCCCCTCTATTTTTAAAGAGAAATTATTTTTTACGTCGATTTCGGAAAAAATCCTGCATAATCGCTGCACACTCACTCTCCAAAACTCCCGTTTCAACCTCTACACGATGATTGAGACGCTCATCTGTCAAAATATCGTACAAACTTCCAGCTGCACCAAATTTCTGATTCTTAGCCCCGTAGACTACGTTTGGAATACGGGCAAGCCCGATTGCCCCACTACACATCACACAGGGCTCTATGGTCACAAAAAGGGTGCAATCTAGTAAACGCCAGCTCTCTTCACTCAGATTAGCATTCTCTATGGCCATGATTTCTGCATGCATAACCGCCTGTTGCAACTCCTCGCGCGCATTATGCCCCCTACCAATGATTTCTCCATCCTTGACAATCACACAGCCAATTGGAATTTCATCGTGTTCTAAGGCAATCTCAGCCTCTCTCAAAGCCTCTCTCATAAAGGCTTCTTTTTCTTCAACTGTATAATTCATCGTTTTTCTCTTTTCCTACTTGTCGATTTTATTATTATATCATGATTCTCAACACAAAAAAAGCCACCGAATTCGATGACTTAATAGGGAGATTATTATGAAAAAGAAAAGTTTAGGATATTTGTTACAACAAGTTAGGAGGTCTTCCTGTAACTGTCTATAGTATACCCAACCTGTCTTAAACTAATCTTAAAAATCTCCTATGACCAAACACTTTCTAAAATATTAGTTTGTTCACGACCAGGTCCTACTGAGAAAGTTGAGATACGAACACCAACCAACTCGCTTACACGACGAACATAGTTGCGTGCATTCTCAGGAAGGTCTTCCAAATTACGGACTCCAGTGATGTCTTCTGACCAACCTGGCAATTCCTCGTAGATTGGCTTACAACGTTTCAACTGCTCAAGACTAGCAGGATAGTAATCAATACGTTGACCATCAAGATCATAGGCGACACAGATTTTCACAGTATCCAAACCACTCAAAACATCTATAGAGTTCAATGAAAGATTGGTAATCCCAGATACACGGCGGCTGTGACGCATCACAACTGAGTCAAACCAACCCACACGACGTGGACGACCAGTTGTTGTACCATATTCATGACCTACTTCACGGATGCGATCTCCCACTTCATCAAATAATTCAGTTGGGAACGGTCCATCTCCTACACGACTTGTGTAGGCTTTACAGACACCTACAACCTTGTCAATCTTACTTGGACCAACACCAGACCCAATCGTCACACCACCAGCGACAGGGTTTGAAGAAGTAACAAATGGATAAGTCCCTTGATCAATGTCCAACATGACACCTTGCGCACCTTCAAACAGTACACGTTTGCCATTATCAAGCGCATCGTTCAAGATAACAGATGTATCTGTCACATACTGCTTGATTTGTTGGCCATACTCGTAGTACTCTTCAAAAATATCATCAATTGAAATAGGAGTACTGTCATATAATTTTTCAAACAGACGATTCTTCTCCGTAAGATTGCGTTCCAAACGCTCACGAAAAATTTCTTTATCCAAAAGATCTGCAATACGAATTCCAACACGAGCAGCTTTATCCATATAGGCTGGACCGATTCCCTTGATTGTAGTACCAATTTTATTGTCGCCCTTAGCTTCCTCTTGCAAACGGTCTAATTCAATGTGATATGGTAAAATGACATGCGCACGATCCGAAATGCGCAAATTATCTGTTGTCACACCTTCTTCATGAAGATAAGTCAACTCTTTTACTAGAGATTTAGGGTTTACAACCATCCCATTCCCAATAACAGAGATTTTTTCAGGAAAGAAAATTCCAGATGGAATCAAGTGCAACTTAAATTTCTTACCATCAATCACAATCGTGTGACCAGCATTATCACCACCTTGATAACGAGCAATTACCTCTGCATTAGCTGAAAGAAAATCTGTAATTTTCCCTTTACCTTCATCACCCCACTGGGTACCTACAACAACAACTGAAGTCATAATAAAATTCGTCTGAGCTACTAGTAGCTCGTCCTTTCTCATATACATGGCAGGAATTTCACCTGCAATTATATCTTACAATTTATTATAAGAAAAAAACACTATTTTATCAAGAAGAAACAGTAGAAAAGATTTGGAAATTCTTTCATTTCTAAATATAAAAACCTTTGATTATAAGCTAATTCTATATTTTTTAAAATATATCTACAACAATCGTTCGTAATTATGATATAGATACTTCCTATTGGATGAGAGTTGTACCACCTTGCAGTAATTTATCTAGATATAGACGATAAGCTGTTCTAAAGTGATATAGAGAAAAGTCCCTATCACTTTTAATTTTAAATCGGATTAAGTAATATAGTAAAAAACGGAGATGAAGTGATTCCCACTCTGAACAACTCTGGCCTAAAGAGGCATATTCTTGTTCAACTAGTTTCAAAAAGACGAATGCTCGATCATAAAATTTCTGAAGCATATAAAAATTCCCTTTCTTATTAGTAACACTAGTCTAACAAAAAAAGGAACTAAAAAAGCTTCAAATTCTATAAAAGAAGAATTTAAAGCTAAACGAACTAAAAATAAAATAAAGAGGTAATTACAGATTTAAAAATTAAAATTTGAAATTTCAACAGTCCACTATATTTATAAATAAAAAAACGCTCAGTTGAACGTTTCGATTTATACTCCGCCAGTAGGACTCGAACCTACGACATCATGATTAACAGTCATGCGCTACTACCAACTGAGCTATGGCGGATAA
>NZ_JANCOF010000004.1:0-242311 GCF_024295845.1 Streptococcus sp. CF8-6 | reverse complement strand
TTACTAAAGGTAATCTTACGTGGACTATCGTCATCTTTATCAGTGACTTTGATTGTTGAACCATCGGTTACGACTGTATTGTCCTCGCCTTTAGCATCCTTAGTACCAACATTCGTCACTTTAACTGTTCCATCATAGTTAACTTTGAAAGTGATATCCGTTACTTTGAGGTATCCAGTTGGGGCTGCTTCCTCATGGAAGGTGTAAGTACCTGGGGCCAAGCTCAATTCTTTAGACTTACCAGCTTCTGAAGTCCAGCTTTCTACAGCTGTGCCTTCTGCCTTATCGCCTTTGAAGATCTTGATTTGTGCTCCTGCGATTTCAACCCCACCAAGACTAATTTTACTGAACGTGATTTTACGAGCTACATCGTCATCTTTATCAGTAACTGTCAGAGTTGAATTTTGGGCTACAACACGATTGTCTTCACCTTTAGAATCTTTTTCACCTACTTTTGTCACTTCAACAGTACCGTTAGGTTTAACTTGGAAAGTGATATCCGTTACTTTGAGGTAACCAGTTGGGGCTGCTTCCTCATGGAAAGTGTAGATGCCTGGTTCAAGATTCAGTTGCTTAGGTTGGTCAGTTGAAGTCCAGCTTTCTACAGCTGTGCCTTCAGCTTTTTCGCCCTTGTAGATCTTAATCTGAGCACCAGCGATTTCATTTCCTCCAAGATTGACTTTACTGAAGGTAATCGCCTTTGGAGTTGTATCTTCTTTGTCAGTGATTGACAAAACAGAACCAGTTGTTACGACAGTATCTGTTGTACCTTTTTTGACAATTGTAATAGAACCATCAGCATTGACCGTGAAGGTAACATCATCAACATACTGATACCCATCTGGAGCATCGAACTCTCTTAGAGTGTAGGTCCCTGGTGCCAGCTTAATCACTTTAGAAGTGTCAGCTACAGTAGTCCAGTCTGCAACAGGTGCCTCTTCAAGATTGACTGTATCTCCACTATAGATTTTCAGTTCCGCTCCTGGAATTTCTTTTCCATTTGGATCCACCTTTTTGAAAGTAATCTCTTTCTCAGTTGGTGTCTTCGGAGGTGTCTTCTTATTTTCAATTCGACGTTCTACTGATTTGTCTGAACCAAACTCATCTGGAGAAATTTTAATATCTTCAGTTAATTTGTCATAGCCAAGAGGAGCAGTTACTTCACGAAGTGTATAGTTGTCTCGCAACAATTTACCTACACTAGCGTTACCATCAGGACCTGTTGTCAATCGTCCAACAACAGCTTGGTTACGATCACGAATCACTTCAAAAACTGCACCTTGCAATGGTTGGCCTGCTTCGTCTACCTTATGAATTTTAATGGTGAAAACATATCCTTCCGCAACACCACCTGCAATCTGGTAGGTACGTGTGCTTGTTGATTGTTCATTCTCACTACCATTGTAGCTCATGTTGGCTACGTTCGTGATTTCCTCACCATCGACTAGATCATAATTCGCTTTAGCTCGATACTCGATCATATAACCAAAACCATTAGTATCTCCTAAAGGAAGGGTGAAACCATCACCATTCGCATTTACCACTAGTTGGTTTTTAAAGGTTTCGGTCATATCCTGAGCATCGGACCATTTCCAGTCTCCGTTATTCCAGCTCCAGTTTACTTTATAAATACGAAAAGTATCTGGTAGGAATGTCATATTTGGAGAAGAGAAAGCATCTTTGATAGTGACATCACTGTAGTTCGCCATATTGCGGTTTACAGTAATGTTATAACGGATTACATTTTTCTCGTCATCCTTGTATTGGAAGGAACTCTTTTCAATTTTAGAGTCGTATTTCCCTGGAGGGCCGTTATAACGGATTTTCCCTGCAAATAGAACTCTATGGCCTACTGTAACGTTAACATCAACGTCTTTTTCTTCTGAAACAACGTCATGGTCAACTCGGACATAGACAAAGAATTTCCCCCTAACGCCAGAATTATTCTCAACAAACTTTGTGTAAGTTAGAGTAATCGTTTTGCTAGTGGCATCTAGATGTCCAGTAGCTACAAGATTGTTAGAAGCATCTCGTAATTCAATGTCTGAAGAGTTTGAAAATGCAATCTCTGATGGCAATTGAAGTATTGTTGTATCACCTTCATGCACCGTATTATCTGGCAAAACAAAATCTGCAGTAAGACGGAATTCTTGCCAAATATCCAACCCTTGCGTTAAAGCTTCACCAGATCTGTTTTCAACACCAACACTAGTGATCACATCATTATACTCTGTCGCATGTACTTGCGTCAGAGGGGCAAATGATTGGAGAATAACTCCCAAACAAAGAATAAGGATCTGAATCCAAGATCTTATTTTCTTGTTCATTTAATCTTCCTTTCTTATAATATTCAGTTGTAAATGTACAATGTAATAGTAAACTAAATGATTGTCCCCAACTAATCACCATTCTGCTTTTTCAAGCGAAAATTATTAGCCACATTACATCCACATTTTATCATACTATGAAGAAAAAGGCTAGAACTATCAAGCAAATTTTTATAAAAAAATCCAATTTTTTCTTATCGTTTGAAATCGACTTTTTCACATCCGTATATTAACCGCTTTGTGTCTTTTCTTCTCCTATCATAAAAACAGAATCTGGTATATTTTACTGCTATTTTTTAAAAAATGAGTTCACCTTGTTTACGATACCAGATAGTGTTTTTATCATTTTGGTTATCTGATTTCATAAACGTTAAATTACTCTAGAGAGAATACTTCTACCCATTAAAAAGACCAGGTTCCCCTGGTCTTTCTGAGATACAATTAGAAGAAATACTGATTCATTCTAGTCTTCTTTTTTACCTTTAGTGGCCACTAATCCTGCACTCAAACCAAGAAGAGCTAGGCCTACTGCTAGAGCTGCTTGACTTTCTGCACTTCCTGTATTTGGTAACTGTTCTTTTTGAACCTGACTAGCTTCATTTGAAGAAATTTCTTTTGTATCTGCTTTTTCTGATACTTGTGGTTTTGTAGATTCTTGAGGTACTGGTTTAGTTGTTTCACTAGCCGTACCAACTTCTACAATGCGATCTTGAGCCATGACTTTATCATAGCTTTCTTTTTCAGTTCGCTTGCCATTTTCAACTTCGATCAAGTGAACACGGATACCTTTTTGACCTTCTTGGAGAACACGAGTTTGACCCGCTGGAAGCTGATCATTCTTTTGTTCCTGAACCTTGAAATCAATTGTTTCTTCTTCGATTACAAGTTCTGGTCTGTTAAGGACAAGGTTTTTCACTTCATCTTCTGGAAGGGAGGTTCCTGGTTTGGTTCCAACCAAGACGATGCGGTCTGTCGGTGCCTCTACCACTTCACGGAGTTTTTCTTCCTTACTTCCACTAGGATTAACCGCTGTGAAGATCCGTTCCTTACCAACTTTTCCTTCTTGTTCTACACGAGTTTCACCTAGATACAGTGTTGAATCCTTTTTCTCAACTGTCTTGTAAGCCAAATCTTTTTCAACAAATTCGAGTTTTGGAAGATCTTCTTGTACAGCAGCAACAGTCTTCTCAGAAACTGGTTTTTCCTTGGTCAACTGGATATGGTATTCCTTGACTTGTTTTCCACTTTCTGAAACAAGGCGAACAAGTACTGGAAGGCTATCGTCTCCGCTATCTACAACTGTTGAAGCTACTTGATTACTTTCTTCGACTGAGACTTTTGGACGTTGATCTTTATAGGTGATTTGGTAGTCTTGACGATCTTCAGCGAAGTCAGGAAGCTCTTTCCCATCTACAAGAATTTTTGATTGGGTACTTTCTTGAGGCAATTCACTCGGTGCAAGGAAGGTCATCTCAATCATCGCAACACCGCTCTTGTCTGCTTTACGCTCCATACGCCATCTCATGGCTTTGGCTTTGACAGCTTTAAATGTTACGTTGATTTCATCACCAGCTGCGATGTCTTTATCCGCACGATAAGGCACAGCTTCCCAATTTTCTGGATTATTGAATGGATGAGCTGCATCGTAGGCTTGGTAGTTTGAATAGTAGGTAGGCACTTCAAAATCTGGGCCAATATAGCGTTCCAAAACGAGTTTAGATGGGGCATCTGTACCACTATCTGCAAAGAAGTGAAGTTTGGCTTGCGCTACAGTCCGTTCTACAATCTTACCATTTTCACGGAAGATCACACCTGCTGATACTTCTGGATTAGAAGATGGTGTTGGAGACCAGTTTGTCCAACGACGATTTTCTGAATGATTTCCGTCATTGAGATAGTCCACACGGTCATGGGAGTTTCTATCAATGTCATTAGTGGCTGAAGCAAAGGCGCGGTTACTATTTTCATCATACTCTGGGTTATTTGATAGAGCTTCACCAAGTTTGTCTGTCACTCGTACAGTGAACTCAGCAACAAGATCACTACCTAGGACATGGCCTCGAACGGTAAATTGACCTGCTTTTGTCAGCTTTTCTGCTGGAACTTCTTCCCATTCTACTGCCAAGTCTTTTGTTTCGTAACCGTCTTTACCTGTGAAGTAAACAGGAACCTTAGTTGGCAATTCAAGCGGTTGCCCTACTTGTAGCAAGCGAGCTTGTTTGACCGCGGCAACTGGTTTACGAGAGAGCAAGTCTTTATTGCTTGTAAAGTGTAAACGGTATTCTCCTAGGATATCACCATTTTCAGCTTTCGCGATAACACGAACTGGCTCACCTTCACGAACACTTGGAACGACGGTAGCGAGACCATTGTTGCTAACACTTGCTGTTACTGCAGGAACTTTTCCATCTACTGACTCAAGATAGTAGTCAGTCAAATCAGGGTTAAAGTTTGCTAAGTCTTTACCGTCAACTTGGATTCTTGTTTGTCCTTGTTTGGCCGCTGCAACTTGTTTCGCAAAAATTTGTACTTCTGTGATAGACGTTCCTTTCTTGCTATCAAGTCGAACCATACGAATGCGAACCGCATAGGTCTCAACTTTATCAAAGCTGAAATGATTCATTTCTCCAGCTTTTAATTGAGCTGGTGCTTTGAGATTGCTTACCTCTTTCCAGTTTGCAGGATCGTTAAAGGCATGGTTTTCCTCACCTACAAAGCTAGGGTTTTTAGGGGCTGTTGGAACGGTCTTACCGACATAATATTCAATCACATAAGACTTCGGTACACCAACTCCGTGGTCTTCGTGGAATCCGACACTTAGATTATCAACGGAACGTTTGCTCAAAATACCTGAATCTCCGAATAGGACACCAACTGAAGCTTCTGGATTAGTACGGTTCCAGTTTGTCCAACGGTTAGCTGGGCGGTCATTAAAGGAAATCAATTTATCGTTGACGTTTGAAACAGGATCAGTTGGATTTGAGTCTGAAGCAAAGGCAAGTGGCAATTCTGAACCGGTCCATTGGTCAGAAATATTTGCTCCCTTCTCAGTTTGAGCAGATACGCGAACATGAAGTTTAGTTGTTAATTGCGTACCTTCTAGGCGACCATTAACTGTAAAGACACCTTCCTTGGCGTATTGGTCTGGACGAATCGTATCCCATGTAACCTTAGCTGATGAAACGTGACCATTTGAATCGTAGGTGCGAACACTTTCTGGTAATTGCGGCGCTTCTGCAATTGGAGTTGTCACACTGACTTCTTCAACTGAAACGATGCCTTCTACAGATACTTTAGCACGCGCTTCAAGATCCAGACCTTCAACTTTACCTAGAACTTCAAAGGTTTGATAGTGGTCGAGTTTTTCTTTTGGAATAGATTGCCAAGTGACTTTATGAGTTTTAGGGAAACCTTTGTCATACTCAACAGTTACTGTTGTTGGAAGACTTGGTTCCTGATGCAAGTCTGTCACTACATTTACTGGACGGATAGATTGTGCAACCTTCGTCTCAGTATTGGCTTGGATAGTGAGTTCAACTTGGCCTCTAGCCCCCTCATATTCCGCTTTCAGAGTGACTGCTCCTGGCTTATGTAACTCAAGCATCCCTTTACGAACTGCGACTTCCCCTTCACCACTTGTAGAGAAGGTTACTTTATCAGCTGGTAAAACTGCTTGTGTTCCGTCTTGATAGTGAGCGAGTACAGACAATTTCACTGTTTGGTCTTCTTTAAGACCGTCAGCTTGCTCTACTTGTAAGCTCAAGTGGTCAATTTTTGGTGCTTCTTCAAGGAATTGAATTGCATAAGTTTGAAGAGGGCCACCATCTTTTGGTTGAACATAGATGCTTGCACGCATGCCGTTTGCTGCACTTGCTTGGACTACAGTAACATCCGCATTTTCAGCACTTGCTACAACTTCTGGCAAGGATGCACCGTAAGCAAGAGTTCGGTATTGCATTGGATTTTGAGTAGTAAGACCAGTGACAGATTCGCCACCAACAGTTACATTTGGTACTGCAGGAGCCACAGGATTACCTTCTTCTACCACAAGGGTAGCGTGAATAGTCTCACCACCCAGTTGACCAGTCATTTGAATACGTGATCCTGCAACTGACAGTTTAGCTTTATCTGCTTCCGCAATCTCCCACTTATCAACTTCGTATTCTTGAACGCTTCCATCCGTTACAGCGATAGAAACATATTTATCAACAGCACTCAAGTCTGTTCCTGGGGCAACACGTTTTACAGTAGGCAGTTCTTTCGCAATTGCTAGAACCTCAACACGAGCCTCTACCTCACGTCCGTCTGCCATACCTTTAACTGTCACAACTCCAGCTTGGCTCACATCAACAGAAGACCAAGTTACTGGACGTTTTTCACGACTGCCATCACTGTAGATAAAAGCGACGGTCTTCGGCATTTTCGGTTCTTTCTCAATAACAGTACGTACTTTTGGTACCTCTGTTCCGAGAACTGTCTTTTCTTGGTCTTCTTTTTTACCAGTAAAGACAGTTACTTGACCAGATTTCAAGAGATCTGAATGAGCTGTTAGTGTGAATTTACCTGCTTGCTCAGTTGATTTAACAATGGCAACCCCTTTACCGTTAAAGGCTCTACGGATCCAAGAACCATCTGGTTGTGCCTTGTAGCGTTCACGGCTGGCTTGTTCCCCATTATCGACACCGACCAGTTGACCTTGTCCATGCAATTGGAAACGAACCAAATTATTGGCAGTTGGTACCACATTTCCTTCACTGTCAACGATTTCGTAGTAGATGTAGGTCAAGTCTTTTCCATCTGCTGCGATTGCATGTTCTTCCTTGACGAGGCGAACACCTGCTGGTTGGCCTGCAGTCGTGATCTTATCACGTGCAATTTCTTTTCCAGCTTCATCGCGAGCTACAGCTTCCAAAGTACCTGGTTGGTAAGCAACCTTCCATTCAAGATAGAGTTCCTTAGCATTGGCACCTTCTTGGTAAGTGCGGCCATCACTGGTTTGTTTCTTGTTGAACTTCTTAACTCCGAGAGATTGACCATTTAAGAACAATTCTACGCTTGCAGCGTTTGAGTAAGCTCGAACTGGGATTTTTCCGTCTGAATCTTCAACTTTCGATGCCAATTCTCTATTTTCCCAGTTCCAGTGAGGAAGAAGGTGAACCATTGGTTTCTTCTTGACAGAAACCCATTGGCTTTGGTAGAGATAGAAGTCATTTTTTGGAATACCAGCTGTATCTACGATACCAAAGTAAGAGCTCTTAACGGGAGTTTGGTTTTGGTTGTGCCATGGTGTAGGCTCACCGATATAGTCCGTACCTGTCCAGATAAACTGTCCAGCATAGCCAGCGTTGTCACGGTCAAAGGTCCATGAAGCGGTTGCCGTTTTACCCCAACCAACACGATCATTCCCATAATCTGACTGTTCATAGTTACGATAAGCTTGGTTGCTATGTACCAATTCTTGCTCAGGACGATAATAGCTACCACGTGTACGGGTTGCTGAGGATGTTTCTGAACCATAAATCAACCAGTTTGGATGTTTCGCACGAAGTTTCTTGTAGTTATCTTCTGAATAGTTGAAACCAACTGCATCCAGTTCATTAGCAATTTTCTCATGATCACCGCTACCATCACCAAAGCGGAACTTATCTGCTCCCATGGTAACATAACGTGTAGTATCAACATCTTTAATCACTTTTACTAAGCGTTTAACCGTTGCAAGAGAGTGAGCATTACCATTGGCTTCACCGATTTCGTTTCCGATAGACCACATGAAGACAGCTGGGTTGTTTTTATCTCTTTCGACCATGGTACGAAGATCATAGTCAGACCATTTTTCACCTTTTCTAGCTTCTGGGTGAGTAGCGTCTTTTTCAAAGAAACGTCCGTAGTCATAAGGTTTCTTACCACCATACCAAGTATCAAAGGCCTCTTCCTGAACCAGCAAACCAAGTTCTGCTGCGATTTGCAAGGTCTGTGGACTTGCAGGGTTATGAGTTGTGCGGATGGCGTTAACACCCATCTCCTTCATTTGTTTGAGACGACGGTATTCTGCCTTATAGTTTTCTTCTGCTCCAAGCGCTCCGTGGTCATGGTGCAAGGAAACACCATGGAATTTAATGCGTTCACCATTCAAAGAGAAACCTTCATTTGGAGTCCAATGATAGTAACGGTAACCAAACAAATCTTTCTTAGCATCGACTAATTGACCATCACGGTAAACACGCGTAATCAATTCGTACAAGGCAGGTTTGTCATTTAAAACGGTCCAGAGTTTTGGTTGTTCAACTTCTAGAATCGCATCAAGACTTGTTGACTCATGTGCTTTCAAGGTACGGCTCGCTGTACGAACCAAGCCTGTTACAGTCTGACCACCACGTTCAACGATTTGATACTCTACAACCAATTCATGGTCTTTATCATCTGTATTGACGACTTTGCTGGTCACATGCGTTTCAACCTTGCCGTGTTGCTGTTGTTCTAGTTTTGGTGTTAAGATGGTTGTCCCATTTTTCTCAACATGAACCTTATCTGTCACTTGCAAGGTCACATCACGGTAGATACCACTACCTGAGTACCAACGGCTACTTGGTTGTTTGTTAACCGCATGGACAGCAATCACATTCTCACGACCATCTTTGTGAAGGTATTTGGTGATATCATATGAGAACTGGTTATAACCATTTGGATAATGCCCCACTAACTGACCATTGACATAGACTTGAGAGTCCATGTAGACACCATCAAAGGTCACTCGAACATTTTTCTTGAGATCTTTTTCATCAAGTTTAAAGGTCTTGCGATACCAAGCTTCACCACCATTGAGCTGTCCACCCTCGTTTTGGGCAGGTGACTGATGGTCAAAATCGTTAAAGATACTCCAGTCGTGTGGGAGATCCAATTTTTGCCATGTTGATACGTCAGCATCTGATTTCACAGCTTCTTTAGGATTCGCATTGAGTTTAAAGTGCCAATTTTGATTAAAATTCACTTTTCTATCTTCAATCATTTGATTCACTTCTTCATTTGTCACAGCTTTCAACTCTTCCTTGACAGGCTTTTCTTGACTTGAAGCTTGAGATTCTACCTTTGGAGCTGTTTCTTCAGGCTTTAGAGATGCTTTCTCCTCTTTTGGAGCTACAGGTTCCTCTTCTTTCTTCTCGGCTTTGCTTGCTTCAATTGGAGCAGCTTGACTTTGGTCGACACTTGCAGCATCCTTGTGCTCTGCTACAGTTTGATCTTCTTTTTCCTCCACTGCCGGACTTTCCTCTTTTGCTTGTTCCACAGTGTGGGTGATAGGAGTTTCATCCGCGAAAACTGGTGATTCTCCAATGACACTTCCTCCAAATAGAACCGCACAGGTTCCAATCATGACAGAGCAAGCGCCTACGGCAAACTTACGAATGCTGTAGACTCTTTTACGATTCCAATGGCCTTTTTCCATAAAATCCTCCTTTAGTAACCGTTTCCATTTATTTGTAAGCGTATTACTTTTTCATAGCCTTTTACCCTTATTTTATAAAATAATATAGGAAATTTCAATACCCTAAACACAAAAAATCATATTTTTGATTGTTTTTTCTAAAATTTGTAGAAGATTCGAAAAAAGTGAATGTAGATTTAGAACAAAAACAAACAAATTTTTGACACTCAGATCAATATTATAAAAGAGTTCCTTTTGTAAGGAACTCCTTTTACTTATAATTAAAGATCCCCCCAGCCAACTTATCAGCTAGCTTGGGGAAGAGGGTATAAAACTTATGGGCTAGGTTCAACAAAACTGGGAGATTGAGTTCTCGTTTGTTTTTTCCTATGGTTTTGACAATCTTTCTAGCGACTGCATCTGGTTCTAAGAGAAAGCGGTCAACCGACTTGAGATAGCTACCATCTGGGTCAGCCTGGTCAAAAAAGGCAGTACGAATCGGTCCTGGATTAACCGTCGTTAGATAGACACCATAGGGCATGAGTTCGAGGCGCAGCGCGTTTGAAAAGCCAATAGCCGCAAACTTGGTCGCTGAGTAAAGACTGGACTTGCTAGTCGCTATCAAACCTGCCATGCTGACGATATTGATGATATGGCCTTTTCGGTTTTCTTTCATGCGGGCTCCAAGACGACGAGACAGATTCATCAGGGCAAAGGTATTGACCTCAAACATCTGGAGAATGTCTTGAGCAGAGATCTGGTCGAAATCTTCAAAAATTCCATAGCCAGCGTTGTTAATCAAGACATCAATCTTGCCATAACGGAGATAGAGGTCAACTACCAGGGATTCTAGGGCTGAGTCATCAGTAGTGTCGATTTCAATCAATTCTACATTAGGATGCTTTGCATAGAGTTGAGCTAATTTTTCCTTGTTTCTACCTAGTAAGATGAGTTGGTCATTTGGTAAGAGTTTGACCATTTCTTGGGCTAAGCCACCGCTTGCCCCCGTGATGATGATGGTTCGCATCTCTATTCCTTTCAAAGTGTTGGTCAATTTAATGAAATTTTTTTCCAGCTAAATAATGAGCATAGGCTTGATCAATGACAGGAGCAAACAGATGATAATCTTCCCAGCTACCTAAAAATTCTAAAGGCAGGTCATACAAGTCATTGACTATATATTCAGAATAATCATCCATATACTGATGTTCATAATAGTCATTTACAAAAGCCTGAAAATCCTTTGTAATATCCATTGTTCCCAGTTTAGCATCGCACCAGTCTAAAAGATAATCAACACCCAAAGTTTGCTCTTTTTTTATACTTTGGAATACCGTTTCTTCATCAGGAGACATCATTTCTTTGGCATCATGCTGGATGAGCCAAGTCACGAAAAAACCGATATGGTTCGCAGCCCAACGATAAATCTCCCGATAATCTTTTTGAGTTAGCTCTTCTTTTTGTAATTGATAGCTATGCAAGTAGTTGGTTAATGCATTCTCAAAATACCAATCCGCTTTATCCAATAAACGATTTTCAACAGTCATCTTATTTCCCTCTCAACGAACTATAACATTATAACTCAACTTCTTCCAAGTCTTTAACCACATGGACATTTTCAAAAATCGTTGCAGCATCTTTCTTAAGCTGGCTGATATCTTTTGAAAGGAAACGGGCACTGATATGGTTGAGCAAGAGTCGTTTGGCTCCCGCTTCTACTGCAACTTGAGCAGCCTGCATATTGGTTGAGTGGCCATGATTGCGGGCAATTTTCTCATCACCTTTACCATAAGTGGACTCATGGACAAGGACATCCGCATTGACAGCCAGACGCACACTGGCATTGGTTTTTCGGGTATCACCCAGAATGGTGATAATCTTACCTGGACGTGGCGCTGATATATAGTCAGCTGCCTTGATCTTGGTGCCGTCCTCTAGGACTACATCCTGCCCGTTTTTGATTTTTCCAAAAAGCGGTCCAAATGGTACACCAGCAGCCTTTAGTTTTTCAGCGTCCAAGGTCCCTTCTAGATCCTTTTGCATGACACGATAACCCACACAGAAAATAGTGTGATCCAACTCTTCCGCATACACCGTGAATTTATCTGTTTCAAGAATTTTCCCTAGAGAATCCTGGTCAAACTCATGGAAATGAATGCGGTAAGGCAGACGAGAACCGGACACACGAAGGCTGGTTAAGACAAATGACTTGATCCCTTGAGGTCCATAAATGTCCAAATCTGTCTGCTCTTCATTAGCTTGAAAAGCACGGCTAGAAAGGAATCCTGGCAAGCCAAAGATATGGTCTCCATGCAGGTGGGTGATAAAGATTTTGCTGACCTTACGTGGTCGAATCGTGGTTTCCAGAATACGATTTTGCGTTCCTTCTCCACAGTCAAAGAGCCAAACCTCGTTAATCTCATCCAAGAGTTTCAAGGCAAGACTTGAAACGTTGCGGGCTTTGGAGGGCTGACCAGCCCCTGTTCCTAAAAATTGAATATCCATTCGATACTTCCTAATTAATCAATATATAACATAGCAGTACGGTTTTCCGATCGGAAATAGCACTTGCCAGAAAAAGCTCTAGCTTCTTGCAGTAAATCCTCTTGGCTATAGCCTTTGAGACGTTTGCGACCATCAGCTAAACTTTCCAAATCAGTCAAAGCTGTGAGACTTTTTACGCTAACAACTTCCTCGTCCCCGACAGACTTCAAGTAAATCTTTCCAGACTCTCCAAAGACCAACTGATGAGGGAAAATCTGAGCAATTTCAAAGAGCAAGTCAGCTGTGATTGCTTCCTCAGTTTCTGAGAATATCCTTCCCAGTCCTTCACTCTCATAGCAAAATCCAAAAGATTTGCCAGATAAATTAAGACGAATAAAAGGCTTATTTTCAAAGGTGAAACTTGGATCAGCATTGTAGAGATTCAGTTCATGACTGAGTTCTGCAAAGTAATCTGTCGCAGCTTCAGGACTCTTTTTCTGGTAGAGTTCAGCAAAGTAGGCATTGACGACACTCGGAGGAGGTGTGATGAGAGCCAACTGCTCTTGCTCTGTTTTGCCAGCTAGAAGTTGATCTAGATAGACCTTATCCAGACTTGTATAACCTCCATACTTTAGAGCCAACGTTTTAATATCAGTCATAAAATTCCTCTAATCTCCATTTATTTTTCTCGGAAATAAATCCTGTAATCACTTCACCGTCATCTTGGTAGTCACGATCCTCCAGAATCGCTACACTTTCCAAATCATGAATCTTGTAAGACTTTGAAAAAGGCACGCGCAGGGTAAAGGCTTCAAAAATCTCCTTGATCTTCTCCAAAAACAATGCTTGCAACTGCTCACGACTATCCTCAGACTTGGCAGAAATGAGGGCATAAGGTGTTTGGGTAGGCGTGAAATCCTCCACCAAATCCGCTTTATTATAAAGGGTCAGGCGGGGAATATCCTCCATATCCAAGTCTTTCATGATGGACAGGACTGTTTTTTCATGCTCCTCGTGATAAGGATTGCTGGCATCGATGACATGAACCAGAAGATCCACATGCTTGCTTTCTTCCAAGGTTGACTTGAAACTGGAAACCAATTCAGTCGGCAGATCCTGGATAAAGCCAACCGTATCCGTCAAGGTAACCTGAAGATTGCCCCCCAGATGGATACTCTTAGTTGTCGCATCCAGGGTCGCAAAAAGCTCGTCAGCCTCATACTGGGTCTTGCTGGTCAAAGTGTTCATGATGGTTGATTTCCCAGCATTGGTGTAACCAATCAAACCAATTTTAAAGGTACTTGACTCCAAGCGTTTTTCTCTGACTGTCGCTCGATTCTTCTCAACTACCTTAAGCTGACACTCAATATCTGTGATTTGATTGCGAACACTACGTCGGTTCAGTTCCAACTGACTCTCACCTGGACCACGGGAACCAATTCCCCCTGCCTGACGGCTGAGCATAATTCCCTGACCAACCAAGCGGGGCAAGAGGTACTTGAGCTGGGCCAGGTGGACTTGGAGTTTTCCTTCATGACTTCGAGCTCGCATGGCAAAGATATCCAGAATCAACTGCATACGGTCAATGACCTTGACACCCAGAACTTCCTCTAGATTGACATTTTGCCGGGGAGTCAGACGGTTGTTGACAATGACAGTTGTAATTTCTTCTGCATCCACCATGAGCGCAATTTCTTCCAACTTACCAGAGCCGACAAAGGTCTTGGAATCATATTTTTCACGTTTTTGTCTGTAGCTATCGACTACAACTGCTCCAGCAGTCTTGGCTAGACTGGCCAATTCTTCCATAGAGAGGTCAAAATTGTCCATGCCCTGTAATTCCACACCAATGAGCAGGACGCGTTCCTCTTTTTTCTCCGTTTCAATCATCTAAAAACTCCTCAATCTGGCTTAAAATACGGTCTTGCACACCAGGCTCTCCTATCTGATAAAAGGTAACCTGCATGCGATTACGGAACCAGGTCAACTGACGCTTAGCAAAACGGCGGGTCGCCTGTTTGAGACTCTCGCTGGCTTCCTCAAGAGTTTGCTCCCCACGGAAATAAGAAAAGAGTTCCTTGTAGCCAATGCCTTTGGCTGCCTGCACATCTGGATAATGGTCAAAGAGCCACTTAGCCTCATCCAAAAGTCCAGCCTCAAACATCAGATCTACTCGACGGTTGATACGTTCATAAAGCTGACTGCGTTCATCATCCAAGCAGATAATCAAAGCTTCATAAGGACTTTCCTGATTTTTCAAATCCTTACCAAAATGGGCAATTTCCAAGGCACGCATGGCACGACGACGATTAAACTGGGGAATTTCAAGACCTGCTTGCTCCACAAGATGGGCTAATTCCTCATCTGAATAAGGCTCCAAACTAGCCCGATAAGCTACAATCTCCTCATGAGGTGTTTCCCCACCTAGATGATAGCCTTCAAGCAAGCTCTGGATATAAAGTCCAGTTCCACCAGCGATAATGGCTAGCTTGCCACGGCTTTGAATATCCTCAATGGCCTTCTTAGCTTCTGAAACAAAATCAAAAGCCGAGTAAGACTCGGTCACCTCTCTGACATCAATCAAATGATGAGGAACAGCTGCTTGCTCCTCTGGGCTAGCCTTGGCCGTCCCAATATCCAACCCTCTGTATACTTGCTGACTGTCACCACTGACCACCTCTCCACCAAAGCGCTTAGCCACTTCAATAGCAAGGGCTGTCTTCCCAACAGCAGTCGGTCCAACAATCACAATTATTTTTGTTTTCATCTTTTTTCCTTGAAAAATTTCCATTTTTTCGTTACTATTATTATATCACAAAAAGGTCAGTCAGAAAAATGCTACCACTTGAGGAGCTAGGCTGATCGGGAAGATAAAGGAGGAAGACTCATGGCTAAAGGATTCGCTAAAGGTCTTGTAACAGGTGTCGCAGGAACTGTCGCTGCTGTTGCAGGTGCAGTATACGCAATTAAAAAGAAAGTGATTGAGCCAGAAGAGCAAAAAGCAGCTTTCATCGAAGAAAACCGCAAAAAAGCAGCTCGCCGTCGCGTATCACATTAATCAAAAAAAGAAGTTGAGAAATCTCAACTTCTTTTTATTTTCTTAAATAGCCAAATCAAACTTCAGCTGTGGCTTGACCGGATCATAGTCAACTAACTCAAAGTCTTCCGCTTTGATATCAAAGAAATTAGTCTTGTCTGGTACATTCAAGACCAAACGTGGTTGGCAATTTGACGGATCACGACGGAGTAATTCCTGAGCTTGTTCAAACTGATTATCATAGATATGAAGGTTGTTGATAAAATAGAAAAACTTCCCAACCTTCCAGCCGAAATGCTTGGCAATCATCATCTGCAAGGCTACGTACTGCATAGCGTTAATGTGGTGGGCCACCAGCATATCGTTAGAACGCTGAGTCAAGGTCGCATCCAGGTAGATTTCTCCATCAACACGACGGACATCAAACATGGTCTGAAAGGCGCATGGAAGGAGGCCGTCTGTCTCCTCAAATGCTTGGTAATCCCAGAGTGAGATAATATTGCGACGATTCCAAGGATTGGCTTCCAACTGCTTGAGAATCTTATTAATGATATCGTGTTTCTTAACGACTGCCCCATAGCGCTCACCGATGGTTCCCGTATCTCCCACTTCCCAGTCATTCCAGTAGTGAACATTGTACTTGTCATTGAGAACATCTAAGCTATTAGACTGATCTTGGTAAATCCAGAGTACTTCCTTGATGGCAGATTTGATTGCAATGGGACGCAAGGTTGTGATGGGAAATTCCCCCTTAGACAAATCATACTCCGCAAAGGCACCCGTTACGTACTTGGAATTGGCAACAGTTCCATCTTTGTACTTGGGACGAGCCTGCTCAGAAAAGACACCGTCTTTGAGGATTCGTTCAATATTCTCTTTAAAAATCGTATCTGCTTTTGTCATTTACTCTCACCTCATTTATTGTCCTAACTAGTATAGCATAAAAAAAGAAAGGAGGAAAATCACTGGCTTTAAAGTAGTGTTTTTCTCCTTTTATGATCTTATTGCAATACAAGTGATGCCGCACCGATAACTCCAGCGTCATTTCCTAGAGTTGCAAGAGCCAATTTTGTGGATGTGCGTACTTGAGGGAAGGTATTTTCGTCATAGACTTTTTGAACACCTTGTAGAAGGAATTCTCCTGCAGCTGATACACCACCACCGATGACGATGGTTGATGGGTTTAGGATTGAACCGATGTTAGCACAAGCAATTCCCAAGTAACGTGAGAAGTTACGATAAACGATCAAGGCAAGGTCGTCTCCTTCTTTTGCAAGGTCGAAGACAGTTTTAGCTGTTACTTCTTCTCCATCATCAATCAAGCGTTTTAAGGCTGCATCACCTTCGTATTCATCTGCATAACGACGAGTCAAGTTAACAATCCCTGTTGCAGAAGCAACTGTCTCAAGACAGCCTTTCTTACCACAAGTACAAGCGATTGGTTGATCAAAGTCAACAGTGATATGACCAAGTTCTCCTGCCGCACCAGCGACACCGTGAAGCAATTTGCCTTCTGCCACGATACCGCCACCAACACCTGTACCAAGTGTCATAAAGACAACGTCCGGTTGGTTGTCACCAGCACCCATCCAGCGCTCACCAAGAGCAGCTACGTTGGCATCATTGTCGATGAAGAATGGAATACCCAAGGCTTTTTCAATCTTTTCTTTAATTGGTTGAAGGGTTTTCCAGTTGAGGTTGTAGGCACCGATAACAGTTCCTTTTTCACGGTCAACCACACCAGGTGATCCCATTCCAATGCCTCGGAAATCCGTAGATGACAATCCAAGCAAGTCCAAACGATGCTGAATAGACTCAATCATATCATCGACAATATGACTTCCCTCATCCAAAATATTAGTCTTGATGGACCATTTTTCTTGGATTTCTCCCTCTTGAGTTAAAATTGCAAACTTGATAGATGTTCCACCAAGGTCAATCCCAATAATCTTTTGACTCATCATCTTCTCCTTTTTAATTGAAAATGCTTACAGATATAGTATAACAAAATCGTCCATTTTGTGCAAAGGTTTGCATTAACTTCCTAGAAATTATTCTGATTTATGGTTTCCAAAGACCAGAACCATCTACGTAGTATCTGCCACCATCAACTTGCTCATTCTTTGCCATTTTACCATCTGATTTCAAATAGTAATTTCCTTGCCAAGTATTACGAGCGTATGAACCATCTGATTTCAAGTAGTACCAAGATTGATAAGAAGAGTCATAAATCCACTCACCTTGTGCCATTTTACCGTTCGCTTTGAGATAAAAAGCGCCTTGCCAAGCATTTTGTGCATAGGATCCATCTGATTTCAAATAATACCAAGCTTGGTATGATGAATCATAAATCCATTCACTTTGAGCCATCTTTCCGTTTTGTTTAAGGTAGTAACTTCCTATCCATGTATTTCGTGCATATGAACCATCCGATTTGAGATAATACCATCCTTTGTAATATGAGTCATATATCCACTCACTCTGAGCCATTGTCCCATCTGATTTGAGATAGTAATCTCCTTTCCAAGAATTTGTTACTGGATTACCATTGTCAGAATAATAATACCAATATCCGTCCTGCTTAACCCATCCACTAGAAGAAACTCTATTTTGTGGACTAGACTGGCGTGGTTTAAAGACTCCCCGAGGTGCATTTGCACGTTCACAAGCTATCCCATCACCATCTTTGTCTAGTCTTGAAGAATATCCAGGCTCTCCTCTATGGATATCAGAATAACCATTTTCCCATGCTTCTTTACAACTAGAAAAATGAATATTTTCTTCTGCACTAACCGGTTGAGCAAACAAACCTAAAATTGGAAAAACAGTAAGAATCACTTTCAGCAAAATTGTTTTTTTCATCATTTCCTCCTAATAAAATGACATCGTTTTCTTTTTATTTTATCAAACTTAATTCAACAATTCAACATATCCATTATATTTTTTAATTTATGAAATTTATTTAGAATTCACTTCCAACTCATACAATTTTCTCACTGCGTTACAGCCATAGATAGTTTCCGCTTGGTTCAAGTCTGCCAAAGTCAGAACTTTTTCCTCTACCTGTCCTGTTTCCAACAAATGCTGGCGGTAGATTCCTGGTAAAATTCCTTGACTGATGGGTGGTGTGTAGAGTTTACCATTAATTTTTAAGACCAGATTTCCAATAGAGGTCTCAAGCAGTTCTCCTGCTGCATTATGGTAAATGATTTCCTGTTTACCTACGCTTAAATGTGGTCTGTGAGTGGTTTTGAAGTAGGTAAATGCTTGCTGCAAATCAGCTTCTTGCAGACAAAGTTTTGCTTTGCAGAAGCTTGGACTGATGGGACTTAAGATTTGGCGACTGAGTTTCATCTCTCCAGATTTGCTGAGGGTAACTCGTAAGCGGTAGTCTTGATTAACATCACAAACTTGGCACTCTTTCTCTATCTTTTGTCTCAGGTTTTCTGGATCAAAAGGATAGGCAAAATATCGACTCGCCTTTGTCAGTCTTTCCAGATGTTGATCTTCAAAAAGCAGTTGTTTTTGGCTGATTTTCCCAGTTGTAATCAATTGGAAACGTGCTTGTTTACGATAGAGAACAGCCGCCTTTTGATGAACCTCTCGGTATTCAGATTCCCAAGTACTATCCCAAGTAATCCCTCCGCCAACCCCATAGATGGCTTTTCCTTGATGCAGTTGAATGGTCCGAATGGCGACATTGAAAATCCGTCGTCCATTTGGAAGCAAGAGACCAATCGTTCCGCAGTAAACTCCTCTGGGTTGAGGCTCCAAGTTCTTGATGATTTCCATGGTCGCAATTTTCGGTGCTCCCGTTATGGAACCACATGGAAAGAGCGAACGGAAGATTTCAACTAGGTCCACATCCTCTCGCAACTGACTCTTGATGGTCGAAGTCATCTGCCAAACAGTTGAATACTGCTCCACCTGACACAGACGCTCCACGTGCTCACTCCCCACCTCAGAAATACGGTTCATATCGTTGCGCAAAAGATCCACAATCATCATATTTTCAGAGCGATTTTTAGGATCCTGTTCTAGCCAGCTAGCTTGGGCAAGGTCTTCTTGGTCAGTCACTCCCCGCTGGGTTGTTCCTTTCATTGGGCGAGTCGTTAATTCACGGTCATTTTGCTCAAAAAAGAGCTCTGGACTCATGGAAATCACTGCCATCTCGTCATGTTCTACATAAGCATTGTAGCCCGCCTCCTGCTCTACCACCATGCGATTGTAGATGACAAAAGGATTGGCACTTAGGTCTTGCTTGAGTTGGACGGTGTAGTTGACCTGGTAGGTGTCCCCTTGACGCAAATGATGGTGAATCTGGGCAATAGCCTCTTCATAGTTCTCTGCAGATGTTTCTTCCTGCCACCTTGAAGGCAGATCTATTTCCTCATAAGTCAGAGGAATAGGCGATGTTTCCACCCTATCATGAACCGTAAAGTAAAGCAAGTACTCTACCAGTAAAGGAGCTTTATGAACTGCTAATTTCTTCTCAAATGCAGGTGCAGCCTCGTAACTGACATAGCCCACCACATAATAGCCTTGTTCTTGGTAGCTTTCCACCTGAGCCAGCAGGTCCGCCACTTCTGCTAAATCTCTCGTTTTTAACTCTTTGATCGGCTGGGTAAAAGTGTATCTCTCCCCCAAAGCCCTAAAATCAATCACTGTTTTTCTATGCATATCTTAAGTATAGCACAAAAAAGCCGACCTAGAACAGCTAAATCCAGCTTTGTTTACTGATTTCTATAACGAAAAAAATTCTCTACCTTACTTTTTCTACTTTTGGCAATTCTCCATCAGATAGCACCCCTTCTTCTTGTAAAAACTGGTCTTATTTGGAGCACTTTACACAAAAATACAACAAAAAAGAACAGAGGAAGTCATGGTATATATACCGTTGTTTCCTCTGTCTTTTGCTTTTCTTCTGTTACTATAGAATGATTTTATGACTTTCTGATAGAATCTTGTGGATACTGCGCACGCGCTCCTCCGATTAATTTAGGACGACTAGCTAGAGCCGTTACATGGGCATGCCCAATTTCCCTCAAAAGAGGGCGAATCGGAACCTGAACATGCTTGACATGCATGCCAATCGCAGTATCTCCGATATCCAACCCAGCATGGGCCTTGATGAATTCAACCTCAACTGGATCCTGCATAAACTTGAAGGCTGCCAATTGACCCGAACCGCCTGCATGAAGAGTCGGAAGGACACTGACGATTTCTAGACCAAACTGCTCTGCCACCTGACGTTCAACAACGAGGGCACGATTAACATGTTCACAACCTTGAACAGCTAGATGAATTCCTTTTTCCTCTAGTATATCTAGGATGGTTTTCACGATGATTTCCCCAATTTCTTGACTGGATTCCTTGCCAATCTGACCACCTATCACCTCACTAGAAGAAAGGCCCAAAACAAAGATAGCCCCTTGCTTCAAATTGGCCTTTTCTAATACATCTTCTACAATCTGGCTTGTTGCTCTTTGAATGTCTTTTTCCTTCATACTTGATACCTCTTTTGTCATTATCTATCATATCTTTTTTTACTGATTTTATCAAGGCCAACTAATCATTCTGAATTTTAAAAGTAAAACTCCCAGAATGAACTGGGAGTTAACTTGTTTCAATTTTATTGATGTATATTTCAACTATCGTCCCTTTTGAGGGTACAGAATTGATCTTCATCTGGTAATTGTCTCCAAAATGAAGTTTGAGTCGTTGGTCGACATTTTGTAGACCAACTCCCCCACGTTTGAGCTGACTTTGACTGTTATCACCAGGATTTTGGAAACCAACACCATCATCCTCAATGCGGATGACAAGCCCTGTATCCTGTTTCTGAACAGAGACTTTAATATGGCCCTGACCTTCCTTCTCCTTAATACCATGGTAAAGAGCATTTTCTACAAGAGGTTGCAACACCAACTTGGGTAAGACTAGGTTACCAAAAGCAGGATCTTCAGCAATCTCATACTCCAGCTTATCACCATAGCGTTGTTTCTGGATAAAGAGGTACTGGCGGACATGATTGATTTCATCAGAAAGAGAAATCAAATCCTTTCCTTGATTGAGCGCCAAGCGGAAATAGGTTGCCAAGGACTTGGTCACCTGAACCACTCGCTGACTATCCTGAAACTCAGCCATCCAGATGATAGTGTCCAAAGTATTATAGAGGAAATGGGGGTTAATCTGGCTCGACAAGGCTTGAAGTTCATACTGACGGGTCGTTTCTTCCTGCTTGCGCACATCTGCCATCAGCTGATCAATCTGATCTAACATGGCATTGAACTGACGAGTCACTTCTCTCAGTTCATAGGCACCAGCTTCCTTGGCACGAAGATTCTGAGCACCAGAAGCAATTTCCAGCATGGTTTCTCTAAGTTCCTTCAAAGGGGCAATCCAGCGTTTGAGACTGAACCACACCAAGCAGAGACAGGCAAGAAGAGATAAGGCACTAGCCCCAAGCAAGGTCCACATGAGTTGACTCCGAACCTGGTCTAACTTCTCCAACGAAGACACGCCTATAACCGTCCAATCAGTACCTGCAATCTTTTCCTGACTGACGTAGGATTGGTGATCCAGCGTATATCCCTGCCCCGTCTCGATGTAGGGTTTCATGGCCTCCATTTCACTCGCTGAACTATAGACAGTACGTTTAGGATGGTAGACAAATTCATGGTTTTCATTGATGATAAAGGCAAAGCCCTGCTGGCCCAACTGGAGCTGGTTGAGATAGGCTTCTAGAGTTTCGTAGGAAATATCCAAACGAAGCACACCAAGATTGGCTCCCTTTGCATCAACAAGTTCTTGAGTGACAGAAATGACCCATTGACTATCTGATTTACGAGCTGGGGTTAAAACTGGCTTGGCCCCCTGATGAATGGCCTTTTGGTACCAATCCTCAGCCATCATATCTGAGGAAGTTTTCATCTGCACACTGTCATCTGTAGAAATAACCTGACCGGATTTGGTGACCAGTACCACCGTTTTCAAGTCCTGGTCTGCCTTTAAGATGGTCAAAAACAGATCTCGGATTTCCTTTACCTTGTCTTGACTGGGATTCTCAGCATAGGCTAGGACATCCTTCTGCTGGGTCAAACTGGTAGAGGTGGTTTCTAATTTTTTGATATAAGACTGGATAAAGTGGCTAGTTTGACTGATAGTCGTTTGACTATTGCCTTCAATGGTAGCCTCAATGGCTGATGAACTAGATTGATAGTAGAAAGTCCCAACCAGAGCTAGGAGAATGAGAAATACTAGAAAGATGGAAATAACCATTCTGACTAGGAGAGAAGAACGCTTCATTGTCCTTCCCCCTTCTTAAACTGACGAGGCGTCACACCTGCAATCTGTTTAAAGCGTTGGGTAAAGTAGTTCATATCTTCAAAACCAACCTTTTCGGCTATCTGGTAAATCTTTAAATCCGTGGTCAGAAGCAAGAGCTTGGCTTGTTTGACACGCTCTCTCACCAGGTAATCCTGAAAAGGCAGTCCCAACTCTTTCTTAATCAAGGAACTCAAATAAGTCGGACTAAAGCCCAATTCACTGGCTAAAGACTTTAAACTAAATTGACTATCAGCCAGATGAGACTGGATCTTCTGAGCAATATTTCCCTCAAACTTATCAGTCAATAAATCTTGTAACTGCTCTTCCTTTTCTTCCTTGTCTAGTTTTTGCTTGATTTTCCCTAACATTTCCTCAATATCCTGACGAGAAAAGGGTTTGAGCAAATAGTCATCTACACCGAGTTTGACAGCAGATAAGGCATAATCAAAATCATCGTAACCTGTTAAAAAAACTAGGTGAGCCTGAGGATAGGTTTCTCGTACCAGGCTGGCCAACTGGATGCCATTCAGCTGAGGCATGTTGATATCGGTTAAAATGATGTCTGGCATCTTTTTTTGAATCAGGTCCCAAGCCTGTCTTCCATTTTCAGCCTGGCCGATGATTTCCATATCGTAGGCTGCTACATTGACCAGCTTGGTCAAGCCTTGTCTAACCAGATACTCATCTTCTACGATTAAGATTGTGTAGGTCATGCTCTGCTCCTTTGTCACTTACTAGTATCAGTATAGCAAAATTCTTCTCTAACTGCTTAGGAAAGACTTCTTAATCAACATAATCTAGTAAATAAGCATAACCTTTTTCTTCCATTTGGTCTTTGGGAATAAAGCGGATAGAGAGACTATTGATACAGTAGCGCAAGCCCCCCTTGTCCTCTGGTCCATCTGTAAAGACATGACCAAGGTGAGAATCTCCAACTCGGCTCCGCACTTCCATACGCGTCATATTGTAAGACTTATCTTCCTTGTAGGTGGCAACATCTGGACTAATTGGTTGGGTGAAACTAGGCCATCCGCAACCAGACTCAAACTTGTCCTTTGATGAAAATAGGGGTTCGCCAGTTGCCACATCCACATAGATACCAGATTCAAATTTATCCCAGTAGCGGTTTGAAAAAGCTCGTTCTGTTTGATTTTTCTGGGTAACTGCATACTCCTCAGGTGACAAGGTCTTCTTCAAGTCTTCATCACTTGGTTTGGGATATTTGCTGGCATCGATGACGGGGTAGGCAGCCTGATTGACATTGATATGACAGTAGCCATTTGGATTTTTCTTGAGGTAGTCTTGGTGATAGTCCTCAGCCACTACAAAATTCTTCAAGGTCTCCTTTTCAACTGCTAGAGGTTGGTCATATTTCTTAGCAACTTCATCAAAGACTTGGTTGATTACTTCCAAATCCTTGTCATCTGTGTAATAAACGCCGGTACGATACTGAGTCCCCACATCATTTCCTTGTTTATTTTTGCTGGTTGGATTGATAATGCGGAAGTAATGAAGCAGAATTTCCTTGAGGGAAATTTGATTGGCGTCATAGGTGACATGGACAGTCTCTGCATGTCCTGTTTGGTTAATCAATTCGTACTTGGTTGTTTCCCCTCTACCATTTGCATAGCCTGAAACGGCATCTGTCACTCCGGGAACGCGTGAGAAGTATTCCTCCACTCCCCAGAAACATCCCCCAGCTAGATAAATTTCGTGCAAGTCTGCGTCTTTACTCACTTCTGTTTTTTTCACTGTTTTTCCTCCTTGGCTAACTGATGCTTTCTCAATTTGCGAGCTATCTGTCTGCCCTGTATTTCGCATCAATAGAAAATAGAAACCGGTTATGGCTAGGAGAATGACCCCTGCCAAGACAAAAAGTTTTACTTTATCATTCATAGCCTTTCTCTACCCCATTTCTTTCAATTCTTTTAAAATCATATCCTTATCCATAAAACCTGGTTGCGTTTTGACCAGCTTGCCTTCCTTGTCTATAAAGGCTTGAGTCGGATAAGAACGGACACCATAACTTTCCAAGAGTTTACCTGATGGATCAATTAAAACTGGAAAATTTTTATAATCCAATCCCTTGTACCAATTCTTAAAGTCCGCTTCAGATTGCTCCCCCTTGTGCCCAGGAGACACCACTGTCAAGACCACATAGTCATCACCAGCTTCTTTAGCAATTTCATCCGTATCTGGAAGGCTGGCTAGACAGATGGAACACCAAGAAGCCCAGAATTTGAGATAGACTTTCTTGCCCTTGTAATCAGACAAACGATAGGTCTTGCCATCTACTCCCATCAGTTCAAAATCAGCAACCGCCTGACCTTTAGTCGCAGTTTGCGAACTGACTTGTTCTGTTTTGGATTGCTCCTTCATAGTAGACTCGTCTGCCATATTTTTAGCCGAACAGGCTGCCAAGCAACAGATTGAGCCTACTCCAAGGAGACATGTTTGCCATTTTTTCATTTCTTTTTCCTCTCTATTCAAATAATGTAGTCAAAATGGAAGCATTTCCCAAAAGCACCAAGATTCCCATCACGATAATGAGGAAACCACCCACTTTTTTGAGGATTCCGAGGTAAGGATGGAGTTTTCGGAAATGTTTCAAAACATAGCTGGAAGCAAGAGCTAGAACTAAAAATGGTAGCGCCAATCCCAGCGTATAGACTAACATGAGACCAGCTCCCTGCCAAGCTCCTGAACCACCTGAAGCCGCCAAAGCCAAAACAGAGCCCAGAACTGGCCCTACACACGGTGTCCAAGCAAAACTAAAGGTCAACCCCAGTAAAAATGCCTGACTATAGCCATTAGCATTTTGACCCTGTCTCTTTAATTGTAGCCTTCTTTCCTTGTAGAGTCCCTGCAAATGTAAAACATCCATCTGGTGCAAGCCCAAGAGAATGATAATCGCACCCGTCGCATACTGAAACCAAGAAGCATACAGCAAATTACCTAAAAAACCAGCTCCATAACCCAGTAGGATAAAAACAAAGGAAATCCCCGCTATAAAGGCCAGAGTTCGCAATAAACTTACAACTGAGATTGAAAATTTTCCGCTAGAAGCCTGAGCATCATTCTTATCATCCAATAAGACTCCTGCATAGACTGGCAACAAGGGTAAAATACAAGGAGAAAAGAAGGAAAGAATTCCAGCAAGAAAAACACTAATAAAAAAGATTACATTGTCCATTGCCTTCCTCCATTCTTTGATTTGATAGGTCTATTTTATCCCCAAAACTCCAGAAAAAACAGGGAAAATGATAGGGAAAAATAGGAATTTAATCAGTTTATTTAGAAATCTGGCACAAAAAAAGCCAGACAAGGTCTGACTTTGGTAGAAACAGAAAAGAGAATCACCTGTCCTCCCTACTTATCTGGTAATAAATAAGGTCCGCAACGTAGTCTTTTCTCTCCACACCATTGGTAATGGTTTTTAGATAGGACATTCCCGCTTTTTCCATCACACGACCTGAAGCTGGGTTGAGACTGGCATATCGTGCTCTGACTTTTTGAAAGCCTGCTTGAGTAAAACAGAAGTCTAGCACAGCTTTCAAGGCCTCTGTCATCATACCTCGGCCCCAAAAGTTTTTTCCTAAAACATACCCAATTTCACAACTTAAATCTTCCTCGTGCATTTCAATGATGCTGATATCTCCTATCACATGCTCTGGGTTCTCTTTGAGACAAATAGCCCATTTGTAATAGTTGGGATTGTTATAGGATGCAACCCAATTTCGAATCGAGTTCCGAGTCACCTCGACATCAGGATGAGGATCCCAAGAGACATAGATTAGATTCTCAGCAGACGAAGCCCAATTTTGAAACATGGCTTCCACATCACTCTCCACAAATCTTCTCAAGATCAAACGTTCTGTCTGTAATATTTGCGTACCGATTGCTTTCATCATGTTACCTCGCTTTCTAAGCTTAAGGCTCAAGCTAAAAAGGTCCTCTGGACATTCCTCGTTTTCCCATTTCTAGGCTCAGGGTAAAAAGGTCCACAGGACTAACTCTCACTTTTTTATTTCAAGGTGAGAGGCTAAAAACCTCCACTGGAGGTTTTTACTCCCAAAAGTCATCAAATACGGTGATTGGTAGGTGACGTTTGTGTTGGCCTTTGTGCCACCAGTTTTCAATAGTCGCTTGAGCTTCTGGGCTGATTGTTTTGCCTTCTAGGTAGTCATCAATTTCATTGTAAGTGACTCCGAGAGCGACTTCATCAGCTAGGCCTGGTTTGTCTTCTTCTAGGTCTGCTGTTGGGATTTTTTCATAAAGTGCTGGGTCTGCACCAAGTTCCTTCAAGAGTTGTTTTCCTTGACGTTTATTGAGGCGGTAAAGAGGGAGAATATCTGCACCACCGTCACCAAACTTAGTAAAAAAGCCCGTGATATTTTCCGCAGCATGGTCTGTTCCAATGACCGCTCCGCTATGGGCACCCGCAAGGGCATATTGGGCAATCATACGACTACGAGCTTTAATATTGCCCTTGTTAAAGTCTGAAACAGGACTTCCTGTCGCTTCAACTGCAGTTGTCATGGCATCAGCTGATTCCTTGATATTCACAACCAAGCTGACATCTGGCTGGATGAAAGCGAGGGCTTTTTGAGCATCTGCTTCATCAGCTTGCACGCCGTATGGCAGACGGACAGCGATAAATTGGTAGCTGTCATCTCCTGTCTCTGCTCGCATTTCTTCCATAGCTAATTGTGCTAAGCGCCCTGCCAAGGTTGAGTCCTGACCCCCAGAAATCCCTAGTACAAAAGTTTTAAGGAAAGGGTGTTTTTTCAAGTATCTCTTTAAGAAATCAATCGAACGACGAATTTCTTCCTGGGCGTCAATAACTGGCTTGACACCTAGTTGCTGGATAATGGTCTCTTGCAAACTCATTCTTCTTCTCCTTCACCAAGAGCTTCCTTGCGCATCTTATCAATCAAATCCATCTTATCTTGCCAAATATCACGCGCCAAGTCCACTGGATAGTGCTGCGGATTGAGCACGCGTTTGTACTCATCCCAAAGTTTGTCAAATTCTTTGCGAGCATAGGACTGAATCTCAGTCAAACTAGGCAGGTTGTAAACTAATGTTCCTTCTTTAAAAATATCTACCAAGAGAGGAACGGCATCAAAATTACGAACGGTCTTTTTGATGTAGGTATAGGTCGGATGGAACATCTTGATTTCTGTCATGTCACTCACATCCACACCATCATAAGTAATGTAGTCACCTTCTGACTTGCCTTTTTCACGGCTGGTAATGCGCCACACCTGCTTCTTACCTGGCGTTGACACTTTTTCAGCATTATTAGACAGTTTGATGGTATTGCGCATCTGACCATTCTCATCTTCGATAGCTACAATCTTATAAACTGCCCCAAGAGCTGGTTGATCATAAGCTGTAATCAGCTTGGTTCCCACACCCCATACATCAATCTTAGCCTTTTGCATCTTGAGGTTGAGAATAGTATTTTCATCAAGGTCATTAGAAGCATAAATCTTAGCCTCTGTAAAGCCAGCCTCGTCCAATTGCTGACGGACTTTCTTGGAAATGTAGGCAATATCCCCAGAGTCAATCCGTACACCCATAAAGTTAATCTGGTCACCTAGCTCACGCGCCACCTGAATAGCAGCTGGCACGCCGATGCGAAGGGTGTCATAGGTATCCACAAGAAAGACACAATCACGATGGGTCGCCGCATAGGCCTTGAAGGCTTCATAGTCGTTTCCATAAACCTGTACCAAGGCATGAGCGTGGGTTCCTAAGACAGGAATGTCAAAGAGTTTACCAGCACGCACGTTGCTGGTTCCATTAGCGCCACCAATCACGGCTGCGCGTGTTCCCCAGATAGCCGCATCCATTTCTTGCGCACGACGTGTCCCGAACTCCATCAAAGGTTCATCTTCGATAACCGAACGAATACGTGCTGCCTTAGTCGCTATCAAGGTTTGAAAGTTAACGATGTTTAAGAGAGCCGTTTCGACTAATTGACATTGGGCTAGAGGACCTTCCACCTGTACAATCGGTTCATTGGCAAAGACTAAGTCCCCTTCCTGAGCAGAACGAACCGTCAACTCCAACTTGAAATTGCGGAGGTAGTCTAAGAACGCCCCATGATAGCCAAGCGACTCCAAGTAGGCAATATCGCTATCAGAAAAGCGTAAGTCTTTAAGATAATGTACAATTCTTTCCAAGCCAGCGAAAACTGCATAACCGTTCTGAAAAGGTTGCTGGCGGAAATAAACTTCAAAGACCGCCTTTTTATTGTGAATTCCTTGGTCAAAGTAAACTTGCATCATATTGATCTGGTACAAGTCCGTGTGCAATGTCAAACTATCATCTGGATACATCTGTTTTCCTTCTTCCTTTTTTACAAAGGTATGAACGTATTCTACCACTTTCACACCATCCAATAAATTAGTACTATTATAACACATTTTACCGAGATTGATAAAAAGATAACAAGCTATTCTCCACTCTCCAGTTCATCCATATCTCGCTCAAACTTTTTTTGAGCCCATTCACCATAACTTTTAAGGCCGAGATTGCCGATAAAAACCCAAGGCAGGTAAATCAGATAAGTAATAACCCAAGCAGACAAGTATTTAACGTTCAAAGGATTGTACTGATAAATTTCGATATTGAATTGATAATTCTGTAACATCAAGAGAGTCGTAATAGCAAGAGTTACCAGCAAACACCCTACAATCGTAAAATGAAAACGACTATAGTAGGTCACTCCAAGTTGTCGTGCACGATTGAAAAAGAAGAAAATTCCTAAAAGAAGGGTAACCAGAAGAATATCAGGATTAAAAAGAGCAGGTGCTAATACTGCCACCAGATAGCTTAGCAGAATGAGCCCGATAAACATATAAAAAGACTCTGCACCAGCTTTGTTAATCAGTTGTTCTTCTCTTTCGTCTAATAATTGATAATAAAAAAATCTATTTTTCATCTTCTTCCTCCCAAAATAGTTGGTCTAAAGTTTTGCCTAAACATCTGCAAATGGACTGGCAGAGGGAGAGACTGGGATTGTATTTCCCAGCTTCAATCAAGCCTATAGTCTGCCTAGTAACACCTACAGCTTCTGCCAATTCCCCTTGTGTTAAATCACGCTCTACCCGAGCTAATTTTAATTTTAAATTTTTAGCCACTAGCATCCTCCTTCAAAATTTTAAAAAGTTGCGCTTCTTTTAAAAACATTATACCATATATCCAACTTAATGCAATATATAAATGTCATTTTGTAAGATTTTATTAACAAGAAAACTCTCTACCACAAAAGTAGAGAGTGTTGAGTTCAAATATAGGATTTCAAAATATCGACGACATCACTTCTTTTCTTGACCTGACAGCCCTTGATGCCCAATTTCTGAGCTGCGATTGTATTGTCCTCAATATCGTCTAGAAAGACACAATTTGTAGGATCTAGCTGGTATTTATCGAGAATCCCCTTAAACATTGCCAAATCAGGCTTTATAGCTTTTATATCACAGGATAGGACAAAACCATCTAAAAGTTCTTTTAAGGGAGATAGTTGCTCTTCCAGCAAGTCATAAAATACCTTTGAGGTATTGGACAAGACAAAGATGCGATGTCCCTTTTTCTTTAGTTCTGACAAAACAGGAAAGACTTCCCTATAAATATCAATGTAGCTAAGCCAGTTCCAGATAACTTCTTCGACTTTCTTTTGATAGGTACTTCCAATCATCGACACAACTTTAAACACCAACTCTTCTCTCGTCATGGTCCCAAGATCTAATCTTTCCCAAAGTCCCGACTGAAAAATGGCTTTATCTAAAACCAAATATTCTTCCTTCGTATCCGAAACGCCTTGTAAAATCTTATCCTTGTTCCATTCTAATAAGACGTTGCCCATATCTAGTATGATATCCATTAACCTACCTCCATAGTGATGTGAAGATTTCCTATTTGATTTTCGCAGAGTAATAGCTTACAAATCCTTTTGGTAATAAAATCTTTGCCCTGTATAGGGGTAGTCTTGCAAGGCAAAGACTTCCTTGTAGCCATGCCTTTTATAAAAATCTGGTGCTTGAAACTGGTAAGTATTCACGAAAGAAAAACGACAGTTTCGATTCTTGGCTTCATTTTCAGCTCGCTGCAATAGTTTTGAACCAATTCCTTGTCCCCTCAATTCCTCTTTCACAAACAAATACTCGATTTCCAACCAATTTCCGAAAGTCTCTGCTACTAAGCCTGCCATGAGATTGCCCTTTTCGTCTTCGACATAAAGGTTCAGTGGCTCGCTTTCAGCCTCTTCTCTTTTAGAACGATTATAAGCACGAATCAAGTCCCCTATTTCCTGCGCTTTATGAGATTCCTTATTTTCCAATCTAACGTGCATCCAAACCTCCTAATAAACTGCTACAGCTTGATTATAGTCTTATTTAGATGGACTGTCAAACTAGAAAAAACTCACCAAGCAGAGTTGATGAGTCCATGAGTTATTTTCTAAATTTCCACTGGCTATAAATCCCAAAAACAAGGATCCAGATGGCAGAACCAACTGCCCCCATAAAGGTAGACTCTTGCAAAAAGAGAGTCGCAAAAACAAAGACGAAAAAGAGAATGGTTAGGGGATTAAGCAAGCGATACTGAGGCATGAGGTAGCCATCAGCCATGAAGTCTTGTGACTTGCGGTATTTGAGATGGGCCACCATGATCAAGATATAAATCGCGATGTAAACACCTGATGAAGATGCTGTAATCAAAGCAAAGGCATCTGAAACACCTGGCAACACATTGATAAAGGCAGCCAGAGCAATCAAAATTGCTGAGGCGATGATGGCATTTTGTGGAACATTGTGGCGAGAAAGGGTATCGACCTTGATGGCCTTTAAGAAACGATTGGGCGAATCATGGGCAATCTGATATAAGTGTCTCCCTGTTGAGTAGAGAGTTGAGTTAAGCGCAGACGCCGCTGAGGTCAAGACAACAAAGTTGATTAGAGCCGCTGCCCACTTGATCCCTGCCAGTTCAAAAACCGTTACAAATGGAGAATCTGAAGAATTAAGATAAGACCAAGGAATAATGGCCATAATCGCAATGAGAGCTCCCCCATAGAAGAAGATAATTCTGAGAGGAATTTCCTTAACAGCTTTAGGAAGTACCTGACGAGGGTTCTTTGTTTCTGAAGTTGTCACCCCGATAAACTCAATCATCAGATAGGCAAAAAATACCATTTGAAAGGCCATGACAAAGTTCATAACTCCGTTTGGGAAAAGAGAGAACTGGTCGCTGATATTTGCCAAACTTGCAACACCGTGCGGTGTCTTAAAGCCTGTCAAAACCATAAAGACCCCAGTGGCAATCATGGCTAAAATCGCCACAATCTTGACCATAGCAAACCAAAACTCGACTTCTCCAAAGAGCTTAACCGCAATCAGATTGACCAAAGCCAAAATCGTTAAAAAGACAAGTTGAATCATCCAGCTAGGCCAGGTGGGAAACCAGAAGCGAACATAATCTGAGATGGCAGTGATTTCTGCCATACCGATAAAGACAACTGACAACCAATAAGACCAAACTGAGAAATATCCCCAACCTTTCCCCAAATGACGGGTGATAAAGTTGATAAAGGTATGTTGTTCTGGATCCTGATACAGCATCTCCCCAACAGCCCTCATCATCAAAAACATAAAGGCTCCTGTAATCATATAAATCAGGATGATAGAAGGTCCTGTAAGGCTGATAGAGCGACCAGCACCTAAGAAAAGTCCTGTTCCGATTGTTCCCGCAATAGCCATCACCTGCACATGGCGATTGGTTAAACCACGCTCCATTTTGTTTTTCTTCTTATTTTCACTCATATAGTCTCCTTTTTATCCAAAAAACCAAAAAGGAGTTGAGCAAGGCAAGGCCTTCACTACTCCTTTTTCATCCTATTTAGGCTGTTTTTTCAACCTTTAAGATTTTGACATCATAGCTACCAACTGGTGTTTCAATCGTTGCAGTATCGCCAGTCTTCTTGCCAATTAGAGCACGGCCAATCGGACTTTCATTTGATACTTTACCAGCAAAAGCATCTGCACCTGCAGAACCGACGATGATGTAGACCTCTTCTTCGTCTTCACCGACTTCTTGGATTGTTACTGTTTTACCGATTGCTACCTCATCTTGGGCAACTGCATCGCTATTAACAATTTCAGCATAACGAATTTTTGTTTCTAGACTTGAAATTTGTCCTTCAACAAAAGCTTGTTCATCTTTCGCTGCTTCATACTCACTATTTTCTGAAAGGTCTCCATAGGAACGAGCAATCTTGATACGCTCTACGACTTCGGGACGACGGACGAGTTTCAACTCCTCTAATTCTTTTTCTAGTTTTTCCTTTTCTTCAAGGGTCATTGGGTAAGTTTTTTCTGCCATTTTTTTAACTTTCTATTCTATTTACTTTTTTAAAACAAAATTATGTGGAAAACCACATAATTTTAGTTTGAACTACTTGCTTGAGGTAACTTACTATTGATATGCTCTGCAACGTTTTGATCATGTTCTTCTTTTGTTGTCGCAAAGTATACTTTACCGTCTTCAACATTGGCTACAAAGTACAAGTACTCACTCTTTGTTTGGTTTACACTTGCTTCAATCGCATCCAAACTTGGGCTATCAACCGGTCCAGGCATGAGGCCAAGGTGTGTATAAACATTGTATGGTGAATCAATCGTTGTATCAATTCCAGCGTCATCTGCTAAACTAATCTTTTGACCAAGTTTTCCTTGAGCATATAGGATAGCGATATTACTTTGAAGTGGCATACCAACATTCAAGCGGTTATAGAAGACACCTGCGATTTTCTTGCGGTCTTCGGTCTTAGCACCTTCTTTTTCGACAAGAGAAGCAATGCTGAGCAATTCATTAACTGTCAGATTCTTTTCTTTGATCGTAGCGTAATATGGTGACATAGCCTTATCCATAGCAGCCACCATCTCATCAATCAAACTTTCAACAGTTGTATCGTCTTTGATCGTATAGGTTGCTGGGAAAAGGTAACCTTCAAGACGATAACGAACGCCACTGTCTTTTGTTGGAAGACTTCCAAGTAGGTTTGGATACTTGGCTACTAATTGTGAGATAAAGGTCTCATCTTGAGCTTTTGCCAAGAAAGCATCCGCAGTAAGAGGTTCTTTAAATTCACCTTGAAGTTGTCCTACTGTTTGAGCGATTTGCTCTAATGTATAGCCTTCTGGAATTGTCAAGTTTGCAAGAACAGGTGCCTGAGCTTCAGGAGTCCCACCTTTTTCTAATTCTTGAATCAACTCATCCGTACTCATACTCTTCTTCAAGTTGTAATAACCTGACTTCAAGTTAGCATGGCTATAATATTTAGCATAAAGACTAAAGATAAGTCCATGTTTAACCAAACCAGATTTTTCCAAGGTGCTTCCAATTTCTTGAACATTTGCACCGTCTGGGATTTGAACCGTTACGTAGTCCTTAGAGCTCGCGTCCACAGGTTTCAAGGAATCTTGAACGTAACCATAACCAAAGTAACCACCAACTGCAACGAGTACTAGGAGAACTAGAACTGTTACTAGGCAACCTTTAGCTTTTGATTTTTTCTTTTTCTTAGTTGGTGTTGCACCTTGACGACGACTACGACGCGGAGCATCAGCTAATCCACTGCTAGATTCTGTAGAAACAGGCTCAACTCTTTCAGGCATCCCTGGGGTGATTTCCTCTTTCTTGTCTTCTGTTTTATAGGTTACGGCAACCTTAGTCGGAGTATCGTTAAAATCTTTTTCTTCGGGTTTAAGCTCAACTGGTTCTACCTTAGGCTGAACAGGTTCCACTACAGGTTCTTCAGCCAGATGAATCGGCTCTACTAGAGGTTCTTCAGATTCTACAACCTCAATCTTGTCGATGATTGGCTGTCTAATCTCTTTCTCTTCTTGTTCATCCATTTCATCAGTTCTAGCACTTGAAAGTGGAGGAACACTTGGTGCATTCTTTAGGATTTTATCGACAACAGATAGGGAATCAGCCATCAACTCTTCTGTTGACGTTTCTGGTTCAAGATCTGAAGGAGTTGCTGAACTAGCTTGGGATGATGAAGCCGTCAGATTTAGAATCTCTACTTCTTTCTCTCTTCTATCTTGTTCTTTTACTCTTTCTAAATCACGTAGAATTTGCTCTTTAAAGCTTAATTTTTCTTCTTCTCTTGATTTTTCAGTCAAAAGCATTACCTCCTTGTTGACAATCCATAATATTATATCTTAAAAGTCTCAGAAAAGCAACCAACTAGGGCATTCCCTAGCTGTTTTCTTTATTTTCAGGCTGCCAGATCATATCATACCATGTTTCCCCAGCAAAGCTTGACTGGGATATTCCCTCATTAACAAAGCCGTGCTTTTCGTAATAGGAGATAAGGTAATCATGACACGTCAGGTTAATGCCCTCTCGTTCATGTTCTAAAGCGACTTCTTTCAGAGCCTTTAATAGTCTTTTCCCTACCCCCAAAGCTTGTGCTTCCTTGGCAATCGATAGGCAAGTCACAGAAATATAACCTCCAGGTTGATGGCTATAGTCTTTTATTTTTTCTGTAAAGGACTGATCATCTAGATAGCGGTGTGGGACGACTGGACCTTCGATATAACCAAGAATACGCCCCTCTTTTTCAGCTACGAGAAAACTGGTCTGAATTTCCCGCAAATGCGCCTCAAAGACCGAACGAGGAATGGCTTCTTCAAGGGAAAAATTCTCTAGTTCTATCTCTATAATCCGATCTAAATCCGAAAATCTTGCTTGTCTGATTTTCATATTTCCTCCTGATAAAAAGGATTGACCCAAGTCAGATACCATTCAGAACTACTGCCATAATGATTCTCTGTCACTTCTTCTTCTTCAACAAAACCATTCATTTCAAAATAAGATAGTAGTTCATCAGGACTCTGCAAAAGAATACCTTGATAATCTAGTTCGACTGTCACCTGTTTCAAGGCTGCAAGAAGAAGAGTTCCCAGCCCCTGTCCCCAATGGTCAGGATGAATGGTCAAGGATTTTATTTCTATCCATTTGGAATGAATAGACTCAGCTTCTCCTAAAACATAGCCTAGGAGCCGATTTTCATCCCCAGCTACAAGAAAGGTACCCGCAGTCTTGCGGATACTCTCTTCTAAGGATTGACGGCTAAGTGCCTCTTCTAACGAAGGATTGGCTTCTTCAATCGCCAACATTTCTTCTAAATCTGATAAGGTAGCTTGCCTTATAGTAATTGGAATTTCCATCTGTTTTCCTTATTGGACGTTGCTTGTCAAGTTAGACAAGAGACGTTCAAATGAATATTCATAGGTTTGGATGTCTCCAGCACCCATAAAGACGTAAACAGCATTGTCATGGTCTAGGAGTGGAGATACATTCTCAACAGTGATAACCTGGTGTTTCTTGTTGATTTTATTGGCTAAGTCTTCTACTTTGACATCACCATGGTCCACTTCACGAGCTGATCCATAAATTTGTGCTAGGTAAACCGCATCCGCTTGGTTCAAAGCATGGGCAAATTCGTCCAACAAGGCAATGGTTCTTGTAAAGGTATGCGGTTGGAAGATTGCTACGATTTCCTTGCTTGGATATTTTTGACGAGCCGCATCCAAGGTTGCAATGATTTCTGTTGGATGGTGGGCAAAGTCATCAATAATCACTGTATCATTGACTATTTTTTCAGTGAAACGACGCTTAACACCTGCAAAAGTTTTCAAGTGTTCACGGACCAAGTTCAAATCAAATCCAGCTGTGTAAAGAAGACCAATAACAGCTGTCGCATTCATAATATTGTGACGACCAAAGGTTGGAATGTGGAATTGACCCAACTCTTGTCCACGGAAGTGAACGGTGAATGTTGAACCAGTCGTAGAACGAAGAAGATCACTAGCTACAAAGTCATTGCCCTCAGCTTCAAACCCATAGTAATAGATTGGCGCATTGGCAGTGATCTTACGCAACTCAGCATCCTCACCGTATACAAACAAACCTTTGGTAATTTGTTTGGCATAGTCGTTAAAGGCATTGAAAACGTCCTCTAGACTTGTAAAGTAGTCTGGATGGTCAAAGTCAATGTTGGTGATGATAGAGTATTCTGGATGGTAAGGCATGAAATGGCGCTCATATTCGTCTGATTCAAAGACAAAATATTTGGCATTGGCTGAACCACGACCCGTTCCGTCACCAATCAAGAAACTGGTATCTGTGATGTGAGACAAGACGTGTGACAACATACCGGTTGTTGAAGTTTTGCCATGAGCTCCTGCCACTCCCATGCTGACAAAGTCGCGCATAAAGCTACCTAGGAATTCATGGTAACGTTTGTAGCTGATACCATTTTGATCTGCATAGGCGATTTCAACGTTGTTATCTGGACGGAAGGCATTCCCCGCGATAATCTCCACATCACCTTGTAGGTTCTTTTCATCAAAAGGAAGAATCGCAATTCCTGCCTGCTCTAGCCCACGTTGAGTAAAGTAGTATTTTTCAACGTCTGAACCTTGAACCTTGTGTCCCATTTGGTGCAACATCAAAGCTAGGGCACTCATCCCTGATCCCTTGATTCCAATAAAATGATATGTTTTTGACATGCTTTTCTCCCCTACTCAGTAATTCTTGTCAGATTCAACTCTTGGGCAACCTGACGTTCCTGTTCTGTTTGCTTATTCTTTTTATTATAGATTTGACTCTTCTTTAGAAAATCGTAGTTGTTCTTTTTAGCTTTTTCCATTTGGTTTTTCGGAGTTGGATTCGCCACTTGACCAACCTCCTCAGCTAAGATATAGTGAGACTGGCTCAAGTTTTTACTAAATTTGGCAAACTCACCTGGATTTTCCTTTTGAAATGGTGCTGTTGGTTGGTTTCCTTGACGAACAAGTGTTGAACCATTGTGTCGTCTAGTATGACTAACATCCTGAGTCAAATACTTGGCTGAACGTTTCTTCTTCAAGTCCGCACGCGCCTCTTCTCGAGCCAATTCAGCATAGGTTTTTTCAACTTTTTTAGGTTCTGGACTTGGCTTTGACTCCTTATTAACCACTGGAGAAACTACAGTTTCTTCCTCATTGATAGGAGACCAATCCAAATAGTTCTTATCGCGGTAATCACCTTTGATATTGCTAATAAAGTCTGACTCATCGTACAAGTCCATGACTGGCATTTTGGTCAGCATGATCTCATCATCTGACACCAATGGAAATCGATCTTGTTTCATTTTGTATTTCCTTTCAACACTTCATTATAGCGTATTGTCTTGATTTTTCAAGTGCTGGCTTCAGAAATTCCCAAAATTTCACGAATTTCTGCCAGACTGAGACTCGCACGCGACTCCGTACCATCTAAAACTTGGGAAACCAAATGTTTCTTTTGTTCTTGAAGCTCCTGGATTTTTTCTTCAATGGTTCCCTTAGTAATCAAACGATAGACCTCGACCATCTGCTCCTGCCCCATGCGGTGGGCTCGTCCGATAGCCTGAGCTTCGACAGCGGGATTCCACCAGAGGTCAACCAAAATAACCGTATCAGCTCCCGTTAAATTGAGACCAACACCACCCGCCTTAAGGGAGATGAGAAAGGCATCTCTCTCCCCTTGGTTAAAGGCCTTAGTCATCTCCTGTCTGTCTTGAGCAGGAGTTGAGCCTGTGATTTTGAAAGAAGTCAAGTCCAAGTCTGGGAGTTCTTGCTCGATTCTTTCCAACATTCCTTTGAACTGGGAGAAAATCAAGACCCGATGGCCACCATCTGCCACTTGTAGCAATAAATCTCGGAGACTATCGAGTTTACCACTGGCTCCTTGGTAATCGTCCATGAAGAGAGCTGGCGTATCGCAAATCTGGCGCAATCGCATGAGGCCAGATAAGATTTCTACCCGACTTCTCTGGAATTCTTGATCTGTCACTTGCGCTAGGCGGTCTCGCATCTGTTGCAACTGGGCGAGATAGATGGCCTTCTGCTGGTCTTCCAGTTCATTTTTATAGACGACTTCGATCAGGTCAGGTAGTTCTGTAAGGACTTCTTCTTTCTTACGCCTCATGACGAAAGGCTTGATAAACTGCGCGACTCGGTCAGCCGGTAATTTCATAAACTCCTTTTTACTTGGTAAGAGCCCCGGAAGGACAATTTGAAAGATAGACCACAACTCTCCTAAATGGTTTTCGATAGGCGTACCTGACAAAGCAAAAACTGCTGGCACCACAAACTGGCGCAAACTCTGAGCAATCTTGGTCTGGGCATTTTTCATGACCTGGGCTTCATCTAAGAAGAGAAAATCAAAAGCCATCTCTTGATAAAGCTCGCTGTCTTGACGAAAGGTGGCATAGCTAGTCACATAGATTTGGTGATTTTCAGAAAGAATTGCTTCTCGATTCGCTTTCAAACCATGAACGACAGCCAAATCCAATTGTGGGGCAAATTTCCTGAATTCATCTGCCCAATTATAGATCAAACCTGACGGAGCCAAAATCAAGACCCGACTATCTTCTGTCACCTGACTGGTCAAAAAAGCAATAGTTTGCAGTGTTTTTCCCAGTCCCATATCATCGGCTAGGATGCCACCAAAGCCATAGTGATGAAGCATCTGGAGCCAACGGACACCCTTTTCCTGATAGTCTCTCAAACTCGCCTGCACCCGTATATCTCCCAAAGGAAAGTCCTCTGGATGGGTCAAATCATGAGCTAAATGCTGAAATTCTTCCGAGAAGGAGATCCTGTCTCGACCTTCAAACAACTGAGACAAACTGTAAGCTAGGGATTTCCGAGCCTGAAAAGAACCATCTTTTAGCTCAACCCCCAGTTCCTGCAAATTTTGACGAATCTGCTTGGTTTCCTCATCAAAAAAGTACACTTGGTCAGAAGAACTGATATAGAAATCCTGATTGCTGGTCAGGGCTTTAAGAGCTTGATCAATCTCTTCTTGGGCAATCCCTTGGAAATCAAACTGAATCTCCAACAGTCCTCCCTTGGACTCAATCTGAACCTGAGGAGCTTGGACACTGTAGAGCTGATTCATCTCATCAGACAAGAAAACCTGACCCAACTTCTCAAAAGCTGGAATCGTACGGTGAAAGAAAGAATAAACTGCCTCTGGCTTCAAAGCCTGTCTCCAAGACTGAAAATCAGCCTCAAAACCAGCCCCTAAACAGACTTGAAATAGTTGGTTTTCCAAGACAGCATCACTTGAAAAAGGTAATTGTTCCAGCTGTTGACGACTAGTCACCTTAACATCTCCATAGTCAAATTGGATATCCAAACGGATGCTGCCGTCATCCTCCCTATCAAAGTAAAAGATTGGTGAAAAGGGGCTGATTTGCAAGCGCTCAGGAGCAGAAACTATACCCAGCTGTCCAAATAAAGGAAGACAGGCGGCCAGACGATCACGATCACTGTTGTCAAACTGGAGGCATTTTCTCCCTCTTTCCTCCTGAGGGAGATCCTTTATTTCCTTTAGGAGGCTGATTTGTTTAGGATTTAAGAGATAAAGATTCCCCTTACGAAAGAGAACCGCTCCCCCATAGAATACGTTAACTCGGTCAGTCTCAGAAATTTCCATCTCAAAATAATCGGGATACTCCTGCACGGAAAAAGAGAAAATCTCTGCATCTGGATCTAAATCATGAAAGAGAAGATTTTCATAACTAGTAATCTGATGTTCGAAATGAAAATCTTCCAAGTTCATCAGCAACTCCACTCCCTGCTCAAAAAAGGTCAGAGGGAAAAAGAGGTGACGACCTTGATTGGGGAAAAAGAGGTCTTGACTCAGTCCCTCCTCAATTAAGCCACATAAAAAAGTAAGAACTTCTTGACTAGCTGTATCAAAAGCATCCCAAGACAAGTCATTTTCATAGTGCTTCCCAATCATATATGGCTTTCGATGGACTAAGACCTTCAAAAAGAGAGGGATGTCACGAATGACATAATATTTTTGACTATCAGCTAAACCGATTCGGAGAGTCCAAAGGAGGCGATTGGTTCCAGCTTCCACCTGGCCTTGAGACGACAAAGTGTAGATTTTCTCTCTCTTCTGAGGTTGGATACACTCCAAAAAACTACCGCCAAAACTAACCTTGGTTTCGACCTCTTCTTGCTCTTCATGTCCTTTTTCTAAGGCTCGTAAAATCACCTGGCCTTCTTCATCATTCTTCAGATAATGCTCGAGCGCTGCGAGGTGAACACAGTAACTTCTTTTTTGGAAAAAATCGCAAGCACAAAAAACCAGATCATCCTCTAAACTGTAGCGCAAGTCTTCTCCCGCCACACGAGTATAGAGGCGATTCCCTTTTTCCTTGATTATCTCAATGTTGCCTGTTTCATAGAGTGCAACCCCCTCCATGCGCAACTTTCCCGGAATCAATTTAGCCATAGTTACCCCTTTATCTTATCTTTTCATTATACCACATTTTCCCCTACGAAAATAGCCTTCTAGGAAGACTTTTCTCCTAGAAGGCTCGATTTTTAAAGTGTAGCAAAAGTGGTCACGATGCGTTGGCAAACCTCTTCCAGTACTGACTTCGGCATAGCCACATTGAGGCGGGCATGAAGAGTTCCCTCCTCTCCAAAGTCCAAACCTCGATTCAAGATAACCTTGGCTTCATTCTTCAAAAGCTCTTGCAAGCGGTCATCCGTTAGGTCATAGGCTGAAAAATCAAGCCAGATCAAGTAGGTACCTTGCGGTTTCATGACCTTAATCTTGGTTTCGTTGCCCAAAACATCCACTACATAGTAAATGTGGTCCTCAATGACTTCTTTCAACTCTCCTAACCAGTCCTTGCCATAACGGTAGGCAGCTTCTGTCGCCAAATACCCCAATCCTGAGATTTCATGTTGGTTATTGGCCAACTGGCGTTTTTGGAAAGCCACACGAAGCTTTGGATTTTCAATAACTGCATAGGAATTCTTGGTCCCAGCAATATTAAAGGTCTTAGTGGCACTACTCAAGATAAGAGCAAAGTCTTTAAAGGCGGGATCAATGGTATTGAATGACTGGTGTTTGTGACCAAAGAGAGCCAAATCTTGGTGAATCTCATCTGAAACCAACAAAACACCATGTTTTTGGCAGAGATGACCAATCTTTTCTAACACTTCCTTTTCCCAAACACGGCCCCCAGGATTATGAGGATTGCAGAGGATATAAAGCTTCACATCCTCTTCCACCAATTGCTTCTCCAACTGGTCAAAGTCAATCTCAAACAGCCCATCCTCTTCCACCAAAGAATTGGTAATCAATCTGCGATTGTTCAGTTTGACACTGCGTGCAAAAGGTGGATAGACCGGTGTGTTAATCAGAACAGCCTCTCCTTCTTTTGTAAAGGCTTGAATGGCTGTTGAAATAGCTGGTACCACTCCCTCGATAAAGACGAGGGCATCCTTGTCAAAGCGATAGCCGTGTTGACTGGCTTCCCAGTCCTGAACCGACTCAATCAAAGCATCACTAGCATAAGTATAGCCATAGACCAACTGATCTGCGTAGGCTTGTACAGCTTGTCGAACCTCAGGCAAAACCACAAAGTCCATATCTGCTATCCAGGCTGGTAGAACTTCTCGGTCAGCTTCTGCTTCTTTCCATTTATAGGTATGGTGCCCAAAACGATTGGGCAGGCTTGTAAAATCATATTTTCCCATATCTATCTTATCCTTCCAAAGCTTGGCGCAAGTCCGCAATCAAATCTCTAGCATCTTCAATCCCAATTGACAAGCGCAAGAGGTCATCTGTTAAGCCATAGGAATTGCGCACTTCTGCTGGAATATCCGCATGGGTTTGAGTCGTCGGATAGGTGATCAGACTCTCTACTCCACCCAAACTTTCCGCAAATGAAAAGACCTTGAGGCTATTTAAAATATGAGGAATACGTTTTTCATCCACTACTTTAAAGGAAATCATACCCCCACGTCCAGTATAGAGCACTTCCTTGACAGCAGGTGAATCCTTCAAAAAGGCAACCACTTCTTGGGCATTGGCTGTAGAACGCTCCATACGAAGAGGCAGAGTTTTAAGACCACGAATCAACTGATAACTATCAAATGGTGACAAGACCGCACCTGTCGTATTGAGATTATAGAAAAGTTGTTCATATAGTTCTAAACTATTAGTCACAACCACCCCAGCTAAGACATCATTGTGCCCTGCTAGATACTTGGTGGCAGAATGAAGAACGATATCCGCACCATCTTCAATCGGACGTTGGTAAATCGGACTGTAGAAGGTATTGTCCACCACTACCTTGGCACCCTTGGCATGAGCTAGTTTGGCTAGTTTGGCAATATCAAATTCCAACATCAAGGGATTGGTTGGTGTTTCAATATAGAGAACATCCACATCTTTCTCTAACTCAGCGACAAGCTCTTCTTCTGTATTGGCATAGGTAAAATGGAAACGGCCTTCTTGCTCGACTTGATTGAACCAACGGAAAGAACCCCCATACAGATCGCGTACAGCCAAGACTTTACTTCCTACTGGAAAAACACTAAAGGCCAGTACAATCGCAGCCATTCCTGAGCTCGTTGCTAGGGCATAGTCCGCTGATTCAATAGCCGCCAAAACCTCCTCCGCCTTACTACGAGTTGGGTTTTTAGTACGGGTATAGTCAAATCCCGTAGACTGACCGAACTCCGGATGCTGATAAGTGGTTGAAAAATGAAGCGGTGTTACCAAGGCACCTGTAGCCTCATCTGACTTGATTCCCGCCTGGGCCAAAATTGTGTTGATGTGTAGTTCTTTGCTCATACAATACCTCCAAATCTATAGTAACTATTGTACCACTTATTTTTACTAACTCATTTTCTTGTTTTCAAGAGCTAGTTATAGTTTCAAACTATATAAAAACGATAGTTCCTTGAGAAACTATCGTTTTTCCTGTTGAATAGACTGGTTATTTAACGTGTTTTGCCAGTTCTTCTTGGGCTTTTTTATTTGATTCTTCTTTTTCTTTTAGCCATTTTTCTTTAGCTTTTTCATACTCATCAGTCGTTACAGTCTTATCTTGCAACTTGAGATATTTGTATGATTCGACACCCTTATTTCCAGCTTGTGAGAATGGCGCTGAGAATGGAACTGTCTTTCTCAAGCCAGGTGTTCCACCTTGGGAAACGTTTGGAATTGCAAGGGCGCTATCAACGAGCCAAGCTTGAATTTCAGCATATTTTTCATAACGTTTTGCTGGATCTTGCTCCTTGTTCGCTTCTTCTAACATTTGAGTGTAAGTATCCAGACCAACTGCCTTGGCCTTGTCATTGACTTCACCTGGCTCTAAACCAAGGTTTTGCAACATACCACCGTTATTGACATTTAGGATATCTAGATAACTTGATGGATCCAAGTAGTCAGCACTCCAACCGCCATTATAGATATCAAAGTCTTTTTGAGCTGCGGTTTGAGCGAGGTAGCTAGAATTATCGTAGTCATCTGTTGATAACTGTTGGATATCAATAACCACATTCTCAGCTCCTAGAACAGATTCGATGGATTGTTTCAAAGAGCTTGCTTCAAGTACGCCTTTTTTAGCTGATTGGTCCACAGATACATCCAAGTGGATTGGGAATTGCACACCCTTAGCTTCCAATTCTTTCTTAGCTTCTGCAAATTTAGCTTTAGCCTTGTCAGGATTGTAGTATGGGTCTTGCGCATCTGCAAAGTTGATTCCTTGCCATTCTTGGCCATAGTTGACCATCTTTTCTGAAACAACATCGCCAAAGTCTTTTCCGTTGATACTTACAAACGTAGGAGGTACCACTAGGTTACGAATAATCTTCGTTGCTCCATCTTCCCCTTGAGATTGAGCTCCATAGGCTGTACGGTTGTAAGCATAGTTGAAGGCTTGACGGAAGTTTTTATTCAGAACTGCTTCCTGGGTAGATTTCTTTTCGATATCTGAGGATTTAGACGTGAAGTTATAAGATTTTCTGTCCAAGTTGAAGTTCAAGTAATAAGAAGTTGCATTTTGCATACTATAGATGATGTTATCCTTGTTCTTCTCTTTAATTCCTTCAAAGCTTGAGCTATTTGGATAGAGACGTGCGTAGCTGTAGACTCCTTCTACGAAGTTACGAGCTAGGGCATCCTGGTCACTACCGTCATAGTAAGTCAATTTCACATCATCCACAAAGACATTTTTAGCGTCCCAGTAATTTGGATTTTTCTTGTATTCGATAACAGATTTTGAAACAAACGATTTCATCAAGAAAGGTCCACTATACAAAATGCTAGAAGGATCTACCTTACCAAAATCATCCCCTTTTGATTTTAGGAAGTCTGCATTGACAGGGAAGAGAATGGTTGAAGTTGTTTTAGAATTCCAATAAGGTTCTGGACGTGTCAAAGTATACTGAACTGTTTGGTCGTCAATCGCCTTAACACCGACTGTTGAAAAGTCAGTTGTTTTCCCGTTGATATAGTCATCCAAACCTGCTACAGAGTCTTGAACCAGGTACAAGGCTTCGGATTTTTTATCAGCAGCATATTTCAAACCTGTCACAAAGTCTTGGGCCGTTACAGGGGCGTATTCTTCACCCTCATAAGTATACCATTTTGCATCCTTACGCAATTTGTAGGTATAGGTCAAACCGTCCTGAGAAACAGTCCAATCTTCTGCCAATGATGGAACATAGTTACCATATTGGTCATTTTCCATTAACCCATCCACCAAATTGGTCACGATGTCGTTGGTTGTTGCACGGTTTTCTGCGAGATAGTTCAAACTGGATGGATCGCTCGAATAAACATAGTTATATGTTTTAGTAGCGCTACTTGAATTTCCACATGCGCTCAGTAGAATACCAGCGCTTAACACGACACTTGCAAGTGTCAGATACTTGGCCTTAGACTTTTTCATTTCCAGAACCTCCTGTTTAAAAGTTTTGTCTTATTATACAGCTTTGGTTTTATTTAGTCAAGTAATTTCTGAAGAAAAACTTAAAAAAGCATATTTTTTGCTCTTAATTTTAGAAAAAGTTCTCTTTTTTTAAGAAAAATGTAGAATAAAAACCTTTCTGTTAAAGAAAGGTTAAATTTATTACTTTTATTTATAAATCTTTTTACGAGATTTTCAGTCGTGTACGTAGTCTGTCTGCTTGAGCTTTGCCGATTATCTTGTCTAAGAGTCGAGTTCGTAGGCTCATCAAACCATAAAGACCTCCCCCAAGTCCCCCGATGAGAGCCACATAAAGGAAACTCCAGAAACGTCCACTTGGCTGGAAGACAAAACCGAGTAGCCACTGAAAGAAGCCAACTAGGATAAACATGACGAGGGTCAAGATGGTAATCAAAATGGTTCGCTTCAATATAATCTTTCGACGAGCACCCGTTACCTGGCAGATGTCTCGGTACATCAGGACATTCGGAATAATCAAACCGATAGTCGTTGAAATCAAGGGACCGTAGCTGTGGAAAATAGCAATGGTTGGCAATTGCAAGACGATCTTAGCAATGGAACCATAGACAAAATAAAGAACTGCCTTGCGGTTGCGGAACATGGCCTGAAGCATAGGAGACAAGACCATATACAAGCCTAGGATAGTAGACTGCAAAACTGCAAAGACAAATAAGCCCATGGCCAGACTATCTGGCTTACCGTAAAAGACTGTATAAAGAGGCTCCCCTACCATGACCACTCCAACCGTTGCCGGCAGTAGAAATAAGAAAAGCATGGTGAGGCTATCTTGGACTAGGCGAGCCGCTGCCTGCAAGTCACCTTTTACATAGTTTTCCGTCAACAATGGCAAACCGACACTCCCAATTGAAACCCCCACAGAGATTAAAATCATAGTAATTTTATTAGGATTGGCTGAAAAATAAGAAAACATGACAACCAAGTCTTCATTGCTGTAGTTGGTAAACCACTTCATACTATTGATAAAGGTCATCTGGTCTAAGATTTGGAAGAGTTGAATGGCTGATCCTGTCAGGATAAAGGGAATGGCTTCCTTGATGGTATCGACTAAGAGTCGCTTACTATTGATTTTATCCCGTGTTTCAAAGACTCTTTTAAGCAAACCTTCTTGGGCAAGGAAATAAATCAAAACTGCAAAACTTGCCACCATCCCCACAAAGGCTGCAAAGGTTGACTGAGTAACGGCTGATAAGTAGTCACCAGAACCCATCTTCATAATGAAGAAGGTTGCCAACAACATCCAGATAACACGGATCACCTGCTCGGCGATTTGACTCATGGCATAAGGTTTCAGGTTATTCATCCCTTGGAAGAAGCCTCGGATGACGCTCATTGACGGGAAAATCAAGACCGCCCACGCCAAACTCTGCATGATAGGTATCAAATCTTTCCCCACACCTGATAAATCTGCTAACCAGGGAGAAAAGAGATACAAGACCAAGGCAAAGACCAGTCCCAAGCCAGTCATAAAGCCTAGGAAACTCCGAATCAAGGCAAAGCTGTGTTCTTCTTCTCGCATGGTATTGTATTTAGCTACTTGTTTAGCGACCGCAACTGGGATACCCGCTGTTGAAATCAGCAAGAACCAAGCATAAATATTGTAGCCCATAGTAAAGAGTCCATTTGCCTTAGCGGCATAAGTCCCCATCCAGATATACCAGGGAATAATATAGATAGCACCAAGGAGGCGACTAATAAAGTTACTAGCTGTTAGCCAAGCAGTCCCTCGCAACATCTGGGCTTGCTGGTGATTGTTTTCGTTAGACATAGCTTCCTCATTCAATTTTGATAACTAGGAAAAGTTCCTTATCTTCCATTATAAACTTTTCCTTGTTACTTGTAAAATTCGGGCTTGAAGTTTATAATAGAAAGTATGATTAAGATTGAAACCGTATTAGATATTTTAAAGAAAGATGGCCTTTTTCGTGAGATTATTGACCAAGGTCATTACCACTACAACTACAGTGAAGTTGTTTTTGATAGTATCAGTTACGACAGCAGGAAAGTAAAAGAAGGGACTCTTTTTTTTGCAAAAGGTGCTGCCTTTAAAAAAGAATACCTCCTATCCGCTATAAGTCAGGGCTTAGCTTGGTATGTCGCAGAAAAGGACTACGAGGTCGGTATCCCCGTCATCATTGTGAACGATATCAAAAAAGCCATGAGTTTGATTGCTATGGAATTCTATGGCAATCCACAAGAGAAACTCAAAATTCTCGCTTTCACAGGGACAAAAGGAAAGACAACAGCAGCGTACTTTGCTTACCACATCCTATCTCAACGCTACCCAACAGCTCTCTTGTCAACTATGAACACAACTCTGGATGGCGAGACCTTCTTTAAATCTTCCTTCTCGACACCTGAAAATATCGATCTTTTCGACATGATGGCTCAGGCTGTTCAGAATGGTCGAACCCATCTTGTAATGGAAGTTTCTAGCCAAGCCTATCTTGTTCATCGAGTATATGGTCTGACCTTTGATGTAGGTGTCTTTCTTAACATCACTCCTGACCATATCGGACCAATTGAACATCCAAGCTTTGAAGATTATTTCTACCACAAACGTCTCTTGATGGAAAATAGCCGAGCAGTTGTCATTAACAGCGATATGGATCACTTTTCTGTACTGAAAGAACAAGTTGAACATCAAGAGCATGATTTCTACGGTAGTCAGTCGAGCAACCAAATCGAGAATTCCAAAGCATTTAGCTTTTCAGCTACAGGTAAACTCGCTGGTGATTATGATATCCAACTCATAGGTCACTTCAATCAAGAAAATGCAGTCGCTGCAGGACTTGCCTGCCTCCGTCTAGGCGCTAGTCTGGAAGATATCAAAAAAGGAATCGCTGCAACCCGCGTTCCTGGACGTATGGAAGTTCTCACTCAAAAAAATGGTGCCAAGGTCTTCATCGACTACGCCCACAATGGTGACAGTCTGAAAAAACTTATTTCTGTTGTTGAAACCCATCAAACTGGAAAGATTGCTCTGGTTCTCGGTTCGACTGGAAACAAGGGTGAAAGTCGTCGCAAAGACTTTGGAATCCTTCTCAATCAACATCCTGAGATTCAAGTCTTTCTCACCGCTGATGATCCCAACTATGAAGATCCAATGGCCATTGCTGAAGAAATCAGCAGCTACATCAATCATCCTGTTGAAAAGATTGCCGATCGTGAAGAAGCCATCAAGGCAGCGATGGCCATCACAAATCAAGAACTAGATGCCGTGATTATTGCTGGTAAGGGAGCTGATTGTTACCAAATCGTCCAAGGAAAGAAAGAAGACTATCCTGGAGACGCAGCTATCGCAGAACGTTATCTATAAAAAAATCAAGGGAAACATTCCCTTGATTTTTTTAGTCTTCTTTCTTAAATGAATTTTTAAGACCTTCAACGGCACCTTCTACAGCACCTTTAGCATCTTCAACAACTTCTTTTGCTTTGGCAACTGTTTTTTCTACAGTACCTTCTGCTTCTGTCTTGCTATCGCCAGTAACTTTACCAAATCCTTCTTTGATAGCACCAGTTGCTTGATCCAATTTATTTTCAAGTGACATATCTCTGTCTCCTTTGCTTTTAATACGATAAACGTTATCGCTTACATTTAGTTTATGCTTATTCTTTAGCAAAGTCAAATAATCTGCTCAAAAGCAAACAATTAAGACAAATAGAAAGACAAGCGTTCCTTGTCGAAATCAACAACCAACTCATACTTTCCAGCTTCATTTTGAACAATATAGCCCAAGACGACTAAACTCTCAACGAAGATATCACGCCGTTTCTGCATGAGCTGGTCCTTTTTGAGGAACTTGAGCAAAAATGTCGTCATATATTTGAGAGCATACTCAGGATTGACATCTCCCAAAATGGCATAGAGTTCCTGCTGTTTTTCTGTCAAAGGATATTGGTGCTTGACCTTGTAGAAATAGTTGGATAGGGTCATTTTTGTTCGCGCAAAGTCGGTCTTTTCAACTAAAATAGCTGCATTAGTTTGATTGCGCAATTCTGTCTCAAACCTCTGCTCCAACAGAGCATGATAAACTGAACTGTCCTCTCTGATAAAAATTTCTTGGTCAAGGGCTAAATTATCCGTAGATTCTAAAAAAGGGAGATTGAGAAAATAGCGTTTGTTTTCCCTTCGGATCAAACCGACCTTAATATACTCTTCCATGAGTTTATCAACTGCTACATCTGGAAACTGGGCCTTGATTTCTCGAAGGATCACATCGTTATGCTGGTCCAGATAGTCCACCAAATCTATAAAAAATGGCTGCCGAGTCAAACGAGAGGGATTAAAAATCTGAATCATGAAGATTCCTTTCTTTACATTCTAAAAGAGGAGATGCTGCCAACTGACTGGGATTGGTCCCTAGTTGATTCAGAGGCACAGGAAGTTCGAGTTTCCTGTAATAGTCCCTCCAGAAATCGCTAATCTCCTGCTCCCCATCCCCAAATTGCATCGGAATAGTCCCAAAAATAGGAAGAATTTCCACGATATACTGGGAGCAGTAAAAACCAGACCCATCTGGATAAAAAGAGGCATTATAGGGTGCACCTAAATGTTTGCTAGCTCTCTCTTTTACCAAGTCAGCTTCCAGCTCTGGATAGACATAAAGGTCATAGAGATGAGTTCGTTCAAAAAATTCATCTAGTTCTTGGCAGATGACCCCTGCTTGCCCACTAGCATGATAGATCAAACCGTCCAAAAAGATGGCTACATGACTATAGTTCCCGGTCGAAGCCTGGATGGCCTGCCCCATATCTGAAAGATCCTTCACAAAGATCAAATCACCATTTTCTAACATCTTTCTCTCCTAGAAAAAAAGGAGCCGAAACCCCTTTAGTTATATGGAAAACATCGTTTTCTCGTGTCAATCTCTAGTCAAATGATTACCATTAAAATAATTCATTAACTATATTCTAAGAATCACTCTAGCTGAAAATAATAAAGTAGCACCAAACTTCCAAAAGACAGGGCTAAGTAGAGGATCCCTATTTGCAATCCATACAAATACCAAAAACTACCACTAACCAAAATAAAAATCGATGTCTCTGCAACGAGGCGGTGCCATTTTTTAAAAGCATGTGGAGATTTTGGTGCCATATATCGCGCCCAAAATAAGATTAATAGAACTGCTAGAAGAAAAAATAGGAATTTTTCCTGCCAAGAAATTTGTATCACAGACACGGAGAAAAGACCAAGTATTGCGACAACCTCAACCAAAAAGCGCAGTCCTTCAATCAATCGCATCATGCTATCACCTTCTATGAATAGTCAAATTAACAGTTCCAAATATTCCTTAAGAATTACCCATTAAAGCTTTCAGTCAACTGAGGCACCACTTGTTTCTTACGTGAAACAGCACCTGGAAGGAAAGCGTGGTTGTTTTCAAGTTTGAAGTTGAAAGCTGCTTCGACCTTGTCCATGTTTGACCCAAGAGCCAAAATTTCTGAGTTTGAGTTGACGATGTCTGTAATCATCAAAACAAAATCTGAGTAGCCGTTTGCTGCATTAGCTGCTTGCATTGCTGCTTCGATTTCAGCTTGACGTTCCAAGACTTCAGCAATATCAACTGTATTGACTTGGGCAACACGAACCTTATTTCCGTTGAGTTCAAAGGTCTTAGCATCGATGTCAATCAATTCTTCAGCAGATTTACTAGCCAAGTTTGTACCAGCTTTCAGCATAGCAAGACCGTACTCTTCCAAGTTGACACCAGCTAATTCAGCCAATTCAGGCGCAATCACTTTATCAGATGGGTGAGTTGTTGGAGATTTCAAAAGAAGAGTATCTGAAATCAAACCTGAAAGCATCAAACCTGCGATTTCTTTAGGAACAGCTACACCATGCTCTTTGAACATGCGATAAACGATAGAAGACGCTGATCCAACTGGTTCCAAACGCATGTAAAGTGGGCTGGCAGTTTCAAAATTAGCCACACGGTGGTGATCCACAACTCCGTAAACTTCTACTTCAGCAATATCTGACACTGATTGTTGGAATTCATTGTGGTCAGTCAAGATGACTTGCTCTGCACCTTCTGCTTTAGCAGATGTGATGACGCGTGGTGCTTCTACACCAAAATAGTTCAAAACAAAAGCTGTTTCTTCATTAGGAGTTCCAAGTGCTACAGCTTCTGTGTCCAATCCATAAGCCTCTTTTGCAAGGTAAGCAAAGGCTACAGATGACCCGATGGCATCTGAGTCTGGATTTTGGTGACCAAATACTAGAATCTTAGACATGATAATACCTCTTTAAATTTATTCATCTTATTGTAGCACTTTTTTCCTCTTTTGACAAAAGTAAGAGGAGCCAAAGGACTCCTCGTTAGACATCAATATGGTTGACTAGATTTTTCTCTTGATTTTCGGATAAAAATCGTTCTTTCTGTGGACGTTTCTTTCGTTTGAGGAGAGCTTCGGCAGACATGGCTTCTTCCTTACTGGCAAAACCCTCTACATAGATGAGTTTGACTGGCAAGCGAGCTCGGGTATACTTGGCTCCCTTACCACTATTATGAACGGCAAGGCGCCTCTTCACATCCGTTGTATAGCCCGTATAGTAAGAACCGTCGCGGCACTCCACCACATACATATAGGCCTTATGATCCATAGTAAATCTCTTGAATTTCTGGTGTATAAGAACCATCATCATTGTGAACGATGAGTGGTGGCAAGACCTTAAAGCCACTGGTCGATCCATCCTTGATAGCTTCGATTAAGAGCATATTGGCCTCCTTCTCACGTTTAGGATAGACAAATTGCAGGCGCTTGGGTGCCAAATTATGGCGTTGAAGCATGTCTAAGATATCCAAGAGCCGATCTGGACGATGAACCATGGCCAAACGGCCATTAGACTTGAGAATACTCTGAGCACTACGGCAGATTTCTTCTAGGTTAGTCGTAATTTCGTGTCTGGCCAGAAGGTAGTGCTCACTCTCGTTCAGATTAGAATGCGGATCCACCTTAAAATAAGGCGGATTACACAAAATCATATCCACCTTACTTCCCTGAATGTGGGCAGGCATATTTTTCAAATCATCGCAAATAACCTGCATCTGCTCTTCCAAGCCATTCAACTGAACCGAACGCTCTGCCATATCCGCCAAGCGCTCCTGAATTTCTACAGAGAGAATTTTTGCCTTGGTACGACTACTTGCAAAAAGTCCCACTGCACCATTTCCAGCACAAAAGTCCACAATTAAGCCATTTTTAGGAAAGCGAGGAAAGCGTGATAAGAGAACACTATCCACCGAATAGCTAAACACCTCTCTATTTTGAATGATCTTGATATCTGTCGAAAAGAGCTGGTTGATTCGCTCTCCTGATTTTAATAATTGTTCTTCTTTCATACTTTTATTATATCAAATTATGTTAATAGCACAAATGATTTAGATAATCGTATTTACGGCTTCTTTTTTAAATGCTCTAATGCTTCACGCGTCCAAACAGGCATCATTCGAGCAAGTGGTGCAAAACCGTGCTTGATCCGATCATTTGAAAAACGTCTCCGTCTTGGCAATTGATGTTTTTCTTCCTCCAAAGTACGGATAGAAAGACTGGCTTTTCCCGTGTATTCGTCAAAATCCACCACCTGTACTTGAACCTCATCACCAATTTTTAAAATGTCATAGATATTTTCAATAAATCCCGTCCGAATCTCCGAGATGTGAATCAGCCCTGTCACCCCTGTCTCTAACTCAACAAAGGCACCATAGGGCTGAATTCCTGTAATACGCCCGTTTAGCTTATCACCAATTTTCATCCTAGTCCTCAATTTCAATCGTTTCAATAACCACATCTTCAACTGGCTTGTCCATTGCACCAGTCTCAACAGCTGCAATGGTATCTAAGACAGCAAAAGATTCTGCGTCTACCAATTGCCCAAAAACAGTATGACGACGGTCAAGGTGAGGAGTTCCACCTTGCTCTGCATAAATCTCAGCGATTGGTTCTGGCCAACCACCACGCGCAATCTCTTTCTTAGAGTATGGCAAGTGTTGGTTTTGCACGATAAAGAACTGGCTACCATTGGTATTTGGACCAGCATTGGCCATAGAAAGGGCACCACGGATATTGTAGAGCTCTTCAGAAAATTCATCTTCAAAAGAGTCACCGTAGATTGACTCTCCCCCCATACCAGTACCAGTTGGGTCTCCACCTTGGATCATAAAGTCCTTGATAATTCGGTGGAAAATTACACCATCATAGTAACCATCTTTTGACAGAGCAACAAAGTTGGCTACTGTTTTGGGAGCATGTTCAGGGAAGAGCTTGATACGCAAGTCTCCGTAATTTGTCTTAATAGTTGCCAACGGACCTTCTACTGTTTCAATGTCTACTTGTGGGAAATGCAATTCTTTTTCTACCATACCAAATCCTTCTAAGGCATCAAAAATGCCATCTTCTTCTACTGTTTTTGTAATATAATCTGCTTTTTCTTTGATTTTTTCATGGGAAACTCCCATAGCAATACTGATTCCAGCATAATCAAAGAGTTCCAAGTCATTGAGACCGTCTCCAAAGACCATGACATTCTCTGGTTTCAAGCCTAAATGCTCCACCACCTTGGCTACACCTGTGGCTTTTGAACCTGAAATAGCCACGATATCAGATGAATGTTCATGCCAACGCACCATGCGAAGTTTACCAGAGAGGCTATCTGGTAACCGCAAGTTGTCCCCTTTTTCCTCAAAGGTCCACATCTGGTAAATGTCCGCTTTTTCATGAAAATCTGGATCCACATCCAAGTTTGGATAAATCGGATCAATAGCCTCACTGATTAGTTCTGTTCGCGTGGAGAGTTTGGCGTCATGACTACCAACCAAGCCGTACTCAATTTCCTCTTCCTTTGTCCAAGAAATGTACTCCTCAACATCTGACTTGTCAATCTGATGCTGATAAATGACCTGGCCTTTTTTATCTTCAATATAGGCCCCATTTAGGGTTACAAAAAAGTCCGGCTTGAGCTCACGAATCTCTGGAACAACACCAAAAATGCCACGACCAGAGGCAATTCCTGTTAAAATTCCTTTTTCACGCAACTGTTTAAAGACAGTGGGAATTGTAGCTGGAATAAAACCTGTCTTTGACGTACGCAAGGTATCATCGATATCAAAAAAGACGATTTTAATCTTCTTTGCCTTGTATTTTAATTTCGCATCCATCTCTCTACCTCTTTTCCATCACTCTTTCCATTATACCATAAAGCTGATGAAATTCCTTTTTTGAAAAAAGATGAAAATCCTATCAAAAAGAGAGCCAGTTAAACTAACCCTCTCTTTTCATTCTAGAACATCTCTAGAGCAATCATGGTAATCATCGTTGCATCATAGTAGTTGTCCAAAGGTAAATCTTGTGTGAAAATGTATTTATTTTGCTGAAGAAGTTTCAGATAGCCTTCTCCCTTGTCAGACGCATAGGTAATCGGGGCCAAGAAACTACCTGCCTGGTATTGATTGAGGGCAGTTCCATTCAAGTCATAACCAGCATAAATACGTTGCTCTTTCATAAAGAAATCCATCATCTTTTGAACGAGTTTTTGGCTTCTTTCATCCTGACTCTGAGACAAGTGATATGGCAAACGGCAAGCATTATAAGAATACGCTCCATCGTATTGAGATTCGATAGTGTTGGCATCAACAAGACGTGCCCCTGACTTCTCAGCCCAGATAAAGTCTGGCAAGAGACCCGTATCAGAATGAGAACTGATTTGCTCCAATTGCCCAAGCATCTTATCCTTAACATCTAGCCACTGTTTGTTTCCAGTCAGGTCATAGAAAGACTGGAAATAGTGAGGAAGAGTATCAGACGTCCGCATCAAGTAATAATAATCAGAATCCTTATTTGCCCAGTTTCCTACTGTTAGCACTCCTGTCTCTTCATTGTAATTGTATCGAAGAATTTCTTCTAAGATTTTTTTAGCTTGTGTTTGGTATTCCTGCGCCTTATTCGGCCACTGCTTGGCAGCTTCAATCAAAGAATAAGCGATATAGAGATCACCATCGGTTGCATTTTGCTTCTCAACCGTTTCGCTACCATTTGTGATCACTTGCTTCCAAGACATCAACTGCGTTCCCTCGATACGATGATTTTGGTAATAGCGATAAAGATTCTCAAAATCTGCTTGTGTTGCTTGCCCTTTTTGGGCTGCTAAAACCGTTATGAGCATGCCATAACTTTGGGCTTCAGATAGAACTGTTGTCTCCTCCGAATCATTCGTCGTACGAACATAAGACTGATCGCCTTTTGTAACAAGGAACTGTTGGCTCCATTGGCTGTAAATTCGATTACGCATCTCGATTTTAGTCCTTCCTCTTGCTAAAAACAAGGCTAAACAAAAGATAGAAAGGATGAGCACAAACCAGACATATTTTAATTTATTCGTTTTCATAAATCCTCCTATCCTGCAAATCGCTTAGTTTTAACCCACTTGGTTTCTTTTCGTCGGAGTACTTTATCCAGCACTATTGAAGAAATGGAATCAACGGATACAACGATAAACATCTGTGCGTAAGAGAAATATGCTGCCAAGGCTAACCAGATTTGTTTTGTCGTCGCTTGTCCAAATTGACTTGCCAATGCTGTCATAATTTGCATCAAATAGAGACCAATCATGAGTATCCAGTTAAAAAGCATGAGCTGGGCAATGTAGATATTGTCCGCATCAAAAGCAAATGGAACCCTGACATCTGGGAAGAAAAGATTAAGGCAGATTGCTAGCACATTCGCTAGGAAAATCAAATCTGATAGAACAATGGCAAAGTTAAACCAAAAGAAAACACATGAATAGTTAAAGACTTCTAGTTTAACACGCCAGTTTGCTCTGCCAAATAAATGCTTAAAGTTCGAGAGAACAACTTCATAATTTCCTTTCGCCCAACGTTTACGCTGCATATAGTAACTCTTTAAGGTTTCAGGTTCTTGTTGGAAAGCCTCTGAATTATAGGCAAGGGCAATCAATTTACCACTCTGCATGATTTTGAAGGAAATATCGGTATCCTCGGTTAAGGCGCCATTTTTCCAACCCCCGATGCTCTTTACAAAGTCGGTTTGAATGATAAAGTTGGTTCCTGGGATACGCCCAATTTTAAAGAGATGCCACATCCCAACGTGGTGCACGCGCTGAGTAACAACGATTTCTTGGTTGATACAACGAGTCAAGAAATTTTGGTTGGCGTTTCGAGTCTTGTTGCGACCAAAAGATGCCACGTGACGTTCTGGGTCCTTCATCACTTCTTTCACAAGGAAATAAAGGGCGTTCTTTTCAGGCATGGCATCTGCATCATAGACACAGATGTATTCACCTGTTGCCATCTCCAAAGCATCGTTTAGAACACCCGCTTTTCCTCCCGTACCAGTACGGTCGATAATAGTCAGATTTCTTTCTGCATATTCAGGCATGGCTTGTACAGACAAACATTCTGCATAGGTGTTATCTGAACAGTTATCTGCGAATAGAAGCAACTCCACACGGTCGTGAGGATAGTTCATATCCAAGATAGCTTTTGCTGTTTGGGCAATAACCACATCCTCATTATGAGCAGGAACAACAATCGTTACCTTAGGATAATAAGGTAGCGGCGAAGTGTCTACACGAAAATCACTGTGTTTAAACCAAAAGTGTACTGCCGAAAAGAGAATTACCAAGCCCCAAGCTAGAGAAATCCAAATTGTAAGCAAGGTAAAAATCATTAACATTTGACTAATCATGATTCACCGCCTTAAAATTTTTGTTCACTCGATGGTAAAGAATATTGTATGCAATAAATAGTATGATAAAACAAATGCCAAAGGCGAGACTGAGTCCCAAAGCAATACCAAAAAATAGTTCGGTTAAAGTCATGTTTCCCTCCTAATATTCTACAATTACATCTGTCTCTAGTTGACGTTTGAGATGACTGGCTACATCTGCGTAGTCTTGGTATTTATCTTTATTATCAGAGTTAATCACCAAATAGCCTGTTTGGAACTGAATTTCTTGATTGCCTTCTTCTCCATGAAAAACTAAACTGCTTAGTTTCTCCTGCAAATCATTAAAGTAAAGCTCTTTCAAGGAATATTGGTTACTGCTAGACAGAACGAGAAAATTACCATCTGAAACGTAATAAAGCTTATCATTGTAACTCAATTCCTGAGCAATTACCTCTTGAATACGACTGAGCATCTGGTTATGTTCTTTCGGTTTAATCTGGAAGAACAAATCTTCATGTGCCCAATGAATCAATAAGGATTGTACCGTCACATCACTTTGCTCAGTTACCATAGCTTGGTAATCTGCTTGAGCTTCGTCTTCCTGTTCTTGGACCTTTGAGGTCGCCTTGAAGAAATAATAACGAACCTTAAGTAGAATCCCAATCAAAAGAGGAAAACTGATTAATAAGAAGACCAGTTGAATGATTGGGATATAAACCACACCCGCAACCAAAACGATAAGTCCAAAACCAAATGCTAAGATAAGGGTCCAAGTAAGCAAAAGGTCAGATAATACCAACACTGCAAACAAGGCTAAAGCTAAAAACAAGATTTGTTCTAAAATGATTGCTCGAGCGTACAAAAAACAAAGCACCAAAAGAATGACCTCACAAGCAAGCAAAGCCATAAGCCAGTTTTTAAATTGACTCCAATTTTTCATTTTATCTTATTCCCCCCCCTTTGAATTCAGATACAGAAGTCGCTGCCCCAAAGTACTGTTGAATGGATTGTACGATTCGTTCAGAAGCTCTTCCATCTCCATAAGGATTTGGTGCATGAGACATTTGTCTATAAAGAGTTTCATCTGTTAAAAGTGCTGCCATCGCTTCTTTCACACATACTGGATCCGTACCAACTAGCTTCAAAGTACCTGCTCTTACTCCTTCTGGACGTTCCGTCGTGTCACGAAGGACAAGGACAGGTTTGCCGAGAGAAGGCGCCTCTTCCTGAACTCCGCCAGAGTCAGTCATGATAAAATAGCTTCTTGAAGCCAAATTATGAAAATCAAGTACATCTAAAGGCTCAATCAAGTGAATACGATCGTGACCAGCTAAGATATCTTTTGCTGCTTCCTGCACAGCAGGGCTAAGGTGAACAGGATAAACAACTTCAATTTCCTGATGAAGATCGACCATCTCACGTAAAGCTGCAAAGACATTTCTCATTGGTTGACCTTGATTCTCACGACGGTGCATGGTCACCAATACAAGTTTCTTATCTGGATCCAATTGATCTAGAACTTCATGATAGTAATCCGATTGAACGGTTAGTTTCAAGGCATCAATGGCTGTATTTCCCGTAATGACAATAGCAGACTCAGGATGATTTTCCTTGAGGAGATTTTCTTTACTCTCACTAGTTGGAGCAAAATAGAGATCCGCAAGACTATCTGTCATCTGACGATTCATCTCTTCTGGGAAAGGAGAATACTTATCAAAGGTCCTTAGACCAGCTTCAACGTGGCCGATACGTACCTGATTATAGAAAGCAACTAAACTGGCTGCAAAAGTTGTTGTTGTATCTCCATGAACAAGAATCATATCTGGAAGTTCTTGCTTAACAACTGGATCAAACTTTTCTAAAATTTTTCCAGTAATATCTAAAAGAGATTGATTTTTCCCCATAATATCCAGATCATAATGTGGCTCAATGCGAAACGTTTCAAGAACTTGGTCCAGCATTTGACGATGCTGAGCTGTCACAACTGTGATTGTCTCAATACTGTCACTATGTTTTTGCAATTCCAGCACTAAAGGGGCCATTTTAATAGCTTCTGGTCGTGTTCCAAAAACAACCATCACTTTCAGTTTCTTCATTATGCTATCCTTCTACTATAATAAAATTTGACACATCAGATTAATCTTTATATCGAATTATTGCGCAAATCAATTAATTTGATTATCTTAATTATTTTACCGTCAATTAATTTATATGTCAAATTTTTTCCAAATTATATTATTTCATTTAATTTAATTTTAACAATTTGTAACCTTTTTGTAATAATTTTATTTACAACCTTTGAAAAGCCTTATTTTAGGAAATTTTAAGACTTTTCAAAAGAATCCGTATTTAAAAAAACTAAACCTTATATGTTTTTTTTGATATTTATATTTGTATTGATATTTCAAACAATTATATTTTATCACTTTGAGGAATAAATCAAACAATTTCAAACAAAAAATTCCTTTTTCGAATGAAAAAGGAGGTTACGACTTCTTGCCATTTTAAAGTTAAACCTTATAAGATCTATCTTAAATCAAATCTTTTGACAGATATAAAACAAGGTCACCGATATCTTCACAAGTAGCATCCATAGCCGATCTGTGATTTTGATACCAGACGCCCGAACCATCTGGAATATAACCTCGTTTGATGTACAATCTCTGGGCAGGTCCATACCCTGAATGGAGCCCAACACCAAGGGTAACCTTATCCGATATGAGCTTAACTCGATTTTCTGCCTCTTCCATCAAGAAGTTTCCAGTACCTTGATTTTGAAAGGGCTCAAAGACATTAAAATCTGAGAGTTCTGGATAGATTTCTGCAAAAGGCCCCTGCTTAGCGCAAGGCAAAATTGTGACATAACCCACTAAAGCACCCCCAACCTCTGCAACTAAGACTTCTCTCTCCCCACATTCTTGTTCAAGAAAATACCTAGCCAAAATTTCTTCTCTACCCGGCCAACCTTGATTGGTAAAACCTTGGGATAGTTCTTTAACATCAGATGTTTGCATTTTTCTAATCAGACATGTTGTTTCCATAAGGTACTCCTTAAAAGCCTTCTTCCACTATTATAGCACGATAATAGAGATTAAAAGAAAAAACCTAGTAAGACAAAAGAATCTTACTAGGTCAAAAGGGACTCCATTCTAACAGAGTCCTGGAAAAGTCTGAAAAAAAGGGCCACTGGACCCAACTCGCTCTCTCGTTTCAAAGCTCGTGAAACAAAGACCTGTTGGGGGCTTGACTCGCTTTCTTATTTCCAAGCTCATGAAAAAGAGGTCCACTGGACCTCAACTCGCTCTCTCATTTCAAGGCTCATGAAAAAAAGACCTGTTGGGGGCTTAATTCGCTTTCTTGTTTTCATGCTCATGAAAAAGAGGTCCACCCGGACCCCAACTCGCTCTCTCGTTTCCATGCTCGTGAAAAAAAGACCCTTATGGGTCTTTTTTTTAATCTTCGTTTACGAAAGGCATCAAAGCCATTACGCGAGCGCGTTTGATAGCTGTTGTTACTTTACGTTGGTTTTTAGCTGAAGTTCCTGTTACACGACGAGGAAGGATTTTCCCACGTTCTGAAACGAAACGGCTAAGAAGCTCAGTATCTTTGTAATCAACATATTCAATTTTGTTTGCTGCGATGTAATCAACTTTTTTACGGCGTTTGAATCCGCCACGACGTTGTTGAGCCATGTTTTTTCTCCTTTATAGTATTAATTGTCCATTAGAATGGTAAATCATCATCTGAAATGTCCAATGGATTTGTTGCTCCAAATGGATTTTCAGAACGTGAAAAGTCTGGTACTGGGTTTGCAGGTGCTGATTGACCAGCAGTTGGTGCAGAATAAGCCCCACCTGTATGTCCTTCGCGCACTCCGCGGCTTTCCAACATTTGGAAATTCTCAGCCACGACTTCTGTTACGTAGACACGTTGTCCTTGCTGGTTATCGTAACTACGAGTCTGGATACGACCTGTGATCCCGATAAGAGAGCCTTTTTTAGCCCAGTTAGCAAGATTTTCAGCCTGTTGGCGCCACATAACGACATTGATAAAATCAGCCTCACGTTCGCCATTTTGACTCTTGAATGTACGGTTTACTGCAAGAGTAAAAGTCGCAACTGCTACATTTGATGGGGTATAACGCAACTCAGCGTCACGTGTCATACGCCCTACAAGTACAACATTGTTAATCATAATCTACCTTCTTACGCGTCAAGTTTGACGATCATGTGACGAAGAATGTCAGCGTTGATTTTTGAAAGACGGTCAAACTCTTTAAGAGCTGCGTCGTCGTTTGCTTCAACGTTAACGATGTGGTAAAGTCCTTCACGGAAATCTTGGATTTCGTATGCAAGACGACGTTTTTCCCATGATTTTGATTCAACAACAGTTGCACCGTTGTCAGTCAAGATAGAGTCAAAACGTGCTACCAAAGCGTTTTTCGCTTCTTCTTCAATGTTTGGACGAATGATATAAAGAATTTCGTATTTAGCCATTGATATGTTCCTCCTTTTGGTCTAATGACCCCAAGACTTTGCAAGGGGTAAGTGAGGTTTGCTCACAATTAACTATTATACTAGAAATACTAGTAGATAGCAAGAGAAAAAAGATAAAAATGAAAAATAACTCTATTGCTTAGAAATAACATTCTCTTTCAGTTCTAAAGCTCTGGCCATCTCTTTCAAAATGAAGAATAGTGAAAAGGCGACTATTACTAAAAAGAATCCTAAGTAAATAAAGGCTTCTACAAAACCTAGAGCATCAATCAGCCATCCCGTAAGAGGAAAAATAACAATCATACTCAGGCTGAACATCATGGAGTAGACACTTAGCATGGTTGCCCGTACCTCACTTGGGAGTCGCTTTTGTAAATCGTTGTCAAAAATCGGTTGAAAGAGAGCATATAAGGCGTTACTAATCAAATAAATGAAAATATAAATCAGTGGCGTACCAAAGTAGGAAAGTAAGTAGGTCACTCCCGTTAAGAGTACAAGAATTGGAAAGAGCTTTAAGGCTGCATACTTCTTTCCAATCTTACTCGCTAGATAAACTGCCCAGATATTCAAAACACTACCGATTAGCATGACCATCGAAATCTGCCATCCTTCTAAGTCCGGCAGTTGATTTTGATAGTAAAAATAAAACATGCACATCAGTGTCCCGATGATTTGGGACAGAAGCATCCAACCAAAAAGACTGGGATTTCTCTGCAGCTCCTCTTTGACAGTCCACATAATCCTTTTCATGGTCAGACGCTCAGATTTTTGCGCTTTAACACTAGGCTCTTTTAGCATCCAAGTTAGGAAAAGAACGATTATAGAAGTAACAATTATGATATAGTAAGTCAAGTGCAATTGACCATGGACAAAAAACCCCGCTAAAACGGTTCCCAAAGACCGAGTTCCTTCTGCTACCCCTGACATAAAACTGGAGATAGATAAGTAGCGCTCTTTTAATCCGGCTTCCACGGCCGAATCATAAACCATGGCTGCACTCGTCCCCGAATCAAAATTATAAGACAAGGCACTCACCACCATAGCGAGTGCGTAAATCCAAAAATTACCTTGCCCTGCTAACATGAGAATAGACGACGCAATTCCAGCTATTCGACTTAAATATAGATTGGTTTTATAGGAATAGCGGTCAGCTAACATTCCAGAGGGAATTTCACAGATGACACTGGTGGCATGAAAAATACTTTCCAATAAGCCAATCTGCCAAAGCGACATCCCGTTTTGACTGAGAAATAGAATCCAAAAGCTGGTAATGCCCAGAAAGGCAAAAAATTCCACACCAGCCATGAGACCGATATTCTTCCGGTAATTTCGTTTAAACATAGTTTCTCCTTTAACAAGTGTATTTGTATCTTTGTGTTTGTCACTTGTTAAGCTGTGCTTTACAAGATCTCCACCTCTTCCTTCTTCTACTTTGAAAAAACGCCCCTAGGGCGTTTTGATTTGTTTTATGGTTTGATACGGTGCAACATACGTGGGAATGGAATAGCTTCACGGATGTGTTTTGTACCTGCTGCGAAAGTGACCATACGTTCAATACCGATACCAAATCCACCATGTGGAACTGTACCGTATTTACGAAGGTCAAGGTAGAATTCATACTCTGTACGATCCATACCAAGTTCATCCATCTTAGCTACAAGGGCATCGTAGTCTTCCTCACGCATAGAACCACCAATGATTTCTCCATAGCCTTCTGGAGCAAGCAAATCTGCACAAAGCACGCGCTCTGGATTTCCAGGAACTGGTTTCATGTAGAAGGCCTTGATAGCTGCTGGGTAGTTCATGACAAATGTTGGCACACCAAAGTGGTTTGAGATCCAAGTTTCATGTGGTGAACCAAAGTCATCACCATGCTCAAGGTGTTCGTAGTCAGCATCTTCATCGTTTTCATGCTCTTGCAAGAGGTCAATGGCTTGATCGTAAGTGATTCGTTTGAATGGCTCTGCAATGTAGCGTTTCAAGAGCTCTGTATCACGTTCCAAGGTTTCCAAGGCTTGAGGCGCACGATCTAGAACACCTTGAAGAAGGGCTTTTACATACGCTTCTTGCAAGTCAAGTGACTCATCGTGTGTCAAGTATGAGTATTCAGCGTCCATCATCCAGAACTCAGTCAAGTGACGGCGCGTTTTTGATTTTTCAGCACGGAATACTGGACCAAAGTCAAAGACACGGCCAAGAGCCATAGCACCCGCTTCAAGATAAAGCTGACCTGATTGGCTCAAGTAGGCTGGCGTTCCAAAGTAGTCTGTTTCAAAAAGTTCTGTTGAATCTTCTGCTGCATTTCCTGAAAGGATTGGGCTATCAAACTTCATGAATCCATTCTTGTCGAAAAACTCATAAGTCGCATAGATAATCGCGTTACGGATTTGCATAACCGCTACTTGCTTACGAGAGCGGAGCCACAAGTGACGGTTGTCCATCAAGAAGTCTGTTCCGTGTTCTTTTGGTGTGATTGGGTAGTCTTGAGATTCACCAATCACTTCGATGTCTGTAATATCCAACTCATAGCCAAACTTAGAACGTTCGTCTTCTTTGACAATTCCTGTCACATAAACAGAAGTTTCTTGGCTCAAGCGTTTGATGACATCAAACTTCTCAAGTCCCACTTCTTCACCAAATTTTTCTACAAAGTTTGGTTTAAAGGCTACACCTTGGAAGAAGGCCGTTCCATCACGCAATTGCAAGAAGGCAATTTTCCCTTTTCCAGATTTGTTGGCAACCCAGGCTCCGATGGTCACTTCTTGACCAACGTAGTCTTTTACTTCGATGATTGTTACACGTTTTGTCATTATTTTTCCTTTTCTATTCTTCTTTATGGCAAACTGCCTCTATGTTATTTCCATCTGGGTCAATAATAAACGCAGCATAGTATCCCACATGGTAATTTTTACGTTCGCCAGGTGCACCATTATCCTTTCCTCCAGCAGCCAAAGCTGCATGATAGAAAGCATCTACTTCTTGACAAGTTTGAGCACTAAAGGCAAAATGCATCGGCTCTTGTTGGCCAACATTTAGCCAAAAATCACCACCTGGATCCACATCTCGCGGTTCTGTGAAACTAACGACCTGCCCCGTATCAAATTGAAGGTGATAATTTAAAGCAGCTAAAGTAGCTTGATAGAAAGCTTTAGAAACTTCTAAATTCTTTACCTTAAGGGTAAAATGATCTATCATTATAATTCCTCCATAAACTGATGCAAACGGCGAATAGCTTCTTTTAATGTATCCAAGTCTGTGGCATAACTGAGACGAACATTTTCTGGTGCTCCAAACCCAGCTCCTGTAATCAAGGCCAGTCCGACTTCTTCGAGAATAGCTGTTGTAAACTCTGTCACATCTGTATAACCCTTCATCTCCATCGCTTTCTTAACATTTGGGAAGAGATAGAAGGCTCCTTGAGGCTTGACAACTTCAAATCCTGGGACTTGGCACAAGAGAGGATAAATGGTATTCAAACGTTCCTCAAATGCTTGGCGCATGGTTTCAACAGAGTCTTGTGGCCCAGTTAGGGCTTCAATGGTAGCATATTGCGATACGGCAGTCAGGTTAGAGGTTGTTTGTCCTGTTAGTTTGCTCATGGCAGCGATAATCTCAGGATTTCCCACAGCATAACCTACCCGCCAACCAGTCATGGCATAGGCCTTAGATACACCGTTAATCACGATGGTTTGCTTGCGAATGGTTTCTGACAAATTAGAGATTGGAACAAACTCATTCCCGTTATAAACCAAACGACCATAAATATCATCTGCTAGGATAAGGACATCATGTTCAACAGCCCAATTTCCGATAGTCAAAAGTTCCTCTCGAGAGTAGATCATACCGGTCGGATTCGATGGTGAATTGAGAACCAAGACCTTGGTCTTATCTGTTCGGGCTGCTTCTAGCTGCTCTACTGTTACTTTAAAGTGATTGTCTTCCTTGGCCTGGACAAAAACCGGCACACCTTCTGCCATCTTGACCTGGTCTCCATAGCTGACCCAGTAAGGTGTAGGAATGATGACCTCATCACCTGGATTGACCACAGCCATAAAGAAGGTGTAGAGAGAGAACTTGGCACCAGTCGCAAAAGTGACTTCGTTGGCCGCTACGGAATAACCATAATAACGCTCAAAATAGGTATTGACCGCTGCTTTTAACTCTGGTAGGCCTGAAGCAACTGTATAAAAGGAAGCTCGTCCATCTCGAATCGCTTCTATCGCTGCATCCTGAATGTTTTCAGGAGTATGAAAATCAGGCTGTCCCAAAGTTAAGAAAAGAACATCCTTTCCTTGAGCTTTTAATGCTTTGGCTCTTGCATCACTGGCTAGAGTGACGCTTTCTTCCATTTCTAGTACACGTTTGGATAGTTTCATATGCCCTCCTTATTGGATCACTGCTCCTGTTTCAAAGTCGACCAGATAGTACTGATTTCCTGACTTGACTTCCCAAATCGGCTTGTCCTGATAGCGACCAAAAGTAATCTTGTCAATGTCGCTAGCTCCTTTTTCCCTCGAAATCGTCGCCGCCTTGTCTTGAGAAATCCCCTTATCAAGCTGATAAACATAAATCTTGTGGTCATTCTTTTCAATCAGTACGGCAATGGCCTCTTGCTTTTTATTATGTCCCAGAACACTGTAATAACCCTCTAGACCATTGTAGAAATCAACCTGATCTGCCTTTTCCAATTCTGCATACTGCTTGGCTAGTTTTTCTCCCTCAACTCTAGCATCTTGATAGGGTTTCATGCTGAGTGATATCAGATAAAGGAAGGAAGTCGTCATGACTAGTACTACCAGAGCAATGCCGATTCCATACTGTAAAAGTAGCTTGTTTTTTGCTTTTTTCTGTCTTAGTTTCACTCGTCTATTTTACCATCTCTCCTTCTTTATTACAAGTGAAGACGGGAACATTCTAAGATTCTTTTCCTATAAAATGTAAGTTCTTGTTTTTCTCTCTCATTATTGATAAAATAACCTTATGAAACAATATTTGAAAGAGAAAATTTCCGATAATCAACTAGACTTAAAAACAGCTATTGTCCTCAATAAAGCCATACGAACTTTTAAACCATATGAAGCCAAGGCTGCCAAAGAACACGGGCTAACACCTACTCAATTTTCTGTTCTGGAAACCCTCTATAGCAAGGGGGAACTACGCATTCAGGACTTGATTGAAAAAATGCTAGCCACTTCTGGAAACATGACTGTTGTCATTCGAAATATGGTTCGAGATGGGTGGATTTCTAGAACTTGTGACCCAAAAGATCGTCGATCCTTTTTCCTGAAATTAACACCTGCAGGACGCAGAAAAATCGAAGAGGTTCTTCCTGATCATATCGATTCTATCGTAGAAGCACTCAGCATCTTGGAAGATGGCGAAAAGGAAGAGTTAATCCGCATTTTAAAAAAATTTAAAAATTTGTGAGCAAAATTATTGCTAATTAGTATCATTTGCTGTAACATAGATGGTAACAAAAGAGTTCGCTCTTTGAATTTTAAACTAAAGGAGACACATCATGTCTAAAAAAGTATTATTTATCGTCGGTTCACTACGCCAAGGTTCTTTCAACCACCAATGGCCCTCGAAGCTGAAAAAGCACTTGCTGGAAAAGCAGAAGTTAGCTATCTTGATTACTCAGCTGTTCCTCTCTTCAGCCAAGATTTGGAAGTTCCAACTCATCCAGCTGTAGCTGCTGCTCGTGAAGAAGTTCTTGCTGCGGATGCTATCTGGATCTTCTCTCCAGTCTACAACTTCTCTATCCCTGGAACAGTGAAAAACTTGCTTGACTGGCTCTCTCGCGCCATTGATTTGTCTGATACACGTGGTGCTTCTGCCCTCCAAGACAAGTTTGTTACTGTCTCATCTGTAGCCAATGCAGGTCACGATCAACTTTTTGCGATTTACAAAGACCTCTTGCCATTTATCCGCACACAAGTCGTTGGTGACTTTACAGCCGCTCGTGTCAATGACTCTGCTTGGGCAGATGGAAAATTGGTGTTAGAAGAAGCAACTGCTTCATCACTTGCAAAACAAGCGGACGACCTTCTTGCAGCCATCAACTAATCAAACAAAAACCAGCTCTAATGAGCTGGTTTTATGCTTGTTTCACAAAGACGAATTCTAAATCACTGGATAAATCAGGTTGGTAGTCAAAACCGGCGAAGCTAAGCTTACGAGCTTGTTCGACTGTTTGGACTTGCCCCTCTATCAAGGCAGTCAAAAAGGCCCCACGGGCTTTTTTTGAAATGGTTGAGTGGATTTTCAGCTGACCTGCCTTTTCCTCCATAAATTTGAAGGTCACCATCTTTTCTCTGATTTCCTTCGAAAATACGGTTTCAAACTCTGATGATAAGAGTGAGAATATCAAGTTTTCATCTTGTAGGGCCTCATCGTAGGCTGACTTCCAATGACTCTTTAAAGTCTTACCAGCAACTTTTAACTTCATCAAGAAGTCCAAACGGTGAGGAGCCATGGGCGACAAGGCAGGGACAACACCGTATAAAGCCGAGGTAATCAGGACATGATTTTCAAGATAGGTTTGTTCAGCCTCGGTTAACCCATCTCGTTTGATGTGGCGATACATGAGACCATCGAAGAGTTTCAAGGCTGGATAATATTTAGCCCTGTGATTTTTTAGAGCTTGAATATGAGCGTATTCTTCTTCTGCTTTCTCGGCAGATACCTTATAAAAAGTCTCTAATTCACTAGCTGAGTAATGCGCAAGTGAGTCAAGGACTGCCTGACTTTCTTCCCTCAAGGGGAGCGCTTCGATACAAGGATGGTCTGTGTTCATTTCTTTTGCTGTTGGGATTAAAATTTTCATATTGTTAGTGTAGCATATTTTTCAACCACGACCAAGAATTTCATCTTAAAAACCTCGGTTCATACCGAGGTTTCTCTGTTTATTTTGTTCATCCTAATCAGATAGCCACGAGAACAAGGGCTGTGCCAGCTAAGCTTGTTAAGATAGATAAGAATTTATCTTTTTTCTCCTTGAACTGAGAAAACCTATTTTTATACTCAATGAAAATCAAAGAGCAAACTAGGAAGCTAGCCGCAGGCTGTACTTGAGTACGGCAAGGCGAAGCTGACGTAGTTTGAATTTGATTTTCGAAGAGTATTATTGTACTTTAAAGGTCTTGAGGTAATTATCTTTTCCAACTTGACCTTCAAAGGATTGACCATTTTCGAGGTAAGGAAGGTCGTCTGATACGGAAGCCTTGACCTTATAAATCTTGCCATCAACTTTAAAGAAATAGACGGTATCACCCTTGATGACAGCTGATTTAAGGTCTGAGACGATACCCTTGATGTTTTCTACCGTTTCATTATCCAACTCGAGGTCATTTTTATTGGCATACTTGCTGAGGAGTTCATCTACCGTAGTTGCTACGATGACGTTTTGGTACTCCACGGCATCGACCAATGCATACTCCTTGACCAAGCCTGCGTTGTCTTTCAAGCCCATGATATAAAGAGGCTTGTCATTGAGATTGACAAGAATAGGGAAGGTAGCCTTGTAGGCCTTCTCCTGAACGGCTCCTTCTGCAGAAGCACGGGCTGATTCTTCGGTTGCTGAAGCTAGATTGTACTTGGTGATTTCACCAGTGCGCATATTTTCAAGGATAAATCCTAGATTACTTTCGTCAGCATTTGCTGAAGTGACCCCCGTGTAGAGATAGATGTCATTTCCGATAGAAAGATAGTTATAGCCCTCGGTCGTTTGGGTAACGTTTTTCTTAGAAATCAAGGCATTCCAGAAGCCGTCTTTATACTTGCCGTTGTAGTTGATTTGCTCGATGGTTTCTTCAGCTGGATAGACACGATCCACCCATTCTGGGACTTCATCCAAGCTGTATTCCTTGGTTTCTCCATTGGTGGCATCTAAGATAATAACAGATGAAGGACGCGGGACTCCTAGACCAAACTGTTTTTGATAAACGGTTGCTACATAGAAGGGATTGCCTTCATCATCCACCTCAAAGGAGGGCGTTTTAAAAATCTTGGTTGGGTACTTGATCCGAAGATGACGTTTGACGTCTCGGTTAAAATACTCAGAGTCTGAATACTTCATTGGCGTTTTTAAATCCACCAATTCTGCATTTCCTGTCACCATATCAACCTTGATATACTCACCAATTCCCTTGGACTGATTATTAAACCATTTGATCGGGTCGGCATACTCCAAAGGAGTCACTCGATAAGGTTTGCCATCAACCGTCAGCTGGGTATAAGTATCTGCTGCTACGTACTGGGAGACCTTATCCGTCAGAGAGCCTAGATAACGGTCTCCAATCTTCTCTGCAGTGCTCCGATCTAGAATTGGAACCTTACTGGTATCACTCTTAGGAAAATCTTTAAAATCTTTTTCTGTGATAGACACCACATTAGCATAATTTTTTGCTTGGAAAAAGCTAGAGGTTACTAGGCTTACAAGACCAGCAAGGGCAAAAATGAGTCCTGCAGCCAGCAACAATCCTCCACCTAATTTATTAAAATGAAATCCTTCTAGATTGAGATCTTTGGCAACCTTGCCATGACGTACATGAACAGTTTTGAGGAGATTGGTATCCTTGCGGAAACTAAACAAAATCCCCATCACCACCAGATGCCCACAGAGAAAGAAGATGAATTCCCAACTAGTCAGATTGAAGGGTGGTAAAAATATATACCAAGTCGTTGCGATAAAAACAAGTTCAAAAAGTATGCGTTTCATCTGCGTTCCTCCTAAATAATCCGTCCTTCCAAATGATCCAGTTCATGTTGGCAGATCTGAGCCGGAAAACCTGTTAACATAATGGTCTGTTCCTGCCACTTACTATCACGATAGGAAACCGTAATCGTTTCATAACGAGTTGTTGGTCGCACCCCAGTCAAAGACAAACAACCTTCCTCTGTCTCGTAAGGTCCTTTATAGGAAAGGAGAACGGGATTAAACATGACTATGGGAACCAAGCCAAGATTAAAGATAATGACACGCTTCTGCACACCAATCATATTGGCTGCCAGACCGACACAGGTCTCGCGATTAGCCAGCAGGGTATCCTTCAAATCCTTAGCCAGATAAAGGTCTTCCTGACTTGCAGCTTTCGAGACCTGCGACAAGAATAAGACATCTCGGACAATTTTCTTTTCCATTCTCTTTCACTCCTTGCTATTTTACTTTATTATAGCACAAAAGCGGATAACTCCTAACTATTCTCCTCAAATGCAAAAAAAGCCATCCGAAGAGTGGTCTAATATATAGTAGTTAATAAAATAAAGAGGATAGTAAATGATTGTACTCTCCTCTTTCTATTTTATATATCCTTTTAAACACTTATAAAGTATACTAATTTATCAATGACTATTCTTTATGTCCTCGATATCTTGTAACATCGTTATTAATTCATCTTTATCAATTGGGTTCTCTTCATTCTCGGTTCCATTATGTAAGGCTCCACCAGAGCAACGCCCATGAATAGCATGTAATATGTCAATAATCTCCGAATTGTTTTCAATTTTCTTTAATTCATCCCAGTTGATTCGGCTTTTTTTATTACTATATTTAGTGGGGACTTGATTATTCAAAATTATTTCATCAATGGCAAATTCAACTGCTCTTCTTAGTTTACCGCAAATAAGTTGTTTGCTATTATCTGACAATGGACTTTCTGTTAATGAGTGTTTAATATCAGAGATATAAGTATTTAAGTTTTCAGTTTGTTTTAATTTTATGATACCTTTTCGAACTTTGCCTTCACTCACAGTTTCATAAAGATAAACATGCTTACCTTTATCTTTATTACATCCTCCGTTTATATTTTTACACATATGACCGAGTTTACTTGTCATGAAACTGTCGAGAAACATTTTATTATGGGTAAATATAATAATTTGATTTTCTAATGACAGTAATAGTTCGGAAAATTTATTCATAATCCTATGATCTAAACTATTGACAGGGTCATCAAAAATAATCGTACTTCGATTTTTTGAAAGAGTGATTTCAGAAATAAATAAAGCTAGAGCAGTGGCTTTTTGCTCACCCTCACTCAAGATGTCTTCAATATTTTTATTATTATTTAAAATTAACTCTGTTTGTTGTTTTCCTCTACTATTAGAACCTTGTAATTTAATAGACAGATTATTTAAACCAAGTGATTTCAAATTGTGCTCAAAAGATTTCAGCAAATCACCTGTAAGTAGGTCGGCATGCGCTTTTTTACTTAAATTACTTAATTTTGAAGTATTTATCTCAGATATTAATTTTCTTTCTTGAAATAATCTATTTGTTATATCAGCAAACTTACTAAGTTTAGTGAATTGAGAGTTCAGCGATTCTTTTTCTTCAAGAATCATTAATTGGTGATTGTATTTCTTTAAAGATTCTATTCTCCGAGACTGTTCTGAATTTAATTCAATATGCAATTGATTAGTATCATCTATTTCTTTGGATAGATTATTTAATAACTCTTCTTGTATTTTAGGTGCTTCTATAGGTTCCTGCTCTCTCAATTTACTTAAGAGTGATTCCTTATTTTTAATTATCTGCTCATTTAAAGTTATAAGTTCAGACTTTTGATCAAGGGAAAGTTGAATTTCTTCACTCTGTATATCCACCACAGAAATAGTTTGTAGTTCTATAATTTTTTCCTTTATACTTGCTGTATTTTCATCTAATTGAGTTTGGGTGGTATCTTTTATAAATTTTGAGTATGCTTTCGTTATTTCTAACGATTTTTTATCATAAGAGCGATGACAATACGGACATGTATCTTCCAGTTCAAATTCTTCGCAGTAGATTATTCCTGATTTAATAAAATTAATCCAAATATCACTATCAGTACCAGGTATCTCGCTAAAAAGTTCATACTGTTGTCTAGCAGTTGAGTGTTCCTGTCTTAGCTTCTCCCTTCTTACAACTAGATTATCTACACTTTTTTTCTCTTTCTCAAGGAGTATCATTAAGCTCTTAAATTCTGACTTTATTTTTTGGAGTTTATCAAGTTTTATTTTATTAATCTTAATAGCATCAGCTGAATTTGCTTTTTGAAGATTTTCTATAGATTTTTTAACATTTTCGAGTTGACTTCTCTCTTCTGAAGAAAAACTTTCAAAACTTTTTATTTTCTTAATATCTACTTCTTCAAATCTATCTTTTTTTAAAAATTCTCTGAAGTTCTCTGTAACCTTATCAAGATTAATATCTGGCAATGCCTCTTCATCCGATTTGATCTTTTCTTCTGATAATTCTTTTATTTTAACTATTAACTCACTTATCTCAGAAAAATATGAAAGTGCATAGGGTTTAATTAGTAGTTCGTCTGCGTTTCTTTTCTGTAAATATTTATTAGTATATTCTGTATCAAAAACTCTAATTGAACGTAAATCTGAAATAGTCGAAGTATTTGACCAAGCGCTTGATTTTTGGGTATCATCTATACTATATTCAATATTCACATCAATATTCTTTGGAGAGTCACTAAAAATATTCTGCAAAATATTTTTAGAATTCATTTGTCCCGTCATATTATTTAGTATTCTAAAGTAACTACTCTTTCCAGTACCGTTAAGGCCATAAATGATGTTCATTGCTGGAGAGAAAGTAATGCTTTGTTCTTCCGAAAGAGCATTTACACCTGAGAGATGTTCTAATTTTGTTAAAATTATTTTTTCGTTTTTTGTACTAAAATTATTAGATGGAGATACAATATTTGGTATTTTTTTTCTTTGAAGTAAATAATCCGCTAAATCATTCTTTACATTATCATCAATAATTCCTTTGTTTTCAATAAAGAATTTTATAATATAGGATAACCAAGCATTACAATCACCTTTTTCAGCTAGATCTATTAAGTAATCAATAGCGTTGTTTTTCATATGTACTCATACTCCTCTTTTTATTTAGAAATAACTTAAAGCTACCACCTATATTATAACATATTATTAGCAATAATTCAATGTAAGTATAGCCCTTTAAAACCTGTCAACGAAACTTTAAGGTCAATTTCATCAAATAATGTTGTCAAAACTGTTTTTCAATATACCGTCTCCCGTCTTAACTAAGATTATTGTATGGGCTTAGGGCAAAATAGATATCGTCGATTTTCGAGTCGTGTTGACAAAAAAACTCCAAAAATACCAAAAAATCACTTTTTAAAAACTATTTTTCACATGACTCTGTGTGTAATTTTATCACATTTTGATTGGCATTTTTGATTAATTAGAAGGTCTAAACTGACGCACTTTTTATAAAACCAAGCCAGACTTACGGAGAAGAATAAAACAGCTTCAAACCTTCATTTTTGATTTAACTGAAAAACTTGCCGAACAACAAGAAGATAATTTGAACATCCACAAGTTTATGGCGATAATTTCGAAGTATACACAAGTTCCAGAATTAATCGTTGAAATGGTAATTAAGATGATTGACAAGATTATAATGCATAAACAATCTGGTACGAAACGCAACCGAATTATTCAAATTGATATTTACTACAGTTCCATCAAGAAACTAAACAACAAAAAAAGCCATCCGAAGATGACTTTCTTTTTAAATCGCATTCTTATCAAGACCAAGTTTACGTTGAACAAACTTGACGATTTCGACGATAAGTATCATTGAGAAGCTTCCAGCTAGAACAATAGCCCATTGTGACAAGTCTAGTTTGGTTACGTGGAAGATACCTTCAAGCGGTTCTACAACGATTGTTGCCATCAAGAGGATGAAGGATACCAAGATAGACCAGTTGAAGGTCTTAGACTTGAATGGTCCGACTGTCAAGATGGATTGGTAAACAGACTTGACGTTGTAAGCATGGAAGAGCTGGATCAAACCAAGTGTTGCAAAGGCCATGGTGAGGGCATCCGCGTGAATGGCTTGATTATCTCCTACATGGACCGGATAAGCAAGAGCAAGACCATAAACGGTCAAGACCAGTGCCCCTTGGAGTACACCTTGATAGATGATAGAACTCAAGACCCCACCTGAGAAGAAGCTTGACTTACGTCCACGTGGTTTGTGAGTCATGACACCAGGCTCAGCTGGCTCAACACCAAGAGCGATAGCTGGGAAGGTATCGGTTACCAAGTTGATCCACAAGAGATGAACTGGCTGCAAGACGTCCCAACCAAACAAGGTTGATAGGAAGATGGTTAAAACTTCAGCAGTATTGGCAGAAAGTAGATACTGAATAGTCTTTTGAATGTTAGAGAAGACCTTACGTCCTTCTTCAACTGCGACGATAATGGTCGCGAAGTTATCATCCGCAAGAATCATGTCAGATGCACCCTTAGAAACCTCTGTACCAGTGATTCCCATACCGATACCGATATCTGCTGTTTTCAGAGCTGGCGCATCATTGACACCGTCACCTGTCATGGCAACGACTTTACCTTGTTTTTGCCAAGCCTTGACGATACGAACCTTGTGCTCTGGAGACACACGGGCATAAACAGAATACTGACTAACTACTTTTTCAAAGTCTTCATCAGACAGTTCGTTGAGCTCAGCACCAGTTAAAACGTGACCTTCTGAGTCATTTTCGTCGATAATTCCCAAACGTTTAGCAATAGCTTCTGCTGTATCTTGGTGGTCACCAGTGATCATGATTGGACGGATTCCTGCTTCCTTAGCGACACGAACAGCTTCTGCCGCTTCGGCACGCTCAGGGTCAATCATCCCAATCAAACCAGTAAAGATCAAGTTGTTTTCAAGCTCTTCAGAAGTAAGATTTTCTGGAATACTATCGATAATCTTATAAGCACCTGCAAGGACACGCAAGGCTTGGTGAGCCATTTCCGAGTTGTTTGTATGGATTAATTCAGTGACTTTCTCATCAATCGGAGCAACATCTCCTGCTTTATCACGAGCAACACAACGTTTCAAAAGTTGATCTGGAGCCCCTTTGACTGCCACGAGGAATTTACCATCTGGCAATGGATGAACCGTTGACATGAGTTTACGATCTGAGTCAAACGGCAATTCAGCTACACGAGGATATTTCTCTAAGAACCCTTTAACATCGTAGCCCTTGTCCAAGGCATACTGGATGAAGGCTGTTTCCGTTGGATCCCCGATCAAGTTTCCTTCAGCATCAATCTTAGTATCATTAGCCAAAACAACCGAACGAAGTAGTGGCATGTCCAAGCCAAGTTCAATGTCATCAGCAGAGTCATGTAGGACTGCGTCATAGAAAACTTTTTCGACTGTCATCTTGTTCATGGTAAGCGTACCAGTCTTATCAGAAGCGATGATCTCAGTTGAACCAAGCGTTTCAACTGCTGGCAACTTACGAACGATAGAGTTTCGTTTTGCCAAAACTTGAGTACCAAGGGCAAGTACGATGGTAACGATAGCAGGAAGGCCTTCTGGGATAGCTGCAACAGCAAGCGCAACAGAGGTCATCAACTCACCAAGCGGATCTTTTCCTTGAATGAAGACGCCAACTACAAAAGTAACAAGGGCAATGACCAAAATAGCATAGGTCAAGACCTTAGAAAGGTTGTTCAAGTTTTGTTTGAGTGGTGTATCGGTCTCATCCGCATCTTGGAGCATGCCAGCGATATGACCAACTTCCGTATACATACCTGTATTGACAACAACACCAAGACCACGACCATAAGTCACGTTTGAGTTTTGGAAAGCCATATTGACACGGTCACCGATACCAGCATCTGCAGCAAGTTCAACTGTCAAGTCTTTTTCGACTGGAACAGACTCACCTGTTAGGGCTGCTTCTTCGATTTTAAGAGAGTTAGCTTCTAGCAAACGTAGGTCTGCTGGTACAACATCACCTGCTTCAAGGGCAACGATATCACCTGGTACCAATTCTTTTGAGTCAATCTCAGCCATGTGCCCATCACGGATAACGCGAGCAGCTGGACTAGACATAGACTTGAGAGCTTCGATGGCTTCTTCCGCTTTTCCTTCTTGGTAAACACCGAAGGCCGCGTTGATGATAACAACGGCTAGAATAATGATGGCATCTGCGATATCTTCCCCACCAGAAGTTATGACAGACAAGATGGCTGCAGCCACCAAAATAATAATCATCAAATCCTTAAACTGTTCGATGAATTTAACCAAGAGAGATTTTTTCTCACCCTCTTCGAGTTCATTGCGTCCATATTCAGCAAGGCGTTTCTGCGCTTCGCTTGACGAAAGGCCTTGCTCAGTTGCTTCTACTGACTTCAAGACCTCTTCAGGACTTTGAGTATAAAACGCTTGGCGTTTTTGTTCTTTTGACATCTGTCTCCTCCTTGACATTGTGTGCAAAACAAGTTCTCTTTTAGTTTTATGACAAACAAAAAGAGACCTGTTAATCATAACAAGTCTCGCTGTTTAAGATAGTGCCGGAAAACATACTTTTCAGTATACAATTCGGAATGACGACACTATCACAGGTTTCTGCCAGCTACTCCCTTGAGTAGTACTATTATATCAAAATTTGAAAATTTTTCAATGGTTAAAATCCGATGAAACACTTTCTGAATCAAAAGTACGTTCACTGATAATATATCTAGGACGACGTTTTGTTTCCAGATAAATTTTTCCAACATACTCACCAATTACACCCAAACTAATCAATTGGACTCCACCAAGTAAGCTGACTATTGCATAGGTGCTCGCCCAGCCAGCCACGACTGTACCAGCAAACTTACTCCATATAACCCAAATAATCAATAGAAAACTAAAGAGTGACGTCAAAACACCAAGACTTGTAATCAACCGAATCGGTTTGATTGATAAACTTGTAATACCATCCATAGCCAAACCAAGCATTTTAGACAGTGGGTAATGGCTCTCACCAGCAATTCGTTCATGTCGCTTATACGAAACGTAAGAATATTTAAAGCCAACTAAAGGCATTAAACCACGAAGAAAAAGATTGACTTCAGTGAATTTTTCTAATTCCTTCAAGAATCTTTTAGAAACCAATCGATAGTCGGCATGATTAAAAACGACTTCTGCTCCAAATAGGCGTAGCACTTTATAAAAACCTTCGGCTGTAATTCGTTTAAAAGCAGAGTCCGTATCACGGTTATCACGTACACCGTAGACAATTTCAGAGCCACTTTTATACTCCGAAACCATCTTGTCCATGCAATTAATGTCATCTTGTCCATCAGCATCAATGGTAATGACAATATCAGCAAACTGAATGGCCTCATACATACCTGCAAGGACACTACTTTGATGCCCCCTGTTACGACTTTGTGACACACCAACTACATAAGGGATGGATTTAGCATAACTTTCTATCAGTTCCCAAGTCCGATCCTTACTACCATCATTTACATACATAATTTTGCTATGGGGATGGATTTCTTCTTTCTTTACTAATTGTTCAATTTTTTCAACAAACATTGGATTAGTATGTGGTAAGACTTGCTCTTCGTTGTAACATGGAACAACTATATATAAAATTGGCTTGTGTCTACTCATCTCTTTCTCCTAATCTTTTTATCCCAAAAGGAAAGTTGGTTCCTCTAAACATCCTGACTATCAATTCACAGCCCAAAATTGTTAATATAACTACAAAAACTGTCGTTATATATTGATTAACAAAAATTCCAGTATATTTCGTAGACAATTCTTTAACTAATTTTTCTACTAACACCAGAACTATCGGCGAATGTACTCCATAATAAATCAACGTTTTTTGGCCGATTGATTTCAAAATGGAACTCTCTGGAATTGTTTTAAAAAATATAAGAACACTCCAAATTCCTGAAATAGCTGCCAAGTAAAATAAGAAATGATTCCCAATTTGCTGATAATACAAATCAACAATTTGATAGCCACTCACTCGATAGTTTAGTTTACTGCTATAATTGGTAAGAATAAGTCCAATCGGTAAAAGGTAAATTGAAAAATACTTTTCTAATTGATGTAAATTATTCTTAGTCCATACTCCCAGCAAGATGAAAATCAGAGCAACAGGAACTAAATCAATATTCCAAATTAAATAATACTCCCTCTCATATACCTTCTGTCCGAGATAGACCAAAACCAAGAGAGATAAGATTATTATCACCCACTGGCTCAAATTCCATCTTCTCTTTAAAATAAAGTAACTGAAAACATGAGCCAAAAACATCACATTCAAAAACCATAATTGAAAATAAATATGCAAACGATCTGAAATCAGTAACTGTTTTATAAAATGAAGAATATCAAAACTCAGAACCTGATCAGGGTACATAACAAAAAGTTGAAACAGAAAAACAAAACTATTTAGCAAGAAAAAAGGAATAACTAAACTCTTTACCTTATTTAAACAATAGCCTGAGAAGGTTTCGTATTTTCTAACATTCAAAGTAAAACCAGATAAGAAAAAGAACAACGGTATGTGGAATGAATAGAGAAGCAACTTTGCATTATTTGGAACGAAGCTACTATGTCCAATGATAACTAATATAATTGCTAAACCTTTAGACATATCTATGTAACCAATTCGGTTCTTCATACTATCCTCCTGTTCCTAATTTTAAACGATAAACGCTCATATCTGAAGTGACAGATTCAACTTCCTCAAAGTAAACATCCTTCTGATAATGTTCTTTCATAATTTTTTTAACACTATCCATATTCCCTGAGGAAGTGGACCAAAAGAAGAGAATATTCTGATTGTTGATTGCAGAAGACAACAGATTTTCAGGTTCTTCAACTCCGTATCGTTTCATTTGTTCATAATAATGAGGAGAAAAAGTTTGCCAATTTCCTAATGTAGTTGTATTTGTCACTAACTGATTGGATCTTAATTTAAAAGTTGACAATGTAGGCTGTGAAGAAACCAAAGTGCCATATCCACCAAAAACAATAAGTTTATCCGAATTCCTCTGTACAAGATTTTGGTACTCTGAGACTACTGACGATTGAATATAGGGAAACCAATACAGTTTTTGTCCAAGCTGATTTATCCATACTGCTCCTCCTAGTATTCCCATTATTTGTAAGCTAAGGAACACCTTCCTCTTATCAAATAAACGTCTTTTTTCATAAAATGATCGAGCATAGAAAATAAATACTACTAAGAAACATACTATTAGAGGGATATATACGCGCTCTACTACCCTCTGTCTAACAAAGAGAGCTCCAATTAAAAGTAATGGGGAAATCGGCACAAACCATCCGTATAGCTTCTTAGGCTTAAAAATCAAGAACCAACTAATCAGTACTAAAGAGAAGGTTGTCAGTATACTATTCTTAAAAAAATCTGATATCATCTGAGGCAGATTAAACGAGTATTTCTCTGAAAGGGAGCGAACAGATTGAATGTTTGTTAAAAGAGTATTGCTTAAGGCTTTTTTTTCAGCAAATAACCAGTAGGTGGAGACATTCAAATCATTCTCACTTACTCCCAAAGCTTCAAATTCATTCGCATGTCTTTGATAATCAATAGCAGGATAATCTCTCAAATTCGTACTTAGGGCATTCCATGTCAAATACTCCTGTACGTCAGCTTTCCCTAGTGTATATAGTTTATTGGAAGCAAAAATCAGTAAAATGACGCTAAATAATAAAACAACTTCTTTTCTTTTTTTAGAAGATATCCACTCAAAGAGCAGAAAAGGGAATAACAGTAAAATAAAGCTTGATATAATTTGAGGTCGAATGGATAAACCAATGAACAATAGTGATAGTCCTGAAATGTACCTTTTGTCAAATAGTAAAAAAGTTGCTGCTGTAGCTGATAAATATGCGATAACGGAAAAAGAAAAATATTTAATAAGTATCAATTGGGCTAAAAACACAATTGGAAGCAAAAGATACAGTTTTTTCTTATAAAAAAAGATAGCATAGACACCAAAACTAATACAATAAATACTAACTAAAAAGATAAAAAAAATATTCCAATCAGTAAAAATTTTTTGAAGAAAGACCAACCCTGTAGATAATAAAATTCCTACATAGGGTAATAGCATATTATCCCCAGATAATATAGTTTGATTCACCATGATATCATCTACTACAGGATATTCAAAACCTCTCATCGATATATAGAGATAAAAAAATAAAAATGGCAAAAATAAAAAACTTAAGCTAAGTAGCCTACTGACCATATTTTTATTTATCATTACAAGCTCTCTTTCGAATAAATATTACCCTTCAATTCTACCACATTTCCTTATAAAAAACTAGCTTACCTCCAATCTTGTAAGCCTATTTCGTTTGAATTTTCCTTTGAAAACCAGTATAATGGTAGAATACTATATGCCTAGAAAGGAAGCCCGATGAACCAATCCATGTCAAATCTCAAATTGGCAGAACGTGGAGCCATTATCAGTATTTCAACCTACCTCCTCTTGTCTGCAGCAAAATTGGCAACTGGCCACCTCCTGCATTCCTCCAGTTTGGTGGCGGATGGTTTTAACAACGTATCCGATATTATCGGAAATGTTGCTCTCTTGATTGGGATTCGGATGGCTCGCCAACCTGCAGACCGTGACCATCGCTTTGGTCACTGGAAGATTGAAGATTTGGCTAGCTTGATTACTTCCATCATCATGTTCTATGTTGGTTTTGATGTGCTTCGGGACACCATTCAGAAAATTCTCAGTCGGGAACAAACACCTATTGATCCTTTGGGTGCAACTCTAGGAATCATTTCAGCAGCGGTCATGTTTGCTGTTTATCTCTATAACACACGCCTCAGTAAGAAATCCAAATCCAAGGCTCTCAAGGCAGCTGCTAAGGACAATCTTTCCGATGCTGTCACCTCACTTGGAACCTCCATTGCTATCCTAGCCAGCAGTTTCAATTACCCTATCGTGGATAAATTGGTCGCTATCATCATCACCTTCTTTATCTTAAAAACAGCCTATGATATCTTTATCGAGTCTTCCTTCAGTCTTTCAGATGGTTTTGACGACCGTTTGCTAGAAGACTACCAAAAGGCCATTATGGAAATTCCAAAGATTAGTAAGGTCAAGTCCCAAAGAGGGCGGACCTACGGTAGCAATATCTACCTTGATATCACCCTGGAGATGAATCCTGATCTATCAGTCTATGAGAGTCACGAAATTGCGGACCAGGTCGAGTCCATGCTGGAAGAGCGTTTTGGAGTCTTTGATACCGATGTCCATATCGAGCCAGCTCCCATACCTGAGGACGAGATTTTAGACAATGTCTACAAAAAACTGCTCATGCGTGAGCAATTGATTGACCAAGGAAATCAGCTAGAAGAACTCCTTGCTGAGGACTTTCTCTATATCCGTCAAGATGGAGAGCAGATGGATAAAGAGGCTTATAAGTCTGAAAAAGAACTTAGTGCTGCGATTAAGGACATTCAGATTACCTCCATTAGTCAGAAAACCAAGCTCATTTGCTATGAGCTAGATGGCATCGTCCACACTAGTATCTGGCGTCGCCATGAGACTTGGCAAAATATCTTTCATCAGGAAACTAAAAAAGAAGACAAACAGTGACCCTATCCAATGGATAGGGTCTTTTTAATTATTTTACTTTAAGTAAAGACGAACTATGACAGTTTGGAAGATTTGCTTTTCGAACCTTGTTTTGTCTGTTTTCTAGCTTGACGATTTTGTTCAATACGCCATTCTCTTTCATAGTACTTCATGGTCTCATAGACCCTTTCAGGAAGTCCTACATCTAGTAGAAAGATAGGGATGATCAAATCTGCTGACGGATAAAAAGGGAGACACCTTCTCTTCAGTAGAGCTAGAAAGGATTGGGATTTCACATTTTCCTTGTTTTTAAAATAGACTCCAATCCGATAAGAATCCCTGTACTTCCCTCGAATCCGAGAAAAGGAAAATTCCTCTACATCTGCCCAAGCATAAAAATGACTGGGTTTCTTTGGGTTTGGTTTGTAGTAAAATCCCTCGACAGTAAATCTCAAATATTCCTTATCGGAACTTAACAGTCTGTATGTCTGATAAATGACTACTCCAGCACAAAAAAGTACAAACAGCATCAACAAAAGACTTACCGTATGAAGTCCCGTCCCCTTTTGCGAATACGAATGGAGATAATAGAGAGGTAACAAGAAGAAAAGCACCGAAGCTAGGCCAAACAAGGCATTCCAAATGATTTTCTTGGGACTACGTTTAATGACTTTTTCTTCCATCATACCAACTCACTTAAATATTCATAGCGTTCGTATTTTTCAAGGAGTTCTTCGTTTTTCTCGTCTAGCTCTTTCTGAAGCGTGGCCAGTTTGCCAAAGTCAGAGCCATTTGCCTGCATTTCTTCCTCAATAGCAGCGATACGATTTTCCAAGGCTTCAATATCGCCTTCAATGCTTGCCCACTCCTGCTTTTCTTGGTAGGTCATGCGTTTCTTGTCTTCACGGACCTTGACTACTTTCTCCTTTTCTGCCTTTTGCACTTGATCGGCCATCTCTGTTTCAAAGGCTTTTTCATCAAGATAGTCGGTATAATGACCAAAGAAAGTACGGATGCTGCCATTCTCAAAGGCGAGAATCTTGGTCGCTACCTTATCAAGGAAATAGCGATCGTGGCTGACTGTCAATACTGGCCCTGCAAAGCTCTGCAAGAAATTTTCCAAAACTGTCAAGGTCGCAATATCTAGGTCATTTGTCGGCTCGTCCAAAAGAAGAACATTAGGTTTTTCAAGGAGTAGTTTGAGGAGATAAAGGCGTTTTTTCTCTCCACCAGACAATTTCTCAATCAAGGTTCCATGCGTCGAACGTGGAAAGAGGAATTGCTCTAGCAACTCTGCAATGGAAGTCGTAGAACCACCACTGGTCTTAACCTCTTCTGCTACTTCCTGCAGGTAATTGATAACGCGCTTGCTCTCGTCTAAGCCTTCGATTTGTTGAGAGAAATAGGCAATGCGAACCGTCTCACCGATGATAACTTGACCTTTAGTCGGCTCAAGACTCCCTGCGATGAGGTTAAGCAGGGTTGACTTCCCAACACCGTTGTCCCCAACGATACCGATACGGTCTTTAGCTTGCACCAAGAGATTAAAATCTTGCAAAATGGGCTTGTTTTCATAGGCGAAGGAAACATTCTGAAACTCGATGACTTTTTTCCCAATCCGACTGGTTTCAAAGTTCATGGTCAAGTCTGTATCAGCAACGCCATCTGAAACTTCTTTTTTCAAATCGTGGAAACGATTGATACGAGCTTGCTGCTTGGTCGCACGCGCTTGCGGTTGTCTTCGCATCCAGGCTAATTCTTGCTTATAGAGTTGCTCCTTTTTGTGAAGGAGAGCAGCGTCACGCTCATCTTGCTCCGCCTTAAGGCGAACATAATCCTGATAATTCCCCTGATACTCGGTCAAGCCTGCTCGGTCTAACTCGAAAATTCGTGTTGACAGTGCATCTAGGAAATAGCGATCATGGGTGATAAAGAGAACTGTCTTCTTGGAATTTTTCAAAAAAAGGGTCAGCCACTCAATGGTCGCAATGTCCAGGTGGTTGGTCGGCTCATCCAGAAGCAAGAGGTCGTGGTTTCCTAGGAGAACTTGCGCCAACTGGACCCGTCTTCTCAGACCACCTGACAATTCACCAACTGGAGTCGACAAGTCCTGAATACCTAGCTTGCTGAGAACCGTCTTGACCTGGCTTTCAATTTCCCAAGCTTGGAGAGAGTCCATCTCTGCCATGACCCGTTCCAAACGAGCCTGCTTGTCCTCACTGTAGTTGAGCATGATCAACTCATACTCACGAATCAGCTGAATTTCCTTGAGGTCGCTGGACAGAACCGTATCCAAGACCGTCTTGCTATCATCAAAGTCTGGATTCTGGGTCAAGTAACCAATCTTATAATCATTCTTAGCTGAAAAGGGGCTAACGTCCCCATCAAAGCCAAAAGTGCCAGAAAGGACGTCCAAAAGGGTTGTCTTACCCGTTCCATTAACACCAATCAGACCAATTCTATCCAAATCATGGATAATAAAGGAAATATCCTTAAAAACGGTCTTGTCTCCGACGGATTTGCTTAGTTTTTCAACGATAAAATCACTCATTTTTTCTCCCTCAGGTAAGTATGAATGGCATCACGGTCATTCTCCAAGTCACCATCGACAATGGCAAACTCAATCTCTGCTAAAATCTCTCCCAAATCTGGACCTGGTTGGTAACCATATTCCTTGATTAAAATACCACCGTTAATCTGGATTTCTTTCTTGTCATGAATGGTCAAACTCTGGTAAGTTTCTGTAATTGCTTGATGATTGACTGCTTTTCCTTGGGCCTGACGAAGCCTTTCAGCTTGTAGAAGGGAATCCAAGTCAAAGCGGTAACAATCGCGCTTGCTCAACTCACCTTCTTCTCGCAAAGCCAAAATAGTCAGCAAATCCTGAACCTGCTTAGCAAACTGGCGTGAGGTTTTCCAAGCTTTCAAAAATGGCTGTGCATCTTTAATCTCCAAAGCCCACAATAGAGCCGCCCAGGCTTGTTCGGAAGACTCAAAAGTGAAATCAGTTTCCAAATCAAACAGTTTGTTGAGCTTGTCCTGGCTCCCTGCCATATCTGGAAGATAGTCATAAGCTCGACTCTCAATCATGGAAGACAGACCAACTCGCCAAAAAGGTGCCAGCAAGAGTTTATCAAACTCAACGAAGGTGCGCTCTACAGAAATTTTCTCCAAGAGTGGCGTCAAAGTCTTCATCGCTTCAAAAGTTTCTGGCTCAAGTTCAAAACCAAGACTGGCCTGAAAACGAAAACCACGCATAATGCGCAGAGCATCCTCGTTAAAACGCTCACTGGCTATACCTACTGCTCGCAAGACTTGGTTTTCCAGATCTTTGAGACCATCGAACAAATCGATGATTTCTCCTGTCTCATCCAAGGCAAAAGCGTTGACTGTGAAATCACGGCGCTTGAGATCTTCTTCTAGCGAGCGCACAAAGGAAACCGCACTGGGTCTGCGATAGTCTACATAGACATCTTCTGTCCGAAAGGTGGTTACCTCATACTCCTCGTCACCATCTAAAACTAAGACAGTTCCGTGCTCGATTCCGATATCAGCTGTTCGCGGAAAAATCTGCTTGGTCTCCTCTGGATAGGAAGAAGTCGCGATATCCACATCGTGTATGGGACGATTGAGGAGGGCATCTCGAACAGAGCCCCCAACAAAATAGGCCTCAAAGCCTGCTTCTTTAATTTTTTCTAATACTGGTAAAGCCTTCTGAAATTCAGAAGGCATTTGCGTTAATCTCATAATAAGTGTTCTAATCCATAGACAAGCTCATGACGCTTGACAACTTCTTTGATTCCCAAATTGACCCCTGTCATGAAGGAGCTACGATCATAGGAGTCATGACGGAGGGTCAATCCTTCTCCCTGATTGCCAAAGATGACTTCCTGATGGGCTACCAAGCCTGGTAGACGAACTGAGTGGACCCGCATGCCATCAAAGTCAGCACCACGGGCACCAGCAATCAATTCTTCCTCATCAGGCGCACCTTGCTGGATAGACTCTCGAACTTCTGCCATCAACTCAGCTGTTTTAATGGCTGTTCCACTCGGAGCATCTTTTTTTTTGTCATGATGGAGCTCGATAATCTCCACATTTGGGAAATATTTGGCAGCCTGCGCCGCAAATTGCATGAGCAAGACAGCTCCCAAGGCAAAGTTAGGGGCAATCAAGCCACCCAAATCTTGTTCACGGGAAAATGCTTTTAGTTCTGCAATTTCTTCACTAGTGAAGCCTGTTGTTCCCACCACTGGAGCAAAGCCATTTTCAAGAGCAAAGCGCGTATTTTCGTAAGCAACGGCTGGTGTTGTAAAGTCTACCCAGACATGCGCTTCAAAACCAGCCAAGGCAGCCTTATCATTGAAGACAGGAATTCCCTGCCACTCTGACTCAGACTCAAACGGATCCAAAACTGCGACCAAGTCCAAGTCTGGATCAGCCAAGACCATCTGACAAGCAGCTTGACCCATCTTTCCCTTAAAACCGGCAATAATTACTCGAATACTCATCTCTACTCCTGACTAAGATACAAAGGACGTTAGCTGCCCATGAAAAATAGGGAATGACGCTGACTTTCCATGAAAGACAAGACAGGCATCTTTTTTCAAGAGGCAGGTAGCCCGTGTTCAATTTCTAAGATACAAAGCCTGTAAGAACAATTTAGACGATTGGTGTATAGCTCAAGGCGATACTACCTTCTCCAAGGTGAGTCCCAATGACACTACCAAAGGTATCAATTGGAATCTCAGCAGTCACACCACTCTCCATCAAAAGCTGACGTAAATCCGCTGCCTTTTGAGGAGCGTTCCCATGAATGACTGTTATACGGTAGTCCCCATCTTTTGTCAAATCCTTGATGATTTCTACCAAACGTTTGATTGCCTTCTTTTCCGTACGAACTTTTTCGTAAACTTCAATCACACCTTGGTCATTAAAGTAAAGGATAGGCTTGATACTGAGGAGATTCCCTAAGACGGCTGCCCCATTTGACAAACGTCCTCCCTTAACCAAGTGGTCGAGGTCATCTACTATGATAAAGGCTGAATTATCAGCAATTTGGATAGCCAACTTCTCCTGAATCTGGGCAAAATCATCCCCTTGTTCTGCCCATTCAAAGACACTCTCTACCATAAATCCTAGAGGGGAACTTGTGATATGGGTATCTGGAAAGGCAATGGTCAAGCCATCATACTCATCCAACATGTATTGGATGTTCTGATAAAAACCTGAAATTCCAGACGAAAGAAAGAGTCCCAAGACATGGGTATAGCCTTCATCTTTCAAGGAACTTAGAATCTCATCCAATTTGGCAATACTTGGTTGACTAGTTTTAGGCAATTCTGCAGACTGAGCCATTTTTTGATAAAATTCCTCAGCAGTCAGATTGACACCTTCAACATACTCCTCCCCATCAATGTTAACAGGAATATCCAAGATAAATAGGTTCTCTCTTTGCAGCATCTTCTCCTCTAAATAGGCTGAAGAATCTGTAATGACAGCTAATTTCATGGCTAAAACTCCAAATTAATCCCTGGAAGATCCAAGGCGATTTCTGTTACTTCATACGTCAAACGATTAAGCATGTTTAAACATGGACGTGCCAAGGTTTCGACTTCTTCTTGGTTAAATTCGCTTGGTTCGTTAACAATGCGACCTTCCACATGGTTAACTTGGGAAATCGTTCCGCTGATGACAAATTTGTCAAAGACAATCATGAAACTCAAGATAACAACAAGCGAAGTCACTTGGTTTTCTTGATCATGTTGGAGCAACTGAAAGTTCACGTCTACCTTGGTTTCAGGAGCTCCATTTTCATTTTCCCATTCAAAGTTACGAGCATCAAAGTGATACTGGCTAACAAATTCTTGTTCTCGTTTAAGATTCATTTTTCTCTCCCATTGCTACAATTTACTATGCAATTGTACCACATTTTTATCATTTCATCTAGTTTTCTAGGCTTTAGTCAATTCCGATTTCATCTTTAACAACAGCAGCAATCGTATCTACGTAGTAGTTAACTTCTTCTGTCGTAGGAGCTTCTGCCATGACACGCAAGAGGGGTTCTGTTCCACTTGGGCGGACAAGGATACGACCGTTCCCTGCCATTTCTTCTTCCATCTTTTCGATGATCGTTTTAATGGCTGGTACTTCCATGGCTTTTTCTTTCATGGCATTTTCCACTCGGATATTGACCAGTTTTTGTGGGTAAATCGTCACTTCTGATGCCAATTGAGACAAGCTCTTGCCTGTTTCTTTCATGATTTTAGTCAATTGGACAGCTGATAGTTGACCATCACCAGTTGTATTGTAATCCATTAAGATAACGTGACCTGATTGTTCACCACCAAGGTTGTAGCCTGATTTTCTCATTTCTTCAACGACATAGCGGTCACCAACAGCAGTCACTGCCTTGTTAATGCCAGCACTCTCCAAGGCCTTATGGAAGCCAAGGTTAGACATAACCGTTGTCACGATGGTGTTTTGAGCCAACTGTCCTTTTTCAGAAAGGTATTTCCCGATGATGTACATGATCTTATCACCATCGACAATGTCGCCATTTTCATCAACAGCAATCAAACGGTCACTGTCTCCGTCAAAGGCCAAACCAATGGCTGACTGGCTTTCTTTGACCACTTCTTGAAGAGCTTCTGGATGTGTAGAACCCACATTCAAGTTGATATTAAGACCATCTGGTGTCTCACCGATAACAGTTATTTGAGCTCCAAGGTCTGCAAAGATTTGACGAGCACTCGTAGACGCTGCACCGTTAGCTGTATCCAAGGCCACTTTCATTCCTTCAAGAGGAGTTCCAGTTGAAACAAGGTAGCCTTCATACTTACGTAAACCTTCTGGATAGTCCACTAAGGTTCCCAAGCCTTCGGCACTTGGACGAGGAAGGGTGTCTTCTGTAGCATCCAACAAGGCTTCGATTTCTGCTTCTTTTTCATCATCAAGTTTAAAGCCATCCCCACCAAAGAATTTAATTCCATTATCAAGGGCTGGGTTGTGACTAGCGGAAATCATGACACCTGCACTGGCTCCCTCAGTTTTGACCAAATAAGCTACTGCTGGTGTTGCAAGGACACCGAGTTTGTAGACGTGAATCCCTACAGAGAGGAGACCTGCCACTAAGGCAGATTCTAGCATTTCTCCTGAGATGCGTGTATCACGTCCTACAAAGACTTTAGGGGCTTCTGTTTCGTGTTGGCTAAGAACATAACCACCAAAACGTCCCAGTTTAAAGGCCAATTCTGGCGTCAGTTCTACGTTTGCTTCTCCACGGACTCCATCGGTCCCAAAATATTTACCCATGTTGTTAATCATCCTTTTCTACTTTTTTATTTATTCTTGTTTAGACGAGTCTGGTTTTGTTTCTGAACTCGTTGAAGACGAGCTGCTAGTCGAGGAGCCTGTTGACGAGGTTGTTGACGAAGAACTCGAGCTAGACGATGCTGTCTTAGTTGTAATTTTCATTGTAGTGTCAAATGGCATAATGACGCTTGGCAAGACATTTCCATTTTTATCGACTGCTTGTAGAGGAACAGAAGCCGAATAGTTACCTGTTATCCGTTCACTCGTTGGCAAGATGGCAATGACACGATCTACTCTAGAGAGAGTTTCCTCGTCACTAATAACCGTTACTTTTTCATCTGATACAGTAACTGTATCAATTTTCACACGAGAATCAATCTGACTAGGGTCAATCTCCGGCACAACGATTACATTATCACGTTTTGCTTTTTTACCAACCTTGACTGTTATCTTTTGCGGTGTCGCAACAGCCGTCAAACCACTCGGTAAATTTTCAATAGTCAGGGGAACTTCGATGGTTCCTACACTGGCATTGGTTAAGTCAGCTTTGACCTTGAATTTCCGAGTGCTTTCCTGCATCTCACTCGCCAAAGCAACTCTGTTTGACCCAGTCAGAAAGACGGTCACTTCAGATGTAAAACCACTGATAAAGTACTGAGCATTGTCATACTGAATATCGATTGGGACATTAAGAACCGTATTGGTATAGGTTTCTGTCCGCACCTGTCTAGCACTATTGCTATTCTGATAGTTTGTTGAAGTCGCATAGATAAAGAGGATGCAGGCGAAAAAGAAGGAAGAAATAATATAAAGACTATTTTTTCTCATGTTTCAATCCTCCTAGCAAACGCTCTTTCAGACCCTGTTTTTTCTCTGATGTCGGAAGCAAGATTCTTCTTAACTCCGATTCAAATTCTTCCAAGGTCAAATCATGCTTAAAGACTCCATTATAGGTGATTGAGATTCCACCTGTTTCCTCAGAAACCACAAAGGTAAGAGCATCCGATACTTCTGACAAACCAATCGCCGCCCTGTGACGTGTCCCAAACTCCTTGGAAATTCCTGTATTTTCAGTCAGGGGTAGGTAGGCTGAAGTTACGGCAATCCTGTCTTCTCTGACAATGACCGCACCATCGTGCAAGGGTGTATTGGGGATAAAGATATTAATCAATAACTCAGAGGAAATTTTAGCATCTAGAGGAATTCCAGTTGAGATATACTCCTGCAAGGTTCTCACTCGCTGAACTGCTACCAGAGCACCAATCTTACGAGGGCTCATGTACTCGACTGATTTGACAAATGCACGAACCATTTGCTCTTCCGCACTAATAGGGGCATTGTAGAAGAAATCCGTAGCCCGGCCCAATCTCTCCAAACCAGTCCGAATCTCTGGTGAAAAGATAACTACTGCTGCGATAACCCCGTAAGTGATTATCTGATTGATCAACCACGAAATGGTCGTTAAACCAATCATATTGGACAGAATCTGGCCTAGAATAAAGACCAAAACTCCCCGAACTAAGATCATGATTTTAGTTCCTGCAATCGCTTTGGTAAAATGATATAAAATATATGTCACAATGAGAATATCAATCAGATTGGTGACTATTGTCCAAGGGCTTGAAAACAAACTCGTCCAGTATTGCAAATTGGATAATGGTTGAAAATTCATCCCTGGCCTCCTCCCTATCAAAACACTTTCTGTACCATTATACCATTTTTTCCCTATCCTACCTCATTTTAAATTAAGCAAAAATATGATAAAATAAACTGATTAGAAAAAACGAAGGAGAAATCATGTCTCAACTCTATGATATTACCATTGTAGGTGGCGGTCCTGTCGGGCTCTTTGCTGCCTTTTACGCCCACCTACGCCAAGCCAAAGTCCAAATCATCGACTCCCTTCCCCAGCTAGGTGGCCAGCCTGCCATCCTCTATCCTGAGAAGCAAATCCTTGATGTGCCAGGTTTTCCAAACTTAACTGGGGAAGAGCTGACCAATCGCTTGATTGAACAGCTAAACGGCTTTGAAACACCTGTTCACCTCAACGAAACTGTTCTTGAAATAGAGAAACAAGATCAAGGTTTTACCATCACAACCAACAAGGGAAGTCACCTGACCAAAACAGTCATCATTGCCATGGGTGGTGGTGCCTTTAAACCACGTCCACTCGAATTAGACGGTGTTGAAGACTATGAAAATATCCACTACCACGTTTCCAATATCCAACAATACGCTGGCAAGAAAGTAACCATCCTTGGTGGCGGGGACTCCGCAGTGGACTGGGCTCTGGCTTTTGAAAAGATTGCCCCAACTACTCTTGTTCATCGTCGAGATAATTTCCGCGCCTTGGAACATAGTGTGCAAGCCTTGCAAGAATCATCTGTGACCATCAAGACACCGTTCGTCTCTAGCCAACTCCTTGGAGATGGTAAAACACTCGACAAACTAGAAATCACCAAAGTCAAATCAGATGAAACCGAAATTATCGAAGTAGACCATCTCTTTGTCAACTATGGTTTCAAATCATCTGTTGGCAATCTTAAAAATTGGGGGCTGGACCTCAACCGTCACAAGATTATCGTCAATAGCAAGCAAGAATCTAGCCAAGCAGGTATCTATGCCATCGGGGACTGCTGCTACTATGATGGTAAAATTGATTTGATCGCTACAGGACTAGGTGAAGCTCCAACTGCTGTCAACAATGCTATTAACTACATTGACCCAGAACAAAAAGTTCAACCCAAACACTCGACCAGTTTATAATAAAAGAACCACGAATCAACGATTCGTGGTTTTATAGTTCTTCCGCTAATTTATTTATCTTTCTGAGTCTGTGGTTGACACCACTTTTGGTCAGGGGATTGCTCAGGCTATCCGCCAACTGCTGGATAGAGTAGTCTGGATGCTGAATCCTCAAACGAGCCACCTCCTGCAAATCCACTGGTAAATTTTCCAAACCCATTCTATCTTTGATTTTACTGATATTATTGATAGTCTTCATGCTGGCAGAAACTGTCCGAGCGATATTGGCTGTTTCAGCGTTATTGGCGCGATTGAGGTCGTTACGGGTTTCACGCAAAATCTTAACGCGCTCAAAATTATCACGCGCCTGCATGGCCCCAATCACGATCAAGAAATCCATGATGTCTTCTGCACGCTGGAGATAGGTAACTGCACCTTTCTTGCGCTCAATAACCTTGGCGTCCAGCAAAAACTGCTGAAGAAGAGAGGCTAGTCCTTGAGCGTGGTCCAGATAAACGGAACTGATCTCCAACTGGTACTTGCCAGACTCAGGATCTCGAATACTACCATTTGCCAGAAAGGCCCCACATAAGTAGGCACGTCCAGCTTCCTCATCTGCTAAAATATCGGGATCAATACCCGTCTCCAAACCAAAGAAGGAATCCGCAAGCCGCAAATCAGCTAAAAGCTCCTGCACTCTCTCATCGGTATAGACCGTATAGACACGATTCTTACGAAGATTGCTTCTCTGATGGTGACGAATCTCAGACTTAATCTCATAAAAATGGAGAAAGGACTCATAGAGATGCCGAGCCAACTTAGCATTTTCAGTCACAACAGACAAGGTCAGACCAGAAGTCGAGAGACCGATGCTACCAGACATCTTGATGATGGCCGATAGTTCATAACGACTGAGATGGTGTTGACCAAGAATTTCCTCTTTTACTGCAACTGTAAAACTCATTTTCTCACCTGTATAATGCGCATCAATTCATCTACAATCAAATCGCCATCATGGAAGGCCCCTCCATTTTCCAAACGAAGGAAGTTGGATGAAATCACACGAGGAACCTGCTTACAAAGACCAGCAAAATCATGCTCTACCTGAACCAAATATTCATCAAAACGGTTGGTATCCATGTATTCTCTAGGAACCTTTTCGATATTAACCAAGACCGTATCAATAAATGGCCGACCTAAGTGTCGATGGAGGACTTCCACGTGGTCACTGTCTGAAAAGTGCTCTGTTTCCCCACGCTGGGTCATGATATTGCAGACATAGGCGATCTCTGCCTTAGTCTCCAAGAGAGCCTGTCCAATCTCCTCGATGACAATATTCGGCAAAATCGATGTAAAGAGGGAACCAGGCCCCAAGACGATCATATCACTCTCGAGAATGGTATTGACCACTCGACGGCTGGCTTGGGGTGTTTCATCATCCAAGGTATTGGTCACATAGACATGGTCAATCATACCTGGATGATCTGCAATGTGGCTCTCACCTGCCACCTCAGAACCGTCTTTAAAGACTGCATGCAGTGTCAAAGGCTGATCGCTTGAGGGGTAGATTTTTCCTGTTGTGTGGAAAAAGAGACTTAGCAGCTGCATGGCATTGTAAGTGGACCCTTGCATTTCAGAAAGTCCTGCTATAATGATATTTCCTAGAGGATGACCCGCAAAAGCACCAGCGTCTTCTGAAAAGCGGTACTGAAAAACCTTCTCATAAAATTTAGGCATATCCGACATGGCTACCAGAACATTGCGAAGATCGCCTGGTGGTGTCAGCTGTTGGATATTCTTTCTTAGCTCACCAGAAGATCCGCCATCATCAGCTACCGTTACGATGGCTGCGATATCAACATCCTTTTCTCGCAAGCTTTTCAAAATGACGGGGATACCAGTTCCTCCACCAATTACCGTTATCTTTGGTTTTCTCATGAACGGTTTACCGTTTCCTTTCTTCTGTCTTTGTCACGATGGCTTTCATTGACAGGCCAGTTTTTAGCAAGGTCCTCAGCTATGCGCTTGGCAAAGGCAACACTACGGTGTTGTCCACCTGTACATCCTACTGCAATGGTTAAAACAGACTTGCCTTCTTTTTTGTAACTTGGCAAAATGGGCTCAATCAAGGCGAGTAAGTGCTGATAGAAACTTTCAGACTCTTCATGATTCATCACATAGTCATAAACTGCTTGATCCTCACCTGTCTGATTACGGAGTTCAGGGAGGTAGTATGGATTTGGCAAGAAACGGACATCAAAGACCAAGTCTGCATCGATAGGAATACCATACTTGAATCCAAAAGACATGACTTCGATACGGAAAGACTGGGCCTGTTCTTGGTCTGAAAATTGCTCAGCAATGGTTTTACGAAGTTCACGCGGAGTAAGTTCTGTCGTATCCACCACATTTTGGCTCATGTTTTTCAAAGGTGCCAAGAGCTCGCGCTCCAGCTTGATGCCGTCCAAAATCCGACCATCCGCTGCTAGAGGGTGACTCCGTCTGGTTTCCTTGTAACGGGCCACCAATTCCTTATCTGCTGCGTCTAAAAAGAGGATTTTGAAGTCCAAATCATCTTGGTTTTCCAATTCATCCAAAACTGCCTGAATCTCTGAAAAGAAGGAACGGCTCCGCATATCGACTACTAGGGCTAACTTATGGTCATCATCCTTGGTCTCTACCAACTGCAAAAACTTTGGCAAGAGGGCTGGTGGCATATTGTCAATAGTGAAATATCCCAAATCCTCGAAGGACTGAATGGCTACCGTTTTCCCTGCACCACTCATCCCTGTCACAATCACCAGGTGAAGTTGTTTCTTTGTCATCTATCTCTCCTTATATCAAAAAAAGTTTGGCAGAGCCAAACTTCAACTAGCTTATCCAATCTCTGCGATCACTTCAATTTCGACTTTTACATCACGAGGAAGACGTGCAACCTCTACAGCTGAACGAGCTGGAAATTCCTCTTTAAAGGCAGTCTGGTAAACCTCGTTAAAAGGAACAAAGTCATTCATATCACTCAAGAAGCAAGTTGTTTTGACAACATGGTCAAAGTCTGTTCCTGCTTCTGCCAAAATAGCACCGATATTTTTCAAGACTTGTTCTGTCTGTTCTTGGATCGTTTCTCCTACAATTTCTCCAGTTTCAGGAGATAGGGGAACTTGACCGCTAGCAAACAAAAGATTGCCAACGATTTTCCCTTGAACATATGGTCCGATTGCTTTTGGAGCTTTGTCTGTATGAATTGTTTTTGCCATTTCTTTCCCTCACAATTTTTCTAATATTGCATCCCAAGCCTGATCCATCCCTGCCTTGCTAACAGATGAAAAGAGGATGAAGTCGTCACTTGGGTCAAAGTTTAATTTCTTTTTGATTGCTGATTCGTGCTTATTCCACTTACCACGAGGAATCTTGTCCGCCTTGGTCGCAACGATGATAACTGGAATCTCATAATACTTGAGAAATTCATACATCTGCACATCATCTGCTGACGGGTCGTGGCGGAGATCCACCAAACTGACAACCGCACGGAGATTTTCCCTAGTCGTCAGGTACTCCTCAATCATGCGCCCCCACTTTTCACGCTCCTTTTTGGAAACGCGGGCATAGCCATAACCTGGTACATCCACAAAGCGCATCTTGTCATCAATGTTAAAGAAGTTGAGTAGCTGGGTTTTACCAGGTTTCCCCGATGTACGAGCAAGATTCTTGCGGTTCAGCATGGTGTTGATAAAGCTAGATTTGCCAACATTTGAACGCCCTGCAAGGGCAATCTCTGGCAGGTCATCTTGCGGATAGTGGGATTTATTGGCCGCACTGAGCAAGATTTCAGCATTGTGTGTATTAAGTTCCATAGTCACCTCTAGGCTGTTTCTAGGATTGGTTTTTCCGTTCCATCGACAGCTTCTTTTGTGATGCGGACCAATTTCACATTTTCCTGACTCGGTACTTCAAACATAACATCTAGCATGGTTTCTTCGATGATAGAACGAAGACCACGCGCCCCTGTCTTGCGTTCGATAGCCTTATTGGCAATTTCTTGAAGGGCTTCGTCGTCAAATTTCAACTCAACATCATCATAAGAAAGCAAGGTTTGATATTGTTTCACCAAGGCATTTCTTGGTTCTTTCAAGATGCGAACCAAGTCATTGACCGTCAATTGCTCAAGAGCTGCAAAAACAGGCAAGCGTCCAATCAACTCTGGAATAATCCCAAATTTTTGAATGTCTTCTGCGATGATTTCTTGCATGTAGGAGCTGTTTTCGTCAATCGCCTTGTTATTTTGGCCAAAGCCAATAACTTTTTCACCCAGACGTTGTTTAACGATTTCTTCGATGCCATCAAAAGCACCACCCACGATAAAGAGGATATTTTTAGTATCTACCTGAATCATCTCTTGTTGTGGATGTTTGCGTCCTCCTTGAGGCGGCACGCTAGCGACAGTTCCCTCGATAATCTTGAGAAGGGCTTGTTGCACCCCTTCACCCGAAACGTCACGTGTGATAGACACATTCTCGCTCTTCTTGGCAATCTTGTCAATTTCATCCACATAGATAATCCCACGTTCTGCACGTTCGATATTAAAGTCAGCAGCCTGCAAGAGTTTGAGGAGGATATTTTCCACATCCTCACCCACATACCCAGCCTCAGTCAGAGCTGTCGCATCTGCAATGGCAAAAGGCACGTTCAAGCTCTTAGCCAAAGTCTGAGCCAAGAAAGTTTTCCCTGAACCAGTTGGACCAATCATCAGGATATTTGACTTCTGCAAATCCACATCTTCTGACTCTTCACGCGTATCGTGGAAATTAATGCGTTTATAGTGATTGTATACAGCCACTGCCAAGGCACGTTTGGCACGATCCTGACCAATCACATAGTGGTTTAGGATATTGAGGAGTTCGATTGGTTTTGGTACTTCAGACAAGTCTGCCAAAACTTCCTCGGCCAACTCCTCCCGAATGATTTCCTGGGCCAACTCCACACATTCATTACAGATAAAGGCGTTGTTCCCAGCGATTATTTTCTTTACTTCTTCTTGGCTCTTGCCACAAAATGAGCAATAAACCATCATATCATTTTTCCTATTTGTAGGCATGATTTCCTTCCATTCTAATTTATCATTCTATCTAAAATAAGGTCATATAAAAAGCGTGGACACTGTTCACCAGATTAGTAAAAGCATTCAACCAGAGTAAGGCAGACAGTCCATAGCGCTTCTTACGAAAAGCCTGTGCTCCAGTCAAAATACAGATCACACACAAAAAAGCTGTAAAAAATCCAAATATACTGCGCTCCATTAGACTTCCTTTCTATCTCGGTATTCGATGGTAAAATCATAGTCGTTTTTCTCATCTCGGGTGTGAGATTTACTTGCAACTGTCTCAAAACGAGACAAGTCAAACTCTTCAGGGAAATAGGTATCTCCCTCCACCTGAGCATGAATCTGTGTCACGATGATTTCATCTAAATAAGGCTCAAAAGCCTGAAAAATCTGCTTTCCGCCAATGATATAGAGATTTTTTTCCTGACTCTGATACCACGCTAAAACAGACTCCACATCTTGAAATACGAACGCCCCATCTATGATTTCTTCGCTATTGCGCGTTAAAATCAAGGTTTGCCGTTTTGGAAGCAGACGACGTCCCATGCCATCAAAGGTCACTCGCCCCATCAGTATAGCATGATTTAAAGTTGTTTCCTTAAAATGTTGCAACTCTGCTGGCAAATGCCAAGGGAGACGATTTTCCTTCCCAATCACACCTTTTTCATCTTGGGCCCAAATGGCTATGATTTTCTTTGTCATGCTTCCGTCCTTTTTATTGATACTACTATTTTATCAAAATTCTCCCAAAAAGGCTGTTTTGAAACGCGCGCAAAAGAGAGAAAAGGAGCAGGCTTCATTCAGCCTGCTCCTCTCGTCCCTAGGACATATATTTTTTTGCTTCAGATTCAATTTTTTCAACCACTTCTTGGATACTTAGTCCAGTTGTGTCAAGGTAAACTGCATCCTCAGCCTGTTTGAGAGGTGAGGTCTCACGATGACTATCCTTGTAGTCACGCGCCGCAATCTCTTCTTTCAACGTTTCCAAGTTAGTCTCAATCCCTTTAGCAATATTTTCCTTGTAACGACGCTCTGCTCTTTCTTCAACAGAAGCCACTAGGAAAATCTTGAGTTCAGCTTGTGGTAAAACAACTGTCCCGATATCACGCCCATCCATGACGATACCACCTTGCTGAGCAATCTCTTGCTGGAGCGAAACCAGTTTCTCACGCACCTCAGGAATGGCAGCAATGCTTGAAACTTTATTGGTCACTTCATTTTCACGAATCGGATGAGTAATATCAACATCCCCTACAAAAACAAGTTGCTCACCTGTTTCTGAACGACCAAAACTAATGGGGTGTTGGTTAAGAAGCTCAAGAAGTTGGTCTACATTTCCTGCATCCAACTGGTGCTTGAGCGCTATATAAGTCGCAGCACGGTACATAGCACCCGTATCAAGATAAGTGTAACCAAAATCCTTAGCGACAATCTTTGCGACCGTACTCTTACCACTCGAAGCTGGACCATCGATAGCAATTTGAATTGTCTTCATGACCGACTCCTATCTTGTCTTAATCACATCACCCGGGTTGGCAAACCAAGATCCAGATGACATGTGAGAAGGATTTAGGGCTTCTAGCTGGGCAATGGAAATCCCTGCACGTTGAGCAAGAGCCGCTTCTCCCTCTCCAGGCTGTACTGTAAGTGTTCCTTCACCCTCTGTATGTTCTTCCGAACTGCTCTCTGAAGGTGTTGATTCAGAAGAAGCTGTTTCCTCTACCTTGCTACTTGAAGATGATGATTCTTCCACTTTGGAACTTGAACTTGTAGAAGGAGACGATGCATCATAGAAGTCCTTCAAAGATGAAGTACGATTGCTTCCTCCGGTTGATAGGTAAATCAATACAACTACCATCGCTACAACAATTACAAAGAAGAGGCTAGCTAGAACCGTCAAGACACGATTGGCAACAACGCCTTTCCCTTTTTGTTTCCGGTGTCGACGCTCTGATCTTGTTTCTTCCTCATTGTTTTCGTAGATATCTTCTTGCCACGGTTCTTTTTCCATACCTTACTCCTTGTTTTTTTTACATTTTCTTATTACAATATAAATATGAAAGTCACACTTATACCCGAACGGTGCATCGCCTGCGGGCTCTGCCAAACCTATTCTGAACTCTTTGATTACCATGATAATGGAATCGTTCGATTTTACGATGATCCAGTTGAATTGCAAAGAGAAATCGCTGAGACCAGCGATGTTCTAGAGGCCATCAAAAATTGTCCTACAAGAGCACTTCTAAAAGATCCATCGTAGAAAGCAGGGAATGAATGTTATTAATTTTTTCTCATTTTTCCCACACTTACTAGTTTAGCATATTTCTAGGTAAAATTATAGTCTTTTTTGGTTATTTTTTCCTTCAATAATAGAAAGGTCACTTTTTTCTTTGACGAGATAGAGTGGTCTTTTTTTGGTCTCTAGATAAATCTTACTGATATACTTACCGAGAATCCCAATCGTCAGGAGTTGAATCCCTCCAAGAAAGAGAATGACAGCCATCAAAGAGGTCCAACCAGATGTCGGATTTCCCAAGATAAGAGTCCGAAACACTACAAAAAATGTCATCACAAACGAAAGAAAACAAGATAGAAGTCCCGCTACAAAGGCTATACTCAAGGGGAAATCTGAAAAGTTAAGAATCCCTTCAATCGAGTAGAAAAAGAGTTGTCTAAAACTCCAACTGGTCTTGCCAGCCTGTCGTTCAACGTTTGGATAATCAAGATAGTGCGTTTTAAAACCCACCCAGACAAAGAGTCCTTTAGAAAAACGATTGGACTCGGTCAGTGTTAAAATAGCATCTACCACAGACCTTCTCATCATGCGAAAATCACGGACACCTGAGGGCAAGGCCACTGGGCTAATTTTTTGCATGAGGCGGTAAAAGAGGTCGGCACAGAAACTGCGGAAAAATGGTTCTCCCTCCCGACTAGTTCTCCGTGTCCCAACACAGTCCAAGTCTGCATTCTGGTCTAGTAAGGTCTTCATCTCAAGTAGCATACTGGGAGGATCCTGAAGGTCTGCATCCATCACGACCACCAAGTCTCCAGTTGCATGCTGCAAGCCTGCGTATAAGGCTGCCTCTTTTCCAAAATTTCGTGAGAATGAGACATAACATACCGCAGGATTTTGCTCCCGATAGGTCTTCAAAAGGTCCAAGGTTCCATCGCTAGAGCCATCGTCTACAAAGACATACTCGATCTTTGCTCCTAATTCTGGAAGCAGAGCTTCCACAGACTGATAAAAAAGAGGAAGTACTTCCTCTTCGTTTAAACAAGGGACAATGATTGAAATCGTCATCTTAGTCTTCAAATCCATTTGGATGCTTGCTTTGCCAACGCCATGCGTCTTCACACATTTGGGTAATGTCGAGTTCTGCTTCCCATCCGAGCTCTGCTTTAGCTTTTGCTGGGTCTGAGTAGCAAGCAGCGATATCACCTGGGCGACGTTCTACGATGCGGTAAGGAATAGGACGTCCCACTGCTTTTTCCATATTTTGGATAATTTCAAGAACGGAGTAACCTTTACCAGTCCCAAGGTTATAAACATTAAGACCTGAACCTTTTTGAAGCTTTTTCAAAGCTGCAACGTGACCTTTGGCTAGGTCTACGACATGGATATAGTCACGAACCCCTGTTCCATCTTCTGTATCGTAATCATCTCCAAACACTTGTACTTGTTCTAGTTTGCCCACTGCTACTTGTGAAACATAAGGCAAGAGATTGTTTGGAATTCCGTTAGGATTTTCTCCCAAGTCTCCACTTTCATGCGCTCCGATTGGATTAAAGTAACGAAGCAAGACCACATTCCATTCTGAGTCTGCCTTGTAAATATCCGTCAAAATTTCCTCTAGCATGAGCTTGGTACGACCGTATGGATTGGTCACTGAAAGTGGGAAATCTTCTAAGATTGGAACTGTATGAGGATCTCCGTAAACTGTCGCAGAAGAACTGAAGATAATGTTCTTACAATTATTTTCTTCCATGGCTTTTAGAAGGCTGACAGTTCCAGCGATATTGTTGTCATAGTAGGCAAGAGGGATGCGTGTTGATTCGCCAACAGCCTTCAAACCAGCAAAGTGAATGACACCAGTCGGTTCTTCCTGCTTGAAAATATCTCTGAGTGTATCTGTGTCACGGATATCTGCCTCATAAAAAGGAATCTCGACTCCTGTAATTCTCTCAACAACTTCTAAACTTTTACGATTGCTATTAACAAGATTATCCACCACAACCACTTGATGACCTGCTTGGATCAATTCAATAACAGTGTGAGTTCCAATAAATCCGGCACCACCAGTTACCAAAATCTTTTCTTGCATCTTTCTTCCTCGATTCTCGGATTATTTTTTCTTATTTTATCATTTTTGATAGGGAATGTCATTTGCTATCCTAAACTACCTGCTAAAATTTCAGTAAAATTTTATTCGCTTTTTACCCGTTTGACATAGTTTGCAATTGGATAGTTTACTGGGTCCAAGGTCAACTCCTTGTCTTGGACCAGCTGGGCTAGATGGTAACCGATGATAGGACCCGTTGTGAGACCTGATGAACCTAGACCACTAGCCGCATAGACACCTGCCAATCCTGGTACCTGCCCAAAGAAAGGGGAGAAATCACTAGTATAGGCACGGATTCCCACACGCTCACCCGATGATTTCACTCCTGCCAAGGCTGGATAGTGAGGCAAGGCCGCCGCCTCCATTTGTTGGAGCAAGGTTTCATCTACCGTCAAATCAAATCCCATATCATTTTCATGGGTAGCGCCTAAGGACAATTTCCCACCTGCAAAAGGGATCAAATCCCACTCCCCCTCTGGCATGACAACAGGGTAAGATGCTAGGTCTTTGGAGAGCTGATAATCTCGGAGCTGTCCCTTTTGGGGACGAACATCTACCTCATATCCTAAAGGCTCCAAAATGTCTCCCAACCAAGCTCCCGTTGCCAAAATAACCTGATCAAACACCTCTTCACCAATCTGGTAACCTGATGCTAATGGTGTCAGAGTCACTTTTTCTTTGACCGGCTTGACCTGACTGGCTTCTAGTAGACGAGCCACTAGAAGTTGACCATCTACTCTCGCTCCACCAGAAGCATAGAGCAGGCGGTCAAATCCCTGCAAGCCAGGGAATAATTCATTCGCAGACGTTTGGTCCAGAATGGCTAACTGACCTATCAAGGGAGATTCTTCCCTGCGCTGGAGGGCTAGTTCATAGAGTTCCTCAAGCTTGGATTCGTCCTTTTTCAAGAGGAAAACTCCCGAACGCTGATAAAAGTCGATTTTTTGACCAGACTTTTCTAAATCATCCAACAAATCCACATAAAAGTCAGCTCCCAAGCGCGCCATCTTGTACCAGGCTTTATTTCGGCGTTTTGAAAACCAAGGACTGATAATTCCTGCTGCAGCCTTGGTTGCTTGCCCCTGTCCATGGTCAAAAACGGTTACCTCTAGGTCACTTTCTTTCGAGAGGTAGTAGGCAGCTGTTGCCCCTACAATCCCTGCTCCGATAATGGCAACTTTTTTCATTTTCTTCACCTTCTATCTAGATATGGTGGAAAGGATTAGTCGATGCTTGACTCGGCACAATATCAATAGACCAGTCCTTTTCTACCTTCCATTGAGTAAGGAGTGCTGCGATTTTTTCCACAAAAAGCACTTCGATATAATGTCCTGGATCCAATGCCAGTAAACCATCAGACAGCATGTCTTGGGCAGTATGGTAATAGATATCCCCAGTGATATAGACATCAGCTCCTTTTGCCAAAGCATCAGGATAGAGAGACTGACCACTACCACCGCAAATGGCAACTCTTGAAATTTCCTTCTTCAAATCACTCTCTTGATAATGCACCATGCGAAGACTATCAAGACCAAAGACTTGCTTGACATGCTGAGCAAATGCTCCAAAAGTCTGTGGTTTAATGTCACCAATACGCCCAATCCCACGTTCTGGGCCTGTTTCCTGGAGATAAGTCGTCTCCTCAATGCCTAGCATCTGGCAGAACCAGTCATTGAGACCATTCTCTACAATGTCGATATTAGTATGACTGACATAAACGGCAATGTCATGCTTGATAAGGTCGATGTAAATCTGATTTTGTGGACGGCTGGCTACCAAATCCTTAATCGGACGAAAGATAGGCGCATGCTTAACGATAATCAAATCCACACCCTTTTCAATAGCCTCTGCCACCGTGTCTTCACGAATATCAAGGGCAACCATGACCCTTTGGATATCCTTGTCTAAAGTACCGATTTGCAGGCCACGACTGTCTCCCTCCATGGAAAATTCCTGAGGACAAAAGTCTTCATAACGTTTAATCACTTCACTTGCTAACATGGAGCATCTCCTTGATGGCTTGAATCTTATGAGCTAGAACTTGACGTTCTTCTCGATTTTTCTCTGGGATTTGGTCAAGAGCAAACTCTAACTTAGCTGCTTCTTTTTGCCACTTTTGAACGAAGACTGGGCTGACTTCTTTGGACAAGAAGGGGCCAAAGCGAACATCACTAGCTGATAGCTTCATTTGTCCAGCTTCCACCACCAAAATCTCGTAGAATTTGCCAGCTTCTTCTAGGATGCTTTCTGCTACAATCTGAAAACCATTGTCTTGCAACCAGATACGCAAGTCGTCTTCACGATTATTGGGCTGAAGGATCAAACGTTCTACATTAGCCAGCTTGTCCAAGCCTTCTTCCAATATGGTAGCAATCAAACGGCCACCCATACCTGCAATGGTGATAACCGATACTTGGTCGACTTCTTCAAAGGCTGCCAGGCCATTGGCTAAACGGACTTGGATTTTCTCCTTTAAGCCGTGAGTCTCAACATTTTTGACCGCAGACTGGTAGGGACCTTCTACCACCTCACCTGCAATGGCGCTTTTGATTTGGCCTCTCTCAACTAACTCGATAGGCAGATAAGCATGGTCACTCCCCACATCTAGTAAAACGGCCCCCTGTGGCACAAAGGAAGCTACCAATTCTAATCTCTTTGAAATCATCTTCTCTCACTTTCCAAAACTCTATTACCTCTTATTATACCACATTTCAGCTAGCAATCTTGCGCCTAAAAAGACCGCAATCCACAGATTGCAGTCTTTCTTTATTTTTTAGCTTGGTAACGACTGGTCAGGATGAAAATCACGGTAAAGACCAGCATCATGGCCCCATAAACAGGCAACGTTTGTTCAGTCAAGGTTGAAATTTCAAGCAACTTTTGAATCATTGGGAAGAGAGCTGTAGCTAGGAAGCCTCCCACAGACCAGACAATCAAGAGGACACGCCAGAGGGTGAATGGCATACAGGCTCTAAATACGGATAAGAAACCGATAGAGCCCAAGAGATAATAGAGTAGGGTTGAGATTTCTAACTCAGACCAACCTTGACTCGCTCCAAAAATTTTCACAAAAAGAACGCTGAACACGACCATGAGGGCACTTGGTAGGGCACGAAGCATGGATCTTCTGAGGAAGTTTGGTTCAACAGGTTTGATATTTCTCTCAAAAGTCAGAACGAATGGCGGGAAACCTTCCACGAATTGGTCAATCATGGTAATCTGGATTGGAATGAAGGGGAAAATCAAAATCCACTCAGACCGTCCTAGAAGAGCACTGGCGATACAGATGACTGCAAGCAAGAAGGAATAGATGGTCTTTATCAAGAAAATCGGTGCAATGTGAGCAATATTATTAACCACACGACGACCTTCAAAGAGAATCTCAGGAACATCATTGAAGTCTGAGTTCAAGAGAACTAGATTGGCAATCTGACGTGTTGCCGGATCTCCCTCTGCCATCACGATGGAACAGTCTGCTTCACGAAGGGCCAGGATATCATTGACCCCGTCCCCTGTCATAGCTGTTGTATGCCCCGCTTTTTTCAGCGTTTGGATGATGAGTTTCTTTTGATGAGGGGAAACACGTCCGAAAATAGCTGTCTCTTCAGCCATAGCAATCAATTCCTCATCCGTGATTTTTGAACAATCTACATAGCTGTCATAGTCCGCAAAACCAGCTTTCTGGGCAATGCTGGAAACCGTAACTGGATTGTCACCAGAGATAATCTTGAGCCCCACTTCCTGAGAACGGAGATAATCTAGCGTTTCAGCTGCTCCTTCTCGAATGGGGTCCAAGATTTCCAGCAAGGCTAGGGCTTGAATATCAGACGGTTTCTGTGGTTTGTGGTGATCTAGTTTTTCCTGACTAAGAGCTAAGACCAAGACACGAGACCCTCTCTCCAAGGCCTCTCTAGCTTCTAGGACTTCGGAGTCCAATAACATCTCAGGCGCACCTAAGAAAACCGTTCCTAGCCCTTCTAACTCCATGGCTCCCCACTTGCGGTCGCTTGAGAAAGGGAGATTCGAGATCATAGGATAGGCAACCTGTCCTTGGAAACGCTGGCGAATGGCTTGAGCTGTTGGATTTTTATCCTCACTATGGGCCATATAACTGGTCAGGATACTTGCAATAGCTTCATCACCATAAGCTTGAGTTAGCGGAAGAACCGCCTCCACCTGCATCTTTCCTTGGGTGATGGTGCCCGTCTTGTCCAAACAAAGCATATCCACGCGCGCCAAGGTCTCGACAGAGTACATCTCCTGCACTAAAACCTTTTTCAAGCCCAGCTTAATCACCGCAGTCAAGAGCGAAGTAATGGTCAAAAGGGCGATTCCCTTGGGCAACATTCCCAAAAGGGCTGTCGACGAATTTACAACGGAAGACTTAAGAGGCAAGCCTTTTAACATCAAGGCTTCTAACAAGAGAGCTAGACCAAAGGGAATAATAATCTTCCCAGTGAAACCAGCTAGCTTGTCCAGCGATTTCATAATTCGAGAGTTGATCGGTTTCACTGTCTTAGCTTCCAGCATGAGTTTGGAAGCATAATTTTCTGCCCCGACATGGTGAACTTGAGCCAAAACTGCGCCACTGGCTAGGAAACTCCCTGACAAGAGCAAGGCATCCACTTCTTTTTGCGCCAAATCACTCTCACCCGTCAACATGGCTTCATTGACTTCCGCAAATCCTTCCAGAACCAGTGCATCACTAGGGATTTGCTCTCCAGCAGACAAACGAATGACATCTCCTAGAACCAACTCTTCTGGATTGAGAGCAACTTCTTGACCATCACGAATGGTTTTGACCTTTTCCTTGGTCATGAGATTGAGCTTGTCCACCATATGTTTGGCCCGTAGCTCAGTCACAATCCCAGAAAAAGCGTTAAAGCAAATAACGGCAAAGAAAACCAAATTGCTCCAAGCCTGCACAAAAGCAAGCGCTAGAGCGATAATAAAGTTTAATGCGTTAAAAAGTGTAAAAACATTTCGTTTGATGATTTGCCAAGTACTGGTACTGGCTGAAGCGGTAAAGTCATTGACCAAACCTTGAGCCTGTCTTTCCTTGACTTCTCTTTGGGTTAATCCCATAATCTTATTTTTATCCATGAATTCTATCATATCATTTTTTTTAAAAGAATTCTAATCCCATCTAAAACTGTTGGCTGATAACTGAAAAAGTTTGCCAGTAGTCTTTTGATAAGGTATAATAATAAAAGCAATACAATCGAAGGAGATCTCATGTTTTATACTTATTTGCGTGGACTAGTCATGCTGATCTTGTGGTCCATCAATGGCAATGCCCACTATCACAATACTGATAAAATCCCTAGCCGAGACGAAAACTATATCCTCGTCGCACCTCACCGTACCTGGTGGGATCCTGTTTACATGGCCTTTGCGACCAAGCCAAAACAGTTCATCTTTATGGCAAAAAAAGAGCTGTTTAACAACCGTATCTTTGGCTGGTGGATCCGTATGTGTGGCGCCTTTCCTATCGATCGGGAAAAACCTAGTGCCTCTGCCATCAAGTATCCTATCAACGTCCTCAAAAAAAGCGACCGCTCTCTCATCATGTTTCCAAGTGGGAGCCGTCACTCAAATGATGTCAAGGGTGGAGTTGCCTTGATTGCCAAAATGGCTAAGGTTCGCATCATGCCTGTTACCTATACCGGTCCCATGACCTTGAAAGGCTTGGTTAGCCGTGAGCGTGTGGATATGAACTTTGGAAATCCTGTCGATATCTCAGACATCAAGAAAATGAATGATGAAGGGATTGAAATGGTTGCAGACCGTATCCAAGCAGAATTCCAACGTTTGGACGAAGAAACCAAGCAATGGCACAATGATAAAAAACCAAACCCACTCTGGTGGTTTGTCCGCATCCCAGCCCTCATCCTTGCTGTGGTTGTTGGTATCCTAACGATTATCTTTACCTTTATTGCAAGCTTCATCTGGAATCCAGATAAGAAGAGAGAGGTTCTTGGTTAAAAAATACAATTATCCCTTGGCTTTTGCCAAGGGATAATTCTTTTATTCGATTTTCCATTTTTGGGACAACCAGTTGGAAAAGGCTAGAAATCGCTCAGCAACTTGCTCATGATGCCCAAAAGGATCAAAAACAAACTGACCAGTCAGATAACGTTTCTGAAGACTGGTATGGATCTGCTCAGCATAGGCTGGTGCTTGAGCCAAGCGATTGGTATGATGGGCTCCTTCTGTTTGGCCATTCTGTAAATACAGCAAACAATCTAAATTTTTCACCTTTTCTTCCTTGCAATAAGTCACAAAATCAGGATACCAAAAGGAACCACAGATAGAGAAGACACAGGAGACCTTGTCAAAGCTGAAAAGACTGTATACTGCCACCAAACCACCTAGTGAGTAACCTCCATAAGCAAGGCGATTTTTGTCCAGGCGATAAAGCGACTGCAACTTGTCTAAAAGATCTCCAAATAAATGACTATGATAGGCATTTGCCTGACCGCCAAAATCTGGAGCCCCCTCTCTCAGAGCAACTGCCTTCCATGGAGTGTAGTCGTCTAGGCGATGTTTAGAGGTCAAGCCCACTAAAATCACAGATTCTGAAAGGGAAGATAGAAAATCCAAGTTTCCATCATTCAAGAGAATAGCTGGATAGGTTTGGTTGGGATCATAGGCCGAAGGAAGGCTGATCTTAACTTGGATTCCCTCCCAATCAAACTCATTATTTATTGATAAAGTCATTGATTTTCTCAAGGGAATCAATCACTGCTGGACCATAGTCCATCAACTCATCGTAAGAAATGGTCATGATTTTTTGATTCTTAATTGCAGGAACATTTTCCAAAACTTCATTTGCCTTCATCAACTCTACTGCGTTGGCATCCAATTTTTTATTGCGGTCGCTGGTTACATAGATAATCAACTCAGGATCCATTGACACGAGATTTTCCAAGGTCAAGCCTGATGTTCCCGTTGCAACGTTGGTATAACCAAGTTGATTCAACAAGCTTTCTTGCAAAGCAGACTTGTAGGCACCAAAGGTTTCATCATTATAAGCAACCATAATCAAAGCCTTTTTCTTTTCACCTTGGCTTGTTGGATTTGCTTTCTTAACAGCGTCAATTTTAGCTTGTAATTGGGCTGCGTATTCATTAGCCTTGTCCTGAACATTGAAAATCATTCCAAGATTTTTGACATCTTCTACAATATTTCCCAAATCTTGCTGAATCGTTGAGAGAGAAGCTTTTTGTGTATAGACTGGGATTTTGTTTTCATTCCAAGTGCTAACTGTCCCCAAGGATTTTTCAGAAAACATCATGTTTCGACCCATCACAGCATCTGGCTCATAAGAAAGGACTGTCTCTTGAGAGACTGTTTTTTTATCCCCAATTTGAGGAATCGTCGCAATCGCGTCCTTGTATTTGTCTGTTACAGCATTGTCCGGGTTGAGCATGCCAGCAATTTTATCCTTCAAGCCTAACTCCAATAAGATTTCAGTGGTTGAAAGATTGTTGGTGATAACTTTTTCAGGTGCCTTGTCAAAGACTTGTTCGACTTCATTTCCCTTAGCATCATAGGTCTTGACCGTTAACGGATAAGTCGTCTCTGTGCTCGCCTTTTGACTTGTTTCTGTGCTAGACTGTGTGGTAGTTTTTTCTGTAGTAGTATTGCCACAAGCTGCCATGGTTAGGGTAGCTACTGTTACGAGTAAAATACTGAGTGTTTTTTTCATTTTGTTTTCCTTTTCTTTCTTATAAATAGTGAATCATGGCTTGCTGATCCTCAGTCCAAGTCACCTGACTTTGAACTCCGTATACAGTTTGCAATGACTCAGGGGTGATGGTCTCCTTTGGAGTCCCTTGGTAAAGGATTTCTCCCTCTTTCATCAGATAGAGATAATCCGAATAGCGACAAGCAAGTTGAATATCATGCAGGACAGCTAAAACATTGACCTTGAGATTCTTCACAATGGCCAACAAGTCTAGCTGATATTTGATATCCAGGTGATTGGTTGGTTCGTCCAGGAGCAAGAGAGTCGGTTCTTGCGCCAAGGCGCGGGCCAATAAGACTCGTTGTTTCTCCCCCCCTGACAGAGACGAATAGAGACGAGTTTTCTTCTCGAGCATATCCACCTTGACGAGAGCATCTTGAACGAGGGCATAATCTCTTTCCTTTTCCTTCTGTAAAAAAGAGAGGTGGGGAGTTCTTCCCAACAAGACGATTTCTTCAACTGTACAATCAAACTGCAGCTGATTAAACTGGGTGACAACTGCCATTTGCTTAGCTGTTTCTTTGAGTGACCAATGCTCCAGTGGCTTTCCATCTAAGCTTATCAAGCCTTTGTCTGCCTTTTCCTGACGATAGAGGAGTTTAAGCAGGCTGGTTTTTCCACTTCCATTTGGCCCTAGTATCGTATGAAATTGATGCCCCTCAACCTTAAGAGAAACTCCTTTGAGGATTTTTTTCTCTCCTAGTCCAAAGTGGATATCCTGACAAATCAAGTCCATATCAGGCCCTCACCTCCCTTCGCCTACCCCCAACAATGTAAATAAAGAAGGGAGCACCTACTAAGGCTGTAAAAATACCAATTGGCAATTCAGCATTTGGAATAATAACACGAGAGAGTACATCTGCCCAGATGACAAAGAGGGCACCCAGCAAGGTTGCAACGGGAAAAAGCCTCTTGTAATTCGTTCCTACTAACCCTCGAGCTAAATGCGGAGTAATCAGACCGACAAATCCAATAATCCCACAAGTTGCCACTAAGACTGCTGTCAGCACAGCCACCATGGTCACATAAAGATACCAATAAAAGCGTAAGGGAATTCCCAAAGTTAAAGCAGCCTCATCTCCCATCATCATCGCATTGAAAACACGATACTGAGTAGAGAAAAATAGAAAGGCCATTCCTACTATTATAGTTGGCAGGATTAAGTCAGACCAGGTAGTCCCAGCAAGCGAGCCCATGGTCCAAAACTTAATGGTCATCACACTGTCAGCATTAGCGCCAACAGAGATAATAAAGTTGGAAAAGGCCAGAAAAAGAGCATTGACCACCGTTCCTGATAAGATCAGACTAGAAGTCGTCATCCTACCCTGCATAGATGCAATGATGAGGACAGCAATTGTTGCCAAAATAGCTCCAAGAAAAGCCCCAAGGCTAATCATCACTTTTAAACCAAGAATGATGCTCAAAGTTGCACCCAAAGTTGCACCCGCAGAGATTCCTAAGACATAGGGCTCAGCGATGGGGTTGTTCACTGTAGACTGCATCACGCTACCACACATGGAAAGGCCAGCTCCTACTATCAGACCCAGCAATACTCGGGGGAATCTCATGTTCCATACAATGGCAAGAGTGGACTTGGAAACCTCTCCTATCTCAAGAGGAAAACCCAACCTGCTCAAAATAATCCGATAGGTATCTCCTAGATCAATCGCAACGGATCCCATAGAAACTGCTAGAAAAAGGGAAATCCCTAAAACAGCTAGCAAAATACCTAAAAGTAACACAAATTGCAGGTCCCATCGGCTTCCAGAAAATTTGGAAAGCATGAAAACCTCCTTAGACAAAATTAAAAATTTAGAAAATTCTCATGAAAAGTATACCATATTTCTATTAGATGAACAAGGATAGAAACATATATAGAAAAAGTCCTCTGAAATCAGAGAGCTTATTTGAGCTTGGGCTAAAATCATGATTCTTGCTGGATAAAATGTTTATAGACCAGACGACAAGCCGAAGATTGTACGAAAATTTTAGTGAAACAAAAAATCTCCCCGAAGGGAGATGATCTGGTTTATTTTATCTTACAGTGCTAGGAACCGTAACCGAAGATAATACTTAAGTATATCGATGTAAGGTGACAAAAGTAAAAAAGCTACCCAATTTAGAGTAGTTTCATTATCAAGATATGCTCAATTGAATACGGCCTAAGCAAGCGGATAAAAACAAAAAGCTCTCTGAAATCAGAAAGCTTGATTTGAGCTCGGGCTAAAATCCTAGTGAAAAAGATGAAACTCCTTGTGTTCATCGAACACTGTTTCCTTTCCCTATTTTCATACGGATTTTTAACGCCCTTAGCATCATGATTCTTGCCGGATAAACCGTTTATAGACTAGGCGATGAGCCGAAGATTGTATAAAAATTTTAGTGAAACAAAAAATCTCCCCGAAGGGAGATGATCTGGTTTATTTTACCTTACAGTGCTAGGAACCGTAACCGAAGATAATACTTTAGTATATCGAGGTAAAGTGACAACGCAATGTAAGTAGAAAATAAAGCAGATTAACGACGAAGTCCGAGAGAGTTGATCAACTCACGGTAACGGTTAACGTCGTTTTTACGCAAGTATGCAAGCAAGTTACGACGGCGACCGATTTTCTTCATCAATCCACGGTAAGTAGCGTGGTCTTTTTTGTGTTGTTTGATGTGTTCGTTAAGGTGGTTGATTTCCCAAGTAAGGACAGCAACTTGAACCTCTACTGAACCTGTATCACCTTCGTGACGTGCATATTGTGCGATGATTTCATTTTTTTTCTCTTTTGAGATTGCCATGATGTTTCTCCTTTTTATTTGGCTTCATCCGAGTGACAGGTTGGCATGCCTGTAACCAAGAAGAAGTTATTTGTCTTTACGACAGTTCTTATTCTACCAAGAAGCAGGGACTTTGTCAACTGATTTACTGTTTAAACGCTTGAATTACTCTACTGATTTCAGGGCTTCGAGCATATCCACTTTTCTCAAGTGGTAATTGACAAAGACCCCCAGTAAAGCTAAGATTACAGTCACTGCGACGATTGGAAGAGCATAGACTTCCCAGCTAACTTGTGGATAAAAAAGTATGGTGGCTGGTGAAATCATTTGAATCAAAAATTGATGTAAATAGTGGCCAGCTACCAAACTGAGAGCAATCCCCACAAGGGACAGCACCATAGTCTCGCGGTAGATATAGAGGGTCACTTCTTTATTATGGAAACCGAGAACCTTAATAGTGGAAAGTTCACGAATACGTTCTGCCACATTGATGTTAGTGAGATTGTAGAGGATGACAATGGCTAGTAAAACGGAAACAAGGACAAGGATGGCCATGGTTTTATTGAGCGAACTAGCCACGGATTCAAAGAGATGGATAGCCGTTGTATTTTGGACTACCCCAGAAATAGCTGCTTTTTCCATAAAGCTAGCCGCTTCTTTCTCCGTATTGGAAGGTGTTGGATCTTTTAATTTTACTAGGTAGGTATTGTCTTGAGGACGGGTGCCGTAGACTTGTTCGTAAGTCGCTCTATTGAGATAAACAAAGTGTCCAACATAGTTTTCAGAAATAGCCGCGACCTTAATTTCCTTCCCATCAAGCTCCAGCTCGTCCCCAACCTTAACATTTGCTAGTTGAGCTAGTTTTTGACTCACGACCGCTCCAGCAGTAATCTCCACCTCTTGGCCATTTTCCTCTAATGCGATAAAGGGCTTGAAGTCTTCTCCACTAGTAACCATCATGGTGATGGTTTGAAGTCCTGCTTTTCCTTTAAAATCTTTTTCAATGGATTTAGAATAAATCTTTTGGTAAGCATGGATAGATTCAGCCTGCAAGGCACTTTCCAGATCTGCTTTTTCTTGCTCCGTCGCACTGCTCTTTTCCGCTACAATCATCTGGTATTGCTGGATTTGTTCAAATTGACGCTCGACAACTCCTCCTACAGAAGACTGAATGCCAAGACCTGCAAATAAGAGAGCCACCGAACCTGCAACTCCAAAAATGGTCATCAACATCCGTTGCTTATAACGGAAAATATTTCGCGCCGTAACCTTATGAGTAAAACTCAAACGACTCCAAATAGAGCTCAGGCGTTCCAGCAAAATCTTTGATCCCTTAACGGGAGGTTTTGGAAGTAAGAGTTGGGCTGCTTCATCGTGTAGTTCCCTCCGTGCCACCAAATAAGCCGGCAAAACACTGGATACCCAACTTAAGGTTAGGGCAAGGAGGCTATAAGACCAGTAAAAATACTCCTGACTTTTACCAACAACCATCCCAGCTGTTATAACATCCGAAATCACGCCTGCAAGGAGATAATGTCCTAGAAGCGTTCCTAAAATGGTTCCTACAGTTCCTGCAAGAAAACCATAGAGGACAAACTTAGCAATTATATCTTGATTCCGGTAGCCTAGGGCCTTGAAAATACCGGCATTGGTACGTTCTTCATCCACAAAGCGAGTCATCGTTGTAAAGGTCACCATTGCAGCGACCATATAAAGCACAACGGGGAAGATATTTCCGATAGAACGGATACTTGTTGATACATTGCTGTACATGAGGTAGCCTTGTCCACCTGGTATGGTTTCGCGATTGTATACATGGTATTTCGGCTCCGTTAGTTCATCAAGCTCTTTCTGACGCTGTTCTAACTTCTCTTTTTCCTTAGTTAAATCACTCTCTGTCTGAGCCAGTTTTTCTTTTGTAGTCGCCAGTTCTTCCTTTGCTTTTGTCAGCTGTCCCTTGGCTTGACTCTTTTGTGGTTCTGGTAAAGCGGTCGCTTGTTCTTCTTGCGTTTTCAAGCGACTTTCGGCCTGCTCTAACTGACTCTTGCCATTTTCAAGGTTGCTTTCAGCAGTTTGGAGCTGTTCTTTTCCCTCTTCCAGGCTCTTTTGCCCATTTGTTTTGATACTTGCTAATCTTTTTTGACCATTATCAACTAGCAAATATTGCAACTCTTACTGATGTTGGGTTCGTTTGGTCTTATAGTCTGATGAAAAAGCATCCAGATTTTTTAAATCATCATAGCGCACACGCGCAATACTATAAACATCTGAATCAAACTGACTTGGTAAAATCACTCCATAGCCAGCCAAGCTTCCATTTCCACTACTAGCACTTCCTAAATCTTCTTTAGAAAGGATTTCACCCGACTGAACAAATCCAGTAATTGTAAAAGTTTGGGATTTTAAGACGGACTTCCCTTCTTCTTTCTTGGTAAAGGTAATGGTCTCTCCAATATGATAGCGGTCTTTCCAGAAGTCGGCTAGGGCAATTTCCTCATCAGCCTCTGGCAGTCGCCCTTCTGTCACTTGGAAGGTTGAAAACCCCTCTGGCTTGGAATAAAGTCGAACCGCTTCTTCACTATTTTCAACGGTTAGGTCTTCCATATAGCCAAACTCAACACTTGCTCCTTGAAGGGTCTTTAGTTCGTCTTGGTCTTCTTTGTCCAAGCCATAATCAGCTATTACTGCCAGATCCAGGGTATTGGCTTTACGGAGATAATCCCCTGCCGTGCGTTCCATGTTTGGACTGGCTACTTTAAGACCTACTAGGGCTAAAGAACCCAGCATCATCAAGGTCAAGATAGAAACAAAGCGTCCCTTTGAAGCCGTCACTGACTGAAATAGGTCTTTCCGATATGTTTTTTTCATCCTAATACTCCAATGTATCGATATCCTGCAGATGCTCATTAATCGTTACACTCTTAACCGTGGCATCACGCATATGAATCACGCGGTCTGCGATAGGAACTAGCGCGCCATTGTGGGTCACGATAATCACCGTCGCTCCTTTTTGACGAGACATGTCTTGGAGAATCTTCAAGACTTGCTTCCCCGTTTGGTAATCCAAGGCACCTGTCGGTTCATCACAGAGGAGAATTTTAGGATTTTTGGCTACCGCGCGTGCAATGGAGACTCGCTGTTGCTCCCCTCCAGAAAGCTGGGCTGGAAAGTTATTGAGGCGGTGACCTAACCCTACGTCATTGAGCACTTGCTCTGGATCTAGGGCATCCGCTACGATTTCTGAGGCCAACTCCACGTTTTCCTTGGCTGTCAGATTAGAGACTAGATTGTAAAATTGAAAAACAAAACCCACATCTTCACGACGATAGTTTGTTCGTTGGTGCGAACTATAGTTGGCAATATTGGCACCATCAATCCAAATCTCCCCCTCATCATTGGTGTCCATACCTCCTAGGAGATTAAGAACGGTTGATTTTCCAGCACCTGAAGCACCAAGGATAATAACCAGCTCCCCCTTTTCAATTTCAAAATTCACATCTCGATTAGCCACAATCTCCGTATCCCCAACTTGGTAACGCTTGTAACTGTGTTTCATTTCAATATAAGCCGGCTCTATAATTTCTGTAGTGGGTAAAGCCACCATAGGGATTATGGAGCCGATTTTGTTGTAGAAAAAAGCCCCATAAGACCTATAATGAAAAAGTGACCAAACCCTCATTAGAAAGAATCTTATGGAACAATTAAATTTTATCACAAACATACTCGGAATTAAAGACAAGAACATCATAATCTTGGATTATCTGGATGCTGGAACACATAAAGAAATCATCGCTAAGCTAGATTATCCTGCTCCTAAGTATCTCGATTGTCAAGGACAAATGGCTAAATATGACTTCCAAAAAGAATCTAAAATTCCCTATCTAGAGTGTGCGGGATACAAAACTTTTATTCGATTGAGAAAACGCCGTTTTCGTTGTAAAGTATGCGGAAAAATAGCTGTCGCAGAGACTTCCTTAGTCAAAAAGAACTACCAAATCTCAACGATCGTCAACCAGAAAATCACTCAAAAATTAATCGAGAAAGTCCCTATGACTGCTATCGCCGAAAATTTATCGGTCTCTACTTCGACAGTCATCCGTAAATTGAAAGAGTTCGAGGTCAAGTCTGATCTTAACCACCTTCCAGAACACATGAGCTGGGATGAGTACAGCTTCAAGAAAGGTAAGATAAGCTTCATTGCACAGGACTACGATACAAGAAAGATCGTAGCTATCCTAGATGGACGGACTCAAGCAACTATTCGCAATCATTTCCTTCGTTATTCTAGACAGGTGAGAAGTCGTGTGAAAGTCATTACCATGGACATGTTTAGTCCCTACTACGATATTGCCAGAAAACTATTTCCTTCTGCTAAAATCGTCCTCGACCGCTTTCACATTGTCCAGCATCTCAGTCGAGCTATGAACCACCTTCCCATCCAAATCATGAATCAGTTTGATCGGAGATCGCACGAATATAAAGCACTGAAACGTTACTGGAAACTCATTCAACAGGATAGCCGTAAACTCAGTGATAAACGATTTTATCGACCAACTTTTCGGTCACACTTGACCAATAAAGAGGTTCTAGAAAAGCTGCTTTCATACTCTTAAGAACTTAGACAGCACTATAATCTCTATCAACTCCTACTCTTTCATTTTCAAGAGAAACAAACGGAACATTTCTTTAGTCTTATTGAAGAAACAACTTCTTCTGTAAATCCTATTTTTCAAACTGTTTTCAAGACCTTTTTGAAAGATAAAGACAAGATCATGAATGCACTGGAACTTCCCTACTCAAACGTAAAACTAGAGGCTACCAATAATCTTATCAAAGTCATCAAGCGAAATGCTTTTGGCTTCCGGAACTTTGACAACTTTAAAACTAGAATTCTCATTGCTTTGAACATCAAAAAGGAGAGAACCAATTTGGTCCTCTCCAGGTTATAACTTTTCATCAACCCACTACAGTTGACAAAGAGCCCACTGTTTATTTGCTGATCATTAATTGTATAACAATTACGATAGTTCTTTGCTTTTTTCATGTTTTTCACTATAAATGAGATTAAATAAATCTCTTTTTAAGCTGTCTAACTGCTAAGGTATAGAAGACAAAAATATAAGCACTATTGACAACTAAGAAAAGGATAAATTCAGATAAGGTAAAAGGGACTAAGGAACGAGCTCGATCACCAACAGCAATCTGAGCATAAGGGAAAATTCTAAAAAGACCTTGTCCAATAAAGAGGGTCATAAGTCCTGCCATAGCCAAAATAGCTGATATAAGAATAGGCACTGCGAAATTTTTTAAGCGAATACTGAGAAAAATTTGAATGGTGACAATAGTAATGGTTGCTATCCAACCTGTGATAGACCAAAGTAAAAAGTCCAGTAGATAATTTGCAAAAGGTACCTTCAAAACCAAAGCGCTGATAATATAAAAGAGAAGAACTATCAGTTGACTAATAGCCATGACTAGTGATAAGCTGGTGATTTTTGATAAAATGATACGATTGGCTTTAACCGGAATACTTAATAAGCGCTGCCAGTTTTTATTACTTTCCTCGAATTGACAACTGATGGAACAGATAATCCCGATCAGAATAGGAGTAAATACCTGCGAGGAATAGAAAACTGTTTGTCCCCAAAGGACGTGAGCTTGTGTACCATCTAGGAGCACCTTTCGATTGAGAGCGTAAATCATTGCTCCCAATAAGGACCCAACAAGGTTAAAGAAGATTAGCGTTATCGGAATAGCACTTTTTTTGATTTTTTTAAATTCAAAAATAATCATAATAGATCCGCCTTTCCAATGAGTTTTTTACTGGCAAAGATGCTTAAAAAAATGATAAGCAATAATACGACTAATTTAAAGGGATAAGCATTATCGTATTGAAAAAGATAAGTGTTAGTTCCAGCCACCCGTTTAGCGATTCCCATCATAGAGAAATATTGCCAAGGAATGAAAATACGAATAGGAACTGGTAACGCACCGATACCTATAAATGACAGGAAGGAACCAATTAAGCCTGTTACTACTGTCACACTTGGCTTTGGATAGATAAAAGCTAAGCAAAGATGTAAACAAGACAGAAAGAGACAAACCAAAAAAGTTGTGAACAAAAAGAGACTCAATGAAACAGGTGTCACACTGACCTGCATGCCTTGAATAATAAATTTCAGAAAAAGCGTTTGAATCAAACTGACAACAAAGGCAAAAATAGCCATCACAGTCAATTTAGCTTTAAAAAGTTGCCAAGGACTTTCGTTACTGGTTTGCAAGAGTTTAAAAGTTTTGCCTAGATGTTCCAATTCCAGTAGTCTAGACGCTAAAACTGCAATGAAAAGTGGCAAAATAAAATCATTCAAGTAAGTCATGGTATAAATGGCATTATAGGCCTCATGTGTTTTAGGTAATTCATATTTGATAACAACGCTACTCCAAATCAAGCCCACTGCTACAATAGCAATCAAAGATAACAAGAAAGACCGTCTTTTTAGTTTGATAAATTCTAATTGTAAATTTAGCATTACAAAACACTTCCTTCCCGTCCTGTCATATCAAGGAAAACATCTTCCAGCGATCGACGAATCATACGAACTTGATAAATATCAACATTATTTTCAACTAAGAGTCGAATAGCAGTGGCTATATTAACTTTATTGTTATCGTTGATAATCAATTTTGGATCATCATCCAAATTAAAACCATTGAACATTAGTATTCTTTTAGCAGTTACATCATCACTGGTCTCAAACAGATATTTTTCATCTTCTTCAAGGTCAGATAGGTGGCCTTCAAAAAGTAATTGACCATGATTGATAATGCCAACAGTTGTAGCCATCTGTTCAATTTCTGAAAGAATGTGGCTAGAAACGATGATAGTCATATCGTATTTTTGTGGTAAAGACTTGATAAGCTCACGAATTTCTTGAATACCGGCAGGGTCTAAACCATTAGTTGGCTCATCCAAAATCAGTAATTTAGGAAATTTAACAATAGCTAACGCAATTCCTAAACGTTGTTTCATGCCTAGTGAATAGTTTTTAACTAGCTTGTCTTTTTGATCGAAAAGTTTGACAATCTTTAAGACTTCATCAATATTTCTTTTTGGTAATTTAAGCAATTTTTGGATAATTTCAAGATTTTCATAACCGGTCAAATTAGCATAGTAAGAGGGCTCTTCAATGAGGGAACCTACATTTGAGAGGAGTGATATTTGATTGCTATTAAAGGTTTTTCCAAAGAGCTTAATGGAACCGTGGCTTGGTTGCAACAATCCTAAAAGCATTTTCATAGCAGTACTCTTACCAGCACCATTTGGTCCCAAAAAACCATAAATTTCATTTTTTCTAATATGAATAGAGAGCTGATTAACGGCTACTTCACCTGAAAAATCCTTACTTAATTGGTTGGTTTCAACGATATAATTGTTCATTTGTTTTCTCCTTTAAAAATCTTAGAGTGATGTTATATCCTTTCGCTATTTTCATTATAATGAAACTCCTTTATTTTAACCTGTTCATTACCTTAATTCTTCCTTAATTTTTACTTTAAAGTCCTTGACTAAGGAAGCAATGTGTTATACTAGTCTTGTTGAGGTAATAGTATGAATTATAAAGAAAAGAAGATCTTAATTTTAGACGATAACCCAGAAATTTTAGAAATAGTGCAAGAATCATTGAGCATTGCTGGGTTTAGCAATCTAACAAGTGTACAATCACAAAAAGAAGCTTTGGAGCAATTTGAAGAAAAATCTTTTGATTTAGTTATTTTAGACATTATGCTGCCTGAAGGATCAGGATTTGAAGTTTTAAAGGGCATCCGTAAGACTTCAATGGTTCCTGTTTTGTTTTTGTCGGCAATCTCCGATATAGAAAAACAATATCAGGGCTTTGAGTTAGGGGCAGATGACTATATTATCAAGCCTTTCCGTCCAAGAGATTTGGAGTTGCGTATTCTTTCCATCCTAAAAAGAGCCTATCCCGAAAAGGAAGATACCCTTGTTTTGCCTGCTTGCCAGGTGCATTTTAGCCAAGCCTTGATTACCAAAGGAAAACTAGAGATTCAGCTGACAGCTAAGGAATACAGTATTCTTAAGGTCTTATATGATAATAAGAATCGCATTGTCACTTTTGACCAACTCTTAGAAAAGGTCTGGGGATTACAATACCAAGGCTATGATAATACCCTAATGGCTCATATTCGTAAGATTCGACAAAAGATTGAAGCCAATCCTTCTAAACCAGAAAGCTTAATAACGGTTAAAGGTTTGGGTTACAAACTAAAGGTGAATTAAATGGATACCGTTAAATTTTTTACTAAGTTATTAACCAGGTATGTTCTATTAATCTTGGCTTTAATCATAGGACTTGTTTTTGTTTATGGTTTGGTTTTCTCAGCCTATTTTAGTTTCTATGGAAAGGAAAAACCGGAACTACTTTACACTAAAATCGCTCAATCGAGTCAAGAGAATAATTTCAATTTTGATAAAAGCAGCAAAATTGAAATGGATAAACAAAATACTTGGGCTATGGTACTGAATCAAGATGGCAATATTGTCCAATCTTATCATTTACCTAAAGGACTCAAAAGGCATTATACGAATGCTGATATGGTTAAATTTTCACGTTGGTATTTAGAAGATTACCCTGTTTTCTCCTATGTACGTGGTCAGCAAATTTTAGTTTTGGGCTATCCTAAAAAGCATTCCTTAGCAAAATTTAATTTCTATGCTAATACGCAATTTATTAGGAATTTTCTCAGTTTGGGACTTGTTTTCTTGGGTATTATTCTTTTACTTATTTTTATTCTTTTGAGCCGATCAAAGTTGCGTATTAAAAAGGAGATGGAGCCGATTATTACTGCTGTCACTTCTTTATCTCAAGGTCAAAATATCGTTCTTAAAGAAAAGGGAAATTTCTCTGAAATTAAGACGGCTCTCAATGAAACATCTCATATTTTGGAAGAAAGCAACACGATGAAAGAGCAATGGATTAGAGGGGTCAGTCATGATTTACGCAATCCTCTTATGCTCATATCAGGTTATAACAGTCAGTTAGAGCAGCAGTATGGCAAAGGAAAGCAGACAGAGGAAATTGAAAATCAGATTCAAACTATGAAAGAAATGATTTCTAATCTCAATATGAGCTACTTATTGGATAACCAAAAGCGTCACTCCGAATTTTCCAATCTTGATTTGGTTGCTGTCCTACGAACAGTAATTGCCGATATATTGAATAATTATGAAACAATTACACTTCATTTTGATTTGCCTGCCGAGACAGTGTTGGTAAAAGGAGAGGTAACTTTATTAGCAAGAGCTTTTAGAAATCTCTTGCTTAATAGTATTATGCACAGCGGCTCTAACCAGATTGATCTGACTTATCAATTATCTGATAATAAAGTGCTCATCGTCATTGCGGATCAAGGAGATATTACAGCTCAAAAAATTACTGAGCTAAATCAAAAATCAACTAATTATGAATCACATGGTATGGGAACAGTTATCACCAAACAAATTATTAAATTACATCAAGGTGAAATTGTTTTTTTGGACAATCATCCAGGCTTAAAAGTCACCATTTCTTTACCTTTAGTAAAGGAATAATGGCCTGCCTCAGAACAAGCTTACACTTAGAAAACTAACCATTTGGAGCATTGCGACACATTATTTATCTTCTAAATATTTCTAAATGCTATTTTTGGGGCAAAGTATTCTTTCGTCTAATCATCGTAAATTTTTGATAAATAAGTAGCAATACTATTCTATTTATCAAAAATTTTTCTGTTATACGCAAAAAAAGAGTGAACAAATAAAGTTGCACTCTTTTACTGTTAAAATGTTTTGTCAACAACTATATACGAATTACACTAAAAACGCTTTAGATACTGTCAATAATTATGTGTAAACACTCAAGTAGAGTTATGGAGTGCTAATCAAATAAGCTTTCAAGTGTGTCAGAACATTGACCAAACCCTTTATGGATTCGTTGACTTTGCTTGAAATTATAATCTTCAAACAAAGTAACTAAGTAACGGTCCAGGGCTTCTTCGTTAGGAAAAAGAACCTTCTTTTTCGTTTGACGTTTAATTTCTTTGTTGAGAGACTCAATGAGGTTTGTCGAATAAATGCTGTGCCAAATTTGGTAGGGAAACTGGAAAAAAGTTAAAAGATTATCCGTATTCTCCAGACTTTCCATGACTTACCTATACTTTGGCTTCCATTCAGCGATAAAGTCCTCTAAAGCTTGTACTGCCATTTCTAAATTTTCAGCACGATAAATCGTTTTTAATTACCCTAGAATAACCACTCGATTAGATCGTTTCACCTTACTAGCCCTTTTCATCAACCCACTACAGTTGACAAAGAGCCTGTAAGCCATCGTCTTTCTCTCTTTCTTACAATTAAGTCACTCTTTACTATCATTTATAACGCTTTTCCAACTAATTGGAAACTAGAAGCAAATACAAAAAAGCCTAGGAATTCCTAGGCCTTCTGTTTATAGATTATTTTCCAAGGTAGTATTCTTTTACGACGTTCAATTTTTCATCGAATTCGAATACCAATGGTGGGAAGTTAGGGATTTCTACACCCATGATTTCATCATCTGACAAGTGTTTGATGTGTTTTACAAGGGCACGGATTGAGTTACCGTGAGCTCCTACGAATACGTTTTTACCATCTTTAAGCGCTGGAGCGATTTTATCTTCCCAGAATGGAAGGGCACGTTCCAAAGTCACTTTCAAGTTTTCAGCATCTGGAATGACTGAATCGTCAAGTGAAGCGTAACGACGGTCAGTGTGAGCTGAGTATTCGTCATCATGAGGCATTGCAGGAGGCAATACATCGTATGAACGACGCCAGATGTGAACTTGCTCATCACCAAATTGTTCAGCAGCTTCAGCTTTGTTTTTACCAGTCAAACCACCATAGTGACGTTCGTTCAAGCGCCATGATTTTTCAACTGGAACCCAGAGTTGGTCAGCAGCTTCAAGAGCCAAGTTTGTTGTTTTGATTGCACGTTTCAATACTGAAGTGTAAGCTTGGTCAAATTCGATACCAGCTTCTTTGATCAATTTACCAGCGTCAATCGCTTGTTGTGTTCCTTTATCAGACAAATCAACATCAGCCCAACCAGTGAAAAGGTTAGCTTTGTTCCATTCAGACTCACCGTGGCGAGCAAAAACCAATTTTACCATTAGATGGATTCTCCTTTTATTTTTCGAGGTGTCCCTCGTTTATCTATTCTATTTTACACAATTTTTCACAAAAAAGCTAGTTAAAATCAACTAAAAAGAGAAGAGCTTAGCAGTCTTCTCTTTATCGTACTATCATAATTGTTCTTGATATAGGATGAAATAGTCCCGTCCAAATAATTGGAAAACTACTACTCTTCAATTACAAATTTTTTCAATGTTCCAAAGTAAAGTGAACCACCAATAATGGTTAGAATTCCACCTACCCATCCTAAAAATGGAATCAAGCCGACCGCACCACCTACAATGAGCAAGACAGAAGGTGCATTCGTAACACGTTCATCATCTTTATAATAAACAATAGCCACAATTCCCAACACTAAAACAGCAATTTTAACCAATGACAAAATAATTGAGAGCCCTGTCAATGTCCCAACCGTTACATCTGCGTCTTCAGTTGCCGCAGCAGCTCCAATAGCCATGATAAACATGATGACTGGCGCTAAAAGCAATACAATTCCTGAAATAAGACCAAAAATAGCGTTAACACGAGCAAGTGTATTTGTTTTCATAATAATCTCCTTAAAATTTTTATATGTATTATTCTATCATAATTTATCTAAAAATTAAACAATCTTATAAAATTTTATAATAAATATTGATTTTCAAAAAATAATTTTAAGTTCTATAGTCTCTTTATAATTAGTAGAAATATAAAATTATGAGAAAACTGAATAGTTGATTATGTTAATTATCTACACGGATAGGCCAGGAAGAACTTCATTTGAAGAAATGGACTAGTAAATTTTCCCATGATAAAACGCATAATATCAAAGCACTTGAACTCTTGATATTATGCGTTTTTATGATTTTAACGACCTTTCTCAGTCTCTTTCTGATTATTTCGCTTCAAATCCTTCTGCAACTGCATCTGCAAAGTTTTCTTCTACAATGCTTGCACAGTGGTCACAGATGACTGCGTGGTAACTGCGTTCTGCAGTAGTTGGGTCGATACGACGGCAACGGTCACAAACTTCACCTGTAGCGCGTTCAACTGTAAAGGCAACATCCTCAAAGCTAACTGCGCCTTCTGGAGCTATACCTTCAGCGATGGTCAATTCTGACACGATCAAAAGTTGAGCCACATTGCTATCTACTGCTCCAAGAAGAGTTTTCACCACTTCATTTGGGTAAACTGTCAAGTGGGCTTCGAGTGATTTACCGATTACTTTTGCATTACGCGCTTCTTCCAAGGCTTTTTGAGCCTGTCCACGGAAGTCCATGAAGGCTGACCATGTATCCAAAATTTCTTCTTGGTTAGCAAAAGTTTCCGCTTCTGGTAATTCAGACAATTGAACAAATTCTTCAGCTTCAAACTCAAGATATGACCAGATTTCCTCTGCTGTGTGAGGAAGGATTGGTGTCAAGAGTTTGGTGATTTTGACAAGAATGTCATAGAAGACAGTCTGCATTTGACGGCGTTCAAGTGATTTGGCACCTTCGATGTAGACAACGTCTTTCGCAAAATCAAGGTAGAAGGCTGACAAATCAACGTTGATAAAGTTCACCAAGGCCTTGTAGATTGTCAAGAATTCAAAGTTTGCATAAGCATCACGAATAGTCTTCACAAGCTGGTTAAAGCGAATGGTCATGTACTTGTCAACAGAACGAAGCTCATCGTAAGCCACTGCATCTTGAGCTGAGTTAAAGTCAGATGTATTGGCAATCAAAAAGCGAAGTGTGTTACGGATCTTACGGTAAGTTTCAGAGACTTGGCTCAAGATATCCATAGAGATACGCACGTCGTTGCTTGAGTCAACACTTGTTACCCAGAGACGCAAGATTTCCGCACCAAATTGTTTTTCAACATCACTTGGAGCAATCGTATTTCCAAGAGATTTAGACATCTTCTCACCTTTACCATCAAGGGCAAAACCTTGTGACAAGATTTGTTTGTAAGGAGCAACGCCATGGTTAGCAACAGATGTGATAAGTGATGAGTTGAACCAACCACGGTACTGGTCAGAACCTTCAAGGTATAGATCTGCTGGGTATTTGAGTTCTGGACGGTTGACCACCACTCCATTCCATGATGAACCTGAGTCAAACCATACGTCCATGATATCTGTTTCTTTCTTGAACTCGCCATTTGGTGAACCTGGATGAGTAAATCCTTCTGGCAAGAGATCCTTAGCATCACGTTCCCACCAGATGATAGAACCGTGTTCCTCAAAGAGTTGAGCTACATGTTCAATCGTTTCAGCTGTCATGATAGCTGTACCATCTTCTGCGTAGAAGATTGGAAGCGGAACACCCCAAGCACGTTGACGAGAGATAACCCAGTCACCACGGTCACGAATCATATTGTAAAGACGAACTTTCCCCCATTCTGAGTGGAACTTCACTTTTTCAATTTCATCCAAGATTTCTTGGCGGAATTTAGATACAGAAGCAAACCATTGTGGAACAGCACGCCAGATGATTGGTTTTTTCGTACGCCAGTCAAATGGGTATGAGTGAGAGATTTCTTCTTGAGCAAGGAGCAAATCGCCCAGTTTTTCGATAACAGTCGGCACAACCTTGTCATAGAACTGACCCGCAAATTCAGGACCAGCATTTTCCATCATAATACCGCGTTCGTTAACTGTTACAGCAACTTCAAGGCCGTTGGCAACACCGACATTGTAATCGTCCTCACCAAAACCAGGAGCTGTATGGACGATACCTGTACCAGAGTCAGTAGTAACGTGGTCACCAAGGATCACCAACTCATCTACAGCTGTATCCCATGGGTGGACTGTTACGATGTGATTCAATTCTTGACCACGGTAGGTTGCCAAGACTTGCACATCCGCCCAGCCAAATTTCTCAGACAAACTGTTCAACAATTCTGAAGCAACTACAAACTTACGAGATTCACCAGTTGGTTGAACGACTACGTAGTCAATATCAGCTCCAACTGTCAAACCACGAGAAGCTGTGATAGTAAATGGAGTAGTTGTCCAAACTACGATGTAAGTGTCTGTATCTAGGACACCTTTTCCGTCTTTGACGCGGTTAGCATAGTAAAGGGAAGTTGAAAGCAAGTCATGGTACTCAATTTCCGCTTCTGCAAGGGCTGACTCAGAAGACCATGACCAGTAGACAGGCTTGGCACCACGGTAGATGTAGCCTTTCTTAGCCATTTCACCAAAGACACGGATCTGAGCCGCTTCATAGTCCGGAGTCAAAGTCACATAAGGATTTTCCCAGTCACCAGAAACACCCAAACGTTTAAAGTCTTCACGTTGTTTATCAACTTGAGAAAGAGCATACTCGCGGCAAAGTTTCAAGTACTCAACCAAGTCCATTTCTTTGCGTTTAACACCTTGTTTTGCCAAGACTTGCTCGATTGGCAGACCATGTGTATCCCAACCTGGGATGTAAGGGGCGTAAAACCCTGACATAGATTTCGAACGAACAATAATATCTTTAGAAATCTTGTTCATGGCATGTCCAACGTGGATATTTCCGTTTGCATACGGAGGTCCATCATGCAAAGTGAAATGCGGTTTTCCTTGGTTCAATTCTTGACGACGTTGGTAAAGTTTTGCTTCTTCCCATTCTTTTTGCCAAACTGGTTCTTTAGTTGGAAGACCAGCACGCATAGGAAAGTCTGTTTTCCCTAGATTGAGGGTTTCTTTAAGTTTCATTGTTACTCCTTTAATTTAAAATGACAAAATAAAAACCACGATTCGCAAAAAGGACGAAAATCGTGGTACCACCTTTGTTCGAAAAAAGACAGGGTCTCTTTTCCTCTTTTCCCGTAACGTGGGGGACGTCCAGTCTTACTGCTTTCAGACTAGATTTTTGTTGAGAGGATAATCTAACCACTAGGGATTGCAGGACTCTCACCATCTCCCACTCGCTGAAAATATAGTTGGTTCGATCTTGTTCTCACATTTTTTATAGGATAAGAACAGATTCTTTGTTTGCATCGTCCTCAGTTGCCGCAGTAGCTTCTACTTCAACTGACTTTTCATGCTGGTCAATTTCTTCTGTCTGTTGATTTTGTTGAGCCTCAAACTCAGCTAATTCTTTATTGCCAGCCTCGATACGAGCTTGCAATTCAGCAACCTCTTCTGGTGTGAATTGACGAGTCATATCAATAGGCTCTTCCTCTGATTGTAAAGATACTGATTCACCAAGAACTTCACCAACCACCTCTTTAAAGGCTTCATCACTTGTTTGAAGGTAAGTAGCTGTTGGGCGAAGAATATCTTCCCAATCAGATGACTCGACAATAGCCAATTGACTTTCAATCGTAGACTTGAGGCGTTGATGGAATACACGACTCTTGTTCTTCAATTCTTCAGTCTCAACGGCAACTTTCTTAGCATTATCTGTTGCCTGACGAAGAATTTCGTTTGCCTTGTATTTCGCTTCTTCGAGCAAACGCTGAGCGTCTTGTTCAGCTTGTTGAATAATATTGTTTGAACGTTCTTGAGCAGCTTGTTTGACACGCTCAGCAGTATCCTGGGCGATCAAAACTGATTGGCTCAAGGAATCCTTCATTTCATCAAAGTAAGACAAACGCTCTTCCAAGTTCTTGATGTGCGTTTCTTTGTCGTGATTGCTACGCACCAAGTCTTCATAATCACGAACAACGATATCAAGAAACTCATCTACTTCTTCTGGGTCAAAACCTCTAAATCTTGTACCAAAGGTTTTATCTTTAATTTCTAACGATGTAATTGGCATACTTTTCCTCACTTACTTAATAATAATTGAATGCTTAGTTTTATCTTGTCTCTTTTTGTCTGACCATTGTCTTTGACAACTTTCAAACGACCAAACTTTCTCACACTGATCAAATCTCCAACTGCAACCTGGTAATCAGATTTTTCAATCACATGATAATTTACCTGGACAGATTTTTTCTCAATCAGTTGGCTAGTTTGATTTCTAGATAATTTCAAGGCACTTGATAAGAGGGCATCCAATCGAAAACTCGAAACTAAAATTTCTCGTTCTCTATAATCAATTTTAGACAAAATCCTATCGGTAAAAGGACGTTCCTCCAGCGATACAGGAAGTCTGCCAATCTTTCTTATTCCATCCTGAAAAAGAGGAATGAAATCACGATTGACAAAAATCTGTGCTCTCTTTTCATCTACCAAGATATCACCAAATAATTTCCGGTCAATCCCTAGTTGGTTGATGATTGTTCCCAATATTTTTCCATGACTCAGTTGCTCAAACTTACTCGGATAGCAAATTTCCAACAAGGCCATTTCAAAGTCTGATATCTCCGGTTCAAAGTAATCTGGATAGAGAAGAACTCGAACCGACTCTGTCGGAAGAAAATCACCACTACTTTGGCAACCCAGTCCATATGTCCCAGCTAGCACCCTCAAGATCTGTTCCTGATGGGGATTGATAAAAGGAGTAAGTACCGGCGCATAGGTATCTTCTACCCGCTTGATCCACTCTAACCCCTTATCAATAAAGGGAATATCATCTTGGGAAAAATGCTGATAAATGGCTCGATTTACTGTCATAGTAATAGGACTAGTCGTGTTAAGAGATTTCCAACAAACTGAATCAAAATCAGCGCTGCCCAAACCGTAAAATCAAGACCAGCAAATTGTAGATTGAGCTTACGAAGTGGCTCAATAACTGGGCGAGCAAGTCTGATAACTAAGCGACCTAGTTGGCTTTCATAGGCATTTGGAAACCATGAAAGAAGAGCAAATGCAACGAGAATGATGGAATAAATGCTAACCGCATTTTGGATTAAACGGATTAAGAAAATCATTATCTTGCTCTATTTCGTTTAATATCAAAACCAAACTCAGCGCTTTGTGATTCATCTGGAAGCTTGATATCTTCAATATTCACGATAACGTTGACAGGAGTCAATAGATACATCGTACTCGCAACTTTTTTCATATTTCCAGCCAAGACATGACGGGCTCCATCCAAGTAATCAAGGCAACGACGGGCTTGTACTTCTGTCATGTATTGGAAATCAATCAAAATACTTTCATTTCCAGCCAACAAATCTACAATTTCAGTTGCATCTTCGTATTTTCTTGGATAGCGAACGTCAATTGTCACTTTCTCATCTGAACGGTGGCTTTGCATTGCCAATTCTTGCTGACGCGCATGTAGACGAGTAATATTTGCATCTTTTGCTGATCCTGACTGAGCAGGTGCTGGTAATTCTTTAGAAGATGAGATGGCTGGGCTAACTGTTTCCTCTTGTTGAGTCTGGTAGTTAGTCGTTTCTTCTCCGTCTTCTGTAAAATAATCTATAAATTTATCGAATCTATCTTTTAAAGACATAGCTCTCTCCTATTTAAAAAATGCTGTACCGATTCGAACAAAGGTTGAGCCGAACTGAATCGCTTCTTTGAAATCACGACTCATTCCCATGCTTAGCTCTGTCATCGGCATATTAGGGATTTGTTTTTCTCTAATTTCTGCTTGCAGAGCCTGCGTATCCTTGAAAATTTCTTTCAATTCATCACTGTCTGCCTCAAAAGGAGCCATGGTCATTAAACCAACATACTCAATCTGATCTAACTTAGCCAATTCTGGCAAAAGTTCTAGCAATTCTTCTTTTGAAAACCCATGCTTGCTTTCTTCCCCAGAAATATTGACCTGCAAGAAACACTTGATAACATGATCTGTTCTCTTTTGAATTTCCTGGGCTAACTTTAGGGAATCTAAAGCATGAAAGTAATCCACATATGGGATTACTTCTTTCACTTTCCGTCTCTGTAGTGTTCCTATTAAATGCCAAGTAACTGGGTAATCTTTCAAGGCCTGATATTTTTCTAAAAATTTATCGACTCGATTTTCACCGATATGACGGACACCAAGCGGAAGCAAGGCTTCCGCTGTTTGTACATCTACATACTTTGTCACTGCGATTACTGAAACAGCATCTAGAGCACGGTTGGCTTCTTGACTAGCATCAGCTATTTGCTGAAAAACTAATTCAGTATTTTTTTTCAAATTCATTGATTAACGATTTTTGAAGAATGGAGGTGTATCCAATTCATCTTCATCTTGTGAAACTGGTGTTTCGAAGCGTTCTACCGGTGAAACAACTGGATCTGTTTGGCGAACAATAGACTCACGACGCAAATCCCAGTCTCCAAAAGCAGAGGCTTGGTTAGTTTCAAAACGACGTGGGCTTGATTTAGGCAATTCTGCTGTCTCTTCCAAGTCGAATTGACGGTCAAATGTGTGTGCTTGTGGCGCTTTAGTTGATGGACGTCCAACTGGTTGGTTGTTACGAGCTCCAACTACTTTTTCCACTCGCTCTTGACGAACACCTGTCGCTACAACTGTAACACGGATTTCATCCTTCATGCTTTCGTCAATTGATGTTCCAAGCCAGATGTTTACACCTTGGCCAGCTGCTTGGTTGACGATTTCTGAAGCTTCTTCTGCTTCAATCAAAGTCAAATCAAGACCACCAGTAACGTTGACGATGACATCCTCAGCACCATCGATAGTTGTTTCAAGAAGTGGAGAGTAAATTGCTTTACGAGCCGCTTCAACAACGCGTTCTTCACCACTACCGATACCGATACCCATAAGGGCATTCCCTTTGTTGGCCATTACAGTTTTCACGTCAGCAAAGTCAAGGTTAATCAATCCTGGGTTCGTGATCAAGTCAGTAATCCCTTGAACACCTTGGCGAAGAACGTTATCTGCTTCGCTAAGAGCTTCAAGAAGTGGCGTTTTCTTATCAACGATTTCAAGCAAGTTGTTGTTAGAGATAATCAACAAAGTATCAACATGCTCGCGAAGTTCGTTGATTCCTTCTACAGCGTACTGGCCACGTTTGCTTCCTTCAAATCCGAAAGGACGTGTCACGACACCAACTGTAAGAGCACCAAGATCTTTAGCGATACGTGCAATGACAGGGGCTGCACCTGTACCAGATCCACCACCCATACCAGCAGTGATAAAGACCATGTCTGCTCCAGTGATAGCTTCCGTCAAAGCTTCTTCACTTTCTTCTGCAGCTTTACGTCCAACTTCCGGACGCCCTCCAGCACCCAAACCACGAGTCAATTTTGGACCAAGTTGGATAACGGTTTCTGCTTTCGTACTGCTAAGGGCTTGTACATCAGTGTTGGCTGCGATAAATTCTACACCAGCAACACCTTCGTCAACCATGCGGTTGATGGCGTTACCACCACCACCACCGACACCAATTACCTTAATAACTGCGCCTTGAGCTGCTGCTGTATCAAATGAAAATGTCATAATTTCTTATCCTCTTTTATTCATCAAACATGCTTCCGATCAAACCACGGAAACGTTCTGTTAGCTTCGGTTTACTTTGAGAACTTGCTTGGAATTCTTCCTTGGGAGCAACTGGAGCTTCCTGCACAGTTTCAGCTGGAGCTGCTTGTGCTGGACTTGGTTGCGCTACTGGATTCAAACGTTGATTTGGAATGCCAAAGTTGATTGGTTTTTGACGAAGGAATTCATCTCCTTTAACTGCTTTTTGGGCAAGAAGATTGACTTCAGTCAATTTACCAGCAAACTCAGACAAGCTAATCACGTGCGCAAATGCAGGGTTGCGAATTCCAACTTGATTTGGTACATAAAGTTTTACGCGAACACCAAATACTTCTTGGGCTAATTCAACAATTCCTGGCAAAATTGCATTTCCACCGATAAGGACGATACCTCCTGGCAAATCCAACAAGTGTCTTCTTTCCAACTCTTGTTTGATTTGGTCAAAGATATGTTTGATGCGTGCTGAGATAATTTCTGCCAAGTAGCTTTCTGTTACTTCAACAGGTTCTACTTCACCAATTACTTCAACTTGGAAAGTTTCGTTACTTGCTAGTGGAACGTAAGCTTCACCATAGTTCAGTTTCAAACTTTCTGCAATTTTTTGAGATGTTTTCAAGACTTTAGAAATGTCTTTAGTAACGTAATCTCCACCTTCTTGGTAGATGTTAGTGAACTGCAATTCTTGGTTGCGGATAGTCGCTACAGTAGTCTGACCTCCACCCATGTCAATGACAGTCGCACCAAATTCACGTTCACCTTCATTGAGAACGGAGTTCACGATTGCCAAAGGTGAAATAATCACATTATCAACATGAATACCTACACGCTCAACCGTCTTGCGAAGATTGTGTAGAATTGTACGAGGACCTGTGTAAAGCAGACCACGCATTTCCAAGCGGACACCCATCATACCACGAGGGTCACGAATTCCTTGGAAACCATCCACAATGAATTCTTCTGGAATAAAGGTAATCACTTCACGGTCAGGAGTCATGCTCTTTGTCAAAGCTGATTTGACAACATTTTCAACATCTTGATCTGTGATTTCTTTAGTATCTGAAGTTACAGGAATCATTCCTTGTGTTGGTTCAACCTGCAAGAGATTTGCTGGAAGGCCAACGTTAACAGACTTAATAGAAATACCAGCTTTCTCTTCTGCCTGTGTGATTGCAGATTTGATTGCTGAAGCAGCTGCTTCAATATCAACAATAATTCCGTCTTTGACACCTTTACTTTTGGCATTGCTAACACCAATTACATTTACTTCGCCATCTCTATGCTCAGCTACTAGCACTTTAATCGAGCTAGTTCCGATATCTAAGCCTGTAAAAAAACCATCTCTAGTCATTACATCGCATCCTCTCTGTCTTCCAAGTTTCTCACTTCTATTTAATAACTATGTTTGGGCATAGCTATTCAAAGAATATTATAACACAAAAAATCCAATCGTGCTTAGTTTTTGATAAAATTCCTGCATGTTTTTTGAGAAAATTCTAGAAAAATTCTTCTTCTAAGAGATTATTTGAAGTTAACGTTCACAATTTCCTTTTTGTTTCTTAAAAATCCAAAAAAGAGAAGATCATTTTAGATCTTCTCTTGAATAAATTCTTCCGATTTTTGTTGTAAAAAATTTTCTACTAATTTCCCTGTTAAGCGAATTGCTATCACGATAACAGTCGAAACAATGAGATAATTTAAGGGCTGGCCGAAACTTCCAACAAGTGGTGGTTTGTTTAAAAAGCCATAATCCCCACCTACAACTAAGTTGACAACCCATATCAAGCCATTTAAGGCGAAGGTGATCACCGTCACATTCTTCAAATCGAGAAGGGAAGGCTGATAGTTTCTAAACAAGTATAGGAGCGCATTTCCTAAAAGGGCAACATGTCCGATAATGAAGGACAAAATGGTTACGTGTGGAAATGGGTAGGGATCAAAGAGTGGGTAAGCCAGTGCTGCTGTTGCTCCAAAAGTTCCTAAAAGAGCAAAGTACTGTTTGTACTTGGATGTCCCTGGAATCAAGAGCATCACAAACATGGCGATACGGCAATGATAGAAGGGCAAACTTTCTGACAGAGGCATGTGATTCCCCCAATACCAGCTGTACAGAACAATCAGTTGAACAGACTGAAGGATCTGAATAAAACGCTTGTAAGCCACTTTATCGCGAAAACGATAAGAAGCATAGAAAGTAAGAGCCAGTAAACATAACAAACCAATGTACCAGTGGAGTTCAAACTGGGGCGGTTCTGATATCTGTGTGGTAAATAATTTATCCCACAAATTCATATTCTATTCCTCGTTCATCTAGCTAGAGACAGTAAAAAATTCACTTTCCCCAGCTTTTAAATTTTTTGAAAAACTTGATTCCATGCCATGCATAGAATACTTGCGTCTTAAATTCGCAACATATTATATCATTTGTATTGCAGAAATGCACCTTGCAGATACCCTTTTTTGATTTGTCAACTTCTCTAGCATAAACTAATCAACATATTGGTCTCTTTGTCCTTTATAAACTTGCCAAAGAATCTCCATTTGCTCCTTGGTGATGCGTTTTTCAGATAAGACTGGCAATTGGTCAATGGCAAAAAATTGAAGCTCAGCAATTTCTTGATTCTCTTGAAATTGTCCATCAAGAAGTTGGCATTCAAAGACAAACTTTGCATATTGTTTGCTCTGTAGTTGGAAACGATTGGTGTCAAAAACTGCAAGTAACCTTTCAGCTTTTGCTGTAAAGCCGGTTTCTTCTTCAATTTCTTTAAGAATATTTTCGGTTAGAGAATAGCCAACTTCACCAAAACCACCTGGCAAAGCCCAACTATCCTCCCCTTTTCCTCTAACTAAACAGACTTTTTCATCCTCGACAATCCAAGCACGGACGTCCATCAGAGGAGTTGCATAAGCGGACGTTGGTTTCAAGACTTCTGCCACTTCTTCTGCATCGAGGTCTGATACCTGATTCAACATTTCAGATAACAGGATTCGCAAGTCCTCGTAGCGCTCACGGTCGAAAGGATCTTTTGTAAAGGTTAATCCAGTATCCGTAATGGCTAGCATTCTTTGCAGATACTTGGTGAAATCACTTGCATTCATTTTCTAAACTTTCTACCAGCTTGGCTAGATTCATGGAGTTCGATCCTTTGAGCAAAATTTGGTCATTGGCACCGAGTCTTTCCTTAACCCGCTTGACTAGGTCTTCAAATTGGTCCTCGTCAGCTGTTTTCTTGAAGTAGAAAACGTGACCGATTGGGAACATTTGACTAGCAAGTTGGCTTAATTCGGCAATGTCTTCTCCATAGAAAATAACGGTATCCAGCACATCTGGCGATAGGCTTAAAATCATCTGGTTATGGAGCTGAACAGACTGGTCACCAAGTTCCTTCATGTCTGCTAGAACAGCTATTTTTTTGCCCCCTTCATTAGCTGGAATGGCAGAAAATGTTTCCAAAATCAACTTCATAGCAGTTGGATTGGCATTGTATACGTCAGACAGAATATCTGCTCCATTGGCTGCCTTCTTCCACTCAGTACGATTGCGGGTCAATTCTAGGTTCTGAAAGGCCTGACGAATTTGCTCCTCTGAAACTCCTTCTTGTAGAGCCACATAAGCAGCAATCATAGCATTGGTGGCATTGTACTTACCTGTCACTGGTAAATCGAGGGCTTGTCCCAAAAAATTAGCTTTAAAAGTTAGACTATCCTTGCGCTCAATCAAGTCTGTGACTTCTAACTCAGCTCCTTGCCCAAAACGGACCACTTTTTTATCTGTAGGCAAGTAGTTCTCTACAATCGGGTCAGCTGGTGCCAAAAGCAAAGAATCTGGTGCCATACCATCAGCAATTTGCATTTTCCCTTTAGCAATCTCCGAACGGTCTTTGAAAAAGGCCAAATGAGCCTCTCCAACCAAGGTCACAATGGCTGTCTTAGGATGAGCCAATTCAGACAAAAGATGGATATCTCCTAGGTGATCCTGTCCCATCTCCAAGACCAACTTTTCTGTCCCTTCAGGCATGTGGAGAACTGTGTAGGGAAGGCCAATTTCGTTATTGTAATTGCCCTGAGTTTTGTAGGTCTTGTATTTTGTTGACAATAAATGTGCCAACATATCCTTGGTAGTCGTCTTGCCATTTGAACCCGTTACTGCAAAGACATCAACTGCCGTTTTTTCAAGATAGTAGGCTGCGAGGATTTGAAAGGCAGTCAAGACATCGTCTACTAGAATGTAGGGATGATTTGCAATCTCTTTCTCAGACAAGGTTACTACTGCACCATTTTCAAAAGCTGTTTCGATAAAGTCATGACCGTCACGCGCTCCTTTGAGTGGCACAAACAAATCACCTGGCCCAATCAAACGACTGTCAAACTCAGCTTTTTCTAACTGAACGTCCGCAAAAAGACTAACATCATTTTTAGCTCCAACAGCTTGGGCAACTTCATGGATTGTTAATTTCATTTCTACTCCTTTAAAAAGGGTTGAAGTCCGAGAACTCTAATCATCATGCAGTGATAGTTCTGGCTTCTACCCTCTCTTTCATTTTTATAGCAAATGCGCTTCGCGCTTGTCAAAACTTTGCTTAGCAAGGTCAACCAAATGCTCGATTAGTTCTGGGTAGCTGATTCCCATATTGTCCCAAAGTAGTGGATACATAGACCACTGGGTAAAACCTGGCATGGTATTAAGCTCGTTTAGGAAAATCTCGCCCTTATCTGTATAGAAGAAATCACAACGAGACAGACCGAGGCCACCAATCGCACGGAAGGCTGTTTCTGCATTATGACGCATGACAGCTACCACATCATCACTAATCTTTGCTGGGATGTCCATGGTAATCTTGTTATCGATATATTTGGCATCATAGTCATAAAAGGCAACATCCTTGACCACTTCACCTGGCAAAGTGCTCTTAACATCGTAGTTGCCCAAGAGACCAACCTCGATTTCACGCGCATTTACCCCTTGCTCTACCAAGACACGGCTGTCATATTGGAAGGCAAGCTCCAAAGCTTGGCGGAGTTCTTCTTGATTTTCAGACTTAGAAATACCGACACTAGAACCCATGTTTGACGGCTTCGTGAAGACTGGATAAGTCAATTTTTCTTCAACTTCAGCGATTTTAGCAGTCACATCATCGCCTTCAACGATAGCCACATAAGGAACTTGATCAATCCCTACTGATTCTAAAACACGCTTAGTCGTAATTTTGTCCATGGCAAGGCTTGATGACAAGATATTGCAGCCGACATAGGGCATTTTCAAAACTTCAAGGAATCCTTGAACAGAGCCATCTTCTCCCATAGGACCATGAAGAACTGGAAAGACCACTGCACCTTCTTCATAGATGGCACTTGGCGCTATTTTCTTGTCCCAGTCAATAGTTGCATTGGTCATGAGACGATCCTCTTGACCTGGAGTCTGGCTAAATTCTTGCGTTTTGATAAAGTCACCTGACTGGCTGATGAAGAAAGTCTTGACTGTGAAACGGTCGTAGTTGACCGCACGCATAACACTTTCAGCTGAAAGGACAGAGACTTCACGCTCTGCACTACGTCCACCGTATAAAAGAATAATCGTTTGTTTCATATTACTTGTCCTAATTCTAATAGAATACTCGTTCTTTAGTATATCATATTTGCTTCTTTTTTGAAACTTGAACATGGTACTAGAATTTAAGAAACATAAAAGAGACCTATAACATCAAAGTCGGTCTCCTTAATTTTCTTATGAATAAATTTAGTTCGTAAATTTGTCTACTCCTACAACTCTGTCCGATTTTCAATGGCTCGTAAGAGTGTGACCTCATCCGCATACTCGATATCTGCTCCCACGGCTAGTCCTCGTGCTAGACGAGTGACTTTGATACCAGCTGGTTTGAGCAAACGAGAGAGATACATCGATGTCGCTTCCCCATCTGCTGTCGCATTGGTTGCCACGATCACCTCTGAAACCTCACTATCCATGAGACGGGTCATGAGGCTCTTGAGGTTGATGTCGTCTGGGCTGATACCATTCATCGGAGAAATGAGACCGTGCAAGACGTGATAGAGTCCGTGGTATTCTTGGATGTTTTCCATAGCAGCCACATCGCGACTATCCTCTAGCACCAAGATCGTTGTCTGGTCTCGAGTCGGATCTGTGCAGATAGAGCAGGGATCATCATCGGTCAAGCGACCACAGATGGAACAATAGGTCAATTCCCGCTTGGCAGATAGGAGATTTTTTGCAAATTCATTGACATCGTCATCAGACATTCCAATGGTATAGAAGGCGAGACGGGTAGCCGTTTTGATCCCGATACCTGGAAGCTTCGAATAGCTATCAATTAACTTGGCAATAGGTGTTGGATACAGCATAAGTTCCTTTCTAATTCATTGGATGTTGTTGATTATAAAGATTGATGATATCACGCGCAATTGAAGGTCCGACACCATTTGTTAGGTTGGTATTATGAGGAAAGACGACTGCGACCGCGATTTGAGGATTATCAGACGGAGCATAAGCAACTGCGTTGGTATTATTGGCTTTTTGGCCACCATTGACATAACTTTCGGCAGTACCTGTCTTCCCACTGATGGAAACGGATGAGCCATTTGAAAAGGCACGACCAGTTGTCAGAGCGCTCGTTCCATGCGAAACTTGATAGAAACCTTGGTGCAAGAGAGCCATATCCGCTTCTGAGATGTTGATCTTGTTCAGTTCCTTGGTGGCTGTTTCTTGAACTAGATTTCCTAAGCCACCTTGTTCATTGTTTCCATAAACTCCCTCAACGATGTGAGGAGCCAATCGTACGCCATTGTTTGCAATGGTTGCGACATACTGGGCTAACTGCATCGGTGTGTAGTTGTCAAACTGACCAAAGGCGTTATTAATATAGTTGGCCAAATCAAATTCTTTTGGTGTAAATCCTGTAGACTCATCTGGGAGGTCAATCTCTGTTGAAGCTCCAAGTCCATATTCCCCAAAGGTTGATCGCAATTTGCCCATTGCAGTCTCTAACTGTCCCGTTGCGGCCACCATGTTTGGTGTGTAGGTCTGTCCCATGATTCCTAGCGCAGTCTGAACCATATAGGCATTAGAAGAGTATTCTAGAGCCTCAACTGCTGTGATAGGGAAAGAACCATAGGACAAGGTATACCATGAATTGATAGGGGCCGAACCTTGGAAAACAATCGGCTGGTCTGTCAAGGTTTGATTACCTGACAAGACTCCATTTTCCCAACCAGAGCTGATGGTCGCCGCCTTAACGACAGATCCTGGCACAAAGACGTTGGTTATCGTTCCAAGCGAATCTGAACTTAATTCACCGGATTCGACATCATGCTTAACACCTGACATGGCCAAAACTGCACCGGTTTTAGGATTGAGGGCTACGGCGTAAACCCCTTCAGAATATTTGGCTCCACCGTTACCCAACTCTGAGTTGAAGTAGCTCTTGAGTAGGTCGTCCACACCATTCTGGAAAGCTAGATCAATCGTTAACTTGATATTGTTTCCTTTGCTTCCTTCTTCGACATTTTCCACACTTTCCATATTTCCGTGTTTGTCGAGGTGGATTTCCTTGACGGAGCGTTTGCCTTGAAGAACATCTTCATATTGCTTTTCAAGATAGGAAGTCCCCACTCGGTCATTGAGAGAATACCCTTTTTTGAGATAGGCATCAACTTCCTCTGCTGGAAGTCCTGACTTCTCATTTGAAACGCTACCGACGATCGTTGATAAAGATGTATCCAGTACTTTACGATCCCATGAGGTTGAAATACTGATACCTGGTAATTCCTTGGACGCTGATGCAACGAGAGCAACTTGGGTATCATCTAAGGCATCCGTAGAAATGGTGCCCGTTGCAAAATTTTCAACAGCATTTAGCTGACTAAAGAGATAGATTTCCTTTTTCTGGTCATCTGTATAATTGAGTTGACTCACGTCAATGCTTTCAACCGCATTATTGTAAAGTGTCGCTTCCGATAAACGATTCCCATCTGAATCTAGGCGTTTATCGCTTGGTAAGGATTCGACTGTTTTTTTGTAAATATCCTGGTCCGCCAAGTAATAGTCTGCAATCTGTCGATCGGTCAGATCTGGGGAAGTTACATTTACATATGTGAGGAGTTTCTTGGCTGTCTCCTTCAATTCAGCTGCTGTCATTTTATTGTTTCGTGTGAAAGAAACAACCTGCTTGACAGTATTTTCTACCAAGGGTTTCCCTGCCGCATCATAGATCTGTCCACGAGCTGAACTGGTTGTTACCCTTGTTTGGCTGGCTGAGGCCAATTTTGTTTCATAGAAATCTTTATTGAGCACCTGCATGTATAACAAACGACCAATAATGGCCATAAAGAGCAGGATGACAATCGCAAATAGTAAATTAAGCCGAATCGGAATCGAATGGCTATTAAATTTTCTCATACAACTAAGACTCTTTTCTAGAAAAATTCCCGATTTCCACCTTTATTTTCCCTAAAATAATAGAGTAAATAGGTGAATCTCAGTACATTTCATTGTACCATATTTTACGGAGAAACTCTTGGAAAAGTCGAAGCATTTTTTGACTTTTAATTGAAAATGCCTTTTTATTTGGTTATCCTATTTTCTATGATATAATGATAGTAATAGTTAGGAAAGCGTTAACCTTTAAGACTTTGACTCATAAAAAGGAGCCTCATGAACAAGCCAGATATCGCAACCATAATCGACCTCCATTTTGAAGAATTAACCGAGCTCGAGCAAGAAATCGCTCGCTATTTTTTACAAGCTGAAACGATCCAAGATGATCTCTCTTCTCAGCAAGTTACCCAGAAATTACATATCTCCCAAGCAGCCTTGACCCGCTTTTCCAAAAAGTGTGGTTTTACAGGCTACCGAGAGTTCGTCTTTCAATACCAGCATCAGGCTAGTAAACCGGACACTCATTCGCACAAACACAGTCCTTTGACCAAACGTGTTTTACGAAGCTACAGTATCATGCGAGAACAAACACAGGATTTGATTGACGAAGAACAACTGGAACGAGTTGCCCAATTAATCGATGACGCAGAACGAGTTTACTTTTTTGGGACGGGAAGTTCTGGTCTGATTGCCCGTGAGATGAAACTGCGCTTTATGCGATTAGGTGTGGTCTGTGAAGCTTTGACCGATCAGGATGGCTTTGCTTGGACGACTAGTATCATGGATGAAAATTGTCTGGTACTTGGCTTTTCTCTATCAGGCACTACTCAATCCGTCCTCGATAGTTTGTTGGATGCTAAGGAAATGGGGGCCAAGACCATTCTCTTTACCAGCGCTCCAAACAAAAACAGTCAGGCCTATACCGAAACAGTCCTTGTGGCAAGCCATAGTCAATCTTCTTACATCCAGCGTATTTCCGCTCAACTCCCTATGCTCATTTTAATAGATTTGATTTATGCCTACTTTTTAGAAATTAATCGCGAGAGCAAAGAAAAAATCTTTAACAGCTATTGGGAAAATAAAAAGCTCAACGGCTATCGTAGACAAAAACGTGTCAGAAAATCCTAGTTTGGTTGAGCCAAACTAGGATTGTTTTGTTTTGAAATGGTAATATGCACCGAGTATCCCTGCTGTGTTCTGGTGATGGGCAAATTCTAATCGTAAAATAAAATGAGCTATTCTTCAGAAGTACGTTCTATAATATCATAGTTTAATGCAGAGTGTAGCGATGTAGTCATTTCCATAAGGTGACAATCGATGCCTTTTATCACATGATTCATAAAAATCGATCATAGCGAGGCCATTTTTTAGTTGTCCTCTAATCTGACTTTCTAAGGTATGGCTAAATTCATATCCATATTCTGGATTGATGGTAATTTTGTCTTCCTCTTCAAGCTCTCTTGAATTAAAAGGTAGTGAAAACTTTAACAGTAATTCCTCATCGGGTTTGTCCCATACAGTGTCAGCATCATACATGTAGATCCAAGGATTCATGAATCCGACCATTAACAAACCGCCCTTTTTCAATACTCGAGAGGCTTCTTTATACATGTTTTCTAAATCTTCTATGTATACATTTGAAACTGGATTAAAAATAATATCAAAGGTTTCATCTTCAAATGGGAATGGTTTTGTCATATCGCCTTGAACGGTATTGATTTTTAAGCCTTCTCGTTTTGCAACCATTTCATCTCTTTCTAATTGTGATTTAGAAAAATCCATAATGGTGACATCATAACCTTTTAGAGCAAAAACGGGACCCTGCTGTCCACCACCACAAGCTAACCCTAATATCTTTTTTCCCTTGGCTTTTTCAAACCATTCTTTCGGAACTTTTTTCCCAACAGTTAAGGCAACAGAAATTGGATGCTTTCTAACTTCTTCTAATTCTTCCTGTGTCAATGGCTCAGTATAGTCATTTTTTACATTATTCCATCGATCTTCATTTAATTTTATATAATTGTTCATCTTACAATCTCCTCGTAATTTTATATGATTTCGATTTCAGGTGAATCAGTTGCCATTACATTTTCTCACCTCTAGAAATTCTAATTTGTCAATTTTTCGTCCATCTCATTATATCATTTTTCCACATTTTCCCATTTACTCAAGCTAAATATCAATTAAATGGATGATAGAATTGCTCTCTCCTTAACTTCTCATGCAAGTCGGTTATTTTCTCCTAGTTTCTCACGATTACATCCTTTGGCTCAAATTTTTCAATAAAAAAAGAATTAAGCAAAACAGTTTTCACTCGAGTAGTGATTAAGTGTTTTTCTTAATTCTATAATTCCAAACTTGGATTGTTTTGTCTTGATACTCTTCGAAAATCAAATTCAAACCACGTCAGCTTCACCTTGCCGTACTCAAGTACTGCCTACGGCTAGCTTCCTACTTTGCTCTTTGATTTTCATTGAGTATAAAATGATAATAGGCTCCCAACATCCCTGCTGTGTTTTGGTGATGGGCAAATTCTAATCGTGTTTTTTCAGCTAGGCTTGGCACCAAGGCCGCCTTCAAGGCTGTGCGAATCTTTGGTTTGAGGATAGCCTCTTGCCCCATGATACCGCCACCAAGAATGACCACTTCTGGATTGGCAACATAGCAAATATTTGCCAGACCTTTTCCTAGATAGTCTACCATGCGGTCAATCCCAGACATACAGATCTTGTTTCCTTCGGTAGCTTCCTTGAAAATGCGTCGGCCATTCCACTGATCAACCGGATCTCCATGAGTTGCTGCTACATACTCCACCAAGGCTGTCGTAGAGGCGAGGTCTTGGAAAGCTCCATCCTGCATGTGCATGTAACCGACTTCGCAGGCCGAATTGCTAAATCCATGGAAGACTTTCCCATCCATAATCAAGCAACCACCGATACCAGTTCCAATGGTCAAGCAAAGAGTGACACTCGCTCCCTTGCCTGAACCAGATACTGCCTCAGCCAGACCTGCACAGTTGACATCATTTTCAATTTCACAAGGAATCGCAAAACTCGTCTCGATTTCCTTCTTGAACTGGGTTCCTGCATAGTTGGGAATCTGAGGACCAGCATAGAAAATCTCACCCTTATCAGGATCCACCATTCCTGCAGAAGAAATGGCAACACCTGCTACTGGGCCTTTTTCTAAATAGCTGGCTACGATATCTTTTGTCTTTTGTAAGATATGAGGTCCACCCTTATGCGCCTCAGTTGGCATTTCATGCGATTCAACAAGTTGGCCTTCTTGGTCAATCAAACCATATTTGATATTGGTTCCACCGATATCAATTGCAACGTAGTGTGTCATAAATACCTCCTTATGGATTAGAGGAAGCGCTCCTTGGTTTCACGAATCAATTGTGCTGCTGCTTCTACAACTGGGCGATCTTCTTCGGTTACTGGCGTCAATGGCGAACGAACTGAACCAATGTTCAAGCCTTCATTGATCTTCAAGACTTCCTTAATCACACCGTACATATTTCCATGTGCAGAAGTGAGTTTTCCAATGATTGCATTGATAGCGTACTGCAATTCACGCGCTGTTTCCAAATCTTTCTCAGCAATCAACTGATTGAGTTTCAAGAAGAGTTCTGGCATAGCACCATAAGTACCACCGATACCAGCCTTAGCACCCATGAGACGGCCACCTAGGAACTGTTCATCTGGACCATTAAAGACGATGTGGTCTTCTCCACCAAGGCTGACAAAGGTTTGGATATCTTGAACTGGCATAGAAGAGTTCTTAACACCGATAACACGTGGATTCTTCAACATTTCAGTGTAAAGACTTGGAGTCAAAGCAACACCTGCCAATTGAGGAATGTTATAAATCACGTAGTCTGTGTTTGGAGCTGCAGAACTAATATCGTTCCAGTATTTGGCAACTGAGTACTCAGGCAAGCGGAAGTAAATCGGTGGAATCGTTGCAATAGCATCTACTCCCAAGCTTTCTGCGTGGCGAGCAAGTTCCATACTGTCTTTGGTATTGTTGCAAGCTACGTGAGCGATGATAGTCAATTTCCCTTTGGCAACTGCCATGACTTCTTCCAAAATCAATTTGCGGTCTGCCACACTTTGGTAGATACATTCACCAGAAGAACCGTTGACATAGAGACCTTGAACTCCCTTATCAATGAAGTATTGAACCAAGGCACGCGTACGCTCTGGACTGACTTCTCCTTGATCATCATAACATGCGTAGAAGGCTGGAATGACACCTTCGTATTTTTTCAAATCTGACATAGATTTTCTCCTAAGATTTCTTTTTTCTGCTGAGAGCAGTTCTATTTTTTACAAGTTTAGTATACACCTTGTGGAAATCGCTTTCAATATCTTGTATACACTTAGATTTTAGTTTCTACTTGTATTTTAGAAACTATAACGATTGAAAGTAGTTTCAGAAAGATCTCATCCTACTGGTATTTTGCGAAAATTTTCTCCATCAATCCTGCTTGGAGAAAGACCAGCAAACCAAAACCAAAGAGGATAAAGACCGATCCACCCAAAAGGAGAGTGAAGGCGGATAGATAAAGAACCATCACAATAAGAAAGAGAATGGCTAACATGAGGAAGAACCATGGAAAGTTAAAACTTGCCAAGATAAGCCCCTTTTGCAACACCTCTTTCCAAGACAAATCATAGCGCGCAGCGATGGGATAACTAGCCAGCATCACGAGAGTAAGGAAGATGAGAATCCCCAAACAAATAGCTTTCACAAGCTGGAAAGGCAAAGCGGTCTGTCCCCAGAAGAGGTAGAGATCTAGAAGGCTTAATGAGACAATGCCCAACTCTAACAGACCTAACTGAAGCCCCAGTTTCAGATTTTGCTTGAAAGCTCTTAGATAGGTTCTGAAAACTGGTACTCGTCTGCTTCTCTTAATTTCAAACATGGTCTCATAGAGGCTAATTTTTGCCACTCCAATCGTCACGATGGGCAAACAAGAGACGACAAAAAGAAGATTGACTGTGACGATATCCAAGACCTTCTCACTGAAACGCATGAGAAAATTATCTGTATCAAATGCTGCCTTGATAAGGCTTACTCCTTTTTGTGCCATGTTTGCTCCTCCTGATTCTTTTAATCAATCAAAATTTTAAAGAGATACTTGCGAACTTTTTCTTCCATCCCTGCGTAGCCATTTGGCTGGTGTGGTTCTCCTGGGAAGAAAATTGCAAAATTGTGATAGCCCAACAAGAGTGGGTAGCGTTCATGACAATGGACAAAGCCAATGTCGCTCGCTTCATCGAATGCTACCGCCTCGTCTTTGATACGTGAACCGTAGCTCGAATATTCATGCCCTTCTACCAGCAAATGCAAATCTGCATAGTTCTTATGATGCTCAAATTGATCATTTTCAGCCTGATTGAGGACATTTTCCTGCACAACTAGAAAGACCTTGTCCCCGTCAATCTCATACTTACCGAGTTCGAAAGAATCCTTACGGTGCTGATAGAGATAGTCGATAGCCTTGTCTAGATTGGGATGGATTCCTTTGTAAAAGGCGATGTTTTTCAAATCTTCAAAAATCATACTATTTCCTTCGTTTCTGATAGTTACTATTTTTCAGTTCCGATTCATCCTTTCTCTATTTTCCTGTAATAGTGCGGACGGAAGCAAATTCCTTCGGTATTTCATTCCTAATTTTTGAGCCTTTTAATCTTTTATCGTCAGTCTCAAAAATTCCGTCTAAGATAAGCGTAAGATGCTTATCTTAGACACCACTAAAGCGGGAAATAGCCACCCTAAAACGAACCTACTCTAACTAGTATCATGAAAAGAGTTCATTCTTAAGTTTATAAGTGTCTGACAAAACTTCACGAAGTAACTGCATACTCTCCATTTTGTAGACACTTATAACTCTATATTCTCTTATACTTAATGAAAATCGAAGAACAAACTAGAAAGCTAACCGCAGACAATACTTAAGTATGGCAAGGTGATGCTGACGTAGTTTAAACTCGATTTTCGCAGAGCATTATCCTTTAACAGCTCCCATAGTGATCCCTTGAGTGAAGGATTTTTGGAAGACAAGGAAGACGGTTACGATTGGCACTGCTGCAAGAGCTGCACCTGCCATGATCAAACCATAGTTGGTTGCCATTTCGGCCTGCATGGTCGCAACCCCGAGTGAGATGGTCAAGTTTTGACGTGAAGTCAACATAACCAACTGCATAAAGTAGTCGTTCCAAGTATTGATGAAGGTAAAGATCGCAAGAGCTGCAAATCCTGGTTTTACGATAGGAAAGGCTACGCTCCAGAAAGTACGAATCTCACCACAACCATCGATTTTAGCTGATTCAAGCAATTCTGTAGGGATATTTTCACTGAATTGTTTCATAAGGAATACCCCAAATGGCCATCCGATCAAAGGCAAAATCACTGCCCAAAGTGTATCGTGAATTCCCATGAAGTTGACGATACGTACCAATGGTACAAGGACAACTTGTTTTGGAAGAGCCATGGCAGCGATAAAGACTGCAAAGAGGATGCGTTGACCATAGAAACGTTTTTTAGCCAAGACATAACCTGCTAGAGAAGAGGTTGCACAGACTAAGAACATGGTTACCAGTGAGATAAATACAGAGTTCCACATCCACTGCATAGCAGGATTTTGCACCATGAGTTGTTGGAAGTTCTCCATGGTTGGCATTTTAGGGAACCACTGTGGCGGAATCATAATGGTATCAGGCTGTGATTTGAAGGCCCCTGTCAAGATCCAGTAGAATGGAAAGATGAACAGTACGGTCAACAAGAGCAAGATAATCGTTGAAATAACAGTGAAAGCTGTTAAAGGTTTCTTTTGTGTAGGTTGCATAACTGTCTCCTTTCTTTAGTATTCTACGTCGTTTCCGAGGATCTTGAATTGCGCAAAGCTGACAATGGCAATCATCACTGCCAAGAAGACACCGATAGTGTTTGCATAGCCGTATTCTGTCAATTGGAAGGCTTTTTCGTAAAGGTAGTACATCAAGGTACTTGTTGAGTAGTTTGGACCACCTGAAGTCAAGAGCTGAATCAAGGCGAAACATTGGAAAGAGTTGATGGTCGTAATAATCGCGATGTAAAGAGTTGTTGGAAGAAGGCTAGGCCATTTGATCTTCCAGAAGACTTGAAACTCAGTCGCACCGTCTACACGCGCTGCTTCAACAAGTGAGTTGTCAATATTCCCCATGGCAGCGATATAAAGAATAATCGGTTGACCAACAGATGTTGTCAAAAGGATGATCATAATCGCTAGCAAAGCCCAGTTTTTGTCACCCAACCAAGAAATGTTTTGGCTGATGATGTGGCTTGACTTAAGGACAAAGTTAAGAATTCCTGATAGGGGGTCATAGATCCATTTCCATACAACCGTTACGGCAACACTACCTGTAACTACAGGAAGGAAGAAGACGAAACGATAGAAAGAACGGGCAATGGCATTTTGATGATAGGTTTGAGATGCTACAAAGAGCGAGAAGAGAACCACAATCGGAACAGATCCAATAACCAGGATAATGGTATTGATCAAAGACTTCATAAAGACAGGGTCCTTAAACATGCGAATGTAGTTGTCAAAGCCTACAAACTCAAATTTAGTCATGGAGTAGTTAAAGAAACTTGTAATGAATCCCATAATCATAGGAGCCAAGACAAAGATGACAAAGAAGAATAACACTGGTGCTAGGAAAGCGTAGGAAATCACTGTTTCCCGCATACGAATTTTATTGACTTTCACAGTCGGCACCTCTCTTTCAAATAGAATAGTTTTTGATTTTCTTGAACTGTTTTAAAACCAAAATGAAATTTTTTAAGATTCGCTTATGTAAGAACTTCATTTTAATTTCGTGACAGTTCCTACCATTTCAAACAAAAGTCCCCCTTTTCTTACACCATAGTGCACAGGGAAAAGGGGGGAATCAATCTGACTTAGTGCTTATTGTTTTGTAGCTTTTTTGATGGTTTCGTTAGCTTTTTCAGTGAAGGCTTTCAAAGCATCCGCTGGTTTTTCGTCACCATTTGATACAGATTGCAACATTGGGAACCAAAGTGTTCTCATTTCAGCAAATCCATCGATAGTGTTGTAGTATGGTGAGTAGTATTTAGTCCAGCCACTGATTGTTTCCATACGTTTGTCTTCATAAAGTTTGCCAAATGAAGTACGAACTGGGAAGGCACCTGTACGAACTACGTCTTTAGGACCCCATTCTTTGTCATCTGCGATGAATTGAACGAATTTCTTAGCAGCTGCGACTTTCTTGTCGTCTTTGTTGTTAAATACTGCAAATCCGTTTACAAGGTATTCAAGAGATGGTTTACCAGAGTCTGATGGGAATGGTACTTCTACCACGTCTACCTTACTTGCTTCCAAGAGTTTCGCTTGGATACCGTTTTGAGCTGGTGCCCAAAGGATTGTGTATGAAGTTTGACCGTTCGCAAAGTTTTGGATGTCTGCTCCACCGTCAAATTGTGAACCGTTGTTCAACAAACCGTCTTTAATCCAGCTAGCAGCTTTTTCAAGACCTTTGACGAATTTAGGATCGTCTGTTGTATATTTGGTTACGTCTTTGTCTGTTACAGAACCGCCATAAAGGTTTGCGATGAAGGCACGTGTTCCTTGGTCTCCCCCTTGACCAGCACTGAACAATGAACCTGGAGTGTAGCCTTTATCTTTAAGGGCTTTCAAAACTTTTTCAAAGTCATCAGTTGTCCAACCTTCTTTAACAAGGTTAGCTACACCAGCATCTTCCAACATTTTCTTGTTCATTGCCATGTAGAATGGTGCTGAACTGATTGGATACATGTAGGCTTTGTCTCCAGCCTTACTTGCTTGTACGATGTTTTCGTTGTTGACATCTTTGACAAATTCGTCTGTGAAGAGGTCGTTCAACTCAGCCAATTTACCATTTTTACCGTATTGGATGATACGCCCTGGTGCGTCAAAAAGTACGTCTGGCGCTGTTCCTGCTTCGATGGCTGTTGTAATCTTTTCAGGACCTGACTTGAAGTCGATGGTTTCCAATTTCACTTTTACATCTGGATTTGCTTTTTCGAAAGCTTCGATGATTGATTTTTCATAAGTTCCAACACCGTCACCCGTTTTTTCTTGTGTGAAGACTGGGAATGCCCACCAAGTGATTTCTGTTTTTCCGCTATCGCTACTAGAACTTCCAGCATCTTTACTTCCACCAGAGTTACCACAAGCCGCAAGGCCAAGAATCGCAGCACCCGCAAGTACTGTACAAGCTAGTTTTCTAAATTTCATTTGTATTCTCCTAATTGATAAGCGTATCCATATTGGATAATGAGCAAGTTTACATTTGTATACGTTTTCATTTTATCCGACGCATCGACCACTCTCCTCTTTTTTGAGATTGTGTTATTTAAGACCGGCAACAAAGCGTTCCGTAATCTCTTTTGGTCTAGTAATCGCTCCACCAACAACGATACCTCGCACCCCATATTCAAGGATTTGCTTGGCTTGTTCTGGTGTATGAATTTTCCCTTCAGCGATGACATCCACGCCGGCATCGCAGAGTTTTTTGATCAGTTCAAAGTCTGGACCATCTACCTTAGGACTATAGGAGGTATAACCTGATAGGGTCGTTCCAACAAAATCAATTCCTGCTTCAACCGCTGCTATACCCTCTTCAAACGTGCTAGTATCAGCCATTAAGAGTTGATGCGGATATTTTTCTTTGACTTGTCGGATAAAGTCCTGAATTTCCAAACCGTCGTAACGTTCACGTTTGGTACAATCCAGAGCAATGACCTCAATATCTAGTTCAGCCAGTTCATCAACTTCTCTCATCGTAGCTGTAATGAAAGGCTCCTGTGGCGGATAGTCACGTTTGATAATCCCGATAATCGGTAGTTTCGTAACCTCCTTAATCTCCTTGATATCGCGAACACTGTTTGCTCGAATACCGACTGCTCCACCTTGCTCAGCCGCTTTGACTAGCAAGGGAATGACTCCTCCCGCTTCTGTATAAAGCGGTTCGTGAGGAAGTGCCTGGCAAGAGACAATGATTCCATCTTTGATTTGTTCAATCAAGGCTTCTTTGCTGATCTGTGGCATCCTCTTTCCTCCCTTTCTTGTTCTTATGGGCTTATTATATATCATTTGTTAAGCGCTTTCAATAACTTGTAGTAGAATAGATTTCAGTTTCAAAACTATTTTATAGAACAGACTATCCTGAAAGTAGTTTCAGGCCTCTTATGATTTCAAATCAACCTGAATATCGTCAAAAAAGATAGCAGGCTTAAAACCTGCTATCTCTTCTGAGAGTTACTCAAATAGCTTTTACTTATTATTCTTTTCTCTTCTTGCCAAATGCAAAGAGTGATAAGAAGACGCCCGCAAGGCCAAGAGAAATTAGTGAGTTTGTATCCTTGCTTCCCGTATTTGGAAGTTCATCTTGTTTAGCTGCTGGCGCTTGATAGGTCACATCTTGGCCTAGAGACAGTTTGTTGTCTGCAGCTGCTAATACTAGATTGGTATCTCCCTTGTACTCTGGCACTTCAAGGACTGCTGCCTCAGCGCCATTGACTCCACCCTTATACTCTGGCAGGTCATTTGAAGCTGCTAAGACAAAGTTAGCACCTCCTCTATATTCCGGAAGCTCGTTTGAGGCTGCTAGAACCGCATTGACACCACCCTTGAACTCTGGAAGTTCATGGACTGCTGCCTCAACAGCATTGACTCCACCAGTGAATTCTGGTTTTTCTACTGTTGGTGCTGGTTCTTCACCTACTGTTGCCAATGGTCCAGTGTACTCTGGTATCTCAGCTACAGCGGCTTCTTCCGCATTAACGCCTCCTGTGAACTCTGGAACCTCATGGATAGCAGCTTCACTGCCATTAATACCATCGCTTAGTTTAGAGCCAGCTAAAGAAACTGGTAAATTGTGCATGCTTTCGATTGCACCCTCAGCTAGACCTGTAATTCTTTGCCCCATATCTTCTGTATCTATTGTGAATAGGAGAGTTTTTGTATCGTACTGGGTCATAAAGGTTGCTGTCTTGCCATTTGCCAATTGAAGGGTCGGAGCCTTGTTGACCAATACTTCCGAATCGAACTCCATGGCAATAATACCTGGCCATTTTTGGATAGCATATTTTACTTTTGCTTCTTTAGGAGAAATTCTGTCTTTGCTTAAGAAATCCCAGTTGAATTTCTTATAGGATAAAGTATAATCGTTTTGATTGCCATCCGCATGCTCATAAAGCAAACCATATTCGCCATTTCCGAGTTCTTGGAGCGAGTTGTAAGCAAACTTACCACTTTGTATAGGATTGTGTTTTAGCCATGTCAACTCACCATTCTCCTCAACACGAGCCAGGTGAACCAAACCATTGTTTCGTCCAGGACCACCAGCATTGCTGAGTAGAATGTATTCCTTGCCTTCATGCATGGTGTGAATAGCGGACATTTGAACATAAACGTCTTTTACTTGAGGATAACGTTTGATTTCCTTATCCCACGTTGCTCCCCCATCATGACTGGTCGCAACCTGAAGATCACCTGTCAACCCACGCATAAAGAGCTTGAGATCCCCATTATTCAACTGAACAACAGTTGACTCCGTATTTTGGGCGCCTGGATTATTCATGGTTGAAGAGTGAATGGTTTGGTTGCCTACTGGGCGGTTATCATTAACTGCTTCCCCTGCTTGCCATGTTTCTCCATGATCATCTGAATAAATTACACGAGATGATTGAGAACCACTTAGGTAGGAAACGTTGTTTGTTGTATAAACTGGAATCACCAGTCTTCCCTTATGAGGCCCTGTACGCAAGGCAATCCCTGTACCAGGTCCAGTTCCTAGGAAGTGCATCCAATCTTTCCGAATCCCATGAGTAATATCTTTTGGTGCAGACCAAGTCTTCCCATCGTCATCACTGTAGGACATCCATAGGTAGTTGGTATTGGAAACTCTAAAAATATTCTTCTCGCTATACTCAAAATAAATATTTCCGATTAGCTCATTTCCTTTATACAAATCTCCCTTATCGCTATAGGCTGGTTTTTTAGGGTCAACGACAACACGATAATCTGTCTTTCTATTTTGAGGGTCGAAAACCTCTCCGTTTTCTCGAATCGTATAGCGACCTGATTCCCCTTGCTTATATAAAACTTGATAAACTTTATCTCCCACTTGTTCATAAGCTTTCGGAGCTTGCCCCGGCAAAGAAAATACCGCCTTACTCTCAAGGAACATGTCATAAATTGCAAAAATTCTCTTTGTTTCAGGGTCTTGTACCAAGGCCATATCAATATTGACTGGAGATGGCCAATCTGCATGTTTAGCGTGCTCATTGTCACGAGGATTTGAGATTACGATTCGGTCTCCCCATGTTTTTCCATTATCTGAGCTGCGACGAACAACCATCCCAATATCCCCCCAGTCAGAATGGTGCAAACGTCTTTCATCCGTTCCAGCAATCAGCGTTCCTTTATCAGTCTTGAGAAGAGCTGGAATACGATAACTCTTGATGCCATCTTTGTTTGGTTGGTTATGCATTCCGCCTTCAAAGACGTCTTCTTTCTCTGAGATTTTCGCACCTTCTGGAAGTTTCTTCTCCAAATCACCTCTTTCAAATAACTGACTCCGTGTTTGAACTTCATCTGGGCTTAAAGCACGATCATAAACAGTTAAGTTTCGAACTTGTAGGTTTGATGCCCAAACTGTTTTATTGCCCCGTTTGGTTGCTCCAAGTTGAGCTTGATTAACGTCTGGCATATCTTTGATGAAGTTACCAGATTTTAGACTTGTTCGGGATAAGACACCGTTCACATAGAGACGAACTCGACCATGAGGTAACTCCGCTGTCGGTTGTTCGACAGTAAAGGTCACGGAATTCCATTGTCCAGGGCGAACTTTCAAAGGAGCATCTGTATACTTATCATAGAACTGCTCCCCGTTAGCGCCACGCCCTTCAATAAGAGCTGTATTATCAAGGACCGACATAGTAAAGTACTCATTTTCCTTGGTGTCACTGGATACAGAGAAGAGATTGTAAAAGCGTGGAGCTGATGCATCTGGTTTGAACTCCATGTGAACTGTAGCATTTTGAAGTTTCTTTAGTTTGTCTAGTTCACTTGATAAATCAACTCTCTGACCATTTGCTGCATTGGTTTCAACATCTTCTTTTTCAAGGACAGGATTAGCATTTTTTAAATCTCTTGAGTAATAGTCACGAGGAATAGCTCCCTGATCCTCTGATTTCTCTTCCTTATTTGTTTCTTCTGCAGGGGTTTCCGTAGAGGATGGGGTTTCTGATTCTGCACTCTCATTTTTTTTCAAATGATCTTGGTCCACCTCAACGCCATTGTCTTGAGCTGCTGCCAATTTACCAGCCAAATCCTTATCCAAATGAGCAAGATCTCCCGAGGACACTTCTTTTGGCAATTCTGATAATCCTTGACCAGGTTCGACAGTTTCTGTACTAGCGCCTGCTGCATTGGCTTGTTCTTGGGCTAAGACTGGATTTACTCCAAATATTACTGTACCAATCACTACTGATGCTGCTCCGATTGCAAATTTTCGAATTCCATATCGCTGTTTCCGATGTAAAGAGTTGTAATTCATGTTTGTCCTTCCATTTTTCATAAAAATAAAGCGCTTTCTTTTTTCTTTAAAAATTTTTATTGTCTCTTCAAGAGACAAGTTTTACAAGAAAGTATCCAACTTAATGAGAGCTCCCAATCCTCTCCCATTTTCTGCTGAGCCATTCTTTAAGCGCCCAGCAGCCTTTTTCCTCCTTTCACAAGTGATTTTTCCTTTATTATACAATAAAGTCTTATATTTATATCTATGTTCTCACAGAATAGATTTTACTTTTAAGAATATTTTAATATTTTAAATTTTCTAAAAGTACTTTCAGGTTTTGGACATAAAAAGAGAGATCCTGGGCTCTCTCATTCATTATCTTGCGTACTTAAAAGGAATCTCACTACCACAGAGCCAGTTATAAACTTGGTCATTGACAAAAACATTCATGGCTTCGTGGGCATACTCAGGCATGATGCGATAGACCTTATCACAGGTCAGACGGTTGTAAATTGCAAACTGGGTAATAGGATAACAAACATCGTCGTCCAAGCCCGTAATCATCTTGACCTCACCTTGAATGCGATGGGCAAGATTTTTCACATCGATATAGGCAAGAGTCGCCATAATTTCTTCCTCTGTTTCATGGAAGGGATCGTGGAACTTGAAATATCGGAAGAGTTCATCATAGGCTTCACTGGTATTGCCAATCTCAAGCACTCGTCTAAAGTCTGACAAGAAAGGATAGATGGCAACTGTTCGCTGAATCCGAGGATTGAGCGCTGCTGCAACCAGGGCTAAAGCACCGCCTTGTGAGGCACCATAGCTAGAAAGTCTTTCCTCATCTACCTGTGGCAGACTAGCAACAATTTCGATCAACTGGTAAATATCCAGATAGACTTCCTTATAAAAGAGCTGATCCCTACCCTCAACAGCACCACGGATGATATGTCCCTTAACGGTATTTCCCAAAGGAGAGCGCAAACCATCTTGCGAATAACCTGACTGGCCTCGAACATCCATAGAAACAACCCCGTAATCAGCCACGGTGAAGGCCAGCATGTCGGCCCAGTCCCAACCACGTCCCATATAGCCATGAAAGTGAAAGATTAGGGGAACTTTACCCTCACTCTTTGGAAGGACGACACGTGCGTAGACCTTGCCTTCATTAGTTCCCTCAAAGGTTAGCTCATAGCACTTGACTTGGGGAATATGGAAATCTCTTTCCTCCAACTGGTAGGCTGGAAGAGTTGAAACCTTTTTCACTTCCCCATCCCAAAAAGTATCAAAGTCTTCTGGAACCTCATCTCGCCCTCTATAAGTCTTGATTTCTTCTAATAAAGCTGGATTTTTCATATCATGCTCCTTTTGATTTGTAATCGCTATCACAACTGTAGCATATCTAGGAAAGCAATGCAAGAAAGAACGGTAAACAGAAAGTGAATTTATATTCTCTTTCCTCAAACCTATCATCTGAAAGTAGTTTTAAAATCTTAAACTTCTAATCTTCCGTTTTACATATGATCCTTCACAGCAACTGCTACCATTTTGGCTTTGGCACGGACTTTAGTAGCCACTGTCATCTCCATAGCAATAATTGCTTTTCTTTCCCCTAATTCCTCCAGAGTAGAAGTAACCACAATTTCATCTTCAATTGGACTAGGACTAAGGTAATCAATCTCCAAGCGAGCTGTAATAAAACGTCCTATCACAGTTGATTCCGTCAGTTCCAACCCTTTTTGATGATGGGCAAACCAAGCTGCTGAGGCCGTGCCATGACAATCAAAAATAGTCGCTATCATTCCTCCAAAGACATTTGATGGAACTCCACCAGTATAAGCATTTTCAAGCTTTATCCGACTAATACAACTCTTTCCATCTATACTTGGATAGGTTTTTAAATGTAAGCCTAAATCATTCTTGGGACCACATCCCCAACAATGCTGAAATCGTTCTCCATACCTATCTTGGATAGCAATCGCTCTGGTTTCTAACATTCTTTTCACTCCTCCTTACTCAGATGGGGCAATTATATCAAGCTTCAGTCAAAGAGTAAATAGGTTTGGAGACTAATATCTTTTTATCTCTCGACTAAGTTTGATTTATAGCCGACCATTTTATAAAAATAAAAAGAGCGTTTCCGCTCTCTGTGTATCAATAGGTGCTAGCTCCTTTCTCTAGTTTGACGGTTTGGAATTTCTTTTGGTAGGTTACTTTAATAGTCATGTGAGAGTCCTCGTTTCTTTTTGATGACTCTAGTATAAGACCCAAACCTAAAAGCTAGCTTATAGATTTCTTAGAAAAGGCTTAATCCAGATGTTCTCTCTTCTCTAGGTGGAGAGCAATCATGCGCCATTCTGGATCCTCTTTCCAACCTTCTATCGAACTAATGTAGCTGGCAACCTTCCTAGCTTCTTCTAAAATCGGAAAATCTTCGATAATATCCGCCACTTGAAACTCTGGAAGTCCTGACTGTCTGGTTCCAAAAATCTCACCCGATCCGCGCATTTTCAAATCTTCCTCAGCAAGGACAAATCCATTATTGGTTTCTGTCATGATGCGCATGCGGTCCTTCCCAGAGTCCGTCTTGGGATTAGCCACAAGAACAGCATAAGACTGCTTGTCTCCCCGACCAACACGACCTCTGAGCTGATGAAGCTGGCTGAGACCGAAGCGATCGGCATCCATGATGATCATAACTGTCGCATTTGGAACATTGACCCCAACCTCGATAACAGTTGTAGATACTAGAATATCCGTTTTTCTCTCTTTGAAATCCTGCATGATCTGGTCTTTTTCATCACTCTTCATTTTACCATGTAGAAGAGCTACTTCAGCCTTGCCGGCAAAATGAGCTGTCAACTCCTCAGATAAGGCAATGGCATTTTTCAGATCCAGAGCTTCTGATTCTTCAATCAAGGGAGAGATGACGTATGCTTGAGAACCTTTTTGAATTTCTCCTTCTAACCAAGTCAGCACCTGAGGCAGTTGCTCATGTTTGATCCAACGTGTCACAATGGGTTTCCGACCCGCAGGCATCTGGTCGATAATGGAAACATCCATATCGCCAAAGGCTGTGATAGCCAATGTTCGCGGAATGGGCGTCGCCGTCATCATGAGAACGTCTGGGTTGTCGCCTTTTTCCCGTAAAATCCGCCTTTGTCCCACACCAAAACGGTGCTGCTCATCGATGATAATCAAACCAAGACGAGCATAATCAACCCCATCCTGTATCAGAGCGTGGGTTCCGATAATAAAGTCAGCCTCACCCTTGGCAATGGTCTCTAAAACTTCTCTTTTTTCTGCAGCTTTTAAGGAACCTGTCAAGAGAGCGAGTTTCAAGTCTGGAAAAAGGTTCTGTAAACTCTCAAAGTGTTGCTCTGCTAAGATTTCTGTCGGTACCATGAGAGCTGCCTGATAGCCAGCCGTCACCGCCGCAAACATAGCCAAGCCAGCAACCACCGTCTTTCCGCTCCCTACATCCCCTTGTAGGAGACGATTCATGTGGTGGTCCGACTTCATGTCGGTCAATATTTCCCGCAAACTCTTTTCTTGAGCTTGGGTCAGGGCAAAAGGAAGACTTTCTTTAACGGCTGTCACTTTTTCCTGAGACCAATTCAGAACCAGACCGCTTCCCTGAACTCTATTTTCAGACTTGAGTGACTGCAACTGCATTTGAAAATAAAAGAGTTCCTCAAACTTGATCCGGCGAAGGGCCTGCTTGTATTCTGCCAAATCCTTGGGGAAATGCATGGCACGGACAGCCTGACAACGGGACATGAGTTTGTATTTATCCAGTAAAGACTGGGGAAGATTTTCCTCTATCAAGAGGTCCAACCCCTTATCAAAGGCTGTCTTGATGACCTTGACCAGACTGGCCTGACTGATTCCTTGAGCCAGACGATAAACAGGTTGGAGGTCATCTTCCACCTGAGCCAGAACCTTCATCCCAGTCAGACTGGCCTTAGCACGGTCCCATTTTCCAAAGACAGCCAGGGTTGCTCCCAACTCTATCTTATCAGCCAGATAGGGTTGGTTAAAAAAATTCACCGCAAAAACGACTTCTCCCTGCTTGAGACTAAAACGCAGACGATTGCGCTTAAAACCATAATACTGGACACTTGGAGGAGTTACGACTTGACCAGACAGGACAGCCTTTTCTCCGTCTTCCAGCTCCATCACCTGCTTGGTCTTGAAATCTTCATAACGGAAAGGAAAGTAGAGCAAGAGGTCTTGCAAGTTTTCAATTCCTAGTTTGGCGTATTTCTCTGCTGACTTTGGCCCCACACCAGGCAAGACATGCAAGGGTTGATGTAGATTCATGCTCCACTCCTTTCTTTTTTAATAATATTCTCTCGGAATGCGATCGCTGAGGAGGCAAACCACCTCATAGTTAATGGTTCCACGGTAGGTCGCTACCTGAGTTGCTGTGATTTCCTTGTCACCGTTTGTGCCGATCAGGGTTACTTTTGTTCCTAGTGGGTAAACCTTAGGCAAACGAATGGTAATTTGGTCCATAGATACTCGTCCGACGATTGGGCAAGCTTGACCATCTACCAAGACAGAGAAATTCTGCATGTCTCGTGTCCAACCATCCGCATAGCCGATTGGCACCGTCGCAATGACTTGTTCACTATTGGCTTGATAAGTCGCTCCATAGCCCATGCAAGCTCCAGCTGAAACTGTCTTGACATGAACAAGGGCAGACTCCAAACTCAAGGCTGGAGTCAAATCATAGGGTAAGTTCAAGACCTCTCCACTTGGATTGAGACCATACATGGCGTCTCCCATACGGACTGCATTGAAAATAGTCTCTGCATGCCAGAGGGTCGTTGCCGAATTGCTGGCATGAACCAGCTCTGGAACTTCCTTCATACTTGCCAAAATAGCTTTAAATCGTTCTAACTGGGTATTAAAATAGGTATCTGATTCTTCATCTGCAGTAGCAAAGTGGGTAAAAATCCCCTCAACGCGAGCACCGTGTTGTTGGAGCAAGGCTTGAGCCTGCTCTGCCTCACTGGAATCACGGAAGCCAATCCGTCCCATCCCTGAGTCAATCTTGAGGTGAACTGTTAAGCCAGATAAATCTGTCTCCCTAGCTAAGAGTGCTTGAATCCACTCCAATCCTGCCACTGTCAAGATGATGTCGTATTCTTTTGCTAGAGAAACAGCTTCTAGCTCAGAAACTCCTAAGATGAGAATTTTCTTGTTTATACCTGCTTGACGCAACTCGATGGCTTCATCAATATTGGAAACACAAAATCCATCAACATCATCTTGAATAGCTGTGGCAACAGCTACTGCCCCATGACCATAGGCATTGGCCTTGACCACTGCCCACTTGAGCGTTCTTTCAGGGATATGAGCCCCCATTTGCTGAATATTTTGTCGAATAGCTCCCAGATATATCAGAGCCTTGGTTGGTCTATGTGGACTAGCTTTCATGATTTTCCTCCAAAATGACACTGGCTGTCACAAACTGATCTGTATGGCTGATCGATAGCCAAATTTTTCCTGAAAATGGTGCCTGACTAAAATAGGGAGCCCCGCGTTCATTGTTCAAAACTTCCAAATCCTGAAAGGTCAGTTTGCCAATTCCTGTCCCCATAGCCTTGGAAAAGGCCTCCTTAGCTGACCAGCGGCCTGCCAAGTATTCGATCTGTCTGCGCCCTTTGAGACTGGTAAAGAGCTCCATTTCTTTAGCAGTCAGCACGCGCTTGGCAAAGCCCTCACGTCGTGTAACTGCTTTTTCTATCGAAGCTAATTCTTCGATGTCAATTCCGTGTCCAACTATCATACTCACAAAAGGAGCTGAGATTCCCCCAACTCCATCCTTTTCACTTATTTTGTTAAGGTAGTATAAATTTCTTCTACCAAGGCTACTGTATTTTCCCAACCTAGACAAGGGTCCGTTATGGAGCAACCAAAGATCTCTGGTTGATTTTGGCGACCATCTGCTAGGTAAGATTCGATCATAAAGCCTCGAACCGTCTTTTTAATCTTTTCATTCCAATCACGATTCAGCAAGGCTTGACGAACAATGCGAATTTGTTCCATATATTGCTTGCCAGAATTGTCATGATTAGTATCGATGATAATGAAGGGATTTTCAAGTCCCATAGTCTCATAGCGATTGATGGCATTTAAGAGGGTTTCATAGTAGAAATTGGGTTCATTTTTACCATATTCGTTCATGGCACCACGAAGGATAACGTGGGCCAAAGGATTTCCTGAAGTTTCCACTTCTTGGCCATGGTAAAGGAAGGTTTGCTTGTTTTGAGCTGCATAGATAGCATTAAACATGACCCCAAGATTTCCAGATGTTGGATTTTTCATCCCAACCGGAGCATCAATCCCAGAGGCTACAAAGCGGTGTTCTTGGTCTTCCACTGAACGAGCCCCTACAGCATGGTAGCTGACCAGGTCATCAACCAAAACGAGATTTGACGGATAAAGCATCTCATCAGCTGTCGTCAATCCAGTTTCGGTAATCACTCGGTAGTGCAGCTGACGAACAGCCTGCAAACCATTGATGAGACTAGGCGCTTCGCTGGTATTTGGTTGATGAATCATGCCCTTATAGCCATCTCCATTAGTACGAGGTTTAGCCGTATAGACACGCATTACGATAAAGATTTTATCCGCAACTTTTTTCTGCAAGTCGGCTAAGCGACGAGCATATTCGAGTACTGCTTCTTCATTGTCAGAAGAACAAGGCCCCATCACCAAAAGGATTCGGTCGTCCTCACCCGAGATAATGGCTGCCAACTCTCTATCGCGGGCTTCTTTCTTTCGCAAGGCTTCAGGTGACAACTGGGTCGCAGCCTTGATTGCTTCAATATCAATTTCTTGACCTTTTTCGATAAATGCCATCTTACTCTCCTAGCGTTTGGTAAATTTCGCGAACAAGTGCTTCTGTGTTGTCCCATCCTAGACACGGATCTGTAATAGACTTACCAAAAATTTCTGGCTCATTTTGACGTCCATCTTCTAGATAGGACTCAATCATAAAACCACGAACATATTTCTTGATTTTCTCATTCCAGTCACGGTTAATCAAGGTCTGACGAACGATACGGATTTGATCCATATATTGCTTGCCTGAATTGTCATGATTGGTATCGATGATGATAAAGGGATTTTCCAAGCCCATCTTTTCATACTGATCAATGGTATCCATCAAATTGTCATAGTAGTAGTTAGGAATATTTTTCCCGTATTCGTTCAAGGCTCCGCGAAGAATGGCGTGGGACAATGGATTCCCCGTTGTTTCCACCTCTTTACCGAGGAAAAGGAAACTCTGTTTATTTTGCGCTGCGTAAATCCCGTTAAACATAACATTAAGATTTCCAGATGTTGGATTTTTAAATCCTGTTGAAAAGTCTGCTCCACTCGCTACAAAACGGTGCTGTTGATCCTCTACAGAACGGGCTCCAACAGCCATATAAGAAATCAAATCATCCACCAGCGGAAGATTTTCAGGATAAAGCATCTCATCCGCTGTTGTCATTCCCGTCTCGGTAATCACACGGTAGTGGAGCTGACGAACAGCCTTGATCCCATTGATCAAGCTAGGAGCTTCTGTCGCATTTGGTTGATGAATCAAGCCCTTATAGCCGTCCCCATTGGTACGAGGTTTAGCTGTATAGACACGCATAACCATAAAAATACGGTCTTTGACCTCTTCTTGCAAAGCAGATAGACGCTTGGCATACTCGAGAACCGCCTCTTCATTATCAGATGAACATGGTCCAATCACCAAGAGAATACGCTGGTCTTCCCCACGAATGATGGCTTCCAATTCCTGATCACGTTGATTTTTTCTCGCAAGAGCCGCTCCCTCTAATTTAGACAAGGCGCGAACTTCTTCAATGTTAATTTTAGGACTTTTAGCTTTAAATACCATGATTCATCTCCTTATAAAGCAAACGGACACCAAGCAAAAAATGATTTTTACCAGGTATCCGCCTGTATCTTATCTCATATTATTGTCTCTTACCATGACAGTTCTTAAATTTCTTACCTGATCCACATGGGCATTGGTCGTTTCGTCCGATTTGGCTCAAGTCCAAATCTTCAGGAAGGCTTGCCTGCTGCGCTGCGATATTACGAGTCGCAGTTGTACTGATATTGTGTTCAGTTTGCGGACGTTCTTGTTCATGGATTTGTGCTTTCATCATCAAGCGGGTCACATCGAATTCAATCGATCCAATCATGTCGTTAAACATGCGGAAACCTTCTGCTTGATATTCTACAACAGGGTTGTTTTGGGCATATCCACGAAGACCAACAGCATTTCGCAACTGGTCAAGAGCATCAATATGGTCTGTCCACTTGTTGTCTACAACACGTAGAATCAAGACTTTTTGGAATTCTTTCACTGCATCTTCGTCACGAAGCTTAGCAACTTGGCTATCATAGACTTTCAAGGCACGTTGGAAAAGTTCATCTTTGATAGCTTGGTCTGACAGACCTGCAAGATCTGAACGGCTAATTGAATCTTCTGGAAGTAAGTTATACTTAGCAAAGTTCAAGATTGCTTCTAATTTTTCATCTTCCTTAGAACGTGCATGTGCATCCACGATACGTCCAATGGTACGACGAATCATAGCATGGATTTCTGGTGCCAAGTCACGATCTGCAGTAATGACATCATAGCGTTGCGCATAGATAATCTCACGTTGTTCACGCATAACATCATCGTATTGAAGGACTTGTTTACGAGTGTCGTAGTTGTTTCCTTCGACACGTTTTTGAGCTGCTTCAACTTGACGCGTTAACATGCGAGATTCAATGGCTTCATCAGACATGTTGAGTCGTTCAAAGACACCTTTCAAACGTTCTGAACCGAAACGTTTCATCAAATCATCTTCAAGAGACAAGTAGAATTGTGACTCACCTGGGTCTCCTTGACGTCCTGAACGTCCACGAAGCTGATTATCAATACGGCGACTTTCGTGACGCTCTGTACCGATAACACAAAGTCCACCAAGCTCACGAACCCCTTCACCAAGTTTAATGTCGGTACCACGACCAGCCATGTTGGTTGCGATAGTAACCGCGCCACGTTGACCAGCGTTCATGATGATTTGCGCTTCTCTGTAGTGGTTCTTCGCATTCAAGACTTCGTGAGGAACACCTGCTGCTACCAATTTCTTAGAAAGGAAATCACTCGTTTCAACGGCAACTGTACCTACCAAGACCGGCTGACCTTTTTGGTAACGAGCTTTTACATCTTCAACTACAGCCTTAAATTTCGCATCAAGACTTGCATAGAGAAGGTCTGAGTGGTCGATACGTTGAATTGGACGGTTAGTTGGGATTGGGATAACACGAATGTTGTAAATTTCGCGGAATTCTTCTTCTTCTGTTTTACCAGTACCTGTCATACCTGCCAATTTCTTATACATACGGAAGAGGTTTTGGTAGGTAATAGAAGCTGAAGTCTTAGTCTCATCTTGGATTGGGACACCTTCTTTTGCTTCAATCGCTTGGTGCAAACCATCAGAGTAACGACGACCTTCCATGGTACGACCTGTAAATTGGTCGACAATCAAGATTTCCTGCTCTTCACTAACCACATAGTCGATATCGAGAATCATGATATAGTTGGCACGGAGGGCATTATCGATAAAGTGAGTAAGAGCCACATTTTCAATGTCGTAGAGATTTTCTAGTTTGAAGTAGCTTTCAGCCTTGTCAATACCAGAGTCTGACAAACCGATCGTCTTAGACTGAACGTCAATGATATAGTCGTCCTTGTCCAAGGATTTCACGAAGTGGTCCGCCATATGGTAGAGTTGGCTTGTTTCAACTGCATTGGCGCCTGAAACGATCAATGGTGTACGAGCTTCGTCGATCAAAATTGAGTCAACCTCATCGACCAAGGCATAGTTTAGTGGACGTTGCACCATGTTTTCTGCACGAACGACCATGTTGTCACGAAGGTAGTCGAAACCAATCTCTGAGTTTGTGGAGTAGGTAATGTCGCAAAGGTAAGCCTCTTTTTTCTCCATTGGAGATTTAGCTGCCAAGTTGATCCCTACTGACAAACCGAGCCATGAGTACAACTCACCCATTTCAGTCGCGTCACGTTCTGTTAGGTATTCATTGACTGTAACTACGTGAACTCCTTTACCTGCAAGGGCATTGAGGTATACTGGCATGGTCGCTGTCAAGGTCTTCCCTTCACCGGTACGCATCTCTGGAACGTCACCATGGTGAAGAACAATCCCACCCATGACCTGAACCTTATAAGGGAAAAGCCCAAGGACACGTTTTGCAGCTTCACGAACTACCGCAAAAGCCTCATATAGCAATGAATCAAGTGATTCACCCTTGTTGTATCGTTCTTTAAATTCGTCAGTTTTCGCTTTTAGTTCTTCGTCTGACATTGCAGCCATTTGGCTCTCATAGTTAAGAACCTTATCAGCCATCTTTTCCAGACGACGAAGTTCTCCTTTATCATTTTCAATAATCGTTTTTAAAATATTAGCCATGATTTTCCTTACTTTTTATTCTGAATATTTTAGAATGTTCTTTTAATTTTAGCATATTTACCATTATTTTTCAAGAAAGAATCCTTAATTTACAACGGAAAAGGCCAGCCAAAATTCAGCTTTTTTTGCATAAATCTTCTGTGGCTACCTTTTTGTTTTTTGTTCGAGATGCATGCTTGATGATCCAAGCACAACTTGGACTCAGCTCCTCCTTTTGCCAAGTTTGAAGAATCCTTTCAAACTTATCAGGATCTTCCTTGTACAAATCATTTAGATTATTGGCTACACTTTTTTGAATGGACTTGTCTCTATCATCCTTTAGATTGGTCAGAATAGTGGTAAAATCCTCAAAATAATCCAATACCACGGTTTGTCTCTTAGCCCAAGGCAGACGGATACGCATGCATTCGCTGGCAAGTCTGCGAACGCGCAAATTTTCATCCTGACTCCATTCTAACAGCAAAACCATTGTATCTTTAGGATAACGAGCCAGCAAGGGTCTCATGGAAAATTCTCCAGTAAATCGCTTGGTTAGTTCCTTACTAAAGGCCGCGCTCAATTCAAATTCCTTGTCCCCAAATAGCTCTACATATTTTCCGATTGGCCAAAGCCAATATCCTTCTGAGAACATACCTAAACCACCCTCTAACTCAGGACCCAAAATTTTCTCAAAAACCTTGAGAGAGTCCTCATAAGATAGGGGAAGGCAATCTTTGATACTTTTAGCCAAAAGTTCTTGACGCTGGCTAAACTCCAACTCTTCCAAGTCTTTTTCCAGCAATAAGCTAAATTTTTGTCCATCAAAGTCAAGGGACGCTTCTTGCAACCTTTGACTCAAATCCCTAGCATAAGCCAAGTCATAATAATCTTTTACTTTCTTCGCCATTTTTCAAATCCCTTAATCTTCGTTTTACGGGACTTATTATATCATACAGATAGCCCGTCAACAAAATTATTTTTATATCTCCAACTATTTTAACAAGGAAGAAAAAAGGACTAGAAACTAGTCTAGCCCTTCATTTTTTTATGTTTAATTTCCCAAGAATACAGGCAATATCCCAAAATACCAAAAGAGATTGATCCAGAAGGCCAAGCAAAAGATAATTCCAAAGATGAGAAGACTGAATTTTTTAATCAGCACGGAGTATAGGATAGATAAAACACCAAAAACCACAAAGAGTTTTCTCATAACGAAATAATATACTGAAACTCCTCCTATTTGCCAATCCCAAGGAAGAAAAAACATGAGGAACCAGAGAAGGCAAATCGTAAGGATATATCTCTTGTAGTGCGCTTCAAGAAAGGCTTTTGTTTTCTCCATAGCAAACCTCCATTTGAGTCACTGTCTCTTCCCTTTTATTATACCAAAAAAACCTGGAAAAAGCTTTCCAGGTTCGGGTTTGAAATCACTAGTCTTACTAGAGAAATTACTTTATTCATAGGCTGATTCACTTTATTGACTTGATGAAGATGTTCCAAAATCGACCTTAGGAACTGTCTTGGCTTCTTCAGTTTCTTTAAAGGTTTCAGCTTCTTTAAAGTTCATCATATTCGCAAAAAGCACGGTTGGAAAACTTCTCAACTTTTGATTGTACTCGGCTGCGACTTTATTATAATCCTTGCGTGCTACAAAGATACGATTTTCACTGCCTGAAAGTTCGACCATTAGTTGCTCAACATTTTGATTGCTCTTGAGTTCTGGATAATTCTCCGTCAAGGAAATCAAGCGGGAAAGAGCTGAGCTCAACTCTCCCTGAGCCTTTTGGTTTTCTTCCGAAGTTACTGAGCTACTACCGATTTTAGCTCTAGCATCAGCAATCTTGGTAAAGACTTCGGTTTCATGATTCATTTGTCCTTTAACGGACTCCACCAAGTTACCAATCAAGTCCGAACGACGTTGGAGGGCTGTCGAGACATCGGCCTGAGCCTGCTCCACTTTAGTCTGTTCACCAACTAGACCATTATAGGTCGTTACTGCGGAAAAACTTCCCAGAACTAGTAGTCCAAAGAAAATCGCCACTATTGAGAGAATTACTTTATTTTGTTTCATATCAAAACCTTAACACTTTCTTTTATCAACTTTTCTGAGAAAATACTCAGATTTTAAATCAATTTCCCAAACTTTGTTTTTATTTTTAATTAAGGAGTGAACTCTTGCAAAGGAGTCACCTAACTGTATGGAGAAATCGGTTTGAGCAATATATGATTACTCACCAGTCATCAGACGAACCGCCGCCATCGAAGCCACCGCCGTCCCAGCCTCCAGATGAATCGGAGCCCGAGTCAGACCAAGAGGATCCTGAATCTGATGAGTCACCGCCCCACCAGCCACCGCCAGAATCATCTCCACGTGAACCACGAGCACCAAATAGAAATCCGATAATCATCACGATGAAGTAAATGAGAACTCCAAATACGATAACTCCGTCATTTGAACTGCTTTTTCGGTTCCGTTTTGAAGATCGACTCTCAGCTGTATACTTTTCAATTTCTCTTAGACGACTAGAATTAGTAGCATAGTCGTAACTACTTTTAGAACTTGAAGCAGTCGTACTCGATCCACTATAAAACATGTAGTTGAGATTGTTGACTATTGAGAGAACACCCTTGTTATAGTCACCATTTTTAAAGTAAGGTCGTGCTGTTTTCAAAAATCTATTGGTCTGATAGTCCGTGATCTTACTGGCCACATTATTACTGGTTTCAATCCGTGATTTTCTATCTTGGACTGCTACCACAATCAAGACACCATTGTTGTCTCCCGAGTAGCCAATCTTCCAAGCTCTAGCTGTTTCATTGGCGACAGTTTCGATTGTTTCTCCATCCAGGCTTTTCACAACGTAGACACCCATCTGGAATTTTTCTGATTTTTTACTATTGACGTTATTCAATTCCCGTATCTGACTTATAGTCTCATCCGTTAAATAATGATCCGGGTCATAGATCCCGAACTCAGGTTTTTCAGGTGCTGTGAATGCTGACAGGAAGAGAAAGACCATCAGCAACCCAAGCAAGCGAACCAAGAAACTATGTTTAAATAATCTACTTCTTTTCATAATAACCTCCCTGATAAAGGAAAATTGATTTAAGGAATTATAGCATTTTGATTTTTACAAAGAAAGTGCATTTTCATTACAAATAGATTACAAAAGCTAGGAAAATGATTGAATTTTGATGACAGATTTCTCCTCCAATTTGACAGCTTCTTTTCTCCCTTTTTAGACAGAAAAAAGAAGACTATGAAGTCTTCTCTTAGTTTGTTTTTGCAGAAAAACAAGCAAGACTTACTTACGTTTTCTTGCAATGAGATGGATTGGTGTTCCCTCAAAGACAAAGGCCTTGCGGATTTGATTTTCTAAGAAACGCAGGTAAGAGAAGTGCATGAGTTCTTCTTCATTGACAAAGATGACAAAGGTTGGTGGTTTTGTTGCCACTTGGGTTGCGTAGAAGATTTTGAGGCGTTTCCCTTTGTCTGTCGGTGTTGGATTGATAGCAATGGCATCCATAATGACATCGTTCAAGACAGCTGATGGAATTCGGGTGTTTTGACTTTCACTGATTTGCTTGATCATCTCAGGCAGTTTATGGAGACGTTGCTTGGTCAAAGCGGATACAAAGACAATCGGTGCATAAGGCAGATATTGGAACTGCTCACGGATATCTTCTTCCCATTTCTTCATGGTGTGGTTGTCTTTCTCAAGTGTATCCCACTTATTGACTACGATAATCATCCCTTTACCAGCTTCATGGGCAAATCCTGCGATACGCTTGTCGTATTCACGGATACCTTCTTCCGCATTGAGGACCATCAAAACCACGTCAGAACGGTCAATGGCACGCATAGCACGCATGACAGAGTATTTCTCCGTATTTTCATAGACTTTACCAGACTTGCGCATACCCGCTGTATCAATCATGGTAAACTCTTGTCCATCTGTATCTGTAAAGTGGGTATCAATGGCGTCACGCGTTGTTCCAGCAACAGGACTAGCAATCACGCGGTCTTCTCCTAAAATGGCATTGATCAAACTTGATTTTCCAACGTTAGGACGGCCAATCAAACTGAATTTAATCACGTCTGGATTTTCTTCTTCAACTTCGTGTGGTAGATTTTCCACAATGGCATCCAGCACATCACCCGTACCGATACCGTGGACAGACGAAATTGGCAGGGGTTCGCCTAATCCTAGCGCATAGAAATCAAAGATATCATTTCGCATTTCTGGGTTGTCAACCTTGTTAACGGCAAGGATAACAGGTTTATGGGTCTTATAAAGTTTACGGGCTACGTATTCGTCCGCATCTGTGATTCCTTCTTTTCCAGATACCACAAAAACGATGACATCCGCTTCTTCCATAGCAATTTCTGCTTGGTGCTTGATTTGCTCCATGAAGGGAGCATCGACATCGTCAATTCCTCCTGTATCTATCATACTAAAGGAACGATTGAGCCACTCACCCGTTGCATAGATACGGTCTCGTGTCACACCCTCAACATCTTCTACGATTGAGATCCGCTCACCAGCGATTCGATTAAATAGGGTTGATTTCCCAACATTGGGACGTCCCACAATGGCAATAGTTGGTAAGGCCATGTTTTCTCACTTTCTACAATAACTTTTTCTGTTCCAGATTTTTTCGAGTTGAACTAGGTTCGGCTTGGCCAAACTGCTCTGCTAAACGCTGACTCCAAGAGGTCGTCGCACGCGCACCAGCATAGTCTGCCTGAACTTGGTCATAGTCCAAAATCGCTGCTACTGGCTGTTCTTGGTATTCTTCTTCAAATACCACTTGGCTCAAAGGTAATCTTGGTTTAACATCGTGTTGTTGATTTGGCACACCAAGGGCAATTCCAAAAACAGGGTAGGTATAATCAGGCAGGTTAAAGAGCTCTGCCACTTCTTCCGACTTGTAACGGACTAAACCGATGACAACACCACCATAGCCCAGGCTCTCTGCTGCAAGCAAGGTATTTTGCCCAGCAAGTGCCGCGTCTACAGACGTGATAAGGAGACCTTCCACTCCTTGAGGTCGGAAAGCATCCGTATGAAGGCTTGCTCCCTTTTCAGCTCGGTTCAAGTCGCCGACAAAGAGCAAAAAGGCAGCTGACTGGCGAATGGCTTCCTGGGGAACCAATTCATAAAGAGCATCTTTCTTCTCTTGACTGCGCACAAGAATCACAGAGTAGGATTGGAAATTTTTCCAAGACGACGCCATTTGTCCAGCAGTCAATATCTCTTCCAAGTCTGCTTGGGGAATTTCTTGCTCCTTAAAACGACGAACTGAAGTATGAGCTTTCATCAGTTTAATGGTTTCTGTCATCGGCGATTTTCTCCTTCTAGTCTCGTTTCCTCAGCCAAATAACGGATTCGTTCCATGACCCGTCTAGCTTCCCAAGTCTCGTCATTTCCATTCTTTCCTTTGGCAAAATGTTTTTCCAAATCTTGGAAATTAAAGTTGGAAGTAAAGAAGGTCGGCAAATCTTCCTGCATGCGGTACTGAAGAATGACTTGGAGAATCTCATCACGTACCCAAGGAGTCGACTGCTCTGCACCAATATCATCCAATACCAAGACTTCTGCTAACTTGATGTCATCCACCAAGGTCTTCACAGAACCTTCACCGATGGCATTTTTCACATCAATGACAAAACTTGGATAATGAAGAATCGTCGTTGATGCCCCACGTTTTTCAGATAGGTCGTGAGCTAGGGCTGCCATCATGAAACTCTTACCAACACCAAAATCTCCGTAAAGATAGAGGCCTTTTCGGATGCTTGGGTAAAGGTCAACAAAGGAATAGAGTCTCTCAAAAATCGGTAACCGTCCTAGATCATCTAGGTCAATCTGAGCTAATTTCGCTTTCTTGAGACTTGCTGGTAGATTGATCAACTTAAGGCGATTCTTAATTGCAGCCTCTTTTTCTGCCGCGATTAGTTCTGGTGTTTCTTCATAAGACACATCCGCATAACCGTGATTCATGACCAAGATAGGCTTGTAGCCACGCGCTATATAGTCCGCATCCCCACGAAGAAACTTATCCCGTTCTGTGATATATTGGTTGAACTTGGAGATGCTACGATTCAACTCCTCTGGACTGAGGGATTCTTTCTGGATAAAATCCGCTACATCGGGGTCCTTCATGATCTGCTTAACCAAGTCCTGATACTGAAAACGACTTGTCTGACGTTTGATTACATCACCAACACTTTCCATCTAGTCTCCTCCTTCTTCTAATCGGGCTAACATTTCTTGTTTTTTGCGTTCTAGTTCCAGACGAGTTTCCTCACTGGTTTGATTCTTGTATTCTGGATTACTCCACTTAGGAACATTTGTCTTAGTTGAGCTAGCCTTGTTTTTCTGTTCTTCTTGCCCTTTTTGCTGGTGTTCTCGAATCCGAAGCACAGCTTCTTCTGCTGTTCGAATTTTTTGGTAAGCATAGTCATTAGCGACCTTCATGGCATATTTTTCATTGACATTAGCCGAATCAACCTTGTTAAAAGTTAGAAGCAAGACGATATTGATGACTTCGTCCAACAAGCCTAAAGACGCCATCTGGTGAAGGAGTTCTCTTTCGCTCTGGGTGATGTTCCCCTTACGCGTTTGCTTGATTTCCGCTAAAAAGTGCAGGGGAGTTTTATTTTTGGCTTCCCTGATAATGGTCATTTCTTTGGGGCTAAAGTCAGAAGTCGCTGGTTTTTGTGCTATCTTTTCACGCATGCGTTTGACTGAAATAACCTGAGCCACTGTAGTCGCCTTGGCTAATTGATAGGTTTCAAACCAGGTCCATTTTTTTTCATCTGCGATGGCAAACAATTCCAAAACATCCGCCTGCTCGTCTTCAAAACGCAAGCCATCTCGAGCCATCAGGCGCTGGAAATGTTCCAAGTCAAAATCATTTTTTAACTTGCTTTTAGACTCGCTTGGTGTCACTTCTTCAGTCAGGGTTGGAAAGACTTGGCTCAAAGAAACAGAGAGTGCTTCTCCCTCACTTGGAGCTTGCTTCATAGAAGCAAGCGCAGTATCCCCAATCTTTCTCTCCAAGAGTCTGCTATAGACAGAATGACTTAAAAAATCCTGAATAGTTAGGGGAGAATGAAGCTGCAATTCATAGGTTTCTCCCTTCTGATAAAGGGTCAACAAATCCAAAGCAGATAAGACTTTAAAGGATTGGAGCAAGGTAGGTATGCCAAAGTTTAAGTGGTTGAGAACATGGGAAAAGAGATGTTCCTTTTGCCCACCATCCCAAAAGGTAATGGCGTATAGATAGAGGCTCAGTGCCTCCTGACCGATAATCGGGAGGTAGCACTGTACCAGAGAAGAGGTATCTTGCGACACCCGATTATTCTTTAGAAAAGAAAAACGGTCATTTGGTTTCATCTATTTTTCCTTTTTCTTCTTAGAGGACTGGGTGATCTGCTGGAGAAGGCTCTCCAACTCACTCACATCCTTAAAGCTACGGTAAACACTAGCAAAACGAACATAGGTAATCTCATCAAGCTCTGCCAATTCTTCCATGACTAAAGACCCAATATATTCACTTTGGATCTCATTCTCACTGCGACTACGGAGTTTTTGCTCGATGCGATTGACCACCATGCCGATTTCATCACTTGAAACAGGGCGTTTCTGGGCTGAGCGGATAATCCCATTAAAGATTTTATCTCTCGAAAACTGCTCACGTGTACCGTCTTTTTTGACGACAACCAGCGTTCTTTCTTCTACTCGTTCATAGGTTGTAAAACGATGCTGGCACTCGTCGCACTCACGTCTTCGGCGGATGGTATTTCCTTCTTCGGCTTGTCGACTATCAACAACACTTGACTTTGTAGCCCCACATTTTGGACAACGCATGCATTTCCCTCCTTATCGTTTTCTTTTCATTATACCATTTTTTGAGCAATTCCCAAAACAATTCTTATTTTTACTTGACAAGTTTTTTGTTTTATTGCATTATTTAATTAGAACAATAAAGACAAAGAAAGGAGACTATGATGTCCTGGTCATTTGATAATACAAAACCGATTTATTTACAGATTATGGAAAAAATCAAATTACAGATTGTTTCCCATGAACTGGAACCCAACCAACAGCTCCCAACCGTGAGAGAACTGGCGAGCGAGGCTGGGGTCAATCCCAATACCATCCAGCGCGCCTTGTCTGACCTCGAACGTGAAGGATTTGTATACAGCAAGCGGACAACTGGTCGTTTTGTCACCGAGGATTTGGACCTCATCGTTCAGTCCCGCAAACAACTTTCCGAGGAGCAACTGCAACACTTCGTCTCTTGCATGCTTCAATTTGGCTACAAAAAAGAAGAACTGCCAAATGTATTAAGTGACTATATCAAAGGAGTTTAAGACTATGACACTACTAGCACTTGAAAATGTAACAAAATCATATGGAGCAACTGCGGCACTTGACAATATCTCACTAGAGATCTCAGCCGGAAAGATTGTCGGACTCCTTGGACCAAACGGATCCGGAAAAACAACCTTGATCAAACTGATCAATGGCCTCCTTCAACCAAATAAAGGACGTGTCCTCATTAACGGACAGGATCCAAGTCCTGCTACCAAGGCGATCGTATCCTACCTACCAGATACAACCTACCTCAATGAAGAGATGAAGGTTAAGGATGCTCTAACCTATTTTAAAACCTTCTACCAGGATTTCAATCTCGAAAAAGCCCAACACCTGCTAGCTGATCTTGGTATTGATGAAAACAGTCGCTTAAAGAAATTATCAAAAGGGAACAAGGAAAAGGTCCAACTCATCTTGGTTATGAGTCGTGAAGCCCGCCTCTACGTTCTTGACGAACCAATCGGAGGTGTAGATCCAGCTGCCCGTGATTATATCCTTAATACCATCATCAACAACTACTCACCAACCTCTACGGTGCTGATTTCAACCCACTTGATTTCAGATATTGAGCCAATTTTGGATGAGATTATCTTTCTCAAAGACGGAAAAGTCGTCCGCCAAGGAAATGTTGATGATATTCGTTACGAGTCAGGTGAATCAATTGACCAGCTCTTCCGCCAGGAATTTAAAGCCTAAGCAAAGGAGATTATTATGTTTTGGAATCTAGTTCGTTATGAATTTAAAAATGTCAATAAATGGTATCTGGCACTCTACGGTGCTGTGCTTGCAATTTCAGTTTTGATTGGAGCTTTTATTAGCAGCCTTAGCCAGAGTTACAATCCTAACAATGCTGCTTATTTCATCTTCTTTTTAGTACTAGTCTTTGGAGGACTCAGCGTCACTCTTTGGATTGCAACAATCTTTTTAATCATCCGAAGATTCAAGGGCAGTGTTTATGACCGCCAAGGGTACTTGACCCTGACCTTGCCTGTCTCTGAGCACCAAATCATCATCGCAAAACTTTTAGGTGGTCTTGTCTGGTCCATCTTAAGCTATATCGTCTTTATCTTGAGTATATTGATTATCTTCTTCTTAACACCAATAGAAAAAGACTTCACTGCCCTCTATAACTTCATTTCCCCTTACCTCAGCTACGGCTGGCTGTATGCGCTATCACTGTTTGTAGGTTCGATCGCATGGATTTTATCCATCTACCTCTCCATCTCTATCGGACAACTCTTTAATGAGTATCGAACAGCTATGGGGATTCTAGCCTATATCGTCATTGCCATCGTCATTGGTTATGTTTCTCTCTTTTTCCGAATTGAAAATGACTTTAACATGATGATTGGTACAGAAATTCTGCGCGATCTCTTTTTATCAGCTATCTACTATCTCGGAACCTACTATATCTTGAAAAACAAGGTTAATTTGCAATAAAAAATGCCCAGCTAGAAAGCTGGGTTTTTCTTTAACTCAATATCAAACTGGCTACTATTGGACTAACAAATACGTAGAGAATACCGGTGACACCGATAGCCAAGCCACCCATGGCTCCTGCTACAGAACCATATCGAAAGGCCGTACCCGTTCCGACAGCATGACCTGTCCCTCCAAGGGAGAGTCCGACAGCCACTGGATCGTCAATCTTCAACCACTTCAAAAGGGTTGGTCCGATCACACTGGTCAAGATCCCAGTCGCTACTACGACGACCAAGGTCACAGTCGTCAAACCTTGCAATTTTTCTGTGATTCCCACTGCCATGGCAGTTGTCACTGACTTGGGAAAGAGAGAAATGGCTAGGAAAAAATCCATGCCAAAGATTTTCGCCACTATGGCAGTGAAGCTAGTGTTGACAACTACTGCTAGCAGACTACCAAAGAGAATACTCCGTGCATGGTGCTTCATCAGATGAAAACTCTTATATAGCGGAATCCCTAGAGCTACGGTCGATGGGACTATCAAATTGTTCAGATAAACACCACCTTGGTAGTAATCTTGATAAGAAATACCCGTCGCCTTAAGGAAAATAATGATAAAAATAGCTGACAAAAGTAAGGGTGTTGTCAATGGATGGGGGAAACGTCTGTAAATCAACATACCCAATAGATAAGCTAGAATAGATAATGCAATCCCAAACAGAGGATTGGATACAAATTCGCTCATTTGGCATCTCCTTTCTCATAATCTCCCTCAAATCGTCTCTTGATAAACTGAACCACTAGGGCAATGAGGATAATGTTGATGACCGCGGCAAAAAAGACAATCAAAACGATAGGCAAGAGGTAAGGGGCAATCACATCAAACTTTTCCATGATTCCCACTGCTGGCGGTAAAAAGAGAATAGTCATATTGGCCAGCAAGAAATTCCCAACCATATTGACATGTCTGGTTCTCAGCCACTTGAACTGTAGGGCTAGAAAGAGAATAATCAAACCGATAATACTGCCTGGGATGGGCAAATGAAAGAAACTGGAAATCCCCTCTCCGATAAGAGAAATCACAAAGAGAATCATTAATTGAACATATAATTTCATCCTAAACTCCACGAAATAGACTTCTTGCATACCAGTTTACTCTTTTTTCAGAAAATTTCAAGGAAATATTGAAATTCTTCTTTCTTGCAAGGATTAGTTAAAAGTAGTATAATCATTGCATGCGCAATCATCTTGTGTTACAAAGATAATCAGTAATGACTTTGTGATTTTTACTTTGAAAAGAAAGGAGAAAGCAATGACCTATTTGGAAAAGTGGTTTGACTACAACCGCCGTCAAAAGGAAATGGAAACCTTGTTGGAAGAAACTATTGCCCAGCAGAGTGAACAAAGGTTGACCTTGAAAGAGTTTTACCTGCTCTACTATCTGGACCTAGCTGATGAAAAATCTTTACGACAGATTGACCTGCCAGATAAACTCTATCTCAGTCCGAGCGCTGTTTCTCGAATGGTGGCTCGCCTGGAAGAGAAAAACTGTGGTTTGCTTAGTCGTCGGTGTTGCGATCAGGATAGACGGGCTAGCTTTATCTGCCTGACTGACGAGGGACAGACAACTCTAGCTTACCTGCAAAAGGCTGTCGAAGAAAGACTGGAGACGAGTCTTGATTTCATTTCATAAACAGATTTTTTAAAGAAGTTGCGTGCGCAATCATTTTTCTTGACATTCCTCTTTTCAAAGAGTACAATAAAGTCAAGATCAAACAAAGGAGTTTTATATGATCGAAATTACTTATCTAGACGCCAGTAAGCAAGAGAGAACCATGACTTTCGAGTCTTACCAAGACTTTGAACGTTCTCAACACGCCTGCCTTATCGGTGTCGCAGACTATTACCCAGTTCAAAAATTAACCTACAATGGTCATGACTTGGACTACCATGGGACTTATGGAGATGTCTTCTTCTATCTCATGAAACAAGATTTAAGCCAATATAACTAAAAAAGGAGAAATACAATGGCAAAAGCAATTACAGATGCAACATTTGAACAAGAAACAAAAGACGGTTTGGTCTTGGTAGACTTCTGGGCAACTTGGTGTGGTCCATGTCGTATGCAAGGTCCAATCTTGGACAAATTGTCTGAAGAACTTTCAGAAGATGTCTTGAAAATCGTTAAAATGGACGTTGATGAAAATCCAAACACAGCTCGTGCTTTTGGAATCATGTCTATCCCAACCCTTCTCTTCAAGAAAGACGGCCAAGTGGTGAAACAAGTTGCAGGTGTTCATACTGCAGAACAAATCAAGGCCATCGTTGCTGAATTGAGCTAATCACACTAGAGACCAAGTGCTTCATTTGGTCTCTTTTTCTTGCCCTTTGCCATTTTTCAAAAAATATGCTAGACTGTATGTAGAATATTACGATGTTTGGGACATGCCATCGCTAAAAAAAACCTCTACTTGGTATTTTTTAGCTCCCCTCAAGGGAGCTTTTTGCGTGCTCTGAACATTTCCCATTTTGGAAGGAGTACTATGAAACGTCAATCAGCCTTGGTCGTCTTTAGTGGCGGTCAAGATTCCACAACCTGCCTCTTTTGGGCTAAAGAACACTATGAAACAGTCGAAGCCGTCACCTTTGCCTACGGCCAACGCCATCATCTCGAAATTCAAGTTGCTGAAGAAATCGCTAAGGAACAAGGTATTCGTCATCACATCCTAGATATGTCTCTGCTGGGACAAATCACTGAAAATGCCCTGACCTCTGATATGGAAATCGAGCAAAAAGAGGGAGAGCTTCCCAATACCTTCGTTGACGGCCGCAACCACCTCTTTCTATCCTTTGCAGCAGTTCTTGCCAAGCAACGAGGCATTAAAGACATCGTGACAGGTGTCTGTGAGACAGATTTTTCAGGCTACCCTGACTGCCGGGATGTCTTTGTCAAATCTCTCAATGTCACGCTCAACCTTGCCATGGATTACGATTTTGTTATCCAAACACCTCTCATGTGGCTAGACAAGGCTGAAACTTGGGGATTAGCCGACCAACTCAGTGCCTTTGACTATGTTCGTGAAAAGACCTTGACCTGCTACAATGGGATTATCGGAAGTGGATGTGGGGATTGCCCAGCCTGCCACCTGCGTCAGCATGGCCTTGATGTTTATCTCTCACAGAAAGGAGAGAGCTAATGTTTTTTGCACCCAAAGAAATCAAACAGGAAACTGGGGAATCTCTTGTCTACAATCCTCACAGAACCTTAGTTTCAAAAGAGTTTACTTTCGACGCTGCCCACCACCTCTTTCACTATGAGGGAAAATGCAAATCCCTGCACGGCCACACTTATCATCTGCAGATTGCTATTAGTGGATTTTTAGATGAACGGGGCATGACCTACGACTTTGGAGATATTAAAGCTATCTACAAGGACTACATTGAACCCCACTTGGATCATCGCTATCTCAATGAAACCCTGCCTTATATGAACACGACCGCTGAAAACATGGTTTACTGGATTTTCCAAACCATGAGACAAGAGTTGCCAGACGAGCGCGGTCTCCGTATGGAATACGTTCGTCTCTATGAGACTCCGACTGCCTTTGCGGAGTTTAGACGGGAGTGGTTAGATGACTAGGGAACGTGTCCTCAAACTACCAGTTCTGGAAATTTTTGGCCCTACCTTTCAAGGTGAAGGTCGTGCTATCGGGCAGAAAACCATGTTTGTCCGCACTGGTGGTTGCGACTACCACTGCGACTGGTGCGACTCTGCCTTTACTTGGGATGGTTCTGAAAAACCAACTCGCATGACCGCTGACGAGGTCATTGCTGCATTAGATAAGCTAGGAAGCTACGACTACGTTACCTTGTCTGGCGGAAATCCTGCTATCCTAGCAGCCAACATGGCTGAACTCGTCACCAAGCTTAAAGAACGTGGTGTCACTCTGGCTGTTGAGACCCAAGGTTCCCGCTGGCAAAATTGGTTAAAAGATATCGACCAGGTTACTCTGAGTCCCAAACCTCCTTCATCCAAGATGGAAGTCAACTTCGAAACCTTAGACTTTATCGTTTCCCAATTGGATCCAGATAAGGTCACCTTTAAGATCCCTGTCTTTGATGATGCCGATTTGGCCTTTGCCAAAGGGATTCAAGAACGTTACCAACCAGATGTTCTTTTCTTATCGGCTGGAAATCCTGAGCCCAAGGCTACAGGTAATATTGTCCAAGACCAACTGGACCGCCTCAAAGAACTCTGGGAACGTATCGCTGCTGACGATAGCTGGGGCAATGTCCGCGTCCTTCCTCAACTTCATACCCTCCTCTACGACAACCAACGTGGTGTTTAAATTAGAAAGAAAAAATCATGTCACAACAAGAAGAATTGAAAAACCTAAGCCTCCTCGGCAACAAAGAAACCAACTACATTTTTGACTATCAACCAGAAGTCCTCGAATCCTTTGACAATCGTCATGTGGAAAATGACTATTTCATCAAATTCAACTGTCCTGAATTTACCTCACTTTGTCCTATTACGGCTCAGCCAGACTTTGCGACCATTTATATTTCCTACATTCCTGACAAGCTCTGTGTCGAGTCAAAATCTCTCAAACTCTACCTCTTTAGCTACCGAAATCATGGGGATTTTCACGAAAACTGTATCAACACCATCGGGAAAGACTTGGTCAACTTGCTAGACCCTCGCTATTTAGAAGTCTGGGGAAAATTCACTCCACGCGGTGGCATTTCAATCGACCCTTACTACAACTACGGTAGACCTGGAACCAAGTATGAAGGCCTGGCAGAACAACGCCTCTTCCAACACGACCTTTATCCAGAGAAAATTGACAACCGCTAAACCGATACGAAAAAGCCCTGTTCCTCAAGCTGAGGAGCAAGGCTTTTTGAGTTTCAATTATTCTTCTGTTCCAAGGAAGTTTTTAGCAACAAGGGCTGCAAGAATACCACCAACGATTGGAGCAAGGATGAAAATCCAAACTTGTTGAAGAGCTGCGCCACCGACCAAAACAGCAGGTGCCAAGCTACGAGCTGGGTTCACTGAAAGTCCAGTAATGTTCAAGCCAACAAGAATCATGGCCATCAAGGACAAACCAATCACCAAACCAGCGATTGCGGCATTGCCCTTACTTGCTGAAGTGACAGTCATGATAACTAGGACAAACAAGAAAGTTGCGATAACTTCAAACAAGAATCCACCAAAGACAGTAACACCGTTTGCCAAGGCATTTTCACCAAGACTAGCAGTTGACATGCCTGAGTTAGACAAGAGGAAGAATACTGCAGCTGACGCAAGGAAAGCTCCAACTACTTGTCCAAGGATATAGTTTACAAGCTCAGAAGATGACAAACGTTTGTTTACAAACATAGCGATTGAAACAGCTGGATTCAAGTGAGCACCTGAAACAGTTCCGATTGAGTAAGCTGCGACTACGATGGCCAAGCCAAAAGCAAAAGCAATTCCAAGGTGTCCAAGGCCATCAAGACCTTTTCCAAAAACAACGGCTCCTGTTCCGATGAACACAAGCATAAATGTACCGATTAATTCAGCAACAAATTTTTTCATGATAAGTCTCCTTTTTTTCAAACTATGTATTAGTCTATCAAAAGAAGGAAAGGGTTTCAAGAAAATTGACTGGAAAGTTCTTTGAAAATCATGAAACGACTCGCTTATCCTTAGTACTGAAAAGATTGAATGGCTTCTTTCAAGGCATCTTGTATACTATTTCTCTGGTCAAGTTGGATATAGACTTCCAACAGACAGGATCTGAAGTTGGAAAATTTATAAAAATCTTCGGTCTCTTCTATCGGAAAGTCAACCGTTTTTATCCAAGAGGCTACTTGTTCTTGCTCTAATTTTCCTTGCAAAATGGGTTCATAAAGTACTCTCGCTAACCGCCAGTCCTCATCATTTGTAAAACGAATGGGAATTCTTTTAAATAGTTGGTCAAGTACATCAAATACTTCATGAACTCTGTTATTAGGAAAATCTGGATGACAAAGGACTTCAGTCAAGAGATCAGCTCCATGAGCAAAAGCATGAACCCAACCATACTGATGATGGTAGCCCGTCGTCTCTTTTTCCTTTGTAAGATAGTGTAAGCCTTGATTTAGCATGGTAGCCCTTATAGGAGAAGGCAACTGCTGGTAATAAAGTGATTCCTTAGTACCATCGCAGGACAGTAGATTGGCATAAATAAGCGCCCTAAAAGAACGTTTAAGAGCCGAAACTCCTCTACTATCAATCTCTTTGTATAAACCTTCATCAGAGGAGACCTCTTCTGAGATAAACTGAAACTGCTCAAGGGAAAACAACTCTTCTTGAATCCCTCTAGCCAAACTCGTAAAAACAAGTTCGTCTCGAATTTCTGGAGAGGGATCTCCCAAATGCTCGATCAACCACTGAATTTCTTCTCGGCTATAGCTTGGTTTTTCTTCTGTCACTTTTCTTTGTAATTTTTTACGCATCTCAAGTACCTCTACATTTCTAGCAACTGTTCAACAAACCAGCCCAAGATAACTTTCCGTCTTATTCTCTTTTAGATGGACGTTTCCCTGCTGCAATCGCATCTGCTTCTGTCATCTCAACAACGTTAGCTTTATTCGTTTTTGAAGGCATTCTATCCTTACTATACCAATAAACTTTTGATTTCCCATGGTCTGCAACATAGACAATTCTATCTTGCTGTTGAGCTTTGGTTTCAGCTTCACGCGCAGCTCTTTTTTCTTCTTCTTTTTGAGAAATTAACGACTCAACTGCACCTATTCTATCAAGCAACTCTGTCTTTTTATCATTATTTTCAATCTGATTAACTGTCTCTTTAGCAGACTTCACTTGACTCGCATCTTGACTGTCTTCCAATTGTTTGACTAAGGTTTCACCTTTTTCTTGCAACTCCTTTGCAGCTTTTTCTTTGGCAATTCTCTCTTCTTCTACTTTTTCTTTAGCTTTTTTCTCTTCTTCGATTCGTTTTGCTTCCTCTATACTAGATGAAGTATCTGTGGTTGAAGCTGTCGAAGTAGTAGATGTCGCAGTCTGCTTAGTTTCTGACTGAGAAGATGAAATTTTCTTTGTGACTGTCGGAGTTTGAAGAGCAACTGCAACAAAACTGACAATGAAAAGCCCAATCATTAGATTTCTTTTTCGAATATCTGGTGCTTTCTTTACAAAATACCAAATACCAACTCCGCTCAAAACAAGATAGAGAGTAGGTAGAGCAATCAATAAAATGATTCCCAATAAAACTAGACCAATTTTGATAAAATGCATTCTTTTGGGATCTTGCTCTAGCCATTCTTTGATTCTATTCATATTATTCTCCTAAAACTCTGTCCAATCTTTACTCTCCCAACTCAGTACTATAGGCAATAATCTGGTCAACTGTGTCAGACAAGAATTGGATGGTATCACGAAGTGGTTTGTCTGTTGAGATATCCGCTCCGATAATCATGGCTGACTCAAGCGGTGTCTTACTACCACCTGATTTAAGGAGATTAAGCCAATCTTCAGCTCCAGTTTCTGAATGTTTCAGATGAAGATAACCTGCAGTCGAGATGACAAGACCAGCAGAGTAAGTGTAACTATACAAGCCCATGTAGTAGTGAGCTTGGCGCATCCAAGTCAGTGCCGCATCGTCATCAATTTCAATAGCATCTCCCCAGAAATCTGTCAAAACTTCCTTCATAATGCTGTTGAGTTTGCTTGCTCCAAAGGTTTCCCCTTCTTCAATCAATGTATAAACCTTACGCTGGAAGGCTGCCTCCAAGAGGTGGGTGATGAAATTATGGAAGTAGGTATCTGTCAAGCGGTGGGCAAGAGCGAAACGTTTTTGACGAGGGTCGTCAGATTGGTGCTCCAAGTAATCACTAAGAAGCAATTCATTGAAGGTTGATGGCGCTTCGACGTAGTAGGTCGACATATGAGCATTGAAGTAACTTTGGTGATTATCTGAAAAGATAAATTGACCAGAATGTCCGATTTCATGAATCAAGGTATAGACATCACTCAAACGACCAGTCCAGCTCATGAGGACATAAGGGTGCACGCGATACGGATCCGCCGCATAACCACCAGAATCCTTGCCACTATTAGCAGCAAAGTCCACCCAGCGTTCTTCTTGATAGCGCGCAACTTCCTGACAATATTCTTGTCCCAAAGGTTCTACTGACTTCATGACCAAATCATAGGCGTCATCAATAGTCACTTCAGGATTAAGGGCGCTGTCCAAGTCCAATTTCCAGTCTGCAAAGGTCATCTTTTCAAGACCATTGACCTTGGCAACATGCTTGAGGTATCTCTGAGCAACTGGCGCAAAGTCCTTCATGATGAGGTCAATCTGACGGTCAAACATGGCACGGTCCACTTCTTGCTCAGCTAGAAGATAATCAAAAACCGAGTCGTAGCCCTTCATATCTGCCAACAGTTTTTCAGACTTGACCTGAGCTAAGTAGGCTGCCGCAGCCGTATTTTGGTGCTTACGAAGTCCCTCTGAGAAAGAACGGAAAGATTTCTCACGAACCTCAGCGTCCTCGTGGTTCTGGTAGAAATTTTCATAGGTCACAAAGCTGTTTTTATAGGTCTTGCCATGGGCTTCAAAGTCAGCCATTTCAAAGTCCCCAGCTCGCATCTTAGTGTAAATGTCCTGTGGACTGTAGAAAACTTCACCGAGATTGGTCAAAGCCTTCTCCACATCGGCACCTAGATAGTGGGCTTTTTTGATTTTGGCCTGACGAATGGCTGCCGTCAAGTGAGGTAATTCACCCAAACGGTTCAAGACTTCCTCATCAGCTTCCACCAAGGCATCGTCAAAAAAGGTCAAGGCTACACTGGCATCTGTTTCAAATTCCATCCCAGCTTGGGCAATATTAGCAAAATCTTCATTGCTATAGTCTGTCGTCTGAGGCATAAAGGCGTAATTACCGATATGGCTCATCTGGATATAAATTTGCTCCAATTCCGCAAAGGCCTTCTCGAAATCCTCAAAAGTGTGAAGATTGCCCTTGTAGTCACAGCTAAATTGGTTGATGTCTTCGCGCGTTTTCTCGATTGCACGCAAGAAATCCTCACGGTCTTGGTATAGGGCTGTTAAGTCCCAAAGTTCCTTTTCTGGAAATTCTGAACGGTGTTTTTGTTCCATTTTCTTCCTCTTATTTTTCTAATTCTACTAAAACACTAAGGGCTGATAAGGCATAAAGCGGTGCTGTTTCCGCTCGCAAAATGCGAGGACCAAGACCTGCCAAGACTGCTCCTTTAGCTTCAAAACTTTCAATTTCTGCAGGTGAGAGACCGCCTTCTGGACCAAAGATAAAGAGCAATTTAGCTCCCTTTTCAAGACCAGTGACTGCTTGTAAGAGGGCCGCGGCTTCTCCCTCTTTTGCTGATTCTTCATAGGCTACTATAATAGAGTCAAACTGGTCAAACTGAGTTAGAAAATCTGCTTTCTTCTCGAAAAGCTGGATACTTGGAACGATATTACGCTTGCTTTGTTCTGCCGCTCCAAGGGCGATTTTTTCTAGTTTTTCAACCTTTTTACCCAATTTCTTACCATCCCACTTGGCGACCGACCAGTCAGCAGGAAAAGCCCAGACTTGACTGGCTCCCAGTTCCGTCACTTTTTGAGTAATAAACTCCAGCTTATCCCCCTTGGGAAATCCTGATGCAATGGTCACTTGGACTGGTAGTTCTACATTATCAGCTAATTCTTCGAGCAATTCAAACTGACGAGCTTCCACATTTAGCACGCGCGCCAAGCGCTTAATGCCATCATCAAAGACCAAAACAACCTCATCACCTTCTTTCAGGCGCATAACCTGAAACATGTGCTTGCTGGTTTCCTTGTCCTCAATGGTGATAGGTGATGTAGCACTTCCTTTTACAAAATACTGCTGCATGCTAGCCTCCAATCACACCTGAAATATCCTTAGTCTTCTTAAAGACGCAGGCATTCCATTCCCCTTGAATCATGTGGGTTTCAAGGAAAAATCCAGCTGACTCAGCCGAGTCGCGCACCATGTCCCACTTGTCCTTGATAATCCCACTCATTATCAGGTAACCTTCATCCTTGACCAAGCGATAAGCATCATCCGTCAGATGAATGAGAATATCCGCCAAGATATTAGCCACAATCACATCTGCCTCAATCTCCACACCCTTGAGCAAATCACCTGCCGCTACATGGATGTTTTCCATACCAGGGTTGAGCTCAATATTTTCCTGAGCGACTCGAACTGCCACATCATCTAGGTCGTAGGCGAAGATTTCCTTAGCACCCAGAAGCGAGCTGGCAATAGAAAGGACACCTGAACCAGTTCCCACATCAAGCACCGTTTCGCCACCACGAAGAACCTGCTCCAAGGCAAAAAGGCTCATCTTAGTGGTTGGATGCGTCCCAGTCCCAAAGGCCATGCCAGGGTCCAGCTTGATAATCTTTTCTCCCGCAGTCGCCTCATAGTCTGTCCAAGACGGCACGATGGTCAAGTCATGGGTGATACGAGCTGGCTCATAGTATTTCTTCCAGTTGTCTGCCCAGTCTTCCTCAGCCAAGGCAGTCGTCCCCATCTTGACCTCTCCTAGATCCATAAAATCGGTCAATTCTGCTAGGCGAGCCTGCAAGTCCGCCTCAACCACTGCCACATCAACTGTATCAGGATAGTAGGCGGTCACTACGATTTCTTCTTGTTGCTCAACCTCTGGGAAAATTTCACCAAAACGATCCACATTCCCCACATAGTCCATACTGTCTTTGATCGCAACACCTTGCGCACCCAGCTCAATCAAGAGATTGGAGACCAATTCCTCCCCCTCACGCTTCACTGTAACTTTTAACTCTTGCCATGTTTCCATCATTAAGATACCAAGCCCGTAAAACACAAAGCCAAAATGAGAAACTCTCTGAAGACGCTTGTGTCTAAGAGAAGTTTATCTTTTTGGAACAGTGTATAGGGCGGGTTCAGTTTAGAAATGTAACCGAACCGTCCTTTCTATTTGTCAATCAATTTTTTCATGTAAACCATATCCATGCCTTCTTTTTCAGGCTCGATATGGGTTTGACGGTAGCCATTTTTCTCATAAAAGGCAACCATGCCCGCATCCTGTAATACCGTACACAAATCCCATTGTTTAATCGTTGGAAATTCTTTTTCCAGCAATCTCAGTCCCTCAGAACCATAACCTTTTCCTTGATACTGGGGTAAAATCGCTGCTGTTCCCAACCAAGCCTTTGTCAACTCTTCATTGGTCTGAACTCGTAAAAATCCAATATTTTCTTCCTTTTCTTTCACAAAGTAGTAATAGCTATTGGGACGCTCAACCAACTTCCACTTGATTCGTTCACGATCCTCAAGATAAGGATCATACTCATCTTGATATTTTTCATAGACAGCCTTAAAGCTAGCTCTTTGAATGGCAATAATAGTTTCTAAATTTTCCGCTCCTGCTCGTTCAATCTGAATCATACTAATACCTCCAAATACACATTCTCTCAACTAGCACTTCTATGCTCTTCCACACGCTGTTTTACTGACCCTTAAATTCTTCAATCACATCTGTATAGTGTTCTTTCATTGCACTATGAATCTGCTGTTTAAAAATACCAAACGTAAGATAATAAACAAATAGAACAATTCCTGCTAACAGTATCAATAATAAAAAATATACTGAAAGAGGCAGCACGAGACCTCTATCACTCAGTAAGGGTATAACAAGCATTAATACCCAAATAACAGCCGTAGAAATCCCAGCTACTTTCATACCACTATCTCTCTGCTTCTTTAACTTTAAATATTCCATATAGATAAATGTAGCTTCTTCTCTAGAATATTGTCCAGTTTTTAGTTTGCGTTTAACTTCCTTATTTAACGTCGTTGTTGCAATTGCAAAAATCATTTTATTTCCTCCAAATAATCCCTCACTCTATCCTGCAACTGGGGCACGACCTTATCTGAGCCAAGAAACTCCTCAGTACTCATCAGTTTGTAGCCCTGTCCTTCATCTCCAAATACGATACTGTCAAACTGGTCCTGTGTCAACTGACCAACTAGAAAGACGGATTCCTTCCCCTCAAAAATCATACTGGGATAGACCTTGCTCCAAAGTAGACAATCTTCGGTCAGATTAATTCCCAGTTCTTCATAAACTTCACGCGCCACGCACTCAAAAGGACTTTCATCACCTTCTCGTCCTCCACCTGGCAATTCCCAGGTATTAGGATATGGAATGTTTGATTTATCATCACGTAAGATAGTTAAGAGCTTATCACCACAAAAGAGGGCAATTTTGCAACCTGTAAAATCAGAAATTTCTATTTCCATATCAGACTCCTAATATCTCGGATAAGGATAAAACTCTCCCTCTTCCAAGCCGACTTTTCCCTCTTCAAAGACTTCTTGGTTCCATTCCATGACGAATTCTTCTGCTTCTGGATCTTCCAAAAAGTCCATGAGCGCATCCAGCCCAACCTCGGCAGTATCTTTGAGGAAAAGTGCAAAATAAGCTAAAAATTCACGAGAAAATCCTTTTTTAGGCAGGTAAGGGATGACCGTCAAATAGTCTTCTACATTAACCGTTGACTTGGCAGGATTGTAGAAAAGAACCGCTTCCTCAAAGAGGATATCGTCTGACGAAACTTCTCCGTCCTCATCCAGCATCTCTACACCAGCAGCGTTTTGCGCTTCTAGTAAAAAACTCACTTCTACCGCGTGATTGCGCTTGTCCCAACTAATCTCAAAGTCAAAGGGAAAGTTCTTGTCCAACTCCTCCTCTAAAACATCTAAAAATCCGTATGTTGCCATTTTGTCCTCTTTCTATGCGACTCTTAAATCGCCCCGATTGCTCGGAAATATGCTAAAATAGATACTACCATCTTACCACATATACATCAGAAAATCCATGTTAGAAAGGACTGCTATGCCAGACAATCTCGCGCTTCGCATGCGCCCAAAAACCATCAACCAGGTCATCGGTCAGGAGCATCTGGTCGGACCTGGAAAAATTATCCGTCGCATGGTGGAAGCCAATCGTCTGTCCTCCATGATTCTCTACGGACCTCCAGGTATTGGCAAGACCAGTATTGCCTCTGCCATCGCTGGAACGACCAAGTATGCCTTTCGGACCTTTAATGCGACAGTGGATAGTAAAAAGCGACTACAAGAAATCGCCGAAGAAGCTAAATTTTCAGGTGGTCTCGTCCTATTATTAGACGAAATTCATCGTCTCGATAAGACTAAGCAAGACTTTCTTCTGCCACTCTTAGAAAGTGGTCTGGTCATCATGATTGGGGCTACGACTGAAAATCCCTTCTTTTCTGTCACTCCAGCCATTCGTAGCCGTGTTCAGATTTTTGAGTTAGAACCCTTGTCTAATCAAGATGTAAAAGGAGCGATTCAAATCGCTCTAACTGACCCTGAGCGTGGTTTTGATTTCCAAGTAGAGCTAGATGAGGATGCACTGGATTTCATCGCGACCTCTACAAATGGAGACCTGCGTTCTGCCTTTAACTCGCTGGATTTGGCTGTTCTCTCTACCCCTGAAAATGACAAGGGGATCCGCCACATCACTCTGAATATCATGGAAAATAGCCTCCAGCGGAGCTATATTACCATGGACAAGGATGGGGACGGTCACTACGATGTCCTTTCAGCCCTACAAAAGTCCATCCGTGGCTCGGATGTCGATGCCAGTCTCCACTATGCGGCCCGCTTGATTGAGGCTGGAGATTTGCCCAGTCTCGCTCGTCGTTTGACCGTCATCGCTTATGAAGATATCGGTTTGGCCAATCCTGAAGCTCAGATTCATACTGTAACTGCTCTAGATGCTGCTCAAAAGATTGGCTTCCCAGAAGCTCGCATTCTCATTGCCAATGTCGTGATTGACTTGGCCCTCTCTCCAAAATCCAACTCAGCCTATGTGGCCATGGACAAGGCCCTTGCTGACCTCAAAACATCAGGTCATTTACCTATTCCGCGCCACCTGCGCGATGGCCACTACAGTGGAAGCAAGGAACTAGGGAATGCGCAAAACTATCTCTATCCGCACAACTATCCTGGAAACTGGGTCAAGCAGGACTATCTGCCAGAAAAAATTAAAGATCAGCACTACTTCACTCCGGAAGATACTGGCAAATACGAACGGGCTTTAGCTCAACGCAAGGAAACCATTGATAAATTACGGGACTTGTGAAATCCTTTTCAAATAATTGCATTTTCCTCTTGATTTTTTTTGAAAAAGTGGTATCATATAAACATAGAAACGCTGTGGTGTACGACTTCACACTTAAGTGTTGACCGACTATTTTTTGTATTATTAGGGAAACAAAAGTCTTCTAACAGCATGTAGGCCGTCTCACACGGAAACAGCTTCAGTTAGAGCGAGTTGCCCACCTGCTTAATTGCGCGGGTTCAATACAAACCGTGAAGTTTCGGCACCAATACAGCTTTTTCTTTGCCTCCTTAGCTCAGCTGGCAGAGCAGCGGACTCTTAATCCGTGGGTCACAGGTTCGATCCCTGTAGGGGGCATCTAAATACAACAGGAAAAGCCTTGATAACCAAGGCTTTTTTGCTTATCTATAACTGATTTGCCTCATCATTTGCCCCACTTTTAAATCTATCTTTTCTTTTTGAACCAAATTACATCTTTACAAATAGTGTAAAGCCAGTTACTTTTGCTTTGATGCCATACAATATTTTCATGTAGAGAAGACAAATTTTATCTTCTCTTTTTATTTTCAAAATAATAAAAACTGATTTTCTTTTCATAAATCAGACTGAAACTTCCAAATTTTCCATTTTGTTTATTGACATTTCCTCTAAAAAGGTGTATAATATTTTTATTATCAAACTATACTATACTATACTATATAGGGGGTATTGAAATGAAATTTTCTAATCGTTTACTGCTATTCCTTGCAGGAGTTGTTTTTGTCCTTTTAGGACTTTTCCTATTTACAAACCCAGTAGCTAATCTTGTTGCTTACAGCTGGTGGATTGCATTTGGTTTACTGGTTTCTTCTATAGCAGCTATTTTAGGCTATTTCTCTGTACCAAAAGAGCTTCGCTCACCAGCTCATCTTTTCCAAGGGATTGTTAATCTTCTCTTAGCTCTTTACCTCGTTGCCTATGGCTTTGTGACGCTGCCAGTTGTCATTCCAACTATTTTAGGAATTTGGTTAATTGTAGAAGCCATTATAGCTTTCTTTAAAGGCAATCGTCTGGGATTGATTTTCCCTATTATTGGCAACCATATCATGTGGATAGCGTTGCTTGCATTTTTACTAGGTCTAGTGATTTTGTTCAATCCAGTAGCTACAAGTGTCTTTGTCGTTTATGTCGTTGCCTTTGCATTTTTAATTGTTGGTTTCACCTATATCCTTGATGCCTTTCGTAAATAATCTAGCTGCCATTTTGGGCATATTAAAAAAGCTGGGAAGTTACATTCTCAGCTTTTTATTTGCCTTCTTAGATCAGTTGGTAGAGCAGTAGACTCTTAATCTATGGGTCGCAGGTTCGAGCCCTGCAGGGGGCACATCTAAATCAACAGAAATAAGCCTTGAAACCAAGGCTTTTTTTAACGTCTAATAGCTTTTTGTAGAAAAGTATTTAAAAATAAAAGAGAAGAGAATCTCTCACTCTCTTCTCAGTATATCTTATTAAATTTAGTTTTTCTTAATCTACCTGATTTTCCTTTGCAACGACAAATTCTTTAACCAGTCGATAGATAACAGCAAATACGGGGGTAAAGAATATCATTCCAAGTAGTCCGAAAAGATTCCCTCCGATACTAGCAGCCGCAAGCGTGAAAAGGGCTGGTAAGCCAATAGATTGACCCACAACTTTGGGATAGATAAGATTTCCCTCAATCAGTTGTATGATTTGATATAGAAGAAGAGAAAGTAAGGCTTGAGTAGGACTCACTGTGAAGATAAAAATCGCTCCCACAACACAAGCAATCATAGGCCCTACATAAGGAATGAACGATAGCACTCCTGCAAAGATACCTGTCATTACTCCATAGGGTATCCCAAACACGCTGTAACCAACCGCTATCATAACTCCTATGATGACTGCTTCAATCAGCTGACTCATCAAAAATTGGTCATAAGTCTCTAGTGCTACTTGTCCAATGCAAGTTAACTTTGTCACCACTTTCTCTGGAAATATAACTTTTAGAAGTCGACTCGTCATCGCTGCCAGATGTTCCTTACTGGATAAAAATGAAAAGGTAAATACTATAATCAGAAAGGCATTCATTATACTTGAAAAAATATTTCCTATATTACTAGTCAGACCGGATAAGAAGGTTATCAAAGCTTGACTAATAGAGCTAGACTGTCCCTGAATTCCTGATACGATAGTTGACAGCATGTCTTTGGTTACAAATTCCGAGCTGTCTAGCAATTTCCTAAGTTGAGTCAGGACTGTTGAAAGGACTGTTCCCAGCTGACTAATAGTCTGAGCTAGGGTTGGCAGCACCAAAACCAAAAGAGCAATCACGATTAAGATAAGAGCTAGGAAAACAAGTACCATGGCAATCGGACGACGCAACTCTGCCTTTACCTTCAATTTAACTAAATACTGTTCAATTTTTTTCATAGGAACATTAAGCACAAAAGCAATAACAGCACCATAAATCAAGGTTGATATTACATCAAAGAGAGAGATTGCTCCTGATATAAAGCTCGATGCATTCAGAATTACAAGAGCAACCAGCCCTATAAAAAGGATTAACGGAGTATATTTTTTAACTAAGTTCATAAATTCTCCTTAATAAACATGTTTAGATACGACTATACTATTTGGTTTTTCAAACTCTCGATCAAGGTAGGCTTGGTAAGTTCCTGGAGCGATAAATCCTTTGGGTGAGAGGATATCGGTGCCAGCCTGACCGACTATGGTATCAGCCAAGAGCACACAGTTTGTAGATAAGACAAAGTAGGATTTAAACTTAGATTTGATAAATTTATAAAGTTCCCCATCTGTCTCGTGTCTGATTTTATAAGCGTAGGTGTAGTCTTCCTTACCATCACCTGTCATGATTTTATCTGCACTTGGCTCCCATGGAATTGTCAGTTGTTTCAATTCAGCCAACTTTTTCTGAACTGCTTTTTCCATTTCAGGCGTCAAATATATCCCATAACCAAAAAGCGTTTTTTGACTCTCACGTTTACATAGGTCAATGTACTTGTCACGATCACAGAAATATAAGACACCATCTCCTACCATGCCAAATAAGGTCTCAGAAGACGGATCATAGTTGCCATAAGAAATAACACGGCCTTGATAGCAGATATCCACATGACCAATTGCCGAAAACAGAGAGGTCTCAGCTGTATGAACAAAAATTTCAAGCTCCGCTGTCTTACCAGACTTCACCATTCCAAGATGGATATCTTCTTCCTCATCAGCATTTTCCAGCATAAATTTGTTAATTTTTGCTAAAGTTCTTGCAGGGATGAGAGCGGCTAGGACAATAGGTAAGCTAATTCTAATGCGACGTTTGAGATGGTTTTTCCCAATTTCCTCCTCAAACAAGAAACCGTCACGGATATTGGACACACCATAAAGGAAAAAATAAGCCCCTAATACAAAGAGTTGAAAGACAGAATTTCCTGTAGAGGACAAAAGACTAGTCCCACCAAGAAAAACTAGTACGAGTCCATCTAGTAAGAGACGAAAACGAGGTCGAATTTTGTTTTTGCGGTAGAGAACATAGGTGACAAGGTTGATAGTAGCATGAAAAATCTGATAAACTCCAATCACAAGAGCCAAAATATAAATCGGCACATCCGTCGCAAAATTGGAGCCAAGCAAATATCCCAGCACTAACAATTTAACCAGTGCAACTCCCAAGGTGTCCGTTGACTGACTTTTTTTGAAAATACGTAATACTAAATCTAAGACCGTTGCTATCCAAGCTAAAAACAGAACCAGTCGAATAACCGTTACTGGCAACCAAGTCCCCGTAACCATCAAGATAAGACCTAGCAGAACAAATAAGAAACCCTGAGCAAGTAATTTCCTACCTGTCAGACCTAAAGATAGAATTTTTTCCATATAAAAACCTTTCAACAATAAAAATTAAACACTCCGATTAAACTGACTAGTAAATAGCCAACACTACAAACAGCCTGTGCCAGCAACATATGGTGACTAGAAATGACTGTAGTAATGTCACCATCTTGTCTTATGCACTTCTAAAAATTGTTTTATTGATTCGAAAACAAAGCTAATAAAAATTAACTAAACTTGAGAGATAAGTACAATTGAGACGAAAAAATGTATAACCAATTCAACTTGTTAAGGTAAGAAAGCATTATTTCCAATCTATTAATTATTCATCTATTACTTATTATGACACAATATTCCCTATAGTTCAACTTTTTACTTGTTTTTATATTACACGGACTAAAAAGTTTTCAACAGTTGATTGCATGTGTTTTAATAAGTTTTAACCTTTCTTGGTTAGATAAAAAAAGAACCATACAGTTTAGAATCTGTATGGTTTTTGCCCCACTTTTGTCCCATTTTTAAATCATGACATTGAAAATACCTAAAATCACTTATATTTCAATATTTTTAATTGCTCTCAATATGAAAGTCCTTTCCAAATCCCTGTAGGGGGCATCTAAATCAACAGGAAAAAGCCTTGGAATCAAGGCTTTTTTGTGTAGTCTTAGCACTAAAAAACGATAGAAAAAACACCCCTTCTGAACTGCACCCCAAAAGTTAGACAGAAAAAACCTAACTTTTGTGGCGCAGTTCATTCGCGTCACATGAAGTTATTTAAGCATCTCCTTTTTTTTTATTACCATTTTCTGTTATAATAAATTGTACTTCTAAAATAGAAAGGTCTTAAGATGACAACTCTTGTTAAACATAAACGTGTAAATTATTCAGAACTTTTTTATGATCTAGTTTTTGTTTTTGCGATTTCAAAAGTAACTGCTTTAATTCACCATCTTCATAACGGTATTTTGACTTGGAATTCTTTCCTTGATTTTCTCATTGCTACTTTGATTCTCATCGATTCCTGGATGATTCAAACCGATTATACCAATCGCTATGGAAAGAACTCTTTATTTAACATAGTAATCATGTTTATCAAAATGGGAATTTTACTCTTTATAGCCAATATGATTGGACCTGATTGGCAACAATATTTTCATTATGTCTGTTGGGCTATTGGTACATTAACCCTTACCTTATTTTTTCAATATTTGGTTGAGTTTTTTAAAAAATCAACCGATAATGTTCATAGGGAAAGTATCAAAGGTTTTCTATGGATAACAGGTCTACGAAGTTTAGAAATCTATCTAGCAGCTCTTCTTCCTATTTACATTGGAGTCTATATCCTTTATGCTAGTATTCTGCTAACATTTATTATGCCAAGTATCTTGCTTAATAAAGATAAGCATTACCAGGTAAATCTCCCCCATTTAATCGAGCGCATCTCCCTTCTTGTCATTATTATGTTTGGAGAGATGATTACGGAGCTAGCTAACTTCTTTACAATCGAGAATTTCTCGATTTATTCGGTTCTTTATTTCATTATTATGATTTCTCTGTTCTTGTTTTATTTTGGTCAATTCGACCATGCTATTGATGAAAAATCTAATCAAAAGGGGCTATTTCTAATTTACAGTCACTATCCTATTTTCATTGGACTTATGATGATGACTGTATCGATGGGATTTCTTCAGAATCCTGAAGCTAATCGTCTCTTTGCAACCAGCTTCTCTTATATCGGATTTGGCCTCTTTCAAGCTGCTGTCCTAGTAAATGGGCCCCATAACAAACACTATCTTCGCTATTCGAAAAGTTACTACTGTGTCCAAGCTACACTCTATCTGGCTGCCTTGATTCTCTCTTTAATCTTTGCTTCTAATCCTATAATAGTAGTAAGTATTACAACCATTTTAGCTCTAGCTATAGCTATTCATTCTATTTATTTTTATATGACACAGACTAAAAAACATTCCACACCTTACTGGGAGTTGTTTTAATGAGTTTATAAGATTAAAAAGCTTTGGGAACCAAGGCTTTTTGTTGTTCTGAACTAAAAAATGACAGGATTGTTAGGATATTCTGAGTTTAGTATAGATAAAATTCTTTCCTTATAAAACAAAAAACGCTATCTAGCGTTTTTTGTTATTCTTAGTTACTCGTCTAATCGAATAAACATCATTGCGTTAAGCAAAGAGATGAGAGCGACTGTATTGACATTATTGGAATAGATCAGTCTCTTATTTTCAATAGGTGGAATAATAAAATTTGAAATAATGATGTCGTAAGGTGATTCTTTTAGAGCATCAATGGACAACTCTAATTCACTCCAGACCTCCAGTTCAAAATTGTTACTGCAATAGTAAGCAAGTGTCTCGGCTACTGATTTTGCATGATACTGATCAAAATTACTCACGACCAAAACCTTTAATTTAGGTTGGTTTTGTAAAAGATTTAACACTAAGTGTTTGCTATGGGTGATAAAAGTATAGGATAAATGATTGACCTTCATTGAATTACGATCCATATCCAAAGCCTCTAGATAGTGTTCAATCCCTTCCTTCACCTCTGAAACAAAGCGAGGGAAAATATTTTGAAAGTTCTTGATTGTATTGCCTTTTTGATCAAATAGGATAAACTCTGTCGATAATTCCTGGCGATGCAGATGCGCCGTATTGTGCAGATGCCAAATCAGATTGTCCTTATTGTCTACTTGAAGATTATACTCTCTTGATACCTGATCTACTAGCTTTCCCAATAACTGATACGATTTTTTTACATAGCTGTCTGTTTTTGCATGGTTGAGAAATACTTCTTCATCTATGAAAAACATTTTTTGAAAATAGGTTACAAATAATTGACCTATTACTTCTTTATTCAGAGAGATATGATATTCAGAGTCAAAGCTCGCTACAATCTCTTCGATGCCTTCTGCCTGCATAAACGATTCCAACAATTGATTGTTAAAAGAGTCTCTCTCAACTTCCATGAAATGACCAAACTTTATGCGATATAAATTTGTAACCAGAAGTAATTTTAACATTCTGTGAGTTGATAAATTCATCGGGAAAGAAGTTGCTTTATAGACTAATTCCAATAATTGAGACAAGGGTTCTTGAGAAAAATCTTCAAAAGGCCATTCAAGGAAATAATATTTCTCTGAAAAATACTGGGCAAAAAAGTAACGGATATCAATCTCATTTCCAGTGATTCGAACTGGATTGAGGCTAACTTCAAAACGATATTGTTTCTTAATAATTTTATTAATGTGACTGATGATACGGTAAAGAGAGGAAGAACTGATATAAAACTCTTTGCAAATACTATCAGTATCACATCCTTCATTAAAGAAGATAAATTCTAAAATTGAAAAGTGGGTTGAATGCTTAAAAAAATGATGATAGACCATCTCAATATCACTATCATCAGTGTTAATGATACGGATGCCGTTTGTTGAGGAATGAAATATCAGGTCAGGAAAAGAAGATCTGACTTGGGACAAGTCATCTTTTACAGAACGTTCTGTACAGTGCAATAATTCTGCTAGTTCTGAAATATGAAACCAGCGTTTGTTTTCAAATAGTAATTCTAATAATTCTAATTGTCTGTGACTTTTTTTCGATAATAAATCTCTCATGTATAACTTTTCTTTCTTTATAATAAACTAATTGATTGTCTTTCAATCTTCATGCAATTATACCACATAGAGTGTATTTATCCTCTTACAACGACTTTTGCTTGCTATGAAAAGACTCGCTTCATAACCTAGAAACTCAGTAGAATCTAGCTTTTCTTATTTATCTGTATCTAGAGTACATGTTTACAGTACGGTTTTTAAGACGTACTATTATGTTTCCAAGTTGAGATAGTATATAATTAGTTCAATCAAAGATGTTGATTCTTTGATTTAGAAATAGAAAAGGAGGATACACTATGTTGTGGTCCATTATTGTAGGAGGTCTTATTGGTCTCATCGCAGGTGCAATCACTAAAAAAGGTGGTTCAATGGGATTGATTGCAAATATCTTTGCAGGTCTTATCGGTTCATCTGTAGGGCAATCACTTCTAGGAAGCTGGGGACCTTCATTGGCTGGAATGGCTATTATTCCGTCAATCGTAGGTGCAGTGATTGTTGTTGCAGTTGTTTCATTTCTATTTGGTAAAAAATAAGCATTACCTAATAAGAAATTAAAAGTGATAAGCCATAATTTTGAATACAGTAGACGGGTAAAATTATGGTTTAAAGCTTTTCATTTGAAAGGATTTAATATGTCAAAATCAAAGAAAATATTGTTACTTATTTTCTGTATTTTAATCTTGGCTATTTTCCTTCCTATTCTCATAGATTATCATCAGGTCAGTGATTTAGATATCCACTTATTCAGTTGGAGAGAACTCTACGCTGAATTTCTGATTGCTAGATATGTCTTTTGGGGGACACTTGTCCTATCTGTTTTAGTGTTAATTTCAATGCTAGTAATACTCTTCTATCCTAAACAGTATTTAGAGATTCAATTAGAGACTCAAGAAGATACATTAAAACTAAAAAATTCAGCTATCGAAGGCTTTGTTCGATGTTTGGTCATTGATCATCAGTTGATCAAAGAACCAACAGTCCATGTAAATAGCCGCAAAAATAAATGTTTCGTTACTGTAGAAGGGAAAATTCTTCCTTCAGACAACATCTCAAATCGATGTCTAGTCATTCAGAATGAAATAACTCATGGATTAAAGCAGTTCTTTGGTATTGAACGTGAGGTAAAACTTGAAGTTAAAGTGAAAGAATTTGAACCTCCAAAAACGACCAAAAAGACTGTTAGTCGTGTAAAGTAAGGAAGTAAAAATGGAATGGTTTAAAAAATATCAGTATCCAATTATTGCAGGTTTAGTAGGTGTCATTCTCGCTTGCTTTATCTTATCCTTTGGCTTTTTCAAAACACTCTTTGTACTAATTTGTGGAGCCTTAGGAGCATTTGCAGGATACTATGTTAAGGAAAAATATTTAAATAAATAAAGGAGTCTCGTATGTCAAACGTAGATAAAAATGTAGAAAAAAAAGATGTTGCTGTTGTTTCTCAAGATGTTAAAGGGGAACTCACTTATGAGGATAAAGTCATCCAAAAAATCATTGGTCTTTCACTTGAAAAAGTACCTGGACTTTTGGATGTGGATGGAGGATTCTTCTCTAATCTAACAGAAAAAATTATCAATACAGATAATGTCACTCATGGTGTCAATGTTGAAGTTGGGAAAGAGCAAGTTGCAGTTGACTTGAACATTGTTGTTGAGTACCAAAAGAATGTCCCTGCTTTGTACAAAGAAATCAAAGATGTTGTCGTATCACAAGTTACAAAAATGACTGATCTAGAAGTTGTTGAAGTCAATGTGAATGTTGTTGATATCAAAACGAAGGAACAGCATGAAGCAGATTCAGTTAGCCTCCAAGACCGAGTAACTGACGTGGCTTCTTCAACAGGAGAATTTGCTTCAGAACAATTTGAAAAAGTGAAATCTGGTATCGGTTCAGGTGTTGCTGCTGTTCAAGAAAAAGTAGGCGAAGGTGTTGAAGCCGTTAAGGGCGAAGCAAAGGAAAATGCTCGCGTACACTAATTCACCTAATCAAAATCAATCAATTTAAAGGAGGCAGAATCATGTCAACAGAAGAAAAATTAAACCAAGCAAAAGGTTCCATTAAAGAAGGTGTCGGCAAAATGATCGGCGATGAAAAAATGGAAAAAGAAGGAACAGCTGAAAAAGTTGTTTCTAAAGTAAAAGAAGTTGCTGAAGATGCTAAAGACGCTGTCGAAGGCGCTATTGAAGGTGTGAAAAACATGCTTCACAAAGATGAAAAATAAGGCTAAACGTTAATTGACCTTTTCATTATAGTAGTCAAAAAGAGGACCGTAAATGTCCTCTTTTTTTGTAGATCGGATTCTAAACACGCTTCCCATTTTTCGTTAAAAGGTAGTGTCAACAGGAAAAGCCTTGGTTTCAGGGCTTTTTTGCTTACTTAAAATAGTATGTTTTTATTGAATTGAAACAAATTTTAAAAGCTTGCACACTACTAGACTGGCTTATTTATCCACCACCTGAGCCTCAAATTGGGCTAGTTGGTTGTCTACATTGGTAATGGTTATCGTGTAGGGCTTGTTATTGGTGGCATCAAACACTTTTTCACCTTGGTAACTCACAACAACTCCATCTTTTTCTAAATAAATATCTGCTTGATTGTTTGGAAGTTCTTCATCCTCCTCATCGAAACCATGGCTTTTTGTAATTTTTTGTCCCTCTACTTCATAGTAAACATCACCATTACTCTCACTCCAAACACTTGAGCCAGTTAATTTAATTTTACTTGAATCGTTTTTCTTCAAGATGAAGATTGAATAGTATTCCAAATCTTGTGTTCTGGGATTTACTCTTAAGTTGACGGATTGACCTGGTTGAAGAGTGTATTTGCCATAGTTCAAAACGGAAATGACAAACCAGACTAGCAGCAAACTATACAAGACTCCTATAATCATTCGTGAGCGCCTACTCTTAAACAAACGTAAAAGTAACACAAAAGAGACAATAAAGAGCAATTCTGTAAACATTCTTGTCCCTCCTTTCTTATCATCGTTGACATTCTAAACAAGATCTCGTGTTAGTTTCTCAATAGTGCCATCAACCATATAAAGTCTGATACATCTTATCTAGAAAAGCTTTCAACTCTTTTTGAACAATCTTTAACAAGCGTTCTTCTTCGGCTTGAGATATCGTCACACTTTCTTTATTTTGATTACTAATATAAGAATAGTAACTACGTTTTAGAGTAAATTGATGATCTAAAATATAGTAGGCATCTATTTTTTCCTCATTTACCATTGTTTCAAATAAAACCGAGACTTCATCCCTTCTAGGATTCGACATTTTCAAATCGATGTCTCCTTTTATCCCTATGGAGTCAATTCCTCCATCCAAGCGAATGGCACCGTCGGGAGGAACAATATAGCCAGCTTTTCGCATGTCAGACGCATATTTTCCTGACGCCGTTAAATGTTTTAAGACGGCTATAGTGTCCTTTTCTTCAAAGGAGGTCTTTAATTGGAACCGTTCTTGGTGGCTTTGATACTGAGAATAAAGAGTGATACCAACAACTAAGGCAAGTACAGAAGCGAGCAAGATTCGTATTTTTCTAGGTCTCGACATTTTTATCTCCTCTATCTAAGAAATCATAGAAGTCTTGTTTCTAACTTTGAAAGAGAACTTCCTTTTCCTTAAAAATCCTTGGGACTCTAGCCCCACCTGACTGTTATCTGCCCTTTTTCATGATGTATTTTCGTATAGGTACTTCAACCATTTGAACGGTTTCAAATCCTTCTTTTTGGTAAAGCTTGTAAGCTGTTTGATTTGCCTCGTAGACATTTAGAGAAATAGTGTCTATGTCTTCATTTTCAAAGGCCAAACTAACAAATTTCCTTAAAGCCTGGCTACCTAAGCCCTGCCCCTGTTTCTGGGGATTGATAAAAAATCTCCCGATATGAAGATTCCTGTCTTCTAGCCTGATTTTCTGGATAAGCCCCACAAACTCTTGTCCATCAAAGATTGAAAAGATTCCTTTCAAATCTTGCAAGATTTGAATTGTTAAGGGAAAAGGAATCATTGTTCCCATCCATTGTTCTTGAAAGGATTTGCCAAGGGAGTTGGACCATTGGCATACGAGCTGAGCATTTTCTATGCTCACATTTTCTTCAAAACGAATTGTCATCTTGACCTCACCATCTTATCAATGTTTCTTTATTATACTACTTCTTCTATTTTTTACGAATAGATAAGTATGATTGATCTTTATTTTTTTCTTGTCGGGAGCATTCTCGCTTCCTTCTTGGGTTTGGTCATTGACCGTTTTCCTGAGCAATCCATTATTCGACCGGCTAGTCACTGTGATTCCTGTCAGACTCGCTTGCGTCCCTCAGATTTGATTCCTATTCTCTCGCAGGTCTTCAATCGCTTTCGCTGTCGCTACTGCAAGATTCGCTATCCATTCTGGTATGCCCTTTTTGAATTCGGCTTAGGACTCCTCTTTCTGACTTGGTCTTTGGGTTGGATTTCCTTGGGTCAAGCCATCCTAATCACTGCTGGCTCAACCTTGGGCATCTACGACTTTCGCCATCAGGAATATCCCTTACTAGTCTGGCTGACGTTCCACCTAATCCTCATGGCCTGCTCTGGCTGGAATCTGGTTATGATTTTCTTCCTTGTCCTCGGAATCATGGCCCATTTTATCGATATCCGCATGGGAGCAGGAGATTTTCTATTTCTGGCTTCTTGTGCGCTCGTTTTTAGTGTGACAGAATTACTCATCTTGATTCAGTTCTCTTCGGCAGCAGGGATTTTAGCCTTTCTTTCGCAAAAGAAAAAGGAAAGACTTCCTTTCGTGCCTTTCCTCTTACTTGCTGCGACTATAATAATTTTCTATCAGTTCTTATTAGTTTGTTGAATTGGGAACCCAAAGCTCAACTTCTGCATCCATGGGATTACCGTTTAAAAGTATTTCTAAGATAATTCCATCATTGTAAAGCGAACTATATTCTCCCTCAAAAAAGTTATCCTCCAATTTATCAAACAAGAGTCTTGATTTATCACCACTGGCTGAGCTTACTAAATAATCTTTCTCTGGGACAAGAATGCTTTCGTAACCTGCCACAGCATCATTTGCCGCAACTCCTGCGTAGTATTGTATACCATCTTTATGAGGAACTATCAAAGCATAGCCTCTTTTATCTAGAGAATGGGGCATCAATTTTCCTAGCATTCCTTCTTTAAATAACTGAGTATAGAATGCCGTTTTCTCTTTAGAATAGTGATGTTCATGAACTGTAGTTCCTTCTATCAAAATACTCTTGCCAACTAAGGTAAACGATGGTTTAGTTTGATGTTTCATTATATGAACTCCTTTCTTTATGGTATAATCATAACGAAAGTAATATGACAACTATCTGTCATATTTAAGGAGAAAATTATGAAAATTGACCGTCAAATGGGGATTATTTCTCATTTAGCAAATAAACGAAAAACAACAGCTAAAGAATTATCAGAACTTTTTAAAGTCAGCACACGAACTATTATGAGAGATATTGATGATTTATCTCTTGCAGGCATTCCTCTCTATGTAATGAAAGGAAAAAATGGAGGCATTTTTCTTATGGAAGACTTCCAAACTGACAAACCTCCCCTGACCCAATCCGAGAGGCTTTCGATCGAATCTGGTTTAAAAAGCCGTTATCAAGTATTGGAAGATGCCTCTACTTTCAATGCTATATTGAAATTAAATGCTACCAATACATACTCTGATTTCGAAATTGATTTATCTCTATCTCAAGGGAACTTGGAAATACGAACTTTGATTTTTAAGTTATTGGAAGCTATCAGAGGTAGAGTAAAAATAAAATTTTCCTATATTAATTCACAAGGACTGGTGAGTCAAAAAAATTGTGAGCCTTACCGTATTGTCTATAAGGACCGGAGTTGGTATATGGATGCCTACGATACTGATAAAGCGCGTTTTTCTGTTTTTAAAGTTGCTAGAATTAGTGAACTTACTCTCTCCGATACTTTTTCAAAAAGACATTTTACACCACTTCCCTATGATGGTGGTGCTTGGATGAATGAAAACAAAGTACCTGTCATCCTGCATGTCCAGAAAATTGTTCTTGATCGATTTGTGGAACTCTTAGGCTATAATGCCATAAAACCTATTAATAGCGATATTTACGAGATTACTTATCCGTTAAACGACAATGATTGGGGATACAATACCTTGCTTGCTTTTGGAAAATACATCACTGTTATATCTCCTAAGCATTTCCTGAAACATTTCACCAACTATATAGATACCATTCATAAGCAATACCCAAACTAATATTCAACTGTCATTCATGAACTTATACCCTCAAAAGAAAAAGGAAAGACTGCCGTTTGTGCCTTTCCTCTTACTTGCTGTTTGTTTGATTATTTTTGGTAAGCTACTGCTTGTTTGATAAAGTCCTCAATCGGCTCTCCTTGGTGGAGAGCTTTTACAATTTTCGAACCAACGATAACACCATCTGATACCGCATTAAAGCGTTCTACATCTTCTTGACTAGACACACCAAAACCTGTCAAGACTGGGATGTCAGCTACTTGATGCAATTGTGCCAGGTGCTTGTCCAAGTCTGCACGGTAATTTCCTGATTTTCCTGTTACCCCATTAACAGCAACGGCATAGACGAATCCTTCAGCTCCCTTGATCAACTCTTTTTGGCGCTCAAGTCCTGTTGTCAAGCTAACTAGGGGAATCAAGGCGATATCTGTGTCTGCCAAAAAAGGCTCTACAAAGTTGGCATGCTCATGAGGCAGGTCTGGGATAATCAATCCCTTAACAGTTGTATCTGCCAAATCTTTGACAAATTTGTCCACACCATACTGAAAGAGGGGATTGAAGTAGGTCATAATGACAAGAGGAATTTCTGTTTGAATGGTTTTCAAGGTTTCAACCAAAGCCTGGGTAGAAGTTCCATGAGCTAGACTGCGCAAGCCTGCTTCTTCGATCACAGGTCCATCTGCAACAGGGTCTGAAAAGGGAATACCCACTTCAATAGCTGAAACACCCAAATCTTCTAAAAAGTGGATTGTTTCACCAAGACCATCTAATCCTTTCTCATGGTCTCCAGCCATGATATAGGGAACAAAAATTCCTTTTCCAGCTGCTTTGATAGCGTTCAATTTTTCTGTTAAAGTCTTAGGCATGGGCTTCTCCCTTCTTTGCTGCATCTACTTCCAAGCGGTCTTTGACTTGAACCACATCCTTGTCCCCACGACCGGATAGGCAGACAATCATAGACTTGTCTGGTCCAAGTTCTTTGGCCAATTTCACTGCAAAGGCAATGGCATGGCTAGATTCCAAGGCTGGGATAATCCCTTCCACGCGAGACAAGAGTTTGAATCCTTCCAAGGCTTCCTCGTCCGTCACAGGAACATAGCTGGCACGTTTGATATCGTGGTAGTGTGAATGTTCTGGACCGATACCAGGATAGTCCAAACCTGCTGAGATAGAGAAGGCTTCAAGAATTTGACCATGTGCATCTTGGAGCACATCCATAAGCGAACCGTGGAGAACACCCGGACGACCCTTGGTCAAGGTCGCTGCGTGATGCTCTGTATCCACACCAAGCCCTGCTGCTTCAGCTCCATACATAGCTACTGACTCATCTTCTACAAATGGATGGAAAAGGCCGATGGCATTCGAACCACCACCAACACAGGCTACTAGGGCATCTGGTAGGGCTTGGCCTGTCAAGTCACGGTACTGTTGTTTGGCTTCTCGACCAATGACACTTTGGAAGTCACGAACGATTTCTGGGAAAGGATGAGGTCCCAAGGCAGAACCAAGGATATAGTGAGTATCATCGATATTAGCCACCCATGAACGAAGGGCTGCATTAACCGCATCCTTGAGCACGCGCGAACCATCTGTCACAGCCTCAACCTTAGCTCCCAAAAGCTCCATACGAAAGACATTAAGGGCTTGGCGTTTGACATCTTCCTCACCCATGTAAATGGTACATTCCATGTTAAAGAGGGCTGCAGCTGTTGCAGTTGCCACACCGTGCTGACCAGCACCCGTTTCAGCGATAATTTTCTTTTTGCCCATGCGTTTAGCCAGAAGAACTTGTCCCAAGGCATTGTTAATCTTGTGGGCCCCTGTATGGTTGAGGTCTTCCCGTTTGAGATAAATCTTGGCTCCACCGATATGCTGGGTCAAGTTTTTTGCATAGTAAAGAGGAGTTTCACGTCCTACATACTGGCGCAAAAGTTGGTTTAATTCCTCTTGGAAACTTGGGTCTGCCTGACTTTCACGGTAGGCCTTCTCCAACTCCAAAACTGCTGTCATCAATGTCTCTGGGACGAAACGTCCGCCGAATTTTCCATAAAATCCATCTTTATTTGGTTCTTGATATGCCATGCTTTACTCTCTCTATAAATCTTCTAATCTTTTCATGATCTTTTTGTCCATCCGTCTCCACTCCACTTGATACATCTACTGCATAGGGAGTAAAGTGTTGAATTGCTTTTGCTACATTGTCTTCATTAAGCCCACCTGCGATAAAGAAGGGCTGAGCTAGTCCTGTCGTATCCAGTTGACCCCAGTCAAAGGTCTGGCCACTCCCAGCCACAGGGGCATCAAAGAGGAGATAATCCGCCTGAGAATTGGGGACATGCCCCTCTCCATCCACCTGCACGGCCTGAATACTGCTACAAGGCAAATCTTCAAACAACTCATCTGCCACCTGACCATGAACTTGAACCAAGTCCAAGCTAACTTTGTCAATTGCTTCTAGCAATTCTGCTCGACTTGGTGAAACAAATACACCAACCTTTTTAACATTAGCAGGAATGAGCTTTGCCAGCTCTGCGGTCTCTTCCAAGGTCACCTGCCTTTTACTAGGTGCAAAGACAAAACCAATGTAGTCTGCCCCTGCTGAAACAGCTGTCTCTACCGCTTCTTTGGTCGATAGGCCACAAATCTTAACCTTTGTCAATCTGCAACTCCTTGATTCTCTGGGCTACATCTTCTGCCTGCATGAGAGCTGTTCCCACCAAAATTCCGTTAAAGTATGGTGCTACTCGTTCCGCATCCTGCCCTGTGAAAATGGCAGATTCAGAAATGTAATAGCGACCTTCCTCAAAGTGCTGGGCCAAGTCTACACTGGTCTGCAAGTCGACTTCAAAGGTGGTCAAGTTGCGGTTATTAACCCCAATAATCTGGGCACCCAGTCTGTGGGCCACCTCTAGTTCAGCTAGATTGTGGGTCTCCACCAAGACTTCCAGACCAAGCTCTGTCGCGTAATCATACAGTTCCTTGAGGCGTTCTTCTGACAAGGCCGCAACGATGAGCAAGATAACTGTCGCGCCGGCATTGCGAGCACGGATGATTTGCTTTTCATCGATGATAAAGTCCTTGTTGAGCGTTGGAATGTTTACCTGACTGGAAATCTCCCGCAGATAATCCAAATGCCCTTTAAAGAAAACCTCATCTGTCAAAACCGAAATCATCACTGCGCCGTTCGCTTCATAAGTCTGGGCCTGTTGCACAATATCCACATCGAGATTGATATCTCCCAGACTAGGGCTAGCCTTTTTGACCTCAGCGATTACCTGTAAACGGTCCTGATGTTGTTTTAAATAGTCAGCCAAGCGATAGGTCTGGCGCAAGGGCTGGATTTCCTCCAGCTTCATTTGCTCAACTTCACGCGCCTTCTGCTCCAAAATTCGTGCTAAAAATTCCTGACTCATTTTTGATACTCCTGTAACAGTCTGAGTTTTTCTAGGGCCTTACCACTAGCAATCACTTGACGGGCCAAGGCAACTCCTTCCTTGATACTAGCTACCTTACCATTAGCATAGAAACCAAGACCAGCATTTAAAACTGTCGTTTCCAAGAATGGACTTGGTTCGTTTTGAAGAACGCTAAGCAAAATCTCTGCATTTTCCTGAGCATTCCCTCCACGGATATCTTCAATAGCGTAGCGTTCCATCCCCAAATCCTCTGGAGTAAAACTGGATAAGGTAATTTCGCCATTTTCAAGAAGAGCAATCTTGGTTGTTCCGTTCAAGCCGGCTTCATCAAGACCTTCTGGTCCAGCAACCACAACGGCACGTTTTCGCCCCATATTTTTCAAAACCTGAGCGGTACTTTCTAGCAGTTCTGGACGACTAATACCAAGAAGCTGTGTTTCCAAGGCCATTGGGTGAATCAGTGGACCAGTCAAGTTCATGATTGTTGGAATTCCTAGTTCCAAACGAGCGGGCATGATGTACTTCATAGCTGGGTGCATATTTTTAGCAAAGAGAAAGACGATTCCAGTTTTATCAAAAACCTTACCTAGTTCAGCTGGTTTGAGGTCAAGATTGATACCCAATGCTTGAAGGACATCTGCAGAACCCGATTTAGAAGAAATCGAACGGTTACCGTGCTTGGCCATGTGGATGCCGCCACCAGCCAAGACAAAGGCTGCAGTTGTCGAAATGTTAAAGCTGAAAGACTTGTCCCCACCTGTACCGCAGTTATCCATAGCATCATGTATCTCAGTTGGAATGTGTTGGGCATGCCCTCTCATGACTTGTGCAATGGCTGTGCGTTCTTCCGGTGTTTCCCCCTTCATCTTAAGGGCCAAGAGAAGAGAAGCAATCTGCGCTTCGGTTACACGCCCAGTTACGATACGCTCAATGACATCCGTCATTTCCACACCTGATAAATTTTCAAATTTTGCTAGTTTTTCAATAATCTCTTTCATCCTAGTTTCCTCACTTTACAACCTTCTCGATAAAATTCCGAATAGAAGACAAGCCATCTGGCGTTCCGATACTCTCTGGATGGTATTGGAAGCCATAAATCGGCAGGCTTTTGTGTTGAATTCCCATAATAGCCTGGTCATCAGTCGAACGAGCTGTCACTTCAAACTCTTCTGGCATTTCTTCAATCAAAATACTATGATAACGCATGACTGGACGACCATCCTCAATGCCTTGATAGAGAACAGATGGCGCTTCAAAGCTGATATGGCTCTGTTTCCCATGCATGACTTTTGGAGCCAAGCCTAGCTTCCCACCAAAGACTTCTGCGATGGCTTGGTGACCCAAACAAATCCCTAGAATTGGCTTCTTGCCTGCAAAGTCACGAATCATGTCTTCCATCTTTCCGGCATCCACCGGCCAACCAGGACCGGGAGAAAAGACCAGACCATCTGCTTTTTCAGCTTCTTCATACAGCTTGGGATCATCATTTCTCAAGACCTGCACTTCTGCAAAATTCCCAATGTACTGCGCCAAGTTATAGGTAAAAGAATCATAGTTATCAATCAATAAAATCATGGTCTTAGTTCTCCAATTCTAGTCATAGATTTAGCCTTGTTAATGGTTTCTTGGTATTCGTTTTGGGCGATAGAATCATAGACAATCCCTGCCCCAGCCTGCACATAGGCTGTTTGATCTTTGAGAATCATGGTTCGGATGGCAATGGCCAAATCCATATCACCCGTCGCAGACAAGTAGCCGATTGCTCCTGCGTATACGCCTCGTTTTTCCGTTTCCAGTTCATAGATGCGTCTCATGGCCCGAATCTTTGGTGCTCCTGAAACTGTTCCAGCTGGAAGTGTAGCTTTCAAGGCATCCATGGCAGTGAGTTCTGGAAGCAAACGCCCTTTCACCACGCTGGTCAAATGCATGACATAGCGGAAGAGCTCCACTTCCATATACTTAGTGACTTGGACACTGGCTGTTTCAGAGATGCGGCCAATATCGTTACGTCCCAAGTCTACTAACATCCGATGTTCTGCTGTTTCCTTCTCATCAGAAAGCAGGTCAGTCGCCAAGGCCTTGTCCTCTTCATCCGTAGCCCCTCTTGGTCGTGTACCTGCAATCGGATTGGTTGTCACAATGCCATTTTTGACAGAAACCAAACTTTCAGGACTGGCACCGATGATTTGATAATCCCCAAAATCATAGAAATAGAGGTAATTAGAAGGATTAGTCACGCGGAGATTTCTGTAGAAGTCAAATGGATTTCCAGTAACCTCTGCTGAGAAACGCTGGCTGAGCACACATTGGAACATATCACCATTACGAATCAAGTCACGAGCGGTTTCGACCATTTGCTCAAACTTCTGAGGAGCAATATGCGATTTGAAATCCAACGGAGATAAATCCAAGTCTTCAAATTCATTTGGAGCAGGGTTGCGTAATTCCTCCAGCACTTGGTTCAAAGCTTTTTCCAAATCTTCTTGGCTGCGATTGCTATAAAGAGCATCCTCAATGACATGGATTTTTTCCTTCTTATGGTCAAAAACTATGTAACTCTCATAGACAAAGAAATGCATGTCTGGCGTCCCAATGGTATCTTGAGGAATCTGGCCAATCTCTTCATAAAGAGAAATCATATCGTAACCCACAAAGCCAATAGCTCCTCCACCAAAAGGTAGGTCTGAATGGTGCTGACTCTTATGAGTCACTTCATAAAGGAAATCCAAAGGATCCCGATCAATCACTTGACCATTTTGATAAAGAACTCCATTTTCAAACTGAATCTCAAAAACAGGATTATAGGCTAGGATAGAAAATCGAGCTGTTTCCTTGTCTCTCGGAATACTCTCTAAGATAACCTTGTGTTGCCCCTTTAGGCGCATATAAGCCAAGATTGGTGATAAGACATCTCCATGAATGATTCGTTCCATTGTAATTTCCCTTTCAGTTCTACTTCTAGTCCGTGGTGACTGTATGAAAAATCCCCACGCAAAATAACTTGCGTGAGGACGAAATTCGCGGTGCCACCTCAATTATAGGATTTCTCCTATCTCTCATTCCTGTCTCAGAAAGCTCCTGTAACAGGCTGTGCGATAAAGGGCACTCCCTTGAGAATTATGTTTTCTTCTCTTGTTTCAGATGGACCCAACCTTACAGCTTTCTCTGCTTGTTTCCAGCAACCACAAGCTCTCTGTGAGAGAAAGGACTGTAATTTTTCCATCTATTTTTTATCTTCTAGGTAGTCTGCAATAGCAGCTACGTCCTTGTCTCCACGACCAGAGACATTGATGATGATAATCTCATCTTTACTTAGTTTCGGTGCACGTTTAACTGCTTCTGCGATGGCATGCGAACTTTCAATCGCTGGGATAATCCCTTCAGTCTTACTAAGAAGGAGCAAAGCTTGAACAGCTTCTTCATCTGTCGCTGCTACGTATTCTACGCGACCAGAATCTTTGAAGTAGGCGTGTTCTGGGCCAACCCCTGGATAGTCCAAACCAGCTGAGATAGAGTAAACTGGCGCCAGCTCTCCGTCTTCCTTAAAGACTGCATAGGTCTTCATACCATCGACAATTCCGACACTACCTTTTGTCATAGTGGCTGCGTGCTTGTCAGTATCAAGTCCGTGACCGGCAGCTTCAACCCCAACCAATTTGACTTCTTCATCAGCCACATACTGCGAAAAAGCACCGATGGCATTGGAACCACCACCTACACAGGCAATGACGTAGTCTGGTAAACGGCCTTCTTTTTCTAAGATTTGACGACGAGACTCTTCACCGATGACCTTTTGGAATTCATGAACAATTGTAGGATAAGGATGAGGGCCTACAGCAGATCCCAAAACGTAGAAGGCTTCAAGGTCATTCATCCATGCTCCAAAGGCTGCATCGACCGCATCCTTGAGAGTTCGTGTCCCTGTTTCAACTGCGTGAACGGTCGCTCCCATCATCTCCATGCGGAAGACATTGAGACGTTGACGCTCCACATCCTCCGCTCCCATGTAGACATCACAAGCCATACCAAACTTGGCTGCAGCCGCGGCTGTCGCAACACCGTGCTGACCAGCTCCTGTTTCCGCAATCACTCTTTTTTTGCCCATACGTTTGGCAAGAAGGATTTGACCTAAAACGTTGTTGAGTTTGTGGGAACCCAGATGGTTCAGGTCTTCGCGCTTGAGATAAATCTTAGCGCCACCTAGGTGGTCTGTCAAACTTTCCGCAAAATAGAGTGGTGTTTCGCGACCTGAATAGTCTTTTAAGTAATGGCGAAACTCTGCCAAAAACTCTGGATCATCCTTGTACTTGTCAAAAGTCACTTCTAACTCATCCAACAAAGCCTGAATCGGTTCCGGTACAAAACTACCACCAAATTGTCCAAAATATCCTTTAGTTGTCATAAAATTTCCTCCTTCTGTATGAATCCGGCTTTTTGTTTGCTTTTAGTAGTAGGCAAGGAGCTGTAGATAGAACTCAAGTTCATCAAAGCGACTTAACGCCCTAATAAAAGATAAACAAAATGACGGATAGAAAAAAGCCCACACACAGAATTAAATTCCGTGTGAGGGCGTTGGTAACGCGGTGCCACCTCAATTATAAAGGGACTATCCCCCTTTACATCTCTACCTTGTCTAACAACAAGTTGCACTGTAAGGTGTGCGCACCGAATTTTCATTGTTTCAAACTCATTTTTAAAATCAGCCCATTTTCACTACTTCCAACCACCTGTTCACAATCACCACAGGCTCCCTGAAGATCAAAAATAGTTACTTTTCTGATTTGTTGAGAATATTATATGCTATTGTCCGCTTTTTGTCAAGATTTTTTTATGATTTTTTTCCTGATCCGAGGATTTCTTCGGAAATTCTCACCAAAGTCTTAACGATATAATCAACTTCTTCATCGCTTAATTTTGTATGAAGTGGAAGCGTAATTTCATTTTCAAAGAAGGCATAGGCTCTTGGATAATCTGCCATATCGAAACCAAGATTCTTATAGGCTGTCAAAAGAGGAAGCGGTTTATAGTGTACATTACTTGCAATTCCTGCTTTGGCCAATTCTTGGATGATGAGGTTGCGTTCTTTTAAACTTGCTCCTTCTACATGAGTGATGTAGAGGTGGCGTGAAGATTCGACAGTATCAGTCTTGTGTGCCAGTGGATGGATACGAGTACCCGTAAAACCACGATCATAGCGGTCCACGATGTCCTTACGACGTTGTAGCAAAGCTGGGTAACGATCCAATTGTACCAAACCAATCGAAGCCATGATATCCGTCATGTTGCACTTGTAGGCTGGTGTAACGATATCGTATTCCCATGAACCCAATTGCATCTTGGCAAGAGCGTCTTTAGTTTGCCCGTGAAGAGAAAGGATTTGGAATTCCTTGTACATCTCTTCATCGTCAATCGCTGGATTGGCTTTCCACGTCGCACTTCCTCCCTCAGCCGTTGTAAAGTTCTTAACGGCATGGAATGAGAAGGAAGTAAAGTCAGCGATCGAACCAGCTGGTTGCCCTTTGTATGTAGATCCTAAAGCATGGGCACTATCAGAGACAATCACGATACGGTTAAAGGCCTTTTGCCACTTGCTTGAAGCGGTAAAGAGATCACGTTTTTTCTCCACAACTTGGAACAAACGGTCATAGTCGCAAACAATCCCTGCAAGCTCAACCGGAATAATCACCTTAGTCTTTTCAGTAATGGCTTGCTCAAGTAGGTCATAGTCCATTTCAAACGTATCTGCTTGGATATCCACCATGACAGGGGTCGCTCCCACATGAGTGATAACACTACATGAAGCTGTATAGGTCATGGCTGGAACGATGACTTCATCACCAGGTCCCACTTCCAAAACACGCAAAATCAACTCAAGAGCGGCAGTCGCAGAGTTGAGGCAGACAGTCTTTGGTGTCTGTGTGTGTTGGGACAAACGACGCTCCAGTTCTTTTGTCTTCGGACCTGTTGTGATCCAACCAGAACGAAGGGTATCCGCTACTTCAGCAATTTCAGCTTCTGTAATATCGGGTGGTGAAAATGGAATATTGTAATTTGGCATTGATTTGCTCCTTTTATCTGTACTCATTTTCTCATGACTACTTTATTTTAGCACTTCAAACACGGTTTGAAACATGATTTTGATGTCTCCAAGGAAACTAAACTCTCGAAGATAGGCGAGGTTATAGCGCATCTTTTCAGGAAGGACATGTTCGATATAGGCCTGGTCAACTGATAGACCTTTCTCCGTCATTTGACTGATGATCGTATCCTCATCCTTGTAGTTGATGCTGGCTGGAGAGGTGATTCCTGCTGGCAAGAGCAAGGTCGCCATCATTTCAGGGCTATACTGCTCGGTGTAACGTGGCACCTCAGGTCGTGTACCGACAAAGGACATCTCGCCTTTAAGGACATTGACCAGCTGAGGTAGTTCGTCCAAACGCACACGGCGGATGAAATTTCCAACTTTGGTAATACGGCTATCGTTAGCAGAAGTCACTAGACTTCCTTTTTTATCCGCATCCGTCACCATGGTACGGAACTTCCAAATCTTGAACGGACGATTGTACTGGGTCACGCGCTCTTGCTTGTAAATGACAGGTCCCTTGCTATCCAACTTGATCCAAATGCTCAAGATAAGAAAGACGGGAGAAGTCAAAAGTAGCAAAAACAGGGCCAGAACCCAATCCAGGAAACGCTTGAAAATCAGCGACCCCTTCCTTTTAGAGACAAGCTGGTAGTAAGACTCAACCTCGCTTGATTGCATTTCCACGGGCAAGTCTTCCCATTTCAGCATGCTGTTTCTCCTTTGTTTTTATTATACTATTTGTCAACATTTTTCATTATACCACAAAATGGAAAAGGCGGTGCAAGAAATCTGTAATTTAAAGAATTTCCTTCTTATACTCAATGAAAATCGAAACGCAAACTAGGAGGCTAGCCACAGGCTGCTCAAAGTACAGCTTTGAGGTTGCAGATAAAGCTGACGTGGTTAGAATAGATTTTCAAAGAGTATTAGGATATAGCTCCTGCCTGCAAGCTATACATCTTGTGATAGGTTCCTCCCAAGGCCAAGAGTTCCTCATGGGTTCCACTCTCGATAATGCGCCCCTTGTCCAAGACATAAATGCAGTTGGCGTCCTGGATGGTCGAAAGACGATGAGCGATGGCAATTGTTGTCCGTCCCTGTCTCATTTTAGCTAGGGAATCTTGAACCAAACTTTCTGTTTCAGAGTCAATATTGGCTGTCGCTTCATCCAAAATCAGGATTTTAGGCTGACTGGCAACAGTTCTAGCAAAGGCAAGAAGCTGGCGCTGTCCAGTAGAAAAGCTCGAACCACGCTCAGACACAGGTGCATCATAACCCTGTGGAAGCTCCTGAATAAAGGAATCTGCATCCACAAAGGCAGCCGCAGCCTGTACCTCTTCATCACTAAGATCTTGGTACATGGCGATATTGGACTTGATAGTCCCGTGATAGAGGAAGGGATCCTGTAAGACCAGACCAATGTTCTTTCTCAGCTCTTCCTGACTGTAGTTTCGGATATCCACACCATCCAAGAGAACGCGGCCTGACTGAAATTCATAAAAACGCATGAGAACATTGATAATCGAAGATTTCCCGGAACCTGTATGTCCTACAAAGGCAATGGTTTCTCCCTTCTTAACCGAAAAGGAAATATCATCTAGGATCTGGTGTTTGCCATCATATGAGAAACACACATGTTCAAAACGGATATTACCCTCTTGGACTTTGGCTTGTCCATTTTCTTGAAGAGGCTCATAGGTCTTCTCGTCAATCAAGGCAAAGACACGACCTGCAGACACCATGGAAGTTTGAAGGGTTGAAAAGTTTTGCGTCACCTCAATTAAGGGATCAAAGAGACGGTTGATGTACTGGATAAAGGCATACATAGTTCCGGCCGTTATCCCTATAGAAAGACCACGGTAACCAAAGTAGGCCATCAAAACGGCGTAGCCTAGGAGTTTCAGCAAACTCATGGCAGGTCTCAAAAAGAGGGCATCCAAGGCTACAGATCGGTTGGCATAGACCAAGTGTTCTTGGTTGATTTCATCAAATTCTGCTTGCAGGCGCTTCTCTTGGTTAAAGGCCTGGATAATCCTGATTCCCTCGATATTCTCTGCCAGCTTACTATTGATATCCGACAAGAGACTTCTGGTTTTTTCGATGATTTTCACTGATTTTTTCCGATAGAGATTGACCAAAAGGAAAATCAAGGGAAGAAATAGCAAAACTAAAGCTGTCAAACGAAAATCCAGCACCAACATGGTATACAGAGTTGTCAGAAAGATAAAAACTGCTGAGATAAAGCTGGATAAAATCCCTGAAAACATATCACTGATGGTCTCGGTATCATTGGTCAAACGAGAAACGATGGATCCTGCTGGCGTCTTGTCAAAATAAGACATGCCCAGTTTTTCCATATTGGCAAAGGCATCCCGACGAATATCTCTGACAATACTGTAGGACACCCGCGCAAAGAGAAGATTTCCAACATACTGAACTAGAGTTTGCAGGAGATAAAGACCATAGTAGACCAGCAAAACGGTCACGGCCAGTTGATTAAGATTGCTGAGGTACTGGTCGATAAAGTGGGAAGCCACAAGGGGAATGACACTTTTAATGACCGTCGTCGCAAGGAGAAAACTTAATGCCAAAAAGGTCAGGAGGCCATAGGGCTTGAGATAGGACATCAAGCGCTTCAATACAGCCCATTGTTCTTTCTTATTCTGCATCTTCTTCTCCTTTCATTTCCAACTGCTGAGACTGGTAAGTTTGGGCATACCAGCCATTCAGGGCTAGCAAGTCTTCGTGCCTGCCCCGTTCAATGATTTGGCCATTTTGCAGGACTAAAATCAAATCTGCATGGACAACCGCACTGAGACGATGGGCTGTAATAATGGTTGTCTTATCCTTCCTCGTCTCCTTAAGATTGTCGATGATCGCATACTCAGTTTTGGCATCCACGGCGGACAGGGAATCATCTAAAATCAAGATATCAGGGTCTAGAATCATCGCCCGACTCATAGCCAGACGTTGCTTTTGACCACCTGAAAGACTGACTCCCTTTTCACCGATCAACGTATCAAAGCCCTGAGGCATGTCCACAATATCTTGGTAAACTTGTGCTAGCTTGGTCGCTTCCTCAACTGCTGAAAGAGGCAAGTTCGGATTGCCGAAGCGGATATTGTCTAAGATAGAGGTCGCAAAGAGAAACTGGTCCTGCGGGACATATCCCATGAGACTGCGTAGGTCTGTCAGACGATAATCCCGAATATCGTGACCGTTTAGGTAAATAGCTCCCTTATCCACATCGTATTCTCGCAAGAGAAGCTTGATCAAGGATGTTTTACCAGAACCTGTCTGCCCGACCAAGCCCAGAGTTTGCCCTTTTTCTAAACTAAAGTGAATATCCGTCAGTGTTTCCTCATTTTCAAAGGCAAAACTATCAATGACGTACTCCAAACGTCCATTTTCAATACCGTCCAGAGGAAACTCAGGATCTTGTACAGGTGATTCCTGAGACAAAAGTTCCTCAATCCGCTGATAGGACACCTTCCCTCGCTGAGTGATATTAAAGAGGAAGCCAATGGCCATAAGAGGCCAGACCAGCATATCCAAGTAGCTGATAAAGGTAACCAGATTCCCAACTGTAATCTGCCCCTCCTGCACCATTAAGGAACCGACCAAAAGGGTTAAAACATAGGATGAACCAACAAATAAGAGAACCATAGGGTCAAAGAGACTGTCGTATTTCATGGTTTGGAGATTCTTTTGGAAGGTCAATTCATTGACTGCTTGAAAGGACTTCAACTCGTCCGCCTGATAACCAAAAGCCTTGGTCACCTTGATACCTGATACAGACTCCTGCACCTTGTTATTGAGTTCGGAAAAGGCTGCTTGGGATTCGCCAAAGGCCTTGTGGGTCTTTCTCCCTAGACGACTAGTCGCATAAGCCATGAAGGGCAGGGGAAGAATGGCAACCAAGGTCATCTGCCAAGAAATGCTAAAGAGCATGGTCAGCAAAGTCACCAGTGCCGTGATAGAAGCATCCACCGCAGACATAACACCTCCACCTGCGAGACGAGTTAGGGCATTGATATCATTGGTGGCGTGTGCCATCAAGTCCCCTGTCCGATAGGTCTGATAAAAGGCTGGCGACATCTTAGTAAAATGCTCAAATAAGCGAGAGCGCATAATCTGTCCCAAACGGTAGGAAGTACCGAGGATATACATACGCCAAACATAGCGCAGATAGTACATCCCAAAGGCTGCAAGAAGCAAGTAAAATAGGGCAAGAAGGAGGTCCTGCTGGGTTAATTGCCCCGATGTGATGGCATCAATGACCCTCCCCATAACCATTGGGGGAATGAGGTTGAGGACGGAAACCAAGACCAGAGCCATAATCCCGACTAAATAACGGCGTTTTTCTAACTTGAAAAACCACCAAAGTTTTTGAATAATGGACATAACATCCCTTTCTGATTGCAAATAGAAACCTGAGGCCAAGACCCCAGGTTTTTCTTATTCATAGGTTACGACTGTGACCGCACCCTTGTCATACTCAGCGATAAAGATATTGGCTACATTGTCATGCCCTTGCTTGCTGAGGTTATCAAGCAGCCATTCTTCGTTACGACCAATCGACTCCAAAATTTCCACTTGGATAACACCATCTGTGACAACAGGATACTTGGGATTCTCATCTCCCATTTGGACTACGATGAGTTGGCCATTTTGCTCCTGCACAGCTCGTTTGACTTGCTTCATCTGGAAAATTCCTTGGCTACGAAGTTTGAGGGCTACATCCGATGCAGACAAGCCAACTGAACGACAGGCTTCTGGGTCAATCTGCCCATTTTTGATAAGGAGAGTTGGTTTTCCATCAATCAAGCGTTTGACAAAACGAACATTGTTATTGAGCCACTTGAGGGTCAAGACCAAAATCGTCCACATCATCAAAATCACTGCATACTGGAGAATGCTGATAGAACTATTGTAAATCACCCCACCGATGATACCACCGAGAACATAGTTCTGAATTTGGTCTGTCGCAGAGTTAGGTGCTAGGTTCCCCTTTCCTGTCACATTGATAACAAAAACAAGCGAGAAGAGCCCCAAGGCCAGTTTGATTAAAATTTCCATATAATTGAGTGTCATTTGTTTACCTCCACCAATTCAATAGCGTCTGTTTGATTCAATTCTAATTTCTCTAAAAGATACTTGTCTGGTTGGCTCCCGTTCATGGCTCGGTAGAAATTTGGACCTACCTTGACAAGCGCTCCATCAGTGGCTGCAGAAGTATTGACATAAACTTCTGATTTATCCACTCCCAAGTCTTTGGAAACAACCTCTATGAAATGAAGGGAGGTTTGAAATTGGTTGTTAGAGGCTTGATTGGTCTGGTATTTTGAGATTGTCACCAAAAGCATGGCCACCAAGGTCAAGGCCAAAATCATGACCAATTCCCGAAACTTAGTCCCCTTTTTATCTCGATAGGCTTTAAAAGCAAAAAATCCTGTGATAGCTAGGAGAACAATTCCAAAGCCAATCATGATGCCATTTTGCTGACTGATTTGGCTAAGTACATAGTCATATGAGTAAAATTTCATTTATTTTCACTCCCTTTCATAAAATCATTCTTAATTATAAACGAAAGAGAGTGATTTTTCAAGCCATACGTTGGGGAAATGGACCTTTTTTTGATATAATAAAATCTATAATCTGAATGAAAAAGGTAACTTTATGAAACTCATCTCATGGAATATTGATTCCCTCAATGCTGCCCTAACTAGTGACTCAACTCGTGCCAAATTGTCCCAAGAGGTACTACAAACCTTGGTCGCTGAAAATGCTGATATCATCGCTATCCAAGAAACCAAGCTTTCTGCCAAGGGTCCTACTAAAAAACACTTGGAAATTTTAGCTGAACTCTTTCCAAACTACGAAAACACGTGGCGTTCTTCTCAAGAACCTGCCCGCAAAGGCTATGCTGGAACCATGTTCCTTTATAAGAAAGAACTCACACCCACTGTCACTTTTCCAGAAATCGGTGCCCCTTCTACCATGGACTTGGAAGGTCGCATCATCACCTTGGAATTTGATACATTTTTCGTGACCCAAGTATACACTCCAAACGCTGGCGATGGTCTCAAACGCTTGGAAGAGCGTCAAGTCTGGGATGTCAAATACGCTGAGTATTTGGCGCAACTAGACAAAGAAAAACCAGTCCTTGCGACTGGAGACTACAACGTAGCCCACAAGGAAATCGACCTTGCAAATCCTGCCAGCAACCGCCGTTCACCTGGTTTTACAGACGAGGAACGTGCTGGTTTTACCAACCTTTTGGCAACTGGATTTACTGACACCTTCCGCCATATTCACGGTGATGTCCCAGAGCGCTACACTTGGTGGGCGCAACGCAGCAAGACTTCTAAAATCAACAATACAGGCTGGAGAATCGACTACTGGCTCACCAGCAATCGCGTGGCTGACAAGGTGACTCAGTCCGACATGATTGACTCTGGTGCGCGCCAAGACCACACACCCATTGTCATGGAGATTGAGCTCTAAGGAGAAAGCTAATGGACTATCAAGCTGTCATTCCTGAATTTGTAGTATCTGACCTCGAAAAGTCACGCCACTTCTACTGCGACTTGCTGGGATTTTCTGTCGAATACGAGCGTCCAGAAGAAAACTTCCTCTTTCTTTCGCTTGAAGACTGCCAACTTATGCTAGAAGAAGGCAGTACAGAAGAATTAGCCCAACTAACCTATCCTTTCGGGCGCGGTATCAATATTTCCTTTGGCATTGAAGATGTCCCTCAGCTCCACCAAAAACTGCTGGAAGCTGACTATCCCATCCATCGGCCCCTGACAAAAAGAGAATTTCGAGTAGGAGATAGCTTTATTTATCCCCATGAATTTGCAGTTTTGGATCCAGATGGCTATTTTTTAAGATTTAGCGAATAGAAGAATAAAGGGCTACAATACTATCTAGTGTTGTAGCTTTTTCGTTCGCTTTTATGGTCTATTTGCTAACAAAATATTTGATTTATAAAGCTAATTGGTGTAAAATAAAAACATTGGCAGTAGCCTATTTAAAATTGAATATCATTTTACTTGTTTATGTCGTGAATTGGCACGACGTTTCTACAAGGTGCCGGAACACCTAACAATGAGTATGTCAGCTGGAGGTATGGTTTTGGCCATGCCTATTTTGGGGACTTACTTAGGGGATTAAGTAGGTCCTTTTTGAATATTTTTATTAAAGTACGCCTTTAAGTGTAAACTAAATATTTTTAATATTTCCCTTAATTAGTGCGGACGGGAGCAACTTCCTTCGGAATTTCATCCCTAATTTTTGAGCCAAAAGTCTCAAAAATCCCGTCATAGACAATAACAAGATTATTGTCTATGATACCACTACGGCGGGAAATATTTGATAAAACTCGCTTCGCTCGTACTAGTTTTATCAAATACATAGTACTAGCAAACTGGTTCACTATAGAAACAGTTAACCAACAAGTAAACTGACTTTTAGACTTTAGGAGGTCTTATGAAATTATTAGAAGAGCGCATCCTTGAGGATGGGCATATCTTGGGGGACAACATCCTCAAGGTGGATTCTTTTTTAACCCACCAAGTTGACTTTAGCTTAATGCGAGAGATTGGTAAGATTTTTGCGGAAAAATTCGCTTCTGCTGGCATTACCAAGGTCGTGACCATTGAAGCATCAGGCATTGCCCCAGCCGTTTTTACAGCTGAAGCCTTAAATGTGCCCATGATTTTCGCCAAGAAAGCTAAAAACATCACCATGAACGAAGGCATCCTAACCGCCCAAGTCTACTCCTTTACCAAGCAGGTGACCAGCACCGTTTCCATCGCTGGAAAATTCCTCTCACCCGAAGACAAGGTCTTGATTGTCGATGATTTCCTTGCTAATGGCCAAGCTGCCAAAGGCTTGATCCAAATCATAGAACAAGCCGGAGCTAAAGTCGAAGCCATCGGTATTGTTATCGAAAAATCCTTCCAGGATGGTCGTGATTTGCTCGAGAAAGCTGGCTATCCAGTTCTATCACTCGCTCGTTTGGATCGTTTTGAGAATGGTCAGGTCGTATTTAAGGAGGCAGATCTCTAATGCAAAAACAAGAAAAACACTCGCAAGCAGCCGTTCTTGGCTTACAGCACTTACTAGCCATGTACTCAGGATCCATCCTGGTTCCCATCATGATTGCGACAGCTCTTGGCTATTCAGCTGAACAGTTGACCTATCTTATCTCCACAGATATCTTCATGTGTGGGGTGGCCACCTTCCTTCAACTCCAACTCAACAAATACTTTGGGATTGGACTACCAGTCGTTCTCGGAGTTGCCTTCCAATCCGTCGCTCCTTTGATTATGATTGGACAAAGCCACGGTAGCGGTGCTATGTTTGGTGCCCTTATCGTTTCAGGGATTTATGTGGTTCTGATTTCAGGCATTTTCTCAAAAGTTGCCAATCTCTTCCCATCTATCGTAACAGGATCTGTCATTACCACGATTGGATTGACCCTGATTCCTGTCGCTATTGGAAATATGGGAAATAACGTCCCAGAACCAACTGGGCAAAGTCTTTTGCTTGCAGCCATCACTGTTCTAATCATCCTCTTGATCAACATCTTTACCAAAGGATTCATCAAGTCTATCTCCATTTTGATTGGTCTGGTTGTTGGAACTGCCATTGCTGCTACCATGGGCTTGGTTGATTTCTCCCCTGTTGCGGCAGCACCGCTTGTCCATGTTCCAACTCCCCTCTACTTTGGTGTACCGACTTTTGAAATCTCATCCATCGTCATGATGTGTATCATTGCAACGGTTTCTATGGTTGAATCCACTGGTGTTTACCTGGCCTTGTCTGATATTACCAATGACCCAATCGACAGCACGCGCCTGCGCAACGGTTACCGCGCAGAAGGTCTAGCCGTACTTCTCGGAGGAATCTTTAACACCTTCCCTTACACAGGATTTTCACAAAACGTTGGTTTGGTTAAATTATCTGGTATCAAGACCCGTCTGCCAATCTACTACGCAGCTGGTTTCCTAGTCCTCCTTGGACTCCTTCCTAAGTTTGGTGCCCTCGCCCAAATCATTCCGAGCCCTGTTCTTGGAGGGGCCATGCTGGTGATGTTTGGCTTTGTTTCCCTTCAAGGGATGCAAATCCTCGCCCGCGTTGACTTTGCTAACAATGAACACAACTTCCTTATCGCAGCGGTATCCATCGCTGCAGGTGTCGGACTCAACAATAGTAATCTCTTTGTCAGCATGCCAACAGCCTTCCAAATGTTCTTCTCAAACGGAATCGTCGTAGCCAGCCTACTGGCCATTGTCCTCAATGCAGTATTAAACCGGAAGAAGAAATAAGAAAAAGAGGTGTGAGCCTCTTTTTTGTTTATCTATATCCTTACCTGTCTGTCTTCAGACCGCTGGCCTGTGACAAACATGGTAAAGGTTGCCTTGCAGACATTTCTGCCTTCTTGATTGGTGATATCCACATCCACGACACAGGTTGTGCGACCATGATGGACACATTCTCCTTTAATGGTCAGCACATCGTCGAGTTTTCCTGCTTTGAGGTAGTTGATAGAGGATTGGAGTGTCACTCCATCAAGCCCCAGCGAGATAACCACCAAACCACTAATCTGGTCACAAAGGGTAAAGAGATAGCCACCATGGGCATTGCCATAATAGTTGAGCGACGAGTCCACTACTTTTGTCGTCACCACAACGTGACCGTCTCTCATTTTTTCTATTTCGTAATTTTCAAAGGCAGATATAGCGTCAAAATGAAAATCTTTCATCGTTTCCTCCTGATAGTTCAAACGACACTATGATACTACTTTTTATAGGACTGTGCAAGGAGAAAGCTCCTAGTTTGGCAAAATTCCGACCTGTTCTACAAAGCGCATAAAAGCTGCCTGTCCTTGTTTCGTCTGCTTGTAAACCCCTGCGTCCTCCAAAACACGCGCAAAAATAGCACCCACAGAGTCCTTGACGATTTCAAGGGCTTTTTCTTTATCTGCTAGGTCCGGATGTTGGGCTTTGAGCTGGTCTGCCCATTTCTGATGATAGTCGGCAACTATATCATCATCTCCCACGAGGTAGCTAGCGACTTGCTCCACTTCTGCTTTCAAACGAGGTGGTAAGATAGCCAAGCCCATGACCTCAATCAAGCCGATATTTTCCTTCTTGATATGTTGAACATCCTTGTGGGGATGATAGATACCATCAGGATGCTCTGGGGATGTCTGATTGTCTCGCAAGACCAAGTCCAACTCAAACTGTCCATCGCGTTTACGGGCAATGGGTGTAATGGTGTGATGCGGTGCCCCGTCTGTCTCTGCCAAAATTTGCACTGCAGGGTCTGAATATTTCCGCCATTCCTGCAAAATCTTATCAGCCAAGTTGATCAAATCTTCTTTTGAATCCGAGGTCAAACGAAGCACTGACATAGGCCACTTGACAATCCCAGCCTTGACCTGCTCAAAACCAGCAAATCGGAAAGTCTTTTGCAAAGGAGCCAATTCCATAGGAAATACGTGACGACCTCCCTGATAGTGGTCATGGGTGAGAATAGAGCCCCCCACGATTGGCAAGTCGGCATTAGAGCCCGCAAAATAGCCTGGAAACTGCTCTACGATAGCCAGCAGGCGCTCAAAACTCTGACGACTAATGGCCATGGGACGATGCTGGCCGTCTAAGAAGATACAGTGCTCATTAAAATAAGCATAGGGTGAATACTGGAAGCCCCACTCCTGACCCACCATTTCAAAACGGATAATGCGGTGATTGCTGCGAGCTGGATGGTTAACCCGACCATGGTAGCCTTCGTTCTCTAGACAAAGCTGACACTGGGGATAATTGCTAGCTTGCACCAACTTGGCCGCCGCAATCTCCTTTGGATCCTTTTCAGGCTTAGAGAGGTTGATGGTAATCTCAAGTTCTCCGTAGTCAGATGGTACACGATAAGCAATATTTTTAGCAATGGCCTTGAGTTTAATGTAGTCATTTTTCTGACTAAGTTGGTAGAAGTCCGCAATCGCCTGCTCTGGTGATTGGGCGTAAGTTGTCCAAAAGTCACGATTGACCTGACTTGGACAAGGGGTTACCAAGTCCATCAGTTCAGCTCCGAGGTTTTCACGCGCAGCCTGACTATCTTCAATCGTCTCTAATCGAACCGCTTCCTCAACAAGCTGGTCCTTGAGGTCAATCAAGTCATCCTGATCCGTCTCAACTTCCAAAACACCTTCACCCACTCGCGCCAAAACACGATTGGTTAGGTAGATTCGATCCATTTCCTCAAATGAACTTTCAGTAATAACATGTGTTACAAATTTATCTACTAAGGTCACGATAGAGCCTCCTTTTAACTAGTCAAGGACGCGAGTGCCACCTGCAACTTCAGCGATATAGAAGCTTGGAGCGTATCCAACTACTTCCTCGTAGCGCTTGCCTACAGCCTCCTTAAAAGCCTCAACAGCATCTTTTTGAACCAAGGCAATGGCACAGCCACCAAATCCTGCCCCTGTCATACGAGCACCAAGAACACCTTCCTGAGCCCAAGCTGTGTGAACAAGGGTATCCAATTCCAAGCCAGTTACTTCATAATCATGCTCAAGAGAAACGTGAGATGCATTCATCAAGCGACCAAATGTTTCCAAATCACCTGCCTGAAGAGCTGCTTGTGCTTTGAGGGTACGTTGATTTTCAAGAACAGCATGGCGAGCACGTTTTAAGCGATTTTCGTCTTTAATTAGATAGCTGTATTGGTCAAAGGCCCACTCATCCAATTCACCCAGGGTCTGAATATCCAAGGCAACTTGCAATTCTTCCACAGCTTTTTCACACTCAGCACGGCGTTCATTGTACTTAGAGTCCGCCAGTTCACGGCGTTTGTTGGTGTTCATGATAACAACAACATTGTCCTTCAAATCAAGTGGCACAAAGTCATACTCCAAGGTGTTGGTATCTAGGTAAATGGCCCGTTGGTCAGCTCCCATACCGATAGCAAACTGGTCCATAATACCAGAGTTGACTCCGATAAAGTTGTTTTCTGTTTGTTTTCCGATTTTAACCAAATCCAAACGGCCTAGTTTTAAACCAAAGAGATGCTCTGCCACAACCCCCGTCAAAAGTTCCAAGGATGCTGATGATGACAAGCCTGCACCATTTGGGATATTTCCATAAACATAAAAATCAAACCCTTTGTCAATCACGTGTCCAGCTTCTTGCAAGAAATGAAGAACCCCTTTTGGATAGTTGGTCCAGCTGTGCTCTTTTTCAAATTTGAGGTCAGTAAGAGGCACTTCGATGATACCCTTGTCCTCAAAGTTGGCTGAGTAGAAACGCAAAACTTGGTCATCACGCTTGCGAGCCACTCCATAGGTTCCCAAAGAAATAGCAGCTGGAAAAACGTGCCCACCGTTGTAGTCTGTGTGTTCACCAATCAGATTAATACGACCTGGTGAAAAGAAAGTTTGGTCTGCTTCTTGACCAAAAACGGCAAGAAAGTCTTTGCGAAGGGCTTCAGTAGTAAGATCTTGTGTCATATGAATTCTCCTTTGACTGTCCGTTAAGTCACCTTAACGTGTAATCGTTTTCTTCTATTGTATCCAAGGCATTTGCCAAGGTCAATCCTTTTTACTAAATTTTTACTAAACTATCAGTAAAAAGCAGAAAAATATGATATACTAACCTAAAAGGAGGAGGATTTATGGCTACCTTAAAAGACATTGCACAGCTAGCCTCTGTCTCTATCGCGACCGTATCTCGTGTCCTCAACCGCGACCAGAGCCTATCTGTCACAGAAGAAACCAGACATCGTATTTTAACTGTCGCTGAAGAGCTGGGCTATACTAAGCACCTCAAGACAGGCGAATCCCACAAACTCAAGCAAAAGATTGCCATTATCCAATGGGTCAGCGAACAAGGGGAGTTGGACGACCTCTACTACTATCAGATTCGTCTCGGTATTGAAAAAAGGGCCCAAGAGTTGGACTATGACATCTTGCGCTATTTTAATGACCATCCTTTTACACTAAGCGAGGAAGTGATTGGCATTCTCTGCATCGGAAAATTTAGCCAAGCTCAGATTGCTGCCTTTGAAGAATACCAAAAACCTTTAGTCTTTATAGACAGTGACACCCTCTCACTAGGTCATACCTGTATTATCACTGATTTTTACACTGCTGTGAAACAAGTTGTAGACCATTTCCTCAGTCAGGGGGTGGATCGGATTGGCATTCTCACAGGCCTTGAGGAAACAACCGACCAGGAAGAAATTATCCAGGATAAGCGACTAGAAAACTTCAAAGACATTACCCAATCAAATGGTATCTACCATGAAGAACTGGTTTTTCAAGGGAGCTTTACTGCCCAGTCTGGCTATGACTTGATGAAGGAGGCCATTCACAAGCTAGGAGAACAACTCCCACCAGCCTTTTTCGCTGCCAGCGATAGTTTAGCCATCGGTGCCCTCCGTGCCCTTCAAGAAGCTGGAATTAGCCTACCAGACCGCGTCAGCCTTATTTCCTTTAACGACACTAGTCTGACCAAGCAGGTCTATCCTCCTCTTTCTAGCATTACCGTCTATACCGAAGAAATGGGCCGAGCAGGTATGGATATTCTTAATAAGGAAGTTCTCCACGGTCGCAAAATCCCCAGCTTGACTATGCTGGGCACCAGACTGACTTTGAGAGAGAGTACGAGGAATGAATAGGATAACGAAACGACCTCGCTAGAGGTCGTTTTGTTAATGATGATGACCATGCTTCTGCTCTACCTCTCTCACCTTCCGCCTATGTTGCGCATGGTTACTTTGACTGCTATCTACTTCAATAGTGATATTCTGCACGCCTCTTTCTTCTAAACATTGACGCACCACTTCTTTGGTTTCCATCATCTGTTCCCAGTCCTTAATACAAATGTGGACAATAGCATTATTCTCTAGACCGTCCATGGACCAAATACTAAGTTGATTGATACTTTTGACATTGGAAAGAGCCTCTAAATCCTTCTCCAAATCACTTGTCTCGACCCCTTCTGGCACAGCATCTAGGAAAATCTTCAGTGCGCTCCAAAAGCGAGGAATGGCTTTCGACAGAATAAAGACAGAAATAACCAGAGATAAAAATGGATCGAGGATATACCAATCTGTAAATCGGAGGATAATCGCCATTAGGATGACAGCCAACCAACCAAGAGTGTCTTCCAAAAAATGCAAGCTAAGAATTGACTCATTCTTTGTCTTTCCTTTACGAACTACCAGACTTGCTAGTACATTGATAACTACTGCAATGATTCCCAGCCAGAGGATGCCATTCTCATTGACGGGTTGCGGGTGAGCGATCTTTGTGATATTTTCCAAAATCACTAGAACAGAGCCTATCATAAGAATCACAGCCGTTAGCATGGCCCCTAAAAGACTAAAACGTTTGTAACCCAAGGTGTACTGCCTATCTTCTTCACGGTTTGAAATCGTTTCTAAAAGGGCTGATATACCAATGGCTATAGCATCCCCCAGGTCATGAACAGAATCAGCAAGAACTGCACTTGAACCAAAGATTCCTCCTGCGATAAACTCAACAATCGCATAGCTTAAATTTAAGAAAAAAGCTAACCAGATAGATGTTTTAGAACTCATTTCTCTCCCTCCTTTGGTATAATGGGTATATACATACTTCTTTCATTTGTATTATCTAATAAAATCCAAAGAAAGGATAGAAGCAAACTGTCAGTCCTGTTCAGTTCTGAACAGTTTGTCTCAAGTGTCTATATGCCAAAAAGAGACCGTCGAGTCAGCAAGACTAAAAAAGCCATCTATCAAGCTTTTTTACAACTTTTGAACGACAAGGGCTATGATGCCACTACTGTTCAGGATATCATTGACCTAGCAGATGTTGGGCGTTCTACTTTTTACTGTCATTACGAAAGTAAGGAACTCCTTTTAGATGAGCTCTGTCGCTACCTCTTTCATCATCTCTTTGAAAGGGAAGGACACTTTACTACCGAGGACTACCTCGCACATATCTTTTTACATTTTCAGAAAAACCAGGACCATGTCACCAGTCTCCTTTTTTCCAAAAACGACTACTTCCTCCGCCAACTACACAAGGAACTCGAACACCACGTTTATCCCATGGTGGCGGATGACTTGCAAGAGGCCTATCCAAACATTCCGGACTCCTACCTCCAGCATTTTGTTGTGACGAACTTTATCGAGACCCTAACTTGGTGGCTAAAAAAAGGAAAATCCTATACCGAAGACCAAGTGGTGAGATTTTACCTTGATGTAATGGAGATGACCTCTACAACTCCACTTGATAACTAAGCCTGTAACTCAGAAAGGAACCAACTATGTTAACTTCGATGATTCTAGGAATACTAACAATTGTACTAGCTCTCGCCTTCTCATTGCTTCACCTTGCTGCTGCTTTTTCAGCCATGAAACAAAAGAACTACAGTCTGGGAAATAAGTGCATTTTGGTCGGCAGTTGCCTCACCTCTCTGGCTCTAGCCATCTTTTACTTCGTCCCACTGGCGACCATTCTTCTATGGATTGTGGGCTCGAGTATCGTCTGCTATGGTGCCTACTGGAACGGCCAACAGAAAGAAAAACAACATATCTCGCACCACATCGTTCGTTTGACGAGCGCTATCGTCATTACAGTATTATTCATCTTGCTCTAACACAAAAAAGGATCATCTGATCCTTTTTTACTTTTTTAAGCACTCTTTGCGGCCTTGCTCCACTGATACCAACCAACTAGACTATTGATCAAGTAAATCAGGTATTTTCCTTGGATTTGCAGGCTTTCTCCCCACCAGAGATAGATAGAAAAGACATTGGTAGCTGCCCAGAATATCCATTGTTCACGGTAAACAGCTGTCATAAGGATTTGCCCAACCCCATTGGTCGCATCGGTGATGGAATCGCGATAAGGACGATTGGCTCCAATAGACTGATAAATGAACCCAAAGACCAACCACCAAAGAACACTAATGGAAAGATACTTGGTCCAACCCTTACCATCCAGTTTACGCGCGACAAATTCCTGCTTTTCTTTCTTGAACTGTGCTTGGTAGATCCAAACTAGAAGTCCAATTGGCTGCATGATCGTAAAGTAGAGTGTCGTCAGCACCTCACCATAAAAGCCTTTCTGCAGAGCCAAGATAAGGTAAATGACAGAGTTAATCAAACCAAAAAGGTAATTACTTGCTCGACCTTCCGATACAAAGATAACACAGATAATTCCAGTCAGACTACAAATCATCCCAACCCAGTCAACAATGCGGTGTTCATAAATCAACTCAAGCCAGATTGGAAAACTTCCTAAAACCAGCAGGTAAAGCCACTGGGCAAAACTACGATTGGCAAAGAGGTCATTCCAGATAGCCTTCATGGTTCCTGAAAATCCCAAATCAGCCATAGCAGCAACCATACGGCGGTAGCCACCAGACATTTCACCAAGAGTTATTTTGATGTTCTTGAGTTTTGTTTGCAAATAAGTCGTCATATTTTCTCCTTTTGTTTTTAAAGAGCCGTGTCTGGATAGACTTTCGGACGCAACGCTCTATTATATATCTACTGAACTGTCTATACACAAGATTTCCATCCTTAGTCGACATGAGCTGGAAATCTTTATTTGTTAAGTAGTTCACAACACATTATACACCTATTTTGTGAATAGTCAAGTGTATTTACAGTAAAAATCTAGAAAATCCTGAAAATTTCCTCTTATACTCTTCGAAAATCAAATTCAAACTACGTCAGCGTCGCCTTACCGTATATATGTTACTGACTTCGTCAGTTCTATCTACAACCTCAAAGCTGTACTTTGAGCAACCTGCGGCTAGCTTCCTAGTTTGCTCTTTGATTTTCATTGAGTATTATTTTCCATTTTAAATGACATTTAGTAACTCTAATATCAAAAAAGCCCAGACAAGATTGTCTGAGCATTTTTTTATATGGTCGTTTAGCCAAAGTTGAGTTTGCTATTCTCAAGCTATTTCTTCAACAAACCTTGTTCTTGTAGAAATTCTTTGGCTACTTGTTCTGCTGACTTGCCTTCAACACCGACTTGGTAGTTGAGCTGGCTCATCTGGCTTTCCGTGATTTTACCAGCCAATTTATTGAGAACTGTCTCCAACTCAGGATGTTTCTTGAGAAGAGCTTCTTTCATGAGTGGTGCCCCTTGATAAGGTGGAAAGAGTTGCTTGTCATCTTCCAAGACCTGTAAATCATAACGCGCCAATTCTGCATCTGTCGAATAGGCATCTGTGATTTGAATATCGCCTGACTGAATTGCCTGATAGCGAAGAGCTGGCTCCATGGTCGCTACGTTGAGATTGAGACCATACATTGATTGCAAGCCCTTATTGCCATCTTCACGGTCATTAAATTCGAGTGTAAAGCCTGCCTTCAACTGGCCTTCCACTTTTTTCAAGTCCGAAATGGTCTTCAAGCCATATTCTTTAGCAATTTTCTTCGGAACAGCTACAGCGTAGGTATTTTGATAAGACATAGGTTTGAGATAGGCTAGATGATCTTGTTTGGCAATGCCATCACGCGCCACCTGATAAACCTGTTCTGGCTCATGCCCCACTTTAGGTGCTGGTTGAAGCAAACTTTCAGTCACTGTACCAGTAAATTCAGGATAGATATCAATATCCCCTTTTTTCAAAGCTTCATAGAGGAAGCTTGTTTTCCCAAAATTCGGCTTAACAGTCGCAGTCATACTGGTATTTTCTTCAATCAGCAGCTTATACATATTGGCCAAAATTTCGGGTTCTGGTCCCAATTTTCCAGCAATCACCAAGTTTTCTTTCTCTTTTTGAGCTAAGAGGGCTGGACTATAAGACAGACCGAGCAATATGGTCACCAAGGCAAAACCAGAGAAAATCGTCCGCAATTTTGCTTTTTCCATCACTTTTAGTAGGAAGTTAAAGGCAATAGCAAGCACTGCAGAAGAAAGGGCCCCAATCAAAATCAGACTGGTATTATTGCGGTCAATTCCCAAAAGGATAAAGGAACCCAGTCCCCCTGCACCAATCAAGGCAGCCAAGGTCGCCGTACCGATAATCAAAACCGCTGCCGTCCGAATCCCAGACATAATGACAGGCATGGCAAGTGGAATTTCAAACTTCTTGAGACGCTCCCACCTGGTCATCCCAAAGGCAATCCCAGCCTCTTGCAGACTTGGATCAATTCCCTTCAGCCCCGTGATGGTATTTTGCAAAATCGGGAAAATCGCATAAATCACCAGAGCAGTCAAAGCAGGCAAGGTCCCAATTCCCATCAAGGGAATAAAGAGTCCTAACAAGGCCAGAGACGGGATGGTCTGGAAAATTCCTGCAATCTGCAAGACCCAGTCCGCCATCTTTTCATGATAACGAAGATAAACAGCCAAAGGAATCGCGATAAAAATAGCTAGTAACAAGGTCAAAAGTGACAACTGCAAATGTTGAGATAGAGCTGTTACCCAATCACCAAAACGATCCTGAAAAGTTGATATCAAATTAGTCATGAACACTACCTCCAAACAAATCTGCTACAAAGTCCGTTGCAGGAGCTTTTAAAATGGTCTCAGGGTTCGCCACCTGACGAATCTCTCCGTCCTGCAAGACAGCAATACGGTCCGCCAATTTCAAAGCTTCATCCGTATCATGGGTCACAAAAATCGTTGTCATTCCAAACTCTTTATGCAATTCTTTCGTCAGAATCTGCAACTGTTTTCTCGAAATAGCATCCAAGGCTGAAAAGGGCTCATCCATGAGGAGAATCTTAGGCTGACCAATCATAGCACGAACAATACCAACCCGTTGCTGTTCCCCACCAGATAATTCACTTGGAAGTCGATGCCCATACTCAGCTACCGGTAAACCAACCTTAGCTAAAAGCTCTTCTGTTTTCTTCGCAATTTCTTCCTTAGTCCAGCCCTTCATCTCAGGAATGAGAGCAATATTTTCTGCAACCGTTAGATTGGGAAAGAGAGCAATGGCCTGTAAAACATAACCAGTAGAGAGACGAAGCTCACGCTCATTATAGTCTTTGATGCGCTTGCCATCCATATAAATATTTCCATCAGTTGGTTCCAAGAGACGGTTAATCATCTTGATCATGGTCGTCTTACCGGACCCAGAAGGCCCAACTAAAACCATGAACTCTCCATTCTCAATCCGTAAATTGACATCTCTCAAAACATCTTTTTCTGTATAGCGTAGCGCTACATTCTTGTATTCAATCATTCTGTATCCTCAATTTAAAACTTTCCTCGGTTGGTCAAGTCTTCTACCTTAGGTATAACTTCCTTATTGTCCCAATGCTCCACAATCAAGCCGTTCTCCAAACGGAAGATGTCATACTGAGCATAGGCAACTCCATCAATATGAGTCTGTCCATAGCTAACCACATAGTTTCCTTGTCCCAAAAGCTGGAAAACAAAGTCGAAAGTGACACCATGTTCAGCCACATAGTTTTTATAAGCATCACTTCCTTGGCTAATCTCATGATTATGCTGAATCAGATCGTCTGCCACATAATCATTCCACTGCTCCAGTTCCCCATTTTGGAAAATTTCTGTCAAGAAACGGCGAACCAACTTTTTATTTTCTGCTGTCTTATCCAAATCCTTGATCTTAAAATCTCCAAAAATCTGGTCTAATTGGCCGTTTTCTGGAGCACGATAGTAGTCAATAACATCCCAATGCTCCACGATACGACCATTCTCATCCGCACGGAAAGTATCTGTCGTCACCCATTGAGCTTCCCCACCATTGAGATATTGATGAACATGGACGAAGACTAGATTGCCGTCTTCAATAGTGCGAACAATTTTCATCTCACGCTCGGGATGGCGCTCAAAGAAATTTGCAAAGAAAGCCGCAAACCCTTCTTTCCCATCTGGCACTCCTGTCGAGTGTTGAATGTAGGTATCTCCTACAGACTGGGCCTGAGCCTCAGCAACTCGTCCATCTTGAATAGCATGAATGTATAGGTTGTGAGCATTTTCAACTTGTTTTGACATGATTTATGCCTCATTTTCTTTTAAATTTTCTAAGATGCGTTCTTGATAACTTTCAAATTGACGAATTTCTTCCTCAGTGAATCCTTTATAAAAAATTGCATCCAATTTTTGACTGACACGCTGGCCAATTTCTTTCTGGGACAAACCTTGCTCCGTTAGCTTGACATACTTCTTTCTCTTATCTATTCCACATGGGCTAATGATGACCAGGTTTTGCTCCTCAAGTTTCTTTATCATGGTTGTGAGCGTATTGTTAGCAAGTCCAGTCGCCAGCGCAATATCTGTGGCTGTAGCGCAACCTGTCTCACTATTCCATAAAACCGCTAAAATCTTTCCCTGTTCACTCCGATAAAGAGCCTCAGGATCCTGACTCAGTAACTTTTGAAAAATCCGCCCATTCAATAAACGAATATGATGGGCAACTAAATGACTATCTTTCATGATCTCTCCAATTTATTTCTATATCGAATTGTTTTTATTGTAACACCTATCGTTCCATCTGTCAACTATTTCGATTTAGAAATAATTTTCACCAACAAAAAAGACCTCCTACCTAGAGTAGAAGATCTTCGTTCTTGAGTAACTTAATCTGTCATTTCAGACACCAGTGTTCGATGTTCCAGTGGTAGACTGCACATAACCAGCAAGAAGATGAATCCTGACTGAATCCAAAAGAGAGCCAAGTCAAAAATTCCATGTACAGCAACTACTGTAAGGAAGGAGAGATAAAGACCGATAATTGGTCGTTTGCCAGACTCCTGACTCATATCCATCATCATGTGAACCGGAATCACCGAAGAAATGGATAGGAGAATGGTTCCAATCAAACCATAACTTAAAATAGTATCGATGTAAAGACTATGCGCGTGTTCGTGGTAAGGTGCATGAATTCTCGGATAGGAATTCATATAGGTCAGTGGACCCTCACCCCAAATCGGATTTTGTTTAAACAAAGTCATACCCGCATTCCAGATTGAAACTCGCTCCTCCATTGAAGAATCTAGCGTTCCCATACGGACACCCAAATCGCTTGAGAAGAGGAAACAAAGGCCAATCCCGAAAACTCCAATACTGAGCCAGAAGGCGCGCCAGTTTTTAATGGTTGTAAAGAGATAAATGATGGCACCAGCGATGATGGCAGGAAAGGCTGTTCTATTTTGCGTAAAATTCAAGCCAAATAGATTTACAAAACCTGCTAGCACACAAAAGACTTTCAACCATCTTAGCTTCGTCGTTGTAAAGAGGTAAAAGGCAATCATGATACAGAAGCAACAGATAATCCCATAGTAGTTCGGATTAAAGAAGGTGACCTCTGCACGGTTCTGGTGCCATACTTGCATATTGGGCGAAAGAAAGGCGTAGTTAAATTTCTTTACAATTTGAAAATGCTCCAAAGTAGCAAAAACAGCAGAGAGCACACTACCAAACAAGATTGTCTGCAGTATCAGTCGAAAGAAAGCATGTGTCAGACGTTTCTGGTAGAAACTAAAGAAAATGAGGAAGAGAAACATCAGTAAAGATGCAACCAATCCAAGCCAGTTCTTGGCGACGATGGAGATGATACTACTGTAGGCAATAAAAAAGAGAAGTACAGGATGTTTGGCCAATCCTTTGATAATTCCCTTCATCTCACCAGTAACGAGTAAACCTATCAAATATAAAGCAAAGAGAGCTAAGAACAAATAAAAAGGTAAAAAGATACTTATGATCATCAGATACAAAAAGAAATCTTTTTTCGAAAGCCCTCTTATCTTATCCAGTAATCCAATTGATTTCAAAACGGATCCTTTCTGTTCTGGATTTCTCCAGAAGATAAATGCTAAACTATCTTTATATTCTACCATTTTTTCCGTCATTTGGGAACATTGAACACGTTTTCACCACAAAAAACTCTGTCATCAATATAGTACTAGAACTGAATTTTTCTGCCGTTTTCCACTACTTGATAGGTCTGACTTTGCAAATCAATTTCTGCTACTGCTGTTACGGACTTGTCTTTATTTTGACGTTTGATTACAATGCTGTGAGCGGTTGGTGTTTCCACCTCTATAGTCCCTTCTAGTTCAAAGGCTTCTGAACGGTTACGGAAAGAAAATAGATTGAGAAGAGACTTCACCACAGGACGTTGGACTTCTTCTGCTATTTCCTCGTTGCTATAGTAATGACGATTAATATTTCGACCTTCTTTGGTTTCTTCTAATAATTTCAAGTCATTCTTACCTGCTAATAGACCCACATAGTAAACCTGAGGAATGCCTGGCGCAAAAGCTTGAATCAAACGAGCGAGGAAGTACTTGACATCATCATCTCCAAGCGCAGAATAATAGGTTGAATTGATTTGGTAGATATCTAGATTGTTATACTCTGCACTAGAGTATTTACGTTTGACATTCGCTCCAACCTTATAGAGCTCATTTGAAGCATAGTCAATTTCCTCATCAGTCAGGATATCTTTGACATCCACCACTCCAATCCCATCATGAGTGTCTAGTGTCGTAAATTGCTTCATTGGGCTCATCTTTAACCACTTAGCCAAACGCTCTGTTCTGGAACTGTAAAGAGTATAAAGGGTCACCATTGGAAGGGCAAAATCGTAAACATAGTAATCATGGTCCGCTATTTTAAACTGAATCGAATAGTGTTCATGAATCTCAGGTAAGAGCTCTGTCCCATACTCAGCAGCGATATCTCGAACTCTGTCCAATAAATTCCAAATATCTGGTTCCACAAAGAAATCATTGGTATCCAATTTCTTCACCGCATAAGCAAAGGCATCTAGACGAATCAAATCACACCCATTACTTGCTAGATGTTGAATCGTCTTACGGATGAATTCCATCGTTACTTCTTTGGTCACATCAAGATCAATCTGCTCCTCACCAAAAGTATTCCACAAATGTTCTACTGAACCATCTGCAAAAAGAATCTCTTGCTTTGGTGCACGATCCTTACGTTTGTATATTAAATCCACATCAGCCTGTGTCGGACGATTTTCCGGCCAAAACTTGTCCCAGTTTAGAAAAAGATCTTTAAATTCACTAGCTTCATGTTTTTCTTGATAGTCCTTATAATACTTAGATTGACGAGAAATATGGTTAATCATAAAGTCAAACATAAGATAATATTTGTCACCTAAACGCTTAACATCCTCCCAGTCACCAAACGCTGGATCCACTTCGTCATAGTCAACCGGTGCAAATCCACGATCTCCTGTTGACGGGAAAAATGGTAGAAGGTGAACTCCCCCAATAGCATCTCCAAAATGTTTTTCCAAATTCTCATACAAGTCTTTAAGATTATTTCCAAGACTATCAGAGTAAGTAATCAACATGGTTTTATTTTGAATTGACATAAATGTTCTCCTTTTTCTGATGAAAGCCAAGTCTCATATGACCTGGCTTCGTAAATGAAAGATATTTTTAGATTTTTGTTCAGTACTAATATAGACTGCAAGCAACTACGTACTATTTTCTTGTTTTCTACATAGAATTGTCAACAAGCTGAACCGTCCCTTTGTATCTTAATTGAACACGCCCTAAGCTCTGTGTGAAAAAGATGAATCTTCCAAGAAGCCAAGGCTTCTTATTCAGATTCCCTATTTTCACTGTGAGCTTTTAACGGGCTTTGTATCTTGTTACTTCACTGCCCCGTTACTCATTCCTGAAATGATATGTTTTTGGAAGATGAGGTAGACAATGGTTATCGTTACAATTCCCACAATATAGGATGCAAAACTTGGGCCATAGTCATTGAAGTATTGACCTTGGTAGTTGTATTGGAAGAGAGGCAAAGTCCACATCTTGGAATCCTTATTCAGAATCAAGAGTGGCAACATAAAGTCATTCCAGAACCAGAGAGCATTGATAATCAAAGTTGTCGCATGCATGGGCTTCAACATTGGAAAAATGATTCGACGATAAGTTGTAAAACGATCAGCCCCATCGATTTCCGCAGCTTCATCCAAACTATCTGGTACACTGATTTTTATATAACCAACATACAAGAAGAGAGTTTGTGGAATAGCATAAGTTAGGTAGAGTATTACTAGCCCCCACATATTTGCCAGACCGAGTTTACTCATCATAACTGTGATGGGAATCATAATCACCTGAAATGGAACAAATATCCCTAAGATCAAGAGCGAATACATTATTGCAAAGGCTTTTTTCTTGGACATATTTCGAGCAATGGAATAAGCAGCAGCTGGTATAAAGAAAGCTACTACAATCAATGATAACACCGTAATAACTGCTGAATTCCAGAAATAGCCTCCAATTCCATCCGAAATTAATCGTTCATAATTACTTAAGGTAAAAGGATTGGGCAAACTAAAGAAATGATTCATGATATCCTTAGTTGTCTTGAAAGAACTAAACACTGTTACCAACAAAGGAACAAGTATAAGAATACCACCGACTATCAAGAGGACATATTTCCAAAACTGATTCAATTTTTCTTCTTTTTTCATGTGTAGGACTCCTCTATTAGATTTCAAATTTCTTTGATAGCTTGATTTGGATAAGAGAAACAATTCCAATAATTAAAAATAAAATCAAGGCAATTGCATTCGCATATCCATATTGATTACTCTTGAAGGCATAATTGTAGACTAAAAGTCCAAGAGACGTTGTAGCATTATTTGGACCACCACTCGTCAACGCAAAAATCTGGTCAAAGGCTGTCAAACCGGACTTAAGAGCCAAGATAAAAACCATGGAGATCGTTGGCAATAAATAGGGCAATTCAATCTTCCAAAAGGTTTGTTTGCTTGTTGCACCATCAATTGATGCTGCCTCTAAAATATCATTTGGAATACTCTGAAGACCAGCAAGAAAGAGAATAATTGGCATTGCTACTCCTTGCCATAGAAGAACAAAAATAGTTGCCACTACCGCTCCGACAGGTGTTCCTAATAGACTCTCTTGTAAAAAGCTAATTCCTAAAATTTTTCCAATCGTTGGAAGACCATAGTTGAAGAATTGTTTAAAAATCAAGGAAACTGTCAAACCAGACAAAACAGCTGGGAAAAAGAACCAAGCTCTAAAAAAGGTCTGTCCCTTCATCTTAGAATTTAAGGCTCGTGCCACAACCATCCCAATCGTAATCTCTCCAATAATCAATGCCAGAGTTAAAATCAAAGTAAAGGCTATGGCTGTGAAGAATTTCCCATCAATCATCAGCAATTTGTAGTTATTTAAACCAACAAATTTATAATTATAGGTCAATCCAGTCCAGTTAGTCAAACTATAGAAAGCACCTTGCACCATCGGAAAGTAAAAGAAGATAGCTTGTAAAGCAAGCGGGATGAGTAAAAATGTCCAACCCCAGTATTTATTTAAAAATTTTCGAATAGCCATATCATCTTAACTCCTATTCTAGTCCAAATCTGCCTTCATTGGATTAGAGAAAGCATTGAGATTGTTTGCCATATTTTTCAGATTTTTATCCATCAGGTAACCTGCACTTAGATTAAAAAAGTCTTCTTCAGAGTTCCAGCGTTGGCCCAACCAAACATAATGTTTGTCCGTAAATGCCAGTTTAGAAATAGCTGCAAGCGCTGAATCTTCTTTTTCCTGTATGCCTTTTACCGCAATAGGTGATCCATCTACATCATAGTATGATTGCATAGCTTTTGGACTAGTCATATAGCTGATAAATTCTTCGGTTTCTTTCGGATGTTTGGTAGTAGCTGAAGTTGATAATGCCATGTCCCCTGCACCAACAGTGACTTCTTTCCCTACTTCTTCTCCTGGAAAGGCAAACATCCCCACCTCAAATTTTGGATCCTGTTGATTAATTGCCGCTAATGCCCATGATCCTTGTGGCATCATCAAGGCTTTTTCACTTGAAAATGCTACCACCGAATCATTATATGAGGCACCACGCCAACCATCTTGAGCATTATCTGCTAATAAATCGAGTCGTTCTGCATCTGCTTTTAAAATAGCATCATCTGCAGAGATGGCGTTTGGTTTTGAAAATCGAAGGTAGTTATTAGCCGCATCTCCACTACCTGTAAGAGTAATGAGAGAAAGTTGGTGGTAACCATTTAATGTCCATCCTTCATTGCCTGCAACCGCAAATGGAGAATTCCCACTATCTTTTATCTTTTTAACAATCTCTTGAAACTCCTTAAAAGTCTTCGGTTCCTCCAGTCCTAATTCTTTAAACTTTGTTTTATTGTAATAGACTCCATAAAGATTGGCCGTTAAAGGCACACTATAAATCTTGTTATTGATTGCATACTTTTCGGCATAGTCATTCTTGATGTTCTCAAGATAGGGTTTTCCTGTCATATCTGCAAAATAGCCTGCCTTCGCCCACTCCTGAAAATCCATATTTTGAGGATAGATATTAATAATATCTGGAACATCTCCTGATAAAATCCGAGTCTTTAGCACAATTCCAGCTGAAGGTACTGTAGTCAGCTTCACATCAATATTAGGGTGTTCCTTTTCAAAATCATCCACTATCCTTTGCAAGGTATCTGCCATCTCGGTCTTCTGGTTAAAAAACTCAATCGTTACCTTTCCATCAGCTGATTGATTGTTCTGACCACAAGCCACTAGGCCTAGTAAACTTGCCCCAGCTACTAAAAGAAAACCTGCTTTCTTATACCATTTCATTGGAATGCCTCCTTGATAAATTTATACGCTTTTATTATAGTCTTTTGAATTTATACTGTCTACTCAAAAAATCTCCTGGTGATAGGGTAACAGTTAAACCTGCATACATGAGCTCTGCACCCGAATAAACAATGTTTGTCCCTTCCAGCTCATAAAGCCCTTCCACTTCTAAGTCTTTCAGTTTCAAGGTGGTTTCCATTGTTTCCACAACTGATAGGACTCGGACGTAGGTTACGATCGTCTGATTTCCATAGTTAAATTGTACAGCTGCTTCGTTGGATTCAGCATCGGGATTGATTAACCTATACTGATTTCCCAACTGGACTACTGGTCGCAATTCTTTATACAAGTTCACCTGATTAGCAATCTCAGACTTCTCTTCATCTGATAAACTTGTCAAATCAAGCTCATAACCCAGATTTCCCATCATTGCCACATGACCACGAGTTTCCAATGGTGTCATTCGTCCCATCTGATGATTTGGTACTGCTGACACATGAGCCCCCATAGAAATGGCTGGATAGAGATAGGATGAACCGTATTGAATTGGTAAACGTGTAATAGCATCAGTATTATCACTAGCCCAGACTTGTGGGAAATAACGCATCATACCAAGATCATTTCTGCCACCGCCACCAGAGCAGGACTCAAAGAGAATATGACTATGTTTCTCTGTCAAATAAGAAACGAGTTCGTAAAGCCCCAGCATGTACTGATGAGACTGCATCTGGGTTTCCAGATAAACTGAACCATTCCCCAGATTAGTGATATTGCGGTTCATATCCCATTTGATGTAGTCAATATCATGATGAGAGAGGAGTTCATCTAAAACACTTTTCAAATATTCTACTACCTGAGAATTGGCAAGATTAAGTACTAATTGATTTCTAGAATAGGTATGCTCATAACCTGAAACCTGAATAGCCCAGTCAGGATGTTTACGATACAAGTCGCTATCAACAGAAATCATCTCAGGTTCTAACCAAAGCCCAAACTGCAAACCTCTTTCATGGATAGCTGAAATCAGACTTTCTAGACTTCCACCCAATTTTTCCTCATTAACACGCCAGTCACCTAAAGCACGATTATCATCAAAGCGATTACCAAACCACCCATCATCTAATACAAAAAGTTCTATTCCAACTTTCTTAGCTTCATCAGCTAGTTCTAACAGTTTTTCTCTCTGAAAGTCAAAGTAGGTAGCTTCCCAGTTATTGATAAGAATTGGACGCTCTTTTTTAGAAAATTTACTTGGCATAATATGCTTAAGTACAAAATTCTGACTTTCATGACTAATACCAGTTAATCCCTTATCTGAATAGGTCACTAAAGCTACCGGTGTTTCAAATTTTTCCTTAGAATCTAACTTCCAAGAAAAATTTTCTGGATTAATACCAATAGCCACTCGAACTTCATTCAGTTGATTCTTTTGGACAAAAGCTTCGAAGTTTCCACTATACAGTAGTTGCAGAGCAAACACATTCCCTGCATCCTCTGTAACTCCTTGATCACATAATAGAAGAGCTGGTGTTTGAGCATGCCCAGAAGCTCCACGGTTCGAACTAATCGAAAAGATTCCTTGTTCTACCTGTTGACGTCGAACAGTCTTTTCACGGGCATAAGCTCCCTGTAAAGTCACTATTTCGTAAGCTGCAGCAGGAAAATCAGCCATGAAAGAAAAGTCCTTATGAATGACAACTTCCTGATTACTATTATTCTCCAATTTGCTGTAACTAGCAATTGTCGCATCATTATCAAAAGCAGTATAATACAAAGTCAGACTAAGTTGAGCCTTAGAATCTTCTAAAATCAAGGCAAGCGTCTCTGTATCATCCATGCTGTGTGGAGAAGGTAAACCCTGTGGACCATTCTGACCTTTTAAAATCTTTGCTTCTACAAATCGAAAGTCTGTTACTTCAGTTGCATCATGTTGAACCTGTAAAGTTGGTTTTCTAAAGTCACCCAAACCATGTTGTCCAAAAATCTGACGTTGCGTATCCAAACTAAAGGTTCGATTAGTAGCTATGGGATTACCAGAAAAAGCATGATCGCGTTCGTAAACACTATTAGTACCTCTATAGTTCTTAATAGTCTTTCCTAAATGTTTTAATAATAAGAATCCATCCCTATTTTCAATAATCAAACTTAGACCTTTACTCTCAACGTAAAATAGATTATTCTCTATCCGAATTCCCATAAATTGTACCTCATTGATTTCTTAATAAAATTTTAGCAAATAAAAGCGCTTTCTAAAATAGAGAAATGTCTACAAAGTATGGTAAAATGTTAGGTAGGAGGTGGCACATGCTCGTTTTTTCAGAATACCAGACTGGAACAATTGATCTTTCTCTTAGCTTTTACGGCTATGAAGAATGCACGCCTAACTACTCTTTTGGCCCAGCTATTCGAGATACCTATGTACTCCATTACATCACTAAAGGAAAAGGTCAATTCCATTATAAGGGGAAAATTGTTGATTTAAAGGCGGGAGATTTCTTTTTACTAAAACCAGATGAATTAACATTCTATCAAGCAGATAGCCAGGATCCTTGGGCTTACTACTGGTTGGGGATCACTGGAGGAAGAGCACCTGACTACTTTGCTCTATCTCAAATTTCTGACCAATCCTACCTCATCCAATCTGAAACTAGTCATACCCAGACAACTGCAAAACTCGTTGAAAATATTGTCCGTTTCGCTCAGATTACAAAATCAAATGAATTGGCTCAACTCCACATCATGGGACAACTCCATGAACTGATGTTTCATCTAGGAACTATTGCTCCTAATCAGAAAAAAGAGAATATTTCATCAACCCACCAACTCTATCTTGACTGCAAACGATTAATTGATAGTCACTATCCACAATCGCTCACCATTCAAGATTTAGCAAAAGAGCTATCGGTTCATAGAAGTTACTTAACTAGTGTGTTTAAAGAATTTCACCAACTCTCTCCAAAAGAGTATTTACTTTTCGTTCGAATGAACCGTGCGCAACAGTTACTAGAACACACCAATGAAACGATCAAAATCATTGCGTATTCTGTGGGTTTTTCAGATCCACTACATTTCTCAAAAGCCTACAAGCAGTTTTTTCATAAAACACCTAGTCAAACTCGAAAAGAATACTCTCATTCCCTCTCAGCTAGAAAGGAAAATCAATGAAATCACACCAACTAGTCTACCAAATATTAGCTAGAGAAAACGATTATGTTAGCGGAGAAAAAATCGGAGAAGAACTGAATTTAAGTCGTACGTCCATATGGAAAGCGATCCAACGTCTTCAACAAGAAGGGCTAGAAATTGACAGTATCAAAAATAGAGGCTACAAGCTTATTCAAGGCGATCTGATATTGCCTGATTTGATTCACGAGAAAACAAACTTAACCATTCACTACAAACCTGAGACCAAATCAACACAAACAGATGCAAAAGAAGGGATTGAGGCTGGAAACCAAGGAAATACACTCTATCTTTCAACCTGTCAAACAGCAGGTCGTGGCCGCTTTCAACGCCCCTACTATTCTCCATCTCAGGGGGGAATCTATATGTCCTTGCATATTCAACCAAACCTTCCCTACGAAAAACTCCCATCCTATACTCTCCTTGTAGCTGCTGCAGTCTACAAAGCCATTAAAAACCTAACTATGATAGAAGTAGATATCAAATGGGTAAATGACATCTACTTTAAAAATAAAAAGATAGCAGGTATCCTCACCGAAGCGATGACATCAGTTGAGACAGGCTTGGTTACAGACGTCATTATCGGACTTGGTATAAATTTTTCTATAGCAGACTTCCCAGAAGACCTAAAAGAAAAAGCAGGCAGCCTATTTATGCCACCTGCACCAATTAGTCGTAATGAGCTCATCAGCGAAATATGGAATTGTTTCTACAATACGGATTCAGATGAGCTACTTTATATCTATAAAGAAAGATCAATCGTTCTTGGAAAAGAAGTTACATTCCAGCTAGACGGAAAATTTGAGAAAGGTCTTGCAAAAGAAATCTCAGAATCTGGCCAACTACAAGTCGAATTTGAAGATAAACATACTATCTGGCTAAATAGCGGAGAAATATCACTAACAAGTTGGTAATAAACAAATCCCCCTTTTAATGATTTAGAAGGGGGATTTACATACAAAAAAGAGCCTAACAGCTCTCTTAACGTACGGAGAATGGGGGATTCGAACCCCCGCGCCGGTTACCCGACCTAACGATTTAGCAAACCGTCCTCTTCAGCCTCTTGAGTAATTCTCCTATTAATGGGCACGAGTGGACTCGAACCACCGACCTCACGCTTATCAGGCGTGCGCTCTAACCACCTGAGCTACGCGCCCAAGTTTAAAAAACTTGGTAATTGAACAAAGTTCAAAGCGGGTGACGAGAATCGAACTCGCGACAACAGCTTGGAAGGCTGTAGTTTTACCACTAAACTACACCCGCTTAAT